>CALAWP010000072.1 GCA_937895345.1 uncultured Paenibacillus sp. | reverse complement strand
GGCTTGGCGCCGGCTGGACGAGGCGCTGCGCCATTGGGAGCTGGAGCGGGCGAGGGCCGATGCCGCCGGGACGGCGGGCGTACCCGCCGCCGCATCCGGCCGCAGAACGGCGCTGATGCTTGCCGGAGCCGGGACGGCCGGAGGCGCGCTGGTTGCGGCGGCGGCCGCCTGGAGCGGGGCGATGGGCGAGGCGGGCTCGGCCGTATGGCCGTGGGCCGCCGCCGCTGGGGCGGCTGCGGTGGCATGGACGGCGCTGGTCTCGCAGCGCGGCGGACAAGGCCGGCGGCGAATGGTGAAGCCCAAGCGGGGAGGGCCGCCCGGACTGGAACAGCGGGAGGCGGACGTGCGCGAAGCGCTCGGCGCGCTGCTGGTCCGTCCGGATACGGCGGCAAGCCGGCTGCTGGGGGCCGGCGGGACGGAGGAGCTTCGCCGGCAAGCGGAGCAGGCCCGCGCCGCGCTCCAGGCGGCCGTTCAGGCGCAGCTCGAGGCGCTGGGCGCAAGCGAGCGCGCCGCCCGCGATCTGGCCGATCAAGAGGCTCGTTTGGCCGAATGGGCCAAAGCGGCGAAACGGAAAGCCGAGGAGGCGGAGGCGTCGGCGGCCATTCGACGAAGCGGCGAGCTGGAATGGCGCTCCTGGCTGGAGCGGCGCGGATTGCCGGGAAGTCTGTCGCCGGCCGCCGCGCTGGAGGTGCTCGAATTGGGCGGGCAAGCGCTGGAGAAGCTGCGCCAGTACGACCGGCTGTCGGCCAAAGCCGCCGCCGCCCGGCGGGAATCGGCGTCTTACGCCCGTCAGGCGGAAGCGCTGTGCGACGGCTGCGGAGACGTTCTGCGCCATGCCGCAGGCGATCCCGTGCTGGCGCTGCGCCTGCTGCAGGCGGAAATCCGCCGTCATGCGGAGGCGCGGGCGGAGCATGACGCGCTTCGCCGGGAGCTGGAGGAGCTGCGTTCGGCAAGCGAGGCCGTCCGGGCGAAGCTGGAGGAGCTTGAGCGTCAGGCAATGCAAATGATGGAGGCGGCGGGGACGGAAGACGAGAGCCGGTACGCCGCCGCGCTGGAAGACCGCCGCAAGCTGACCGGACTGGATGAGGAGCTGATAAAGCTGCAGATCCAGCTGCATGCGGGACATTCGGCGGAACGGCTGAACCGGCTCGAGGAGCTGTGGCTCGGCCATGACGAGGAAGAGCTGCGGGCGGCTTGGCAAGAGGCGCGGCAGGAGAAGGAACGGCTGGAGCAGCGGCAGCGGGAGCTGCTGGAGCAGCGGGGAAGCTTGCGCCAGGCCATGGAAGCGCTGCAGGAGGAGGACAAGCGGCAACGGCTGCTCGTCGAGCGGGAGATGGCAGCCTCCCGGCTGGAGCGCGGAACGGACCGGTATGCGGTGCTGGCGGTCAGCCTCGCGCTCATTCAGCAAACGAAGCGCATATACGAGGAAGAGAGGCTGCCCGTCGTGCTGCGCTGTGCGTCCCGGTATGTCGAGCGGCTGACCGGCGGAAGATATCGCGGCGTTATTGCGCGGCGCGACCGGCCGGAGCTGGCGCTCGAGACGGCGGACCGGCGGCAGATCGACGCCTCGCTGCTGAGCCGGGGGACGGCAGAACAGCTATATTTGGCGATGCGGCTGGCGCTTGCCCGGGAAGCTTCCCGCAGCGCGGCGCTGCCGATGATGCTGGACGATCCTCTAGTCAACTTCGACGGAGAAAGATGGGCCGCTTCGGCCCGGCTGCTGGCGGACATTTCCTCCGAACGGCAATTGATCTATTTTACGTGTCACGAGCATGTCCGGGACGGACTGCTGTCCGTGATCCATGACGCCAAGCTGGTCGACTTGAGCCCTGCAGGCATGCCGGAAGCTCCGCCGTTTCAGGAGCGCCGGTAGGCGACCCGCTTGCGGATCATAAGCAGCAGCCAGCCCAGGCTGATCAGGCCGAACATTGGATACAGCGTGGAGAGCAGCGGGCCGAAGCCGACCTGGCTGGCGATATAACAGATGACGAGCACGATCATCGTCAGCAGCTCGCGGTTCCATTTCGTTCTTTCCTGCAGCTGAAGCGTCAAGCCGTAAATGTCGGCGATCAGCGTCGTAAAGATTTCGGCAAAAATAAGGAAAACATAGATGAGCTGCACGTAGTAGCCCAGCTGTCTCGCAATGCCGCCCATTGGAATCGCAAATTGCTGGATGCCGGGCATATGGACCGACAAGGCGATGTGTCCGGCGAGCAGCATAAATCCGATGCCGATTCCTCCGAACCATGAGCCGATCAGAATCGTTTTTTTGTCGCGAATTTCTGCGCCGAGCGGCACGAGCACGGCTTGAGCGAGGGTCAGATTGAAGGCGGTATACAGAAACGGAGAAGCCCATGCGGCCCAAGGAGAATAATCGGTAGCCAAAATCAAAAATTTGTTGGAGCCGGGCGTTTGAAACGTATCGATCATAACCAGGACGGTAAAAAGCAGCATGACGGGAACGACGACGGCGTTGACGGCGAGAATCGCTTTCATGCCTTTGCGGAGCAGGAGGAAGCTTCCCGCGATCGTAATGAGCAGCCCTGCCTGATACGAGATGTTCCAATGTTCGTAAAAGATCGTCCCCGCGCCGGCCAGCATAACCGCCGTTACTCCGAGCAGGATGACCAGCATAAAGTGGCTGATCAGCTTCCCGTAACGCTGGCCGAACAACTCCAGGTTCAAATCCTCGTAAGATTTGGCGCGAATTTCTCCCGCTATGATCATCATTTTGGTTCCCAGCCAGATGAACATAGCGGTGGATACGGCAATCGTCGCCGTCCCCCAATAGCCGAATCTTGTAAAAAACTGCAAGATCTCCTGACCGGTTGCAAAGCCGGCCCCTACGATCGTTCCCATATAAGTCGACGCAATCTGCAGCACATGTCCCGTCCGTTTCCGCATGGCGCTTCTTCCTTTCCATTCCAGCTTGCCTATAACTTGTCTATACTAAAAAGGTATGTCCAAGCCGGACGGAAGATGACTCCAATTATGAAAGACGAAGGCGTCGCGAAAGGTTAGCATAAAAAAAACCGGCCGTCGGAAAGACGGCCGGCTTCAACCGCCGCGGCGGTCGAGAGGCGTGAAGCGCGATATGGCGAATCTTGCACGGGCGATTATCCTTGCTGAGCCAGCAGCTTCACCGAAACGATCTCGTTCCGTTTCGGATCGACGTCGAGCTTCAGGAGGCCGCCCGTTGCTTCATAGGCAATCAGATAGTCGGTCTGCTTGCTTGGCTTGCCAAGCTCTTGCAGCGCCTTGTCGGGATGGTCTCCGATCTTCAGGCCGTTCACCCCGGTTCGCATGCCGCTGCCGAATACTTCTACAAAGCGGAGGGCGTCTTTATCGGAAAATCCGACCGAGAAGCCTTCATAATCCAATACGCGAATGCTGCCGCCGCTTTCCTCCAGCGTGTAGCTGTCCTGTTCCTTTCCGTGGCGCTTCCGGATATCGGCGATGCTGTCGCCGAACGAAATGCCGTGCAGCAGGGGCTTCTTGGCATTCCAGCTGCCGTCCCGCTCCTGCTCGCCGCCGTCGCCCGCGCCCGCCGCGTTGGCGTAGGCGGCTTCCGGCGACGAATCGCCAATGTCCGCCGGATCGGCGCCGGAGGAGCCTTTGGCATTTTGCAAATACGATTGCTGCGGGCCGTTGGCCGCAATTTCGGCTTCGAGACCCGTCGCGGACAATGGGCCGGTACCGTTATTGGCGGGGGTGGCGCTTTGACAGCCGGCCGCAAGCAGGGTCAGGACGGATGCGGCGGCAAGCCGGACAATGACGGATTGCTTGGAACGTTTGCTCAGGGTCATCGGTAAGCCTCCTCTATGAACCGGTTCAACCTATATACCTAGTTAAACGCTTCAAACTGGAATAATGTTTCTTTTTTTTGAAAAATAAACGATGCGGCTGCCGGAAGGGCGGTTGCATGATTTGCCCGACCTATGGTAATTTATCGAAAAGGGATTTTTGGCGGAGGTTATGTAACATGGAAAAGTTAAAGCAACGCATTATCGAGGAATCGTCCGTATTGTCCAACGACGTGCTGCGTATGGACGCCATTATCAATCATCAGGTCGACCCCGAGCTGACGATGGAGATGGGCCGGGAATTTGCCAGCCGCTTCGCCGAACAATCCGTAACAAAAGTGATCACGGTAGAATCGTCCGGCATCCCGGCGGCCTTTGCGACGGCGCTTGTGCTCGGGGTGCCGATGGTGTTCGCGCGCAGGAAAAAGACGGTGATCGCCGATCCCGACGCTTACAGCGAGCGCGTGCCTTCCTTTACGAAAGGGATCGTGACCGACCTGCACGTTTCCAAGCAGTTTCTGAGCGCGGATGATCGCATCTTGTTTATCGACGATATTATCGCCAACGGCGACGCGGCCAAAGGGCTGATCAAGATCGTCGAGCGGTCGGGCGCGACGCTGGTCGGCATGGGCGTCGTCGTCGAAAAGTCGTTCCAATCCGGCGGCCGGCTGCTGCGCGAAAGCGGCGTTCGGGTCGAATCGCTCGTACGCATCGCATCCCTGGCGGACGGCGCGATCAAATTTGAGTAAGATGTACCAGGCGCGCCGCACTTTTCCCGTGCCTGGATTTCGACTATAATAAAGGTAGTGACCGAGGGGAGGCACATGCGATGGGAAACATATCTGCGGATTATTTGAACGGAAAGCTTTCGGATGCCAAAACTCATTTCGAGAGAGCTTTGGATTGCAAGCATACCGAATTTGACGACCTGTATCCTTATATGATCGAGCATCCTCAATTTTTCTGGTATAAGCGTTACGTCGCCTGGTCCGAGCTGCTCACGATCGTGAAGCTGTGCGAGGATTTGTCCGTTGCGTGGAAGGATTCGTTTACGGAGAAGCAGGCGCAATATATTTCGAATCGCGTCATGTCATCGCGCGTCCTGGACGAATGGTACGAAACGAACGATTCCAGGGAGCATGTCGGTTAACGGATATGCGGCGTTATTCGGCGCGACGATAGAAAGCAAGCCTCGATGATTTGCGTATGCTGTCATTGAGGCTTTTTTTGAACATAATTAATAAAGTGCGACAGGAGGAGGGTAACGTGCGGGTTACGGAAGAACAGCTGGACCGGTTTCGCCAAAGCGGCGAGCAGGTACGGGTCGTACGCGATGAACTGGAAGCGAACGACGTGCTTGGCATTGTCGTCGCCTGGGACGACAGCTCCGTTATGGTGCGCAAGCCCAGCCGAAGAGTAGTGAAGCTGAGCCGGGATTACCTTTATAGGCCGGCCGAGGAGCCGCGTGTCGGCCCGCTTGGACTGGAACAAACCAATTTACATAAGGAGTGATGGGAAATGAAATGTCCGGTTTGCGACGATATTAGAATGAAGGAAGTCGAAAAGGAAGGCGTTCTGATCGACATCTGTCCGCAGTGCAAGGGAGTATGGCTCGATCGCGGAGAACTGGAAAAGCTGCTGCAAGGGGTCAAGGAAGTGCAGGCCGATTATGAGCGCCTGGAGCGGGAAGCGCAAGACTTTGCCGGACAGGCCGACCCGCATGGGACGGGAGACGGCGGCGGATTTGCCGGCCAGCCGCCGCAAGGACCGCCGCCCGGCGGTCAGGCGGCGTTCGGTCAAGGCGGCCAAGGCGGCTTCGGCGCGCCCGACGCCGGCCGCCCGGCGCCGGGTTACGGTCAGCCGGCGGCATTCGGGCCGCAGGGCGGCCAAGGCCAGCCCGGCGCTTACGGCCAGCCCGGCCCGTACGGCCAGCCCGGCCCGTACGGCCAGCAGCCGGGCTCTTACGGTCAACCGTACGGCCAGCAAGGCTCGTACGGCCACGGCTACGGCAAATACGGCTACGACAAGCACGGCCGGCCGTACAAGAAGAAAAAGACGGTATTGGACGTATTCGGAGATTTGTTCGACTAACGAAAGCAGGCATTCCAGCAAGGGTTCGCCCTCGCCGGAATGCCTGTTTTGTTGTCGTTCGGATCAGCCTTTGACCGCGCCGGCCACGACGCCTTTGACGATATACTTTTGCAGGAAAATAAAGACGATAATCGACGGCAGCACCGCCATGACCATGGCCGTCATCGCATATTGCCAATCGGACGTATATTGGCCCACGAACGTATACGCAGCCAGCGTCAGCGTCTTCGTGTCCGGCGAGCCGTTGACCATGAGCAGCGGGAGCAGGAAGTCGTTCCATATCCACATCACGTCGATAATAATGATCGTTGTCGTGACCGACTTCAGCAGCGGGAAAATGACCGAGAAGAACAGCCGGAAGCCGGAAGCGCCGTCGATCGTCGCGCTTTCGTCGATCTCGCGCGGAATGCCCTTGACGAAGCCGTGATAGATGAACACCGCCAGCGGCGCCCCGAAGCCCCAGTACAGCAGCCCCAAGCCCCAGGTGCTTTCGGACAGGTTCAGCTGCTTGGCCAGCTGCAGTACGGTGAGCATGATCGACTGGAACGGAATGAGCATCGGCATGATGCACAGCAAATACAGCAACGCGCTCGTTCTTGTCCGTGTCCGGGCCAGCTTGTACGCGGCGATCGACGAGACGAAGATGATGCCCGCCAGTCCGAGGCCGGTAATGATGAAGTTGTTCAGAAACAGCTTCGGATAGTTGATAAACGACCAGACGTACGAGTAGTTTTCGAAAGCGAGCGCCTTCGGAAGGGCGATGACGTCCGTCATCACCTCACCGAAGCTCTTGAGCGAGTTGTTCAACGCCAGAAAGAGCGGGTACAGAAACAGGATCGACAGCAGAATCATGACGATTTCCAGCAGCAGTTTCGGCAGGCGCGCGCCGGAGCTCCGATTCGTTGCGTTCATTAAGCTTCAACCTCCCTGCGCTTGAATACCGCCAATTGGATAATCGTGACGACGAGCACGGCAACGAACAGAACGAGCGCCTTGGCCGTGCCGTATCCGTACAGATTGTTCTGGAACGTGTCGCGGTAAATGTCGTAAGCGACGCTGTAAGTCGTGCCGCCCGGCCCGCCGCCCGTCAGCGACAGGATGACGTCGAACACTTTAATGGAGTTCGTCAGCGCCATAAAGACGGAAATCGTAATGGACGGCGCCAGCAGCGGCAGCGTGATGCTGATAAAGCGGCGCAGAGGTCCTGCGCCGTCGACGGTGGCCGCTTCCATCAGATCGTCGGGAATCGACTGCAGCCCCGCGATATAGATGACCATGTAGAAGCCGACGGACTGCCAGATCGAGACGCCCAGGATCGATATAAACGCCAGTCCGGGTTCGCCCAGCCAGCTCATGCTGAAGATCGGCCATCCCGTACTTTCGTACAGCGATTCGAAGCCTTGCATAAAAATGAACTTCCAAATAAAGCCGACGATAACCAGACTGAGAATATACGGAATAAAAAACGCCGCCCTCAGCCAGGAGGTCGATCTAAGCTTCATGTTGAGAATGACGGCCAGCCCGATGGCCAGCACGTTGATGATAACGATGTAAAGCAAAGCGTATTTGACCGTAAACCAGGAAGCCTGGGCAAAGTTGGCGTCCCCCGAAAAAATTTGCCTGAAATTGTCCAGTCCGACGAAGGTCGGATTTTGCGCGATTCCGTTCCATTTCGTCATGGAATAACGGGCGGTCATGACAAACGGAATATAAAACGCGACAGCGATGCATAGAAGCACCGGAAGCGTGAACAAGCCGAATTCCAGCCGTTCCCGCCATGTTTTGCCCATTGATTTAAACATCCTCAGCTGCACCTCGATTCTTGCGTGTTGGTTCGATTTCGAATAAAACTATAATGTGATTATAAAAGCGGGGATATCCCCTTGAAATGGATTTATCCAATCAGTTAAGGGTAAAATCGTGAACATCAATCGACAGGAGCGTAAAGGATGATCGAGCGCGCAACGAAGCCGTTTCGGACGCTGGCCAAGCGGATATCCGGACGGCTGGCCAATAAGCTTATTTTGTTGTTTTCCATTGTTATTATTCTGACCGTAGGCTCGCTGACGATGATCTCCTTCGGCATGCTGCAGAAAGAGTCCGTCCGCAACATTATCGACAGCACGTCCAACAATTTGCTGCTCGTCAACCAAAATTTGGAGGACTACATGGCCGGCATCGAAACGCTGTCTCTGCCCCAGATTCATTACGACGAGCTGGCTTACGCCATTGTGCACGAATCCGAGGAGTACGCTTCGAGAATGTACTTGGAGCAATACTTGCGGAATTTATTTTTTTCCAGGTCCGATCTCGAGGCGATCGTCTTGTTCATCGAAGGAACGGGCGGCTATTATTCCGTCACCCGGGAACATTACGACGTTCAGGTGCGCACGGGCGAAAGCGCCGACGTCAGGTCGCTGACCTGGTACAAGGACGCGATGAGCAGCCCGCGCAACCGTTCTTACCAGTCGCTCTCCGCGTCCGAGGCCGCTGCCGGCTATCCCGTCGATACGGGAGACAGCTTTATGGCTTATCACCGCGTATTCCGATCGATCGCGACCCGGGAGCCGCAGGCGGTGCTGTCGCTTTATTTCAATGCCGGCGTCAAAGACGAGCTGCTGCAGGACGTGCCGTTTCAGGAAGGCCAGCATTTGCTGTTTTTGAGCGGCGGCGATCTTACGCCCTTTCATGCGGACGATCTGGACTTTTATAGACGCATGGTCCGATCGGAAGCCGAGGGAAGGCTGACCGGATCGCCCGGCGGCCGGTTCGAATGGTCCGACGGGAATACCCGCTATTTGATCGTCTTTGACCGGGGCGCGCGCGAAGGGTGGCTGCTCGTCAAGCCGATTCCGTACGACCAGATCGACGAAGCGGCGAGACAAACCCGTAATTTCAGCTTGCTCATCGGCGGCTTGTTTCTGGCGGCGGCCGTCATCCTGGCGGGATTGCTTGCCCGCGCGACGACGAGGCCGCTGTTTCATCTGACCCGGCAGATGAACCGGTTCAGCCAAGGCGACTTTCAGGCGAAGGCGGTGGTGGCCGGCACGGACGAGGTTGCTTACTTGTCGCGCCACTTTAATCAGATGGTGGAGAGAACGAACGAATGGATCAATGAACGGTACAAGCTGAAGCTGGCCGAGAAGCATGCGGTGCTCAAAGCGCTCGAGTCGGAAATCAACCCGCACTTTTTGTACAACGCGCTGCAGGCGATCTCGACCAAAGCGCTGCGGCACGACCGGACCGACATCGCCGATATGGTCGACGCGCTTGCCCAGACGCTCCGTTATTGCATCAGCGGCAAGGAAACGGTGCTGGCCAGGGACGAGCTGCAGCATATCGACCGGTATATGTCGCTGCAGAAGGCCAGATTCGGCTCCAGGCTCGCGGTGGAATACGAGTGGGAAGCCGAATGGATGGATCTGGAAATTCCGAAGCTGTCGGTGCAGACGCTGGCCGAAAACGCGATCAAGCACGGGCTGGAGCGCGTCTCCCGGCCGGTCCGCATCGTCATCCGGGCTTCCGGAGCCGGGGATGCGGTCCGCATAACCGTTGCGGACAACGGGGCGGGATTTGAGCCGGACCGGATCGAGCATGTCAGGAAATCGCTGGAGAGCGATTGGGAGGCGAGAGACGAAAGCGGCGGCATCGGTCTCGTTAATTTGTCCGCGAGGCTGAAGCTGCTGTATGGAGAACAGGCCGGACTGGACATTCAGTCGGACGGAGATTGGACAAGGTTGACGATGACGATACCGCTGGGAGGGGCCGGACATGTACAAATTGCTGATCATTGACGACGAGGAGCCGGTGCGGGAGGCGATCCGGCTATTGGGAGACTGGAACGGCCTCGGCATTGCGGAGACGTGCGAAGCGGCAAGCGGCATCGAAGCGCTCAGCCTGCTGGAGCGCCAATCCGTCGATATCGCGCTGGTCGATATGAAAATGCCGGAGATGAGCGGTTCCGAGCTGCTGCAGCGGCTGGAGGACGAATATCCGAACCTTCTGACGATCGTCATCAGCGGCTACGACGATTTCGAGTTTACGAGGCAGGCGATTCGCTCGAAGGTGGTCGATTATTTGCTGAAGCCGATCAACCGCCGGGAGCTGAACGCCGCGCTCCGCAAAGCGACGGACGTGCTCCGCGCGCGCAAGCTCCGGGAGGACGAATTTGTAAGCCGCAATATCGCCCTCAACTTGTCGCTGCCGAAGCTAAAGGAAAAAATATACGGCTCCATTATCGAACGATCGTTTCATTACCGGACGAACGAGGCGTTTCTGTCGCTTATCGGGGCGGAACTCGACGAGTACCGGTATGCGGCCGCCGCGGTCCGGCTGCTGAACGAGGATCGCATTCGGGAGGAGCGGTTTCGGGGCGACGCGGAGCTGCTCCAATTTGCGGCGGCCAATGTGCTGAACGAGACGGCCGGCGGCACGTTTCAAGCGTTCAGCTTCGTCCATCCGCGAAGGGAACGGGAAATGGCGGTTATTCTGACGGTCCGGGGCGGCTATGAAGAAGATATCGC
Source organism: uncultured Paenibacillus sp. (assembly GCA_937895345.1). GTDB lineage: Bacteria > Bacillota > Bacilli > Paenibacillales > Paenibacillaceae > Pristimantibacillus. The sequence continues at coordinate 13,214 of CALAWP010000072.1, read as the reverse complement.
CTATCACGCGTATCATAAGCTGGTCAAAGCGGTTGGCGCGCTGCGGGAACTGTTCGGCATCGTCGCGGCGGCGGGCGTCGGCAGGGCGTATCCGTCCATCGACGGGCTGGCCGACAGCTATGAAGCGGCCGGCGCTCTTGTCGACGGGCTTGATCTGCTGGCCATGAAGGACGAGCCCGCGGTAACGGCCGACAAAGGAGGGACGGCCGTCGCGGCCGTCCAGGAAAGGCAGGATTCGGCCGAACGGGAAACGGCGCCGATCGGCAGCCGCATTCGCGCTTTCCGGAGCGCGCTCGAATCCGGGAACGCCGCGCTCGCCGCTTCGGTCGCGGACGAGCTTCTCGAAAGCTGGCGCGCTGCGGGCCGGTTTACGTTAGGGGAAGCCCAGCGGAGCCTGGCCGAGCTGATCGTATGGCTGAACGACATCGCGCTGGAGCTGGGCGTTCCGGCGGAAGAGCTGCCGGCCGGAAGGGACCATCCGTTTCGATTTATGGGGCTTCGGGCCGATTATGCCTCCTTCGCCCAATACGGCCGCCTCGTAAAGGATATCGCGTCGTATTACGCGGAGCGGATTCGCCGGACGCTAGCGTTGAATCAATCGTTCCGGATTGGAGATATTAAGGATTACATTGACAACCATTACTTCGAAGACATTAAAATTTCCATGTTCGCCGACAAGTACTTTTTGAGCCGGGAATATTTGATGAAGCTGTTCAAGTCGGAATACGGATGCGGCATTCACGAATACGTGCAGCAGGTCAGAATGGGCAAGGCGAAGCAGCTGCTGCGCCATCCGGAGCTGAAAATTCAAGATATTTCCGAAATGCTCGGCTTCAAGGACAAAAACTATTTCAGCAAAGCGTTCCGCAACTACTGCGGTCTCTCCCCTTCGGAATACCGCGCCTTGCAGGAAGAAGGGGGAGAAAAGTGAAGCGGCGCCCGGCGGCCGCTTTTTTACCCTTAACTCGCCACTTAAATGCATTTTTCTCGCGGCCTCGTTTCTTTACAATTAGCAACGAGCACGACAATCACGTTAAGGACTGGGGGATGTGTATATGTTCAAAAAGAAATGGATGCCGCTGCTGCTTAGCTTTGCGCTCATGGCGGGTCTGCTGTCCGCGTGCGGCGGAGGGAAAGCCGGAAACAACGGTCAGGGCGAAGGCCAGCAGGGGGGCGGCGCCGGCGGCGACAAGCCGGTGACGATCAATATGTTTACCGCTTCGCCGGAATATACCGACGCCTTTAACGCCTATATCAAGGAATACAAAAAAGTGAAGCCGAACGTGACAATCAATCTCGAAATTATGCAGGCCGACTACAACACGGTGCTGAAATCGAGAATCGCGGCCGGCAGCATTCCCGACGTCTTCCAAACGACGGCCGGGGGCGACATCGACACCTTTGCGGAATACAGCGCCGACCTGACAAACGAGCCGCTCGCCGCCGCCATGACGGACGCGGTGAAAGCGAATATGAGCTCCACGGACGGGAAAGTGCTCGGCTTGCCGGTCAAGGGCAACCTGATGAACCTGGTGTACAACAAAAAGCTGCTGGCCGACGCAGGCATTGCAGAACCGCCGGCAACGATGGCCGAGCTGGAGGACGCCATCGCCAAGCTGGAGGCGAAAGGCATAACGCCATTTGCGAACGCTTATAAGGAATGGTGGGTATGGAAGCATATTTTCCAGCATTTCTTGAACGCTGCCGCCGCGGACGCGGGAATGGAGCCGAAAGCGCTCGTCGACGCGTTTATCGCCGGAGAGACGACGTTCCAGGACCATCCGGTCTTGTACGACAATTTCTTTAAGTTTATCGATCTGACGGTGCAGCACGGTACGAACAAGCCGCTCGAGCGCGACAGCAACGCGCAAGTGAGCGATTTTGCCACGGGCAAGGCCGCCATCCTGACGGGCAAAGGCGCATGGGACGAAGAGGCGATCAAAAAAATTGCGCCCGACTTCGAGCTTCAAATTGCCGGATATCCCGTAAGCGACAAAGCGGAGCAATCCCAAATCGTAACCGGCGCGGACCAAGCGCTGCGCATTCACAGAGATTCGCCGGTCGTCAACGAAACGATCGAGTTTTTCAATTGGCTGTATACGTCCGAGTACGGCAAGCAATGGTTCTCCGCGGTGGCGAAGGTTATTCCGCCGATTCAGGATGCGCCGCTGCCGGATCTGGACATGCCGAAGCAGATGGATGAAATAATGAAAACTCAGCCGTCCGGCGATTTGTCCGTCAACTACTCCCTGGATACGTACCATCAGAAATTCGGCGAGCTGATGCAGGCTTATATCGGCGGAAGCAAAAAGAAGGATGCCGTGATCGAGGAAATCCAGAAGGCTTGGACGCAATTCGGCACCGCGCAATAACAAACGGTCTTGCTTAAACCAGACAACCTCGAGGCATGGCGCCGCGAGGTTGTTTTGTTGGATACTACAATTATGATCGGAAAGGCGGAACGCCCCATGACCAATCGTTACCATATTGAGGAAAATGGCTTGCACTTGACGTTCGAGACGGCGGAAGACGGCGACGTGCGGCTGCTTCATTTCGGACCCGCTCCATTCAAGGAAGAGGCGTTGAAGGACCGTCAGGCGAAGGCTTGCCGGTTGATGGAGCTGCAGCTTAGCGGCGAGGACCGGGAGGAATACCATGGCCGCATTCATCGCGCATCCTATCCGGGATTGCGGATGAAATACGCCGGTCATTCGGACAATCGAAACGGCCGGGGACGCAAGCTGGAAATTGCGCTATCGGATGAAAGGACCGGATTGAAGGCCGTCCAGCATATGCAATTTTACGACGGCGTTCGCATCGTTCGCTGCTGGGTCGAGCTGATTCATGAAGGCGCCGAGCCCGTCGGCGTCGAATATGTATCGTCCTTTGCGCTGACCGGCTTCGGCAAGGAAGCGGACGGCCGCCGCGACGAAGCGAATTTGCTCCACATTCCGCATAACGGCTGGCAAAGCGAGCTGCAATGGCGTTCATACAAGCTGCCCGAGCTCGGCTTGTCGCATTTGACCGACCGCGGCTCGAAACGGATCGCCTGCAGCAATACCGGCTCCTGGTCCGCGGCGGAGCATATTCCAATGGCGGTGCTGGAGAACGAACAGCTGGACGAATGCTTGTATTGGCAGATCGAGCATAACGGCTCCTGGCATTGGGAGCTGTTCGAGCAAGCCGATCTGCTGTCGCTGCTCGTCAGCGGTCCGACGGAGCATGACAATCATTGGTGGCTGGAGCTGAAGCCGGGCGAACGATTCGAATCGGTGCCCGCAGCGGTCGGGGCAAGCGCAGGCGGCTTCGAGGAAGCGGCCGGGCAATTGACGCTGTACCGCCGGATGCTGCGACGGCCGAACGAGGACAACGAGCTGCTTCGCGTTATTTTTAACGACTATATGAACTGTTTGTGGGGTTCCCCTACGACGGCCAAGGAGCTGCCGCTTATCGATGCGGCTGCCGAAATCGGCTGCGAATATTATTGCATCGACGCGGGCTGGTATGCGCCGGGCGAATGGTGGGACGGGGTCGGCGAGTGGCTGCCCTCCAAGGAGCGGTTTCCGGAAGGAATCCGTTACGTGCTCGATTATATCCGCTCCAAAGGGATGATTCCCGGCTTGTGGCTGGAGCTGGAAGTGATGGGCGTCAACAGTCCGAAGCTGGCGGAAACGGACGATTCCTGGTATTTCATGCGGCATGGACGCCGGGTGAAGGACCGGAGCCGCTATCAGCTGGACTTCCGCCATCCCTCCGTCGTGCGCCATGCGGACGAGGTGATCCGCCGGCTGGTGGAGGATTACGGCGTCGGCTATATCAAGATGGATTACAACATTAACGCCGGCATCGGAACGGAGCGGGACGCCGACAGTCCCGGCGACGGCTTGCTGCAGCATAACCGAGCTTATTTGAGCTGGCTGGACGGCGTGTTTGCCCGGTATCCGCAGCTGGTCATCGAAAATTGCTCCAGCGGCGGCATGCGAATGGACTATGCGATGCTGAGCCGCCACAGCATTCAGTCGACGAGCGATCAGGAAAACTATGTCCGCTACGCGGCCATCGCGGCAAGCTCGCCCGCGGCGCTGACGCCGGAGCAGTCGGCGGTCTGGTCATACCCGCTTCGGGAAGGCGACGACGAGGAAGTCATTTTCAATATGGTGAACGCCTTGCTGCTGCGCGTCCATCAGAGCGGCCATCTGGCGGAGCTCGCCCCGCGACGCCGCGCGCTGGTCAAGGAAGGGATCGATTATTACAAGGCGATCCGCGCCGACATTCGCCAAGCGCTGCCGTTCTGGCCGCTCGGGCTGCCGAAACAGCAGGACGGCTGGATCAGTCTCGGGCTGCGGCTGCCCGGCCGGGCATATATCGCCGTATGGCGCAAGGACGGGGAGGCGGATACGGCGATTGTGCCGCTGGGCGATTACGTTAGCGGCGCCGGCGTGGCGGCAGCCTGCGCTTACCCGGCTTCCGCGCCGCTTGCTTGCGAATGGCTCGCCGAGGAACGCGCCTTGCAGGTCGTCCATCCCGAACGCCGCTCGGCGCGCGTGTACGAGGTGCGGTGGGACGAGGCGGAGAGGCACACCGGGAAAGGTTGACGTGTAAATACCGGATAAACGGAGAGCAGCCGCCCAACGGCAGCCGCTCTCTTATTTTTTATCGTCTTCTGCCTCGGACGACCCGGGTCGTCAGGACGTTAAGCGCGTCTTTCGTTTTCCTCGCAAACGCCACCGGATGGTCGATCGATTCCCAGTGCATAAACATGAGGCGGGGACTGTCGAACAGCCAATGATTATGGATCGCCGTAACCTTGATGCCGTGGCGGCGGAGCCTGCTCGTAAACCGGTTAATTTCCGACGACAAAATTACCGTTTCTCCGCTGCAAAGCGCCCTGCCGTCTCTCGTCATCGATTCAAAGGTGAACATTTGCGGCACAAGCAGAAACGATCTTCCTCGCCGGCCGAGGACGACGGGCCGAATATTCGTTCTCGATTTCATCACGGTGCATACCCCATTGGCGGACGTATGCATGCCTCCAAGAATGCGGCCGAATTGCTCGCATGTTCGTTGGAATGAATTCGCCATGGATTACCCTCCTTATCTGCGTCCGCGGATAATGCGCGACGTCAATACACGATTGGCAAACCGTACCTTCCTGGCGAAGGCAAGCGGTCTGTCGATGGCTTCGAAGTGGATGTACATGAGCCGGGGCGAGTCGAACAGCCAATGGTTATGCGTTGCGGTCACCTTAATCCCCAGTCTCCGAAGGCGCGAAATAAAAGGGTTCAGCTCGGACTGCAAAATCACCGTTTCTCCCAAGCATAGAGCTCTGCCCGAGCGATCCATGCTCTCGAAGGAGTACGCCTGCGGGACAAACATAAACGATTCCGCTCTTCGACCCAAAACGATCGGTTTAATATTCGTCCGCGACCGTGTAGCGGTGCAAACGCCGTTAATTACTGATGGCGTCGCGTTCAATATGGCTGCAAATCTTCTGCATAACTCGGAAGGCTGCATACTATGCATCGCCATTATCATCACCTCAAGGGCAATATATGTCAGTGCCGTCGATTTGCATGGGATGAACATCCAGCAAGCCCCGTCTAATTTTCGCGGAAAATATTCTATTGGTTGGGCCGTGCTGCTGAGTCGATTTGAACGATTTATCGTCCATCCTCATAATTTGGGCCGAATTGCTTTGTTGATTAGAGCGATTTATCGTTCAAACTTTCCCTTTTGGCTGGTCTGTAGAGCTGATATAAACGATTTATCGTTTACTCGCGCCGATTTCGCAGTACTGCAGCGATGATATGAACGATTTTTCGTCCATGTTTGATGGTTGGCCGTTTAAAGCTGCTCAAAGTTAGGAACGATACGGAGTCAAAGCGATTGGAGATGTGTTGTGCCTTGAAAACGAAAGTTGATGCGCCTGCAAATATCGATGCAGCAGGATTGCGAGGACGATTGCGTTTATAGCCGTTTGGGAAAACGTTTCAAAAGCTGATTAAAGGCCGAATGAAACGGTCATGATATCGTTATGGTTAATTGCGGGGACGGTGCAGTGTGCTTGCTCGATCCCCAGCACAAAAAAGGGATGTCCCAAGGCCTCAAGACCTTCGGGACAACCCTTTATCCATTTAAAAAGTCATTGTAAAGCTGATGGTGCGGTCGAGAGGACTCGAACCTCCACGGGTGTTACCCCACTAGAACCTGAATCTAGCGCGTCTGCCAATTCCGCCACGACCGCAATTAATGTGTCAACAGAAAATAATATACCACATGGTCCATGGCGAGGTCAAGCTTTAATTTATAAAAAATTTTGCAGGGTGTTTCTAAGCATACAAAAAAGCTCCTGATTTCCATGACAGAAATTCAAGAGCCGGTCATTGTAAAGGTGATGGTGCGGTCGAGAGGACTCGAACCTCCACGTCATTGCTGACACTAGAACCTGAATCTAGCGCGTCTGCCAATTCCGCCACGACCGCATGTCTTATCGACGAAATTTATCTTAGCATGCTGAACGCTGCAACGTCAATGCTTTGGACAAAGTTTAAATTTTCAGCCTATTCCATCATTTACATCTCTTCATAATCGGCCGGTCAATGGGGAATATTAACAATAATGACGACCAGGAAAGGGCGGGACGTGCCAGTGCGGACAAAAGCGAACGGCGGATTACAACGGAGCATGCAAGGCTCGGCGGAAAAGAATGAGCGGCGAAGCTTCCGGGGCGCGAAGGCGGTTGCCGCGGCGCTTGTTCTTTGCGGCGTCTTATATGGCGGCGGAGTGAAGGTACGGGCGCTTGCGAAGGAAACGGAAACGGCGGAAACCAAACCGCGGGCCGTGGCCATCGTCATTGACGACTTCGGCAACGGGATGTCCGGAACGGAGGCGATGCTGGAGCTGCCCGTACGGTTCACGGCGGCGGTCATGCCGTTTATGCCGACGACAAAGCAGGACGCGGAGGAAGCCTACAAGCGGGGGCACGACGTCATCGTCCATATGCCGATGGAACCGAACAAGGGACTGAAAAAATGGCTCGGGCCGGGAGCTATCACCTCCGATTTGAGCGACGAAGAAGTGCGGAAAAGAGTGGAGGACGCAATCAATGACGTGCCTCATGCGATCGGGATGAACAATCATATGGGCTCCAAAATTACGGCGGATGAGCGAATCATGCGCATCGTGCTGTCCGTCTGCAAAGAGCGCGGCATGTTCTTCCTGGACAGCCGAACGACGCACAAGACGGTGGTTCCGCAAGTGGCTCGGGAGCTCGGCGTTCCGCTGCTGTCGAACGACGTTTTTCTGGACGATGTCTATACGGTGCAGCATATTTCCAAGCAAATCGCCATGCTCCAGAAGCATCTGGAGACGCATGAAAGCTGCGTGACGATCGGACATGTCGGGCCGCCCGGTCCGAAAACCGCGTCAGTGCTGAAGAGTACGATTCCGAAGCTGCAGACCAACGTGCGATTCGTCAAAGCCTCGGATATGGTGCGTTCCTTATCGGGCGATCCATTTATATTGCCGGATGCCTGATGCGATAGCCTCGGCTACTTGCTTCTGGCCGGCCTCATCCGTCAGCATTCGGCGGTCCGAAGCGTTGCTGATAAAGCCCATCTCCACGATAACCGCCGGCTGCTCGACCCGCCTCAGCATATAGAACGTGCCGCCGGTCTTCGGCAGCGCAAACGTATGCTGCTGACGGTTTAACGCATCCTGCAGGCAAAAAGCGAGCAGCGCGCTTTCGCCGGTCGGCTGGTGCAGCACGAGAGGGCCCCGCTTGGCGCTGTTGCGCGCCCAATTGACGTGCAGGCTGACCAGCAGCTCGCTTTCGATTTCCTGCGTCAGCGCTCTCCGCTGCGACAAATCCCGGCGATGCCGGGACGAGGTGCGATGCCACCGGTTCTCGTCGCTTAACGCGTAGTCCCCTTTCCGGTTCATCGCCGCCTGGATGCCTTGGCTTCGAAGAAGCAGGTACAGCTTGCGGGCGATCGACAGATTAATGTCTTTTTCCATCAAATCGCCGTGAGAAGTTCCGCCGTCAATGCCGCCGTGGCCAACGTCGATAATGACCGTCGTACGGGGCATCGTCCAGCTGTGATCGTTGCGGACATCACCGGAACTTGCAGGAGACGCCGCAGCCGACCCTCCGTGGAAACAGGCGGCGGCAAGCAGCGCGGCAGCGCAGATAAATCGAATATGGCGTTTCATAGGCGCAGTGCCTCCGTATTATGAATGATGGAGCGTACCGGTGCAGGAGCCGAAAGGCTTCGATTCCGGGAATGTAAGCATAGGGTGGCTGTTCGAAGCGAAAGTCATGCATGATTAATTTTGATGCCGCCGGGGAACAATGAGAATAAGCCAACGTCGAAGGGGGAATCTAGATGGCGAGCGACGATCTGGTCAAATATTTAACGGAGCAATTCGTCCAATATATCGAGACGCCCAAAGATGAACGCAAGCAAGCCAAAGCTGCGGCGAAAGCGAGCCGCGAGCCTTGGCTGACGCGATGGTTCGGGTGGGGGCCGGCCAGCTTCCTCATCTGGTGGCGAAGCAAAGGGCCGAAGGGACGATAACCGAACCGCAGACTGTACCCGGCTGTCCGGTACGGTTATGCTCAATGCTTGACGTTGCCGATCGATAAACGCTATGATCGAAAGGATAACGACGAGCGGGTGGTTGATAAGCATGAAATTTTCGAAAGCGACGGATTACGCACTTCATACGATGCTCCTGCTGGCGTCGTCTGCGCCGAATACTCCGATCGGGGTGCAAGCGCTGGCGGAGCGTCAGAACGTTTCTCCCACTTATTTGTCCAAAATATTGACCAAGCTGGTGAAGGCCGGCATGATCGAGTCCGCATCCGGCGCCAACGGCGGGTACAAGCTTAAGCGGAACTGGGAGCGGATTTCGTTTCTGGATATTATTCACGCGATCGAAGGAACGGCTTCCATGTTCGATTGCAGCATGAATCATGAGGAATGCCTAATTCGCAAGGTTGTATTAACGGCCGAGGCCAAGATGGAAGAGCATTTGAAAAATATAACGATTGCGGAGCTGGCCGGGACGATGAAAGCGAGCTTTCATGGCTGAAGCGCTCCTTCATGCCTGTCGGTCGCGCACGGATAAATGGACGATCGCTCTTTTACCGGTAGAAGCCGCCGCTTCGTTTCAGCTCCTCGAAGGGGATGTAACGGCGGTCCGTGCTGTCCTCGTCCGCGTCGAGGGCGATGAACAGCTCTTGTCCGTTCCACTCGTGATAGCCGACGACGGACCATACATACCGGATTTTGCGGTCGAACAATTGGGTCGTATAACGGATCTCTTTGCCGCCGGCAATGGCGGATTTTACGTTCGACGCCAGCTTCGTACCGCCGGCCATCGGCTTCGACGTCAGCCATGGCATCGTCGCATAAGGATCGTACGACGGAATCGAATAAGCGGCCTCCAGCCGGGCATCGGGCTCCTTCAAGCCGTGTCCGGCTTTTTCGTTCTCGGACTTAACCGCGGCTTCCCAATCGCCGGGTTCCATCGGCAGCTGCTCGCCGGTAACGGCGTCCGCATAATAGACCCGGCTGCCGTGAGCGAGCTTCCAGACGGGCACAAAAGGCGTCGCATACAGCTTCTCCGTATGCGTGCGCGATTTGGCGAGCTCCAGTGCGGATAAGGAAAAATCGAGCGACCGTTCGCTGAAAGGCGAGTAGGCGCCCAGACCGTATTCTCCAAGGCGAAAGCCGCCGTCTTCCGTCGCATGGATAATCATATAACCGACCGTTTCGCGCTGCCGGCTAAACAGCGCAATCCAGCTGTGCGTTCCCGGGCCGAGCGCCGACACGGCGAGTTCGGCGTTCTTCCAGCTATGGAACGGCTCCTGCTTCGACAATTCCTCGCCCCAGCTCTTCGCTTGCTGCATCACCCGGGACTGAACCGGCTCGCCGACGACTCCGGCTGCTCCCGCAGCGGCCCCTGCCTGTCCATGCGCGACGGCGACGGCGACGGCCAGCCATACGCTTGCGGCGGCAAGCTTGATCCACGATTTTTTCATTTGGCGATCACCTCGGATCTCATTGTAGCGGACAAGCCGCAAAAAGGCTGTTGCTTGCTGTCGGGCAATGTTTGCGCGAAGCGCGGTTTTTTTGGCGCATGAAAGCGATTGGCGTCTAACCGTATTCAGTCGATCCCCTCCAGATGAAAGATGCCGCAATTAATGGCGGTTGCCGTCACCCGCGGCTCGTATTGCCAGCGGATTTCCGCTTCGCGCTGCCGGCGCTGCTCCTCAATCGCCTGCTTGTTGTCCTCCGCGGCGTGCTCCAGCAGCGGCTTGTAATAGGCGTTCATCCGCTCCAGCTCATCCTCCTGCCTGGCGGCGGCCGATTGTGCCCAGCTGTAGTCGTACCCCTTCAGCTTGCGCTCGAGCGTCTGTTCGACAATCGACAGCGCTTTGGCGAAGGTGATGCCGTTGGAGGCGACGTGGATGTTGGCAGGCAGCCGGGGCGTCAGCTTCAGCCCCAGCAGCCGTTCATGGAATCGCTCGGCGCAGTGGCCGGTGACCATCGAAACGCCAAAGCTGTGAATTTCCTCGCGCTTGCGGTCGCAAGCAAACTCCACTTTTATATTGACGCCGAGCCAGGCGGTGTACGGAATCGAGCGGAACAGATTGCCGCCCCGCCGGCTGTCGGGCTCCTGGAACATATGGACGAAGCTTCCCCGCGACTTGACGGCGTCGAAAATTTGCTCCAGCCTGCGCGATCCGAAATATAAATCTTCCCGGGGAATCCACGGCACGTTCAGGCTGTTGTTGACAAATCCGAATGAACGCGCCAAGGCCGCGTCGGCCGCCGCCGTCCGGCTGTCGGCCGCAGGAGCGGCCGGACCGGGCCGCACAGCCGCCGAAGCCGCATCCGCTTCCCGGTCGTACCGCACCTTGTCGGTTACAAACAGAAACGACATCGTCTCGGGTTCGGCGCCGACGCGGTCGACGAAGCTCCAATAATAAGGCCGGTTCGTCAACTCCCGGTCGGCTTCGGGGGACAGCTTCACCTTGAAATGCGCGGGCGACTTTTCCAATATGGTGCAGCCGGTCGCTTCCAAATACCGGTTCACGTAACGATGCACTTGCTTTTCGTTCAAGGTCCCATCTCCACCGTTTCTCCAAGTTTGTCCAGCCGGACGGGCATGCCGCCTCCGGCGGCGTACCGGTTCGTCTTGCCCGTCAGCGCTTCGCTCCGAAGCTCGTTGATCGAGCTGCCGAGCTCCTTCAGCTGCCGCTGCAGCTCGGCCTCATTGCCTCCCGAGGCGAGCAGGGCGCGCGCCAGCTGCTGCTCGATCGAATCGCCTTTGTCGAACTTTTCCAATATATGATCCAATTCCCCGATGACCAGCTCGAACAAGTTGATTTTTTCGTGCAGCAAATTGACGATGTGCTCCTCGATCGTGCCAAGCGTGCACAAATTGTAGATGCGGACGTCCTCGGTCTGACCGAGCCGGTGAACCCGGCCGATCCGCTGCTCGACGCGCATCGGATTCCACGGCAGGTCGAAATTGATCATGTGGTGGCAAAATTGCAGGTTAATCCCTTCGCCGCCCGCCTCCGTGGCAATAAGCACCTGGGCGCGGCCGCGGAACAGGTCCATCATCCAGTCCTTTTTGCCCCGGTTCATGCCGCCTCTATAGGGCACGGCCTCCATGCCGTGCGAACGGAAAAACTGCAGCAAATATTCCTGCGTAGCCCGGTATTCGGTGAAGATGATCACCTTTTCGTTCATTTCCTTGACCAGCTCCAGCGCCTTCTTCGCTTTCGTATTCGCTTTGATGCCGCGGATCACTTCGACGAGCTCCCATATTTTCGGCCGAAGGGGAGAGTCCTCCGCCGTTTTCTTAAACAAATTGACCAGCGTCAAAAAAACGGCGTCCCGGCTGCTGCACACCTCGCGCTGCAGCGTGACGAGCGACAGCATGCTGTTCATGTCGCCGCCGCTTTCGTCGTACCGCTCGCGGACGAAGCCCGTTACCGCATCGTACAGCGCTTGCTCCTCCGGAGACAGCTTGAGCGGCACGTTCTTGACGAACCGCTTCGTAAAATGGATGCCGCCGTCTCCGCGCCGGTTGCGAATCATGACGGTCGACAGCGCTTCCTGCAGCTGATCCTCGTTCTTGGGCAGCCGCTTGTCGACGACAAAGTTGGCGGCGAATTCACTTTGACCGCCCAATTGTCCCGGCTTGAGCAGAGTAATCAGATTGAACAGCTCGTCCAGATCGTTCTGGATCGGCGTGGCGGTCAGCAGAAGGCAATATTTTTTGCGAAGCTGGGTGGCGAACTGATAGTTCGTCGTTTTTTTATTTTTCAGCTTATGCGCTTCGTCGATAATGATCATGTCGTAGTCGGTTCCGAGCACGCGCTCCCGGTGCGGCTCGCGCTTGGCCGTATCGATGGAGGCGACGACGACGTCGTAGCCCCAAGTATGCTCTTTCTTTTGCGCGACGGCGGCAATGCCGAATTTCTGGTTCAGCTCGCGCACCCATTGCAGCACCAGGGAGGCGGGTACGAGAATAAGAGCGCGCTTGACGAGTCCCCGCACCATATATTCCTTCAGCACGAGACCGGCTTCGATCGTCTTGCCGAGTCCGACCTCGTCGGCCAATATCGCGCGTCCGCCCATTTCATGCAGCACTTTGCCGGCCGTTCCGATCTGATGGGGCATCGGTTCCAGACCGGGCAGCGAGCGCAGGCATTGTAGCTCTTCAAAGCTTTCGACAATTTGCGCCTGTTCCGCTTCCATCGCTAGTTGATACAAGGTCCAGTCGTCCCAGGGGCCGTTGCGGGACAGGCGCTGCTGCAGCTCGTCGAACCAGGAACGATCCAAATTCAGATCGACCAGCGGATGCAGCTTGCGGCTGACCGATTGACGTTCCGGAGTAACGCTGCGCGGCGTATCATGGTTGGCCATTCGTTTCCCTCCTTCGGAACGATATGGAATACAATTGTCATTAGTATGGCCCTGTTGCGCCATATTAATAAGGCGGGATTGTTCGAGATTCTGTCAAGAAGCGGAAATAAGAAGACTGAAATTCTATATATAGTATGTTATAATCAAATTACATACAATATATTGATCATTAAGCAGTCGCAGTCGTTGCATGATCCATGTCTTGATTCGGTAAAGTCCAGCGGTATAATGTCAAGTCCCTAATTCGGTCGAATTGGAAATTACCAT
>CALAWP010000071.1 GCA_937895345.1 uncultured Paenibacillus sp. | reverse complement strand
GCTCTAAGGTCGTACGCGTACTTACAGCTCGCTTTTCCTCGCTTCTCGCACGCTCTAAGTTCGTACGCGTACTTACAGCTCGCTTTTCCTCGCTTCTCGCACGCTCTAAGTTCGTACGCATACTTACAGCTCGCTTTTCCTTGCTTCTCGCACGCTTCAAGGTCGTACGCGTACTTACAGCTCGCTTTTCCTCGCTTCTCGCACGCTCTAAGGTCGTACGCGTACTTACAGCTCGCTTTTCCTCGCTAATCGCACGCTCTAAGGTCGTACGCGTACTTGCAGCTCTCTTTTCCTCGCTTATCGCTCGCTCTAAGGTCGTACGCGTACTTGCAGCTCCTCGGGTACCGTCGACGCACTGACACCGACGGCGGAACTTCGCTCCGCCGCCGCTAGCCGCGCACTCCCGGCTACACCAGCGCTTTAGCCGCGATATCCGAACGCGTGTGCTTGCCTTCGAAATGAATGACGCTCGCCGCCTCGTATGCGCGCGCCCGCGCCTGCGCGATGTCGGCGCCGAGCCCGACGATGCCCAGCACGCGGCCGCCGCTCGTGACGAGCTCGCCGTCCTTCGCCGCGGTTCCCGCATGGAACACGAGCGCCCCTTGCGCTTCCGCTTCCTCGATGCCGGTAATGACGCGTCCTTTCGGATAGGAGCCCGGGTAACCTTCCGACGCCGCAATGACGCACACGGCGGCTTCGTCGCTCCATTCGATCTCCAGTTCGCCCAATCGGCCGTTCATCGCCGCCAGCACGATGTCGACAAGATCGGTCTTCAGTCTCGGCAGCACGACTTGCGTTTCGGGATCGCCCATGCGCGCATTGAACTCGATCGTCTTCGGACCGTCCTTCGTAATCATCAGCCCGGCGAACAGGACGCCGCGGAACGGTCGGCCCTCGCTGACCATCGCTTTGGCCGTTGGATGAATAATGTTGACGATCGCATCCTCGACAATGGCCGGATCGATATGCGGCAGCGGCGTATACGTGCCCATGCCGCCCGTGTTCGGTCCCTTGTCCCCGTCAAACACCGGCTTATGGTCCTGCGCCGGCACCATCGGCTTGACCGTTTCGCCGTCGACGAACGCCAGAATGGACATTTCCTGCCCTTCCAAAAACTCCTCGATGACGACCTGATTGCCGGCGTCGCCAAACACTTTGTCCACCATAATGGAGCGAAGCGCTTCTTCCGCCTCTTCCAACGTTGCGGCGACCGTTACGCCCTTGCCCGCAGCCAGTCCGTCCGCCTTGATGACGATCGGCGCCGACTGCTCCTTCAAATAGGCCAAAGCCGCTTCGTAATCCGTAAACGTCTCGTATTTGGCCGTCGGAATGTTGTATTTTTTGAGCAGGTTTTTCATAAAAATTTTGCTGCCTTCAATTTCGGCCGCCGCTTTGTTCGGGCCGAAGGCGGGGATTCCCGCCGCTTCGAAGGCGTCGACGATGCCGTCCGCAAGCGGATCGTCCGGTCCGACGAATACCAGATCGATGGCTGCATCCTTTGCAAACCGGATCAGCTCGTCGAACTGCGAAACGGCGATCGGCACGCATTCCGCCAGCCGCGCGATGCCTGCGTTGCCCGGCGCGCAGAACAGCTCCTTCACCTTTTCGCTTTTGTTCAGCGCCCATACGATAGCGTGCTCGCGTCCGCCGCCGCCAATTACCAATATACGCATAACGTTTGCCTCCCCCTGTCCAACTTCAGTCGTGCAGCATTCTTTGAAACCGGTAAAGAACATCAGGCGGAGATGTCCCCGCCGGAATGCCCTCTCGCTTGTCTATCGATTAGTGCTTGAAGTGGCGCACGCCCGTAAACACCATCGCGATGTTGTTGTCGTTGGCCGCCTTGATCGACTCCTCGTCCTTGATGGAGCCGCCCGGCTGAATAATGGCCGTAATGCCGGCTTTGGCCGCAAGCTCAACCGTATCCCCCATCGGGAAAAAGGCGTCGGAAGCAAGCACGGAGCCCGCCGCTTTGCCGCCCGCCTGCTCGATGGCGATGCGGGCCGCGCCTACGCGGTTCATTTGACCGGCGCCTACGCCGACCGTCATGTTGTCCTTCGCCAGCAAAATCGCGTTCGATTTCACATGCTTGACGACCTTCCAGCCGAACAGCAGCTGCTTCAGCTCTTCCTCCGTCGGCTTCCGGTTCGTCACCACCTGCAGATCCGCTTCTGACAGGCTGTGCACGTCGCTTTCCTGCACGAGCATGCCGCCGTCTACCGACGTCACGAGCCATTCCGGCTTGCGCTCCGCCGACGCTCCAAGCTCTCCGAGCTTCAGAAGGCGGATATTTTTCTTTTTCGTCAAAATGTCCAGAGCGTCCGGCGCAAAGTTCGGCGCAATAATAATTTCGAGGAAGATGCTGCCGAGCAGCTCGGCCGTCTTCGCATCGACCGTGCGGTTCGCCGCCACGATGCCGCCGAAGATCGACGTCGGATCCGCCTCGTACGCTTTTTGGTACGCTTCGTGAATGTCCGCGCCGATGCCGACGCCGCAAGGGTTCATATGCTTGACGGCAACGACCGCCGGCTCGTCGAACTCCTTCAGAATGGACAGGGCCGCGTTCGCGTCGTTGATATTGTTGTAGGAAAGTTCCTTGCCGTGCAGCTGCTCCGCCGTCGTCACATTGCCTGCGGCCGCGAGCGGCTTTTTGTAGAACGCGGCTTTTTGATGCGGATTTTCGCCGTAGCGGAGATCCTGCACCTTTTCATACGTGACCGTATACGTTTCCGGCAGCGGCTCGCCGACCTGCTTGGACAGGTAATCCGAAATAAGCGAGTCGTAGGCTGCGGTATGACGGAACACTTTCGCGGCCAGACGTTTGCGCGTTTCGAGCGTCGTATCGCCGCCGGCCTTGATCTCGTCCAGCACGTCCGCATAATCGCCCGCATCGACGACGACCGTTACGAAGGCGTGGTTTTTGGCTGCGGAACGGAGCATCGTCGGCCCGCCGATATCGATATTTTCGATGGCGTCCTCGTACGTCACGTCCGGCTTGGCGATCGTTTCCTTAAACGGATACAGGTTGACGATGACCAGATCGATATAGTCCAGTCCCAGCTCCTCCATCGATTTCCGATGCTCCTCGTTGTCGCGCACCGCAAGCAGCCCGCTGTGCACGGCCGGATGCAGCGTCTTGACGCGTCCGTCCATAATTTCCGGAAACCCCGTCACGTCGGAAATGCCGATGACCGGCACGCCCTCTTTTTGAAGCAGATTGAACGTACCGCCCGTCGAAATGATTTGTACGCCTTGACTGGCAAGCTCGCGGGAAAACTCGACGATTCCCGTTTTGTCCGAAACGCTGATTAACGCTCTGCGAATAGCCACTGAAAGGCCCTCCTTGAAAAATAGAATGGTGGTATGAACATGATCACTGCTGCCTGACGGCGACTTGCCGGCCGTCGATCGATACCCGCCCCGCCGCGATCCATCCTACGACTTGGGGATACAGCGCTTGCTCCGCCGCATGGATCCGCTCGGCGAGCGTCTCCTCCGTATCCTCCTCCCGGATGTCAACGGCCGTTTGCGCGATGATCGGGCCGCTGTCCAGCCCGCCGTCCACAAAGTGAACGGTCACCCCGGTCACCTTCACGCCGTAGTCGAGCGCTTGCCCGATCGCGTTCAGCCCCGGGAAAGAAGGAAGCAGCGACGGGTGGATGTTGATCATGCGTCCGTAATACGGCTCCACGAGCACCGGCGTCAAAATGCGCATATAGCCGGCCAGCACGATCAGCTCTACGCCGCGCTCCCGCAGCCGGTCCAAAATTTCCGCTTCGTACGCCTCCCGCGATGGATAGTCCTTCGGCTTGAACAGAAACGTGCCGACGCCGGCCCGGCGGGCGCGTTCCACGACGGGAGCGGACGGCTTGTCACAGACAAGAAGCTCGATGTTGACATCGAGCTTCCCCTCCCGTACCGCATCGGCCATCGCCTGAAAATTCGTGCCCTGGCCGGATGCGAATACTGCGATGCGAAGCGCCATTACACTTCAGCTCCCGTAAACGTTACGACGCGGCTTCCTTCCGTCACCGTGCCGATCCGGTAAGCCTTCTCGCCCAGCCCGCCGGCAATGCGGAGCGCCTCGTCCGCTTGCTCCGCAGGCACGACGACAACGAGGCCGACGCCCATATTGAATGTCGTAAACATATCGCGATTCGAAATATTGCCTTTCTGCTGCATCAGCTCGAAGATCGGAAGAATCGGCCAGGAGCCGTATTCGATTTCGACGTTGACGCCTTCCGGCAGCACGCGCGGAATATTTTCGATAAAGCCGCCGCCCGTAATATGCGCCATCCCTTTGACCTGAACTTCCTCAATCAGCTTCAAAGCAGATTTGACGTAAATGCGGGTCGGCTCCAGCAGCACATCGCCCAGCTTCGCGCCGCCCAGCTCCGGCAGCCGTTCTTGAAGATCGCAGCCGGCTTCTTCCAGCAGCAAGCGGCGCACGAGCGAGTAGCCGTTGCTGTGAATGCCGCTGGAGGCAAGGCCGATCACGGCGTCTCCGGGGGCGATCGACGAGCCGTCGATCATCTTTTTGCGGTCGACGATGCCGACCGTAAAGCCGGCGATGTCATATTCCTCTTCCGTGTACATGCCCGGCATTTCGGCCGTTTCGCCGCCGATCAGGGAACAGCCGGACTGCAGGCAGCCTTCGGAGATGCCTTTGACGATCGCTTCGATTTTTTCCGGCACGACTTTGCCGCAAGCCAGGTAATCGAGGAAAAACAGCGGCTCCGCGCCCTGTACGATAATGTCGTTCACGCACATCGCCACCGCATCGATGCCGATCGTGTCATGCTTGTCCATCGCAAATGCGAGCTTCAGCTTCGTGCCGACGCCGTCCGTGCCGGATACGAGCACCGGCTCCTCGTACTTGTCCTTGTCCAGGCTGAACAATCCGCCGAAGCCTCCAAGCTCCGCCAGCACCTCGGGACGGTACGTCCGCTTGACATGCTTTTTCATCCGCTCGACCGCTTCATTGCCTGCCGCAATGTCGACGCCGGCTTTTTTGTACGCTTCTGACATGGCCAGTCACTCCTTCATCTCATTCACAACTATTGGCCGCGGAAATCCGCCCGCCGTTCATCGCCGCAAGCTTGACGGGGCTTATCCCGCCTTCGTCTTGCATGCGCAAATCGATATATAATTGCAACTGATTTTCCCGCCGCAAGCGCCGCCCGTCAGCAGCTGCAGCTTTTGTCCGATTCCTCGATCACCGGCGTCGGGTAGTCGTTGTTGAAGCACGCCAGGCACATGCCGCGGTTTTTCGCGCCTTCGTTGCCGCCGACGGCATCCACGAACCCTTCCTCCGTCAAGAAGGACAACGAATCCGCGTTGATTTCCTTGCGGATTTCCTCGACCGTCCGGTACGAAGCGATCAGCTCCTTGCGGTCCGGCGTATCGATGCCGTAGTAGCAAGGGTTTTTGAACGGCGGCGAGGTGATCCGCACATGCACCTCCGTCGCGCCGGCTTCCCGCAGCAAATTGACGATGCGGCGGGACGTCGTGCCGCGCACGATGGAATCGTCGATCATGACGACGCGCTTGCCTTCCACCACTTTGCGGACGGCGGACAGCTTCATCTTGACGCCCTTCTCGCGCAGCTCCTGGG
>CALAWP010000070.1 GCA_937895345.1 uncultured Paenibacillus sp. | reverse complement strand
TAGAGGCTCCAGAGCAGAAGTCAGCAAATGTAACGGTCATGAGTGCAGCTTAGAGCTGAAAAATACCGGTTCGAACGCCCAAATGTTCCTCTAAGGCGCGCTGGTGTCCATTAGAATGTAACTTCTGCATATTTAGCTCTCTAAGCATCTCCTATGACCATTAGCGAATTATTTCTTACGGATACCCCAAGCACGCTGATCGCCACAAAATCTACTACGAACCTGAAGATGGTTAAACGCACCAAAATCACGATTTTCGAAACAACGGAAGCAGCATGAAAGAAAGGATGAGCGCACATGTCCGTTACATCGTGGGTCCGGAAGGCGAAGACGCCGAGCTTCCCGTTCCTAGCTTGCGTCTTGCTCGTCTACGCACGTCTACGCACGTTACGCAGCGGCGGCGATAGGGTCGAAGCCCTGCTTCAACGAATCCGTTTTTTACTTCGGACAGGACGAATATAAACTGCAGCGCGCAGAAGGGCAAACCGCCTATTATGGCAGCAAAACAGGCCCTCTCGTCCGCGTGCAAAGCGACGGACAAAAGCGCCTGGTCACGATCGAAGGCCGGAATTATTCCATTGGCGAAAAAACCTATCCGCCTGCAACGCTGGTTGCCGCCGCCTATTCCGAATACCGCAGCACGCGCGGGCCCGCCTTTCTTCTCTTATCGCCGGCCGTCATGCTCCTGGGATGGTGCCAATTTCAAATACGAGAAGTTTCACACCTTCCTGTTTCAATTGTCGTTCTACCGACTCTGGATTCGAGAACCGGAGCCGGCCGACTTGTATTATACGATGACCGAAGCCGGCGGCGTCCTCGTGATGATCATTGCGGTTGCCATCGCTTTGGCTGGTTATTTCATATATAGGCATATCCCGCCCGGTCAGCTCACCGTCCGCGGCCGCTCCATGCGGCCGACGCCCGGCCAGCGGAACGACGCCCACTCCGGCATATGCTTGTCGATGCGCGTGACGAGCACCGTCATGTCGTCGACGATCGCCCCTTCGTGATAGCGCACGACCGTTTCCAGCAGCGCGTCCGCCATCTCCTGCGGATCGTCCGTCTTCAGCTCGCCGATGATCCGCTTCATCCAGAGCTCCTTGTTCACCGCATGACCCGGCGCGTCGTAGATGCCGTCGCTCATCATGACGAGCGTATCGCCCGGCTGAAGCTGCATCGAGACGAAGTCGACGTCAATATCCTGAATGATGCCGATCGGCAAATTGTTGGCGGTAATCGGAATGACCTCCCTACCCCGCTTAATGAAGCTCGGCGTCGAGCCGATCTTCAGAAACGTCGTATGCGCCGTATACAAATCGACGATCGCCAGGTCGACCGTAGCGTACATCTCCTCCGCCGAGCGGAGCAGCAGCACGGAATTGACCGATTTGACGGCCAGCTTCTCGTCGATGCCGGATTGCAGCAGCTGCTGCAGAATCGACAGCGCGGCGCTGCTCTCCTGGCGCGCGCGCTCGCCGTTGCCCATGCCGTCGCTGATGGCGACCGCAAATTTGCCGTTGCCCAGCTCAAGCAGGCTGAAGCTGTCTCCCGACAGCAGGTCGCCGCCCTTCGCCGCGCCGGCCACGCCGGTCTCGACCTCGTATTGCTTCGCCGAGCCGAAGACGACTTTGGTCGGCTCGCCGTTTGCGGCGGGCGGCGCCTCCGCCTTCACCGCAATATGCTCCCCCAAAATATCGCTGAGCAGCGGGGCGATAATTTTGCGGCATTCGTCGAATCCCTTATCAAACGTATGGTACACTTCGATTTCGACGTTGCCCTCCTCCAAATTGACGATATCGACGCCTTGAATCGATAAGCCGAGTCCTTCCACCGCCTCCCGGATTTGCTCCTCCTGCAGATGGAGCGTTTGGCCTTCCCGCCGGATTTCCTTGGACAAGTCGTCCATCACCTGCGACACGCCCAGCAGCTGCTCGGCCACCAGCTGGCGGGAGTCGCATATTTGTTTTTTCCACTGCATATTATGGTGGTACAGCTCGTACTGATGGCGCATCACCGTCATCACTTCATTGGCCTTGATGCAATGGGACGTCCATGTACGCGGATATTCCTTGGGAGAAGGAATGCGATTTTCCTCCACCCTCGTCATCATATCGGTCATCATCTGATGCGTCTGAAAATATTTGTTTTCCCAGCATACGTTCTGCCGGTGGCACTGCGCGCAGCTGCGCTCCGCCGCGGCGCTCATGAAATGGCCGATCTCGCTCTCCTTCTTCGGCTCGGAAGCGTCAAGGCCGCCGAGCGGTCCGAAGCTGCGCGACAGCTGGCGGAATACTTCGGAAAACTGGACGACGCGCTCCGCCGTCACCTCCCGCACCCGCTTCGCGTATTCATGCTGCGACTTGGCGTGCTCGTTCGTGCCCGGAACGTAAGTGGCGATCGTCCGGATCACGCCCTTGGGCGTCAGCAGAAGCAGCACGGCGGCGGCGACCGACTCCCAGGTGGAGCTCATCACATCGGCCTGGCTGCCGATATAGATGGACAGAATCGAAGTGCCGAGCAGCAAGCCGAACGAGGCGGCCATCTTCCCGCCGTCCCGCAGCAAGCCCGCCAGCAAGCCGGCAAAGGCGAGCATGCTCATTTGGACGACGGCGCTGAAATCAGCCAGGCTGAGAATCAATCCGGCCACGACGCCTACGGAAGCGCCGAGCGGCGCACCGCCGGCCATCGCAAACAGCAAGATCATGTAGCGGGACATGACATGCTCCGCCGACATGCCGTAGACGATCCAGCCGACCGCCCCCGTCATAACGGAAGCCAGCAAGATCATGACGCAAATGATTTCTTCGTGCTTCAGCGCCGCCGACTTTTTGGTCATCGTGAGCACCGGAATCGCATGAATGAACACCAGCGTCAGCACAAATGCCAGCGCCGCCTCCACAACGGCCATCATAAAGTTGTACCAGCTGAGCGTATCCCCGATAAACACTTCGAACATGCCGACGAGCAAGGTTGCCGTAAACACCAGAATCGGCGCCGTCGACAGCTCCGCTTTCTCGTACGTTTCCAAACCTTTCAGCAGCAAGAACAACACGGCGATTTCAATGGCGATCCACAGCGTAGCCGGCTCCGCCGCCGTCAAGCTGCCCGCAGCCAGCGACAGCGCCGTCCAGGCGAACAAATCTTTGCGCATAAAGTAGATGACCGTGAAGTACGCGGCCGCAAACGGCATCAGCGTCTCCAGAATAACGGCTCGTCCAAGCAAAAATCCGATTCCGACCAACAGAAACGTCCATCGCTTGGCCGCCAGCATGCCCGCCAATCCCGCAAGCGATCTCCATGCCTTGCCGTTGCGCCAAGTCCCGTTTCCCGTTACCGCCCGCTTTATTGCGGGAGCCCCGAATGCACTCTCCTTCTTCACCAGCAGACACCACCATTTCCGAAAGTAATGTGTCCCCCATTATATGGGGTTGTCCGCATGAAGTTTGTCAGTTAACGGAACCGTCCCCTAATTTTTTTCCGACAAAATGATTTCCGGCCGCGCAAGCCGGCGGGCCGTCCTCAAACGCAAGCGCACAGCGGGTTTGTCCGCAGCCGGAGCCTTCGAATTCCGTTCGTTCGTCGGCAAAATAATGCGGGCGCGCCGCTCGTCCGCTTGGCGAATATGTGCAGGAACCTGTCGGGATTAAGAGAGGTTCGGGGAAAACTATTCGTCCCGGCGCGCGGGACTCCGCCGAAACGACTTTTCCGCTTCGCCGCTTCGACAATGTCGCCCCGCCCGGCCCCGATTCGCCTTCTCTTTCACAAAATATGCGGACGGATGCGGACTTTTGAAAATCCCGCTGGACGAGGATCGAAGGACAAATAAAAAAGCAGAGCCGTCAAGGCCCTGCTATCATCTATGTGGTGACAATTAAAGTTACATGCGCTTCGCTCCGCGTCCTCCGCGTTTGCCTTCCGTATTCTTCTTCAAAGAAGAAATACGTTCTTCGCTGTCTTTTAAGAAACGCGACATTTTATCTTCGAATGACGTCTTTCCGCCGTACGACGGTTTGCCAGACGATGGCTTATTGAAGGGACGTCCGCCTCGGTCCGAGCCTCCGCGGTTATAACGGTCTCCGCCGCCGAATCCGCCTTGGCGTTCGCGATGCTGAGGCGCGCCTTCAGGCCGATCTACGGCTTGCTTGATTGAAAGTCCGATCTTTCCGTCTTTGTCTACGTTGATCACTTTCACTTTAACGATGTCGTCAATTTTCAGGTGATCCTTTACGTCCTTGACGTAGTTATCGGCAATCTCTGAAATGTGAACTAGACCAGTGACACCTCCCGATAAGTCGACAAATGCCCCGAAATGCGTAATACCGGTCACTTTTCCTTCTAACTTGGCGCCCACTTCAATTGCCATAAAATAAAATGTTCCTCTCTTAAAAGTATTAGGAAGGATTGCCTGCGTCGGCATGGCAACCTTGCTTCTAACGTGATTATAACCGAAGCGCCGAATGAAGGTCAACAGACGTTCATCCCTGCCGCAGACCCGTTATTCGCTGAAAATCTGGCGTTCCCCCTGCTTCACCATGCCCTGTTCCTTCGTCGCGAGCTGCGCGATGTATTCGGGGTCGTTCAGCTTCTCGATTTCGTGCTTCAGCCTCTCGGTTTCCTGTTGCGCTTCTTCCATCTGGGCTTCGATCGACGCCAGCTTCTCCCCGGTTGCCATGCCTTCCGTCATCTGTCCGTACAGCGTATACGCCGCCCAGCACAAAAACATGACGATAAACATAAGCCACAGCTTGTATCTGCGCTTCGCTCCGGAAGCTTTATTTGAGGTTCCAGTTGCCATTAGCTCCGTTTCCTCCTCACCAGCTTGTGCCATCCGTTCACCGCAAAGGCCGCAGCCTTGTCCAGCCGGCGACGGATTTCCCATCGTTCCCAGTATGGCGACAACAGCCGTCCCAGCGGTCGAATGAGAGGCCGGACGAGCCATACCAGCAAAAACCAAAAAGGTCGTACCAATTGTAGCATAATTTTCAACAAGAAAATAGTGAGTGCAGACCCAAATGCCAAAATGACTTTCAGCAATTTATAAAGGACGAGCAAAGGCTTGACCACGATGAAATCGAACAGCCGGATCGCAAAGGAAACGAGAGCCTTTGCCGCAACGATCAGCCATTTGACCAACCGGATGACCGTGCGGCTGAACAGCCAATAATAGAGAACGGCGCCCGCCGCCAAGCCAAGAAAGACGTATGCCCGCAGCTCGCCGTTGTTGCTGGCATACAGCACTCGGAAGACGACCGCCGCCGAGAACATCCAATACAAAATATCGAGCACCGGCAGCCACCATCGCGGAAACCTGAGCTCTCCCGACACGACGCGGTAGCCGTCGAACAGCGCGCCCAAGCCCAGGCCCGACGCGAGCATCATCGCCACCGTCAGCCATTGTACGCTTAACGTCATTTAAACAGCTTCCCGAACAGCCCCTTGGATTTGGACGCCGGGGCCGTGCCGTCGAGATAGGCGAGCGAATGGATCGTGCCTTCAATGGCTGCCAAGCCTTGCTCCAGGCTCAGATGCTTCATATGCAAATTTTGTCCCGTCACCGTCAAATAGCCGAGAACCGTTTCGAGCAGAAACTCTTCGCTGTCGAAGCTTTCCACGTTCACCACGCCGGTAAGCTCCAGCAGCTTCCGGTTAAACAGCTTTACGTCCTGCGTCTTCTGTCCTTTGCCGTGTTCCACCATCGCCTCTTCCTCCGCTTCGTTCATTCTCCCTATCACTCTATGGCCGAAGGACAAGGTTTAGAACAGGGTTGTACGATGAAAATCGATGGCGGCATCCGGCTCTGCAGACACAAAAAAGCCGCACGTCAGGGTGCGGCTTGTTGTCGTCCTCGTTATGACTCCCAGTCGAGAGCATTCTCGCGGGGACGCTGTTCTTCTTTCACCAAGGTGTACAGCTCGCCGGCTTCGTCCTTGCGCGTCGTATCGGCCAAACGCTCTACCCGCACAGTAACAAGCTTCTGTCCGTACTGGATTTGAAGCTCGTCGCCGACCTTGACGGCGCTGCTCGCTTTCGCTTCGCGGCCGTTGATCCAGACGCGGCCTTGCTCGGACACGTCCTTCGCGACGGTGCGCCGCTTGATCAGCCGCGATACCTTGAGAAACTTATCGAGACGCATGTATTACTTGATCGCTTCTTTCAGCTTGTTGCCCGCTTTGAACGCAGGAACTTTGGATTCCGGAATCGTAATTTCTTTGCCCGTTTGCGGGTTGCGGCCCACGCGGCCGGAACGTTTGCGGGTTTCGAAAGTGCCGAAGCCGATCAGCTGAACTTTGTCGCCTTTCGCGAGAGCGTCCGTTACTTCGCCCAGGAAGCCGTTCAGAACCGCTTCAACGTCGCGTTTGGTCAATCCGCTTTTCTCTGCAATGTTGTTTACCAGATCTGTTTTGTTCATGATCATATTCCTCCTAAATAAAATTACCCTTATGGTCGACCGGCGCGCATCCGCGCCGTACCATTGGCCATTTCAATGCTCACGAAGATTACATATTCTTCTCGTGAGCGGGAAATCCTGCTGGCGGCTGCAATTTTTTTTGGGAATCATGCAGAATTAAGGCGATTTGTGACGAAAAGATCAAGATTTCGCTTGCCGCTTAGCCTCTTCCCACCAACGGTCCATCTCTAGTAAATCAGTTTGGTCAAAAGATTTGCCGTTTATACGAAGCTGCTCTTCGATATATTGAAATCTAGCTTTGAACTTGCGGTTCGTGCGAGAGAGCGCTTCTTCGGGGTCCGCTTCGATGAACCGCGAGGCGTTCACCGCGGCGAACAGCAGATCGCCCAGCTCGTCCGCCTGCTTGTCGGCATCGCCCGACGCGATCGCTTCGCGCAGCTCCTTCAGCTCTTCCTCGATCTTGGCCAGCACCGGCCCCAGCTCGTCCCAGTCGAAGCCGACCTTGGCCGCCTTCTTCTGCAGCTTGTAAGCCTTCATAAGCGCCGGAAGATCCGGCGGTATGCCGTCCAATTGAGATTTCCGCTCGCCGTCCTTGCCCTTCAGCCGCTTCTCCTCCGCTTTCATCTGCTCCCAGTTGCCGAGCGCCTCCTCCGCGTCCTCGGCGCTTTGCCCTCCGAACACATGCGGGTGGCGGAACACCAGCTTCTCGTTCAGCGACTGAATGACGTCGTATACCGAGAAGGTGCCCAGCTCCTCCTCCATCTGGCTGTGCAGCATCACCTGAAGTATGACGTCTCCGAACTCCTCCTGCATGCCGGCCGGATCGTCGTTGTCGATTGCCTCCAGCGCCTCGTACAGCTCCTCGATAAAGTTTTTGCGGATGGAGGCGTGCGTTTGCTCGCGGTCCCACGGGCAGCCCTCCGGGCTGCGAAGAATGGTGACGATTTCGTGCAGACGGTCGAACGAACGGTTCAGCAGCGACGGGTCGTCGGAGCGCGGCACGTATACCATGGACAAGTTGCCGTAAGGCTGTCCGCGGTCCAGCTCGTACAGCGGCACGCGCGAAATGCGCTGCTCGCCGGCAACACCGAGCGCATGGCCGACCACGACCTCGAAGTCGTCGGGATACCGCTCCATAAGCGCCAGCTTCACGTCCGACGCCGTAAAATCGTCGTACACCTGCCCGATCAGCGTATGCAGCCGCGGCTGCAGCAGCGACGGCTTCAGCTCCGCCGCGTCGAGCAGCGCGAAGCCTTCGATCGGATCGATGCCCAGGCTGAGGAAGGCCTGATCGAGAAAGCTTTCGCCGCCCAGCACGGTCAGTCCGACGCCCGCTTCCTCGCAACGTTCGCGAAGCAGCTGCACCGTCCGCTCGGCCACCATCGGATGGCCGGGCACGGCGTACAGCACCGCTCCGGCCGCGTCGGCCGATTCGGGCCCGCGATCAGAGACGGTCTCTTCGACAGCGGAGGCTTCCCGCAGCAGCGTCTCCGCAATCGCTTCGTACACCTCGGGAAACGAACCCATTTCCTCATATAGAAAATCAAACGATGTATAGACGATGCCGTGTTCCTTCAGCAGCTCCATGACGGGATGCCGCTCCGTACGGACAAATACGCGCTTGGCCGACTGAATTCGGCGCCATATGCCGAGCGTCAGCTGATCCGGGTCGCCGGATCCGAGGCCGACGACGACGATAGAGGCTTGTGCCATCGATATTTCCTCCTCTTAAGGTTCAAGATCGCCCGCGGGGGCGCCGCGAGCTTTCGCGGGCGGCGCGGCCGCTTGCCGGCGGCAGCAGCCGCCGCCGGCGGAGCCGGGCGGC
>CALAWP010000069.1 GCA_937895345.1 uncultured Paenibacillus sp. | reverse complement strand
TTAATACTTCGACAGAGGATTAGGAAATCCTTGTTAGTTAATTGGTCAGTCGTAGAAAAAAAAGCGTTCCGCGCTATTCGCCGCGGAACGCTTTTTTCATCCGTTCAAAAATGGATTCATGATGCTCTTCCTGCTCATCGACCGACTCGCCGGACAAACCGCCGAATTGGCGCAACAGCTCCTTCTGCTCCTCGGTCAGGTTGGTCGGCGTAACGACCGTTACTTTGACGTTCAGATCGCCCGTGCCGTAACCGCGAAGTTTGGGAACTCCTTTGCCTTTGATTCGGAAATAGCGGCCCGTTTGGGTGCCTGCCGGAATTTTGAATTTGATCTTCTCCGTCAGCGTCGGAATTTCCAGCTCCGCTCCGAGCGCAGCCTGGACAAACGTAAGCGGAACCTCGCAATACAGGTCGTCGCCCTCGCGGTCGAAAAACTCGTGCCGCTTCACTCGCAGAACGATATACAGATCGCCCGGAGGCCCTCCCCGCAGGCCGCCTTCGCCCTCGCCCGACATCCGGATTTGGGAGCCGTCGTCCACCCCGGCCGGGATGTTCACTTTAATTTTGCGCTGCTTCTTGACCGTGCCGGAGCCGTGGCAATTTCCGCATTTGTCCTTGATCATCCGGCCCGTGCCGCCGCAGCCCGAACACGTTCTGCGATTGACCATGCGCCCGAACGGCGTGTTCTGCACAACCTCCTGCTGTCCGCTGCCGCGGCAAACGGTACACGTATGAGGCTGCGTTCCCGGCTTGGCGCCCGAACCGTGGCAAGTATCGCATGTTTCGGTGCGCGGAATCGTAATTTCCGTTTCTTTGCCGAATACCGCTTCCTTGAACTCGATGGTCATCGTATATTGCAAATCGTTCCCGCGCTGCGGCGCATTCGGATCCCGGCGTCCGCCGCCGCCGAAAAACATGTCGAATATGTCGCCGAAGCCGCCGAAGTCGGCTCCGCCGGCGCCTCCCATGCCCGCATTCGGATCGACATGGCCGTAACGGTCGTAGGTCGACCGTTTGCCGTCGTCACTAAGAACGTCGTAAGCTTCTTTTACTTCCTTGAACTTGGTTTCCGCATCCGCCTCTTTGTTCACATCCGGATGATACTGGCGGGCAAGCTTGCGGTAAGCCTTCTTGATATCTTCCGCGGAGGCATCCTTACCGACGCCCAGCACCTCGTAATAATCGCGTTTGTTGGCCAACAGTTCTCACCTCCGCATAAGTTGCGTCGCAAATATACAAGTTTCCCCAACGCGCGTGCTATGATAGCTGCGCATCCGCTCGCGAAAGAAGGCCAAAGCCAGGGAACGCCTGACCTTGACCTCTCGCCTGCGGCTTCTTATTTCTTGTCGTCCACGACTTCGTAGTCGGCGTCGACCACATCGTCGCGGCCTTTGGAGCCTGCGCCGGCGTCGCCTTCGGCCGCGCCGCCCGCCTGGCCTTGCTGGGCCGCCTGTTCGTACAGCTTGACGGACAGAGCTTGAACGACTTCCGTCAGCTCGTTCGTCGCGTTTTTGATCGCTTCGAGATCGTCCGTCGCGAGCGCTGCCGTAACTTTTTCCTTCGCGGCATTCGCTTTATCGATTTCCGCCTGATCGACCTTGTCGCCCAAATCTTTGATCGTTTTTTCGGTCGTATAAACGAGCTGGTCCGCATTGTTTTTCGCTTCGACAAGCTCGCGGCGCTTGCGGTCTTCTTCCGCATGAAGCTCGGCGTCTTTCATCATTTTGTCGATTTCCTCGTCGCTCAAACCGCTGGACGAAGTGATCGTAATTTTTTGGCTCTTGCCGGTGCCTTTATCGAGCGCGGATACGTTTACGATGCCGTTCGCGTCGATATCGAACGTAACCTCGATTTGCGGCACGCCGCGCGGCGCCGGCGGAATGTCGCTCAGCGTGAACCGTCCGAGCGTCTTGTTGCCCGCCGCCATGGAGCGTTCGCCTTGCAGCACGTGGATTTCCACCGCAGGCTGGTTGTCGGAATACGTCGAGAACACCTGCGACTTGCTCGTCGGAATCGTCGTATTCCGGTCGATCATCTTCGTGAATACGCCGCCTGCCGTTTCGATGCCGAGCGACAACGGTGTCACGTCAAGAAGCACGACGTCCTTGACGTCGCCCGTCAGAACGCCCGCTTGAACGGCGGCGCCCAGCGCCACGACTTCGTCCGGGTTGACGCCTTTGTGCGGCTCTTTGCCGGTCAGGCGCTTAACGGCCTCTTGAACGGCCGGAATGCGGGTGGAGCCGCCGACCAGGACAATCTTGTCAATATCGCTTGCCGACATGCCCGCATCGCTCAGCGCTTGTCTTGTCGGTCCAAGAGTGCGCTCCACAAGATCGGCGGACAGCTCTTCAAATTTGGCCCGCGTCAGATTCATTTCCAAGTGCTGCGGCACGCCGTCTGCCATCGTAATGAACGGCAAGGAAATCGTCGTCGTCAAGACGCCGGACAATTCCTTTTTCGCCTTCTCCGCCGCGTCCTTCAGGCGCTGCACCGCCGCTTTGTCCTTCGACAGGTCGATGCCTTGCTCCTTCTTGAACTCCGCCACCAAATAATCGATGATCACTTGGTCGAAATCGTCGCCGCCGAGCATATTGTCGCCGCTCGTCGCCTTAACTTCAAAAAATCCGTCGCCCAGCTCCAGGATGGACACGTCGAACGTGCCGCCGCCCAGGTCGTAGACGAGAATCGTTTGATCTTCCGCTTTTTCAAGACCGTAAGCAAGAGCTGCCGCCGTCGGCTCATTGACAATGCGGAGCACTTCCAGGCCGGCGATCTTGCCGGCGTCTTTGGTCGCCTGACGCTGGCTGTCGTTGAAATAAGCCGGCACCGTAATAACGGCCTGCGTGACAGGCTGACCCAGGTACGCTTCCGCGTCGGACTTCAGCTTCTGAAGTATCATGGCCGAAATTTCTTGCGGCGTATATTCCTTGTCGTCAATTTTTTCTTTATGGTTCGTGCCCATATGACGTTTGATCGAAATGATCGTACGGTCCGGATTGGTGATCGCCTGACGTTTGGCCGTCTCGCCGACGATGCGCTCTCCATCCTTCTTGAAGCCGACGACCGACGGCGTCGTCCGGTTGCCTTCCGGATTCGGGATGACGACGGCTTCGCCGCCTTCCATGACTGCAACGCAGGAGTTGGTCGTTCCAAGGTCAATGCCGATTACTTTGCTCATCTCTCGAGCGCCTCCTTATTTATGTTCCCGTCAATGTATATATGAATCAATCGCTTCGATCAGCCGCTGACCTTGACCATTGCAGGACGCAGCACTCTATCCTTCAGCATGTAGCCCTTTTGCACTTCCTCGACAACGATGCCCTCTTCATGCTCTTCGGACTCGACCTGCATGATCGCCTGATGGTATTCGGGATTGAACGGCTCGCCTACGGCGTTGATCGGCTTCAGCCCTTCCTGTTCCAGCGTTTGCGCCAGCTGGCGGAAAATCATGTCCACGCCCTTGGCCAACGAATCGTAATCCTTGTTGCCCGCCGCGGCCGCAACCGCCCGTTCGAAATTGTCCACTACGGGCAGCAGCTGGCCGATCAGCTTCATCGAAGCGTATTGTCCCAGCTCTTCCTTTTCCTTCATCGTGCGGCGGCGGAAATTGTCGAAATCCGCTTGCGCGCGTAAGTATCGCTGCTGATAGTCCTCGACTTGCTTCGCAAGCTCGGCGTAACGGTCGTCGCCGTTCTCCGCCTGAGCGGAAGCTTCAGCCTCTTCAGAGGCTTCATCATGGGCAGCCTGTTCCTGTTCCTCGTGCTGAACCGCTTCTTGTTCCTGCGCCATTTCTTCCGCCGCGTTGGCCGCTTCCTGTTGTTCCTTCGTGCTCACCCTATCACCTCCTTATAAGCCCGCCTGTCTGAAAGACGAGCTTATTTGTACCATCGGCTCATCATAGTCCCCAGATCTTTCGAAATCAAATCGAGCAGACTGATAACCTTGCCGTATTCCATTCGGGTCGGACCCAAAATGCCGATCGTGCCGAGCGGCTGGCCGTCAATCGCATACGTAGCCGTAATCAGGCTGCAGTCGCTGATCGCCTTATGGTCATTTTCGGTTCCGATGCGGACTTGTATTCCGGCCGGAAGCGAAGAAAACAATTTCATAATGGCGGGAGTCTCATCCAGCAGGTCCAGAATCGTCTTCAGCTTGTCGACATCCTTGAATTCTGGCTGGGTCAGCATATTCGTCATGCCGCTCAAATAAACCCGATGCACTTCCTCGCGGTTCAACGCATGATCCAGGGCAGCCAGCAGCCCCTCGTAATGTTCGACGTGGCGTGACAATTCCTCTCCGACCTCCGCGTACAGCTTCGATTTCAACCGGACGAGCGGAACGCCGGACAGCTTCGCGTTCAAAATATTGACGACCTTCTCCATGTCGCTCATGCTGAGGCCTTCCGGAAGCGAAATCGTGCGGTTCTGCACATGGCCCGCATTGGTGACGATAATCGCCACCGCCGAATTGCCTTCCAGCGGAACGAGGCCGAAATGCTTCAAGGAATTGCTGAGCAGCTCGGGCCCGAGCAAAATCGACGTATAGTTGGTCAGATTGGACAATACTTGGGCGGCATGCTGAATGACTTGCTCCATCCGGTTCAGCTTTTCCGTAACGATGGAATGCATCAATCTAAGATCGCTGTCGCTCACTTCATTCAGCTTGACCAAATGGTCGACGTAATAACGGTATCCCTTCGTAGAAGGAATCCGTCCCGCCGATGTATGCGGCTGTTCGAGAAATCCGAGTTCTTCCAGATCTGCCATTTCGTTCCGAATCGTCGCAGGGCTGAAGCCGACGTCGCCGCGCTTCGAAATGCTGCGCGAACCGACAGGCTCGGCCGAACGAATATAGTCATCCACGATGGCGCTTAATATCATACGTTGTCGTTCCGTCAGCATTTCAATCCCTCCATCGTATTCAGTCCGCATCAAAACGGCCCTTATTCGTCTCGTTAGCACTCAACACAATCGAGTGCTAATTGATAATACAAAAATACCAAACCGTCTTGACGATTGTCAAGTCGGTTCGGCAAGTTTAAGCCATTATTTTCAATCCAGCAGCTTCAAAACTGCGATTTCGTCGCAAGCGAACTGCTTCGGGCAATGAACGCAGTCTTTCCACACTTTTTCCGGAAAAATTTCCTTGTCTACAACCTTGAAGCCGTTTCGTTCAAAAAAAGGCACCGCGTACGTCAGCGCCATCACCCGGGAGATGCCCAAGTCTCGGGCCTGCTCGATCAGCGCGTCCACCAGCTTGCTGCCGATGCCTAAACTTTTGTAGCCTTCCGTAATGCCGAGCGAACGGATTTCCACCAATTCGTCCCCCAGACGGGTCAGCGAACCGCAGCCGACTACTTCGCCGCCGGCTTCCGCAACGACAAACGTGTCGATCGAACGGGCGAGCGCTTCCCGCGAGCGAGGCAGCATGACTCCTTGTTCGGCGTAACCTTTAATTAATTCGTACAATGTCTCCACGTCTTCCGACGTCGCCCGTCTGCATACGGCCTGCAGAGCCTGCATAGCTGCCTCACCTCGATACCATCCCATGGAAGTTACAATCAATATGAATAAATATACATCATCGCGCATTAATTCTCAAGCGGCATTTTTCCGATTTTCGGGAGAATCCGCCCCTCAGTTTTCCAAAAACGAAGCAAACACCTCATTGCCGAGCAGCAAGCCTTGATCGGAAAGCCGGTAAACGACATCCCCCGCCGTTTCCAGACGGACGAGGAGCTGTTTCTCCACCAGCGATTGCAAGACCGTTCCGAACCGCTCCTCCAGCGACTCGCCGGGAAACTGTCCGGCGAACCGCGACGCCGATACGCCTTCGAGCAGCCGCAGTCCGACCATCATAAAGTCTTCCATCGCTTCGTCCTCGGATACCCGGTGCTCCTCCAGCCGGGGAAGTCCCGCGCGCGCGGAGTCGATGTACGGGGTAATTCCTTTCAGGTTGACATGGCGAAGCCTGTTCGCATAGCCGTGCGCTCCCGCGCCGAGGCCGTAATACGGCTCGTTGCGCCAATAGGTGCGGTTATGCCGGCTTTCGAAGCCCGGTTTCGCGAAATTGCTGATTTCATAATGGACGTAACCGGCCGATTTCAGCTTTTCTATTAATAGAAGAAACATGTTGTATTCCTCTTCCTCCGGTGGAAGGGGCAGCTCGTTGCGCTCGTACAGCTTATGAAACAGCGTATTTTCCTCGATCTTCAGGCTGTACAGCGAATAATGAGGAAGCTCGAGCGCCAGCGCCTTCTCTACGCTGTCGGCCAGCTGCCCGAGCGTCTGGCCCGGCAGACCGAACATGAGATCGATCGACAAGTTCCGAAACCCTGCGGCTCTCGCATTGTCCAAACTGCGGTATACGTCGTCCGTATTATGGATCCGCCCGATCCGCTCCAGCAGACCGTTGTCGAACGACTGGACGCCGAAGCTGATCCGGTTGACGCCGCCCGCTTTCATAGCCGCCAGCTTGTCCGGGTCCGTCGTGCCGGGATTCGCCTCCATCGTAAATTCCGCGTCCGCCGCGAGCGGAAACCGGCTTTGCACCGCATTCAAAAACCGGGTCATTTGGCCGGGAGTCAGAACGGTAGGCGTTCCTCCGCCGACGAACACCGTATCGATCCGCTCCGGCGGCAGCGACTCGACGGTAAGCCGCATTTCGGCTTCCAGCGCGTCCAAATACTCGTCCACCGGCTGGCCTTTCAGCACATAGGAGGTGAAATCGCAATAATGACACTTGTTCGTGCAAAAAGGGATATGAATATATAACGCGCGCGGCGCTTCAGACATTATCATAAGTTCGCCTCCTCCCCCTGTCGGGGCGTTCCTCTACGTTCACCAGTTGGCGCATGGCCGGGCAAAGCAAAAGAGGAGAGCGGCACTCTCCTCCCATGCGGCTTTGATAGTGAAGCCGTCAGCTTTCGTCGATCTTGAGCACCGCCATAAACGCCTCTTGCGGCACTTCGACGCTGCCGACCTGCTTCATCCGCTTCTTGCCTTCCTTTTGCTTCTCCAGCAGCTTCCGCTTCCGGCTAATATCTCCGCCGTAACATTTGGCCAATACGTTTTTGCGCATCGCCTTGACCGTTTCGCGGGCGATGACCTTCGTGCCGATGGAAGCTTGAACGGGAACCTCGAACATTTGGCGCGGAATGAGCTCCTTCAGCTTCTCGCAAATGATCCTTCCCCGCTGGTACGCGCGGTCGCGGTGCACGATGACCGACAAGGCGTCGACATTCTCGCCGTTAAGCAAAATATCCATCTTGACCAGATTGGATTTGCGGTAGCCCGACAGCTCGTAATCGAATGAAGCGTAACCTTTCGTGCTCGATTTCAGCTGATCGAAGAAATCGTATACGATCTCCGACAGCGGGATGTCGTAGGTCAGCGTTACGCGGTTCGTATCCAAATATTCCATGTTGAGGAATTCGCCCCGCTTGCCCTGGCACAGCTCCATGATCGCGCCGACGAAGTCGTTCGGCACGATAACGCTCGCTTTGACGTAAGGCTCCTCCACGTAGTCCAGCTTGCCCGATTCCGGGAAGTTGGACGGATTGTCAATGTCCATCGACGTGCCGTTGGTCAGCGTCACCTTGTAGATAACGCTTGGCGCGGTCGTAATGAGCGGAATGTTGAATTCGCGCTCGATCCTCTCCTGAATGATCTCCATATGAAGCAATCCAAGAAAGCCGCAGCGGAATCCGAAGCCGAGCGCCGTCGACGATTCGGGTTCGTAACGAAGCGAAGCGTCGTTCAGCTCCAGCTTCTCCAGCGCGTCGCGCAAATCGTTGTAATCCTGCGAATCGATCGGGTACAGCCCGCAGAACACCATCGGATTGATCCGTCTGTAGCCCGGCAGCGGCTCCGGAGCCGGACGTTTCGCTTCCGTAATCGTATCGCCGACGCGCGTGTCCTTCACGTTCTTGATGCCGGCGACGACAAATCCGACGTCGCCTACGGACAATTCGTCCACAATCGTCATGCGGGGCTTGAAGGCGCCGACCTCGATCACTTCGAATTCCGCTCCCGTCGCCATAAACCGGATTTTTTTGCCGGCGCTGATGCTGCCGTCCATGACGCGGACGTACACGATCACGCCCTTGTAGGCGTCATAGTGAGAGTCGAAAATGAGCGCCTTAAGCGGTTGGTCGGGGTCGCCTTCCGGCGCCGGCACCTTCGTGACGACCTGCTCCAATATTTCCTTGATGCCGATCCCCGCCTTGGCGGAAGCCAGCACCGCTTCGCTGGCGTCGAGGCCGATGACGTCCTCGATTTCACCCTTGACGCGTTCGGGCTCGGCGCTCGGAAGATCGATCTTGTTAATGACGGGCAATATTTCAAGGTTGTTGTCCAGAGCCAAATAAACGTTGGCCAGCGTTTGGGCTTCGATCCCTTGCGCGGCGTCCACGACCAGCAAAGCTCCTTCGCAAGCCGCAAGGCTGCGCGATACCTCGTACGTAAAGTCGACATGTCCGGGCGTATCGATCAGGTTCAGCAAATATTCCTGGCCGTCGTCGGCCTTGTACGACAGGCGCACCGCCTGCAGCTTGATCGTAATGCCGCGCTCGCGCTCCAGGTCCATCTGGTCGAGAACCTGCGCCTGCATCTCCCGCGAAGTCAACGCGCCCGTATATTCCAGTATACGATCCGCAAGCGTCGACTTGCCGTGATCGATGTGCGCTATAATCGAAAAGTTTCTGATTCGTTTCTGCCGCTCGCGAACGTCAGTCATGCGTATCCCCCATATGACACATAAATTCCAATCATTCTTCCTATTATATCAGCAAGAGGGATTGACAGCAATTATTCCATCAAACTTCCGAACAGCGACGCGACGAACCGGATGCTCTTGCTGGAGGCGGTTTGCAGCAGCCCCGAAGCGGAATGGGCCAGCTTGTCGACCGCGGAATCGCCGGATTCGGCCGACAGGCCGGGCAGCCTTTCCTCGCGCAAGCCGCCGTTTTTGATTTCGGCCAGCTCCTTCTCAAGCTGCGCAATGCGTCTTTCCGTGTCGCTTGCGTATTCCGGCTCCGGCTCCGCATACCGACCGCTCGCCGTGCCTCCGCCCTCCATGGGGCCGTATATTCGCTCGATGCCGGCCGTCGACATTTCAATGCCGTATATGACGAGAAACGCGATCGCCCCGCCGACCAGCAGCAGCTTCCATCCTTTACGATTCATGGCGTCTTACTCCTTTCCGGACACTTCCTCGTCTTTCCAATAAATCGAAGCGATCGTTTCCGCCAGCGCATCGGCCGTCCGATACGACTCCTCCAGCGTATTCTCGACGCCGCCGATTTCAATCAGCACGCTTCCCGGCGACAAAGACTGGTTGTACTCGGCATTGCCCGTCGCCGCGGACTTGCCCCAAATGCCCCGCGAAATGCCGGGATATTTGTCCTCCAGCGCATCGTGAATTTGGGCGGCCAGCGCTTCGTTTTCTTTCCAGTTCGGATTTTTGTGCCCGATGATGAAATAAACTTGCGCATAACTTTTGCCGCCGATATCGACCGTCGTATATTTCCGCTTCTGCGAATCGCGGTGAATGTCGAAGATGAACTTCAGATCGTCGCTGCTGGCCAACGCTTCCTTGACCGTCTTGGACGTATATTTGTAGCTGAGCTCATAGCGGTAGCCTTTGATCGCGGACGGATAATCGATGTCGGAATGCATCGCGCCGACACCCCGTTCCTCCAGCTTCTCCGCCAGCCGTTTGCCGACAAGCGTAATGTTTTTCGTGACGGAGTCCGGGTGTTTGGCCCCTTCTTCCAGCTCCGGGTACCACGACTCCCGATTATGCGAATGGTAGATGAAGACGACTTTGGATTTTCCCGTCGAAGGCGTTGCGGCCGGTTTCGGGGCTGCGGAAGGTTCGGGTTCGGACGGGTCATCTCCGATGCCGTCATCGCCGCTGCCGCCTCCTCCTCCATGGTCTCGATCGGATTCCCCATCGTCCAGGCCGGCGACGGGAGGGACATGGTCCTGCGGCCCGACATCGGTGTCGGTGCCGACCCCTTTGCGGATCAGAAAGGCGTCGTTCCCTTCCATGCCCGGCATTTCGGCCGCCAGCATGCTCCCGGGATCCTTCGGATTGATGCCGGTCAAGCTGCGGATCAGAAACGCTCCGATCTCTTTGCCGCCGATCGATTCCGAAGGAATGCCGCTGTAGAAGGAAGGCATCTCCATTTCCAGCATGTCCGCAAAAAAACCGCTTGATACCGATGCCGCGATGCCCCTCATCGAATAAGAGGACGCTTGCGGCGATTGCTGCTGAACGAGGCCTGCAACCCCCAGCAAAATAAAAAAGAGCATCGAGCTTAACGCCAGCAGCGAAAACGACTTGCCGGTCACCAACAAACGTCTGACGCGGGGCCCGTCCAGCCCTTGCACCCATACGACCAATATTTTTCTCAATCGCTCCTACCTCCCGGTTATGCAGTAAATGTGACGTCTGCTATAAACCTATGAGAGAATAAGAGATAATAGAACCGCCCTCCGGCATTCATAGATTAAAAGAGTAAGCCGCGCGGCCGGTTCCAATGATGCGGTAAGTTCACGAACGAGCATAGAGCGGGACTTGCACCTAGGAAGATCCGGCCTGTTCGTCCCCGTCTCCGTCCGTCCTTCCCCCGCTGCGAAATGCATGCACGACGACAAGCAGCAGCGGCAGCAGAAAGCCGAACACGGCGGCATAAGCTGGCCAGGCTTCCCGATCGTATTTCGTCGAATGCACAATATCGGGATGAACAATGAGAGAGAGCGTCACCAGAATGATGCACGCCGGCAAGACCAGGAAGCGGTAGTCCTTTAGCTTGAACGTCTGGGCGATAGCCGTGACGGCCGCATAATAATAAATCGTCATTCGAACAAATATCGAAATGAACCACATGCCCGCCACTACAATTTCGATCCGCTGCAAAAAATTTCCTACGTTAATTTTTTTGGCAAGCGCATAGCTTGGAAAAATCTGCCTGGCTGTCATATCGGCCCCGAGCACTGAAATGCTCAGCAGAATGACGGCGATCATCAAGACGCCCGCCGCCGCCGTCCCCCACAAAAAAGCTTTGCGGGCCGAATGGGGATCGTCGACCGAAGCGGGGTAGATCATCAACAGCAGGACAGGCGTCAGCGAAAAGGTGCTTGTAAAAAACAATCCTGCCCGGAGCAGCGATTTCGCGTCCGCCTCCATGATGGGCAATAAATGGTTCGGTTCGATCTGAAAAGAGCTGAAAGCGACCAAAATGAGGAGCAGCAATATAAAAAGCGGAAACAAAAGCTCGATCGACCGCGCCAGCACTTCAACGCCGTATCGCACGCCCGCCGCGGACACGATGGCAAACAGCAAGTGTACTGCCAGAATCGGCGTTTCAGGCAAAATTTGAGTCGTAATAAAGTTTCCGATATAATACAGCAGCTCCGAAGCGAGAATCATGGCAAAACATATCAGAAGAAACGATACCGCCTTGCCGATCCATTTGCCCAGCACGGCTTCTATGGTCTCGACCAGGGTGTTCCCGGGATATATGCCGCCCGCAGCGTTGTACAGCAGCACAAGCAATAACCC
Source organism: uncultured Paenibacillus sp. (assembly GCA_937895345.1). Taxonomy (GTDB): domain Bacteria; phylum Bacillota; class Bacilli; order Paenibacillales; family Paenibacillaceae; genus Pristimantibacillus. Next base: position 490 of record CALAWP010000069.1, on the reverse strand, counting down.
GATCGCGACGCCGATGACGGCGCCGATCCAGGCATCCTGCTTCGCTTCGGCGGCCATGCCGGAAGGAATGACAAGAATGGTTGTGCCGACCGTGTACATGGTTACCATAATGCCGAATTGCCTGGCGTTGATTTTTTCTCGGTTCAGTGCGGGCCTCCTCCCTCCGTCATTCTCGCGGACAAACTGCCGCCGTCGATTAACTCAAAGCGGACCAGACGAAAGCGTTAACCGGCTTAAACAGATAAACGATCCAATCGATCGGATTCGGAAGCGGGGCATGCAGGCTTGCGGCGGCGGCGAATCCGGTTGCAAACAGCAGCAATAACGAGAACACCCACAGCTCCTTCAAATGCCGTTGTTTATACAGCCGCGGGGCCTCCGCCATCGCTATGGCTCCGGCGGCGGCAAGTATCGCCAACAGTCCGATCATTTCGGTCACTCCTCGTATAGTATTTCTAGAACATAACTTCGAGTCATTTTCCAGCACCCG
>CALAWP010000068.1 GCA_937895345.1 uncultured Paenibacillus sp. | reverse complement strand
GATGAAGTGACGAAAATCCAGGATTTCTCCGCCAACCAATGTGGCAGTAAACAATATGATCAGGGAGAGGGATACTTATGAGCGGGAAAACGAATCATGCGCTGGTGAACGGTTATTGCTGCCTGAGATTCCCGGTTATAAATTTAAGGGAGTCGGTAGATTTTTACTGCGATGTTTTGGGTTATGATTTGATTTCGGCAGATTATTCATTCGGCGAGGCACATATCTCATTAACGAATGGAAATGGTCCAAGCATATTTTTGATGGAAACTAAACCGGAAGATATTACGCAATTGAAGTTCGTTTTTCCTCGTTCGTTCTGGATCACAAATGACAAGAGGCATGTCACGATGGTTGAGATGTTAACAAATGATTTGCTTGCTTTGCATGATCGGATTAAAAAGTCGGGCGGCCATATCGATAAAGAACCGGAATTTACAAGTGATTTCGCCTATTTTACCTTCTATGATCCGAATGGGCATTATTTTCGGGTGGTTGAAGAAAAAAAATGATTCAAACAAGAAACGGAGTCGATTTCATTGGAGATTGTCATCATTAAAGAAGCGATTGAAAGAGACGCGCAGAGAAAAAAAGAGATGGACAATTAGCACATTTGGATTCCAATTCCGATAAGTGGTATGCTACTGTTGGTGAGCAGTAGCAGCGTTGTCAAACGACTAGTTAAAATGTTGAAGTAGGAAAAGACTTTTTAAATGCGTCAAACTCCTTTACAATAATAGGGGAAGTTAAGCGTTATCAATATTCGTCATCTGGGAGGAACGTGTAGTGTCGACACAAGCTAGCAAGTACAGCGGTTACCTACTGACGCATTTTATCGGGGAGCAACCGGACGGGGAGCAGGTTTATTTCTCTTACAGCGAAGACGGCTTGCATTGGAAGGATCTAAATGGAGGCTTGCCGGTGCTTCGTTCCACGATTGGAGAGAAAGGGGTGCGCGACCCGTTTCTGATTCGTTCTCCGAAAGAAAACAAGTTTTATTTGATCGCGACCGATCTTCGCATCGCCAACGGAAAAGGATGGCACGTTGCGGCCAATGAAGGCAGCCGCGACATGATCATTTGGGAGTCGGAAGATCTTGTACGGTGGTCCGAGCCGTGGGCGGTTACGGTCGGGGTCCCGGGAGCCGGTTGCGTATGGGCGCCGGAAGCGATCTACGATGAGAAATCGGACGATTTTTTGGTGTTTTGGGCTTCGGCAACCAAAGAAGAGCATGAATCGGACAATAAGCAGAAAATATACAGCGCCCGCACCAAAGATTTCCGTACGTTCAGTCCAACTGAAAAGTACATAGAAAGAGACAACCACATTATCGATACAACTATCATCGCTCATAACGGTGCGTACTACCGGTTCTCCAAGGACGAAACGACCAAAAACATTCGGGCGGAAAAAGGAATGTCGCTGGACAAGTCTGCGTTTGCGCCGCTGCATGCTCCTGAGCTTGAAGCGATTATGGGCGTTGAAGGACCGCAAATTTACAAGCTGAACGACCGCGACGAATGGTGCTTAATCATCGACCGGTTTGCGGAAGGGAAAGGATACCTCCCTCTGTTGACGGCCGATCTGGACAGCGGAAAATTTACCGTACTTGAGGACGGCTCCTTTGATTTGGGCGCGAACAAAAAACGCCATGGCAGCGTGCTGCCGATTACGGCCGAGGAGTGCACTCGTCTTCTTGCGGCTTACGGCGATGGCCACCAAGTATTGCCCGGCCAGTTCGCCGACCCGGATCTGGCGAAATTCGGCGACCGTTATTACTTGTACCCGACGACCGACGGCTTCACCGGCTGGTCTGGTACGCAATTCCACGTCTTTTCTTCACCGGATATGAAAATATGGAAAGACGAAGGCGTCATCGTCGATTTGCTGTCTCCCGACGTGCCATGGGCGGTTGGAAGCGCATGGGCGCCGGCGATTGCCAGCAGGAACGGGAAATATTACTTTTATTTTTGCGGCAAGACTGAAACCGGTTCCAGTGCGATCGGAGTAGCGGTGGCGGATTCGCCGACGGGCCCGTTCGTTGCGCAACCTGAGCCGCTTCTCACAATGGAATTAATGAAGCGCTTGTCGATCCAGATGGGACAGACGATCGATCCTGCCGTTTATACCGAAGAAGGCGGGGCCTCGTACCTGCTGTTCGGCAACGGGGATGCGGCGATCGTAGAGCTTAACGACGATATGGTCAGCATTCGTGAGGAAACGATGAAAAATCTGGATGGGCTCCATGATTTCAGAGAAGCTGTAACCGTGCTGAAGCGGGGCGGCTTGTACCACTTCACCTGGTCCTGCGACGATACGGGAAGCGAAAATTATCACGTCAATTATGGCACATCGGAGAACTTGTACGGTCCCGTAACCTATCACTACCCCGTGCTGGTCAAAAATGCGGAGAAACAAATGCTCGGAACCGGCCATCATTCGATTATGAACGAGCCGGGAACCGATGATTATTGGATGGCGTATCACCGGTTTGTGACGCCGCTTACCCGGTTTACGGAAGGGAAAGGCTATCACCGCGAAGTTTGCATCGATCGCGTGACGTTTGGCGCAGACGGTCTGATGCAGCCCGTGAAGTTGTAGTTCGATCTTTCTATACCATTTCATAAAATAGAACCGTCAAATCTTTATGAAGGATAGAGATTTGGCGGTTTTCCTATTTCTACCCAACAAAATTATAATGTGGTAAGATATAGAAGTATATCTTGAATAGAAGGCAGCAGGTGAGCTTAGTTGTCGCTTCATTTTGTACCTTTTCATCCCGACCTAATCCCTAAATTTAAAAAGTGGCATGATGACGAAGAAACCAGAAAACGAATAGCGATAGAGCAATTGGATGAGTTTTATTCCTTTGTGAACAGCCGTCTCGATTATTGGATATGGGGAGTATACGATCAGAACGAATTAATCGGAGAACTTAGCGTAGAGGTGACTGGCTATAAGACTGCCGGCATTTCCTATTTGGTAAACCCAAACAAACGAAATCAAGGTTACGGCCAGAACATGTTGAAAGAAATGGTTCATCTGAAGGCGTTATCGTTTACGGAAATTTTTGAAGCATGGGTCGACTGCGATAATTATGCCAGCATAAAGTGTTTGGAACGTGCCGGATTCATTAAGCAAAATTTTGAACCTGATGAAAATGATATGTACCTTTATATTTTCAATAGAAGCATGGAAAAAGTCGTAAAAAATAATGGAAGAGAAAGTAAAGAGAACGGAACGAATCGGAACGATTGAGGTGTTTATATGAAGAAATGGATATTCGCGGGTATGGTGATCTTGTTGGCTGCTGCTGTTTATTATTTTTACCCGCGGACTGTCGATTTGCAAGAGCAAGGCATCAAATACAGGCTGGGTGCGGCAGCTCCGAGTTATGAGCAACCCATACAAGTTCATGTAAAAGGAAAGTTGTATAAAAGAATAACGGGCAACAGAACCTTTATCGGAACGATCGAGCTTGAAGGCGAGGAAATGCCGGTTCCTCTTAATCAGCGCAAAGTAGAGTTGCGTTTCAATAAGGACAACGCAGTGCTGTTGGTCTACCCCTATGTTCACAATGCCAAGCCGTACATCCACGCTGTAGGAAGAATATATTTCGACAAAACTTTCAGCAAGTTCACCCTTACGGTGCTGGATAAAGAGCATGGTTGGTCCGGAGACAATGGCCTAATGATTACGGCGCCCGCGGCCAATCGAACGGAGGCGTTAGCCATTTCCAACGCATTAATGGAACATTCTCTCGATGGATATGTATTAAAATAAAATGAGAGTTGGATTATGGAGTCACCGAGGGCACCTATGATGCCAATGATAATATCATTAAGGTGTACACGCCGACAGACTTAACCGATCCAGAAGTAAAGACGGAATATACGTTTCAATTAGTCCACGAATTTGTTCATGCCGTTATTCAACAAATCAATCCTGTAGTCGGGCAAATTAAATGGCTGGATGAAGGCACGGCGTATTACGCTGCTTTGCAGCTTGATGCAGCATTGAAGGAGGGACCGCCTCCTATACACTTTCCAACGAAGGAACAGCTGGAAACCCCCGAGTACTTCGATGATTTTGGAGGCTCGGCCTATTTTTATAGCGGAATGATCGTGAAATATTTGGTAGACACTTATGGAATCGCCACCTTTAACGAGATGATTAGAGACCCGCTGCAACTTGAACGGATATTAGAAACAACTACTGATCAATTGTATGAAGATTGGAGAGCTAGCACAGAATCAAGCATTAGTTCGCAATAAGGATGCAAGGAGGGTGAATATGGGATCCAGAGTCATGCATTATTGCATATCTTCGCTTCTGGCCAAGGAATTGCATATCGATGATCCGCAATTTATTTTGGGGAGCATAGCGCCGGATGTACATAAACATATGAATGTGCCGAAGGCCGTATCTCATTTTATACGCAAGAATAGCGACGGGAAGCTTTTCGTTGATTATTTGGCGTTCAAGGAAAAATATAAAAAGCATATGGACGAACCGTTTTATTCAGGTTATTTTTATCATTTAATATCGGATGTCGTATGGGTAGACGACATTTATGACAAAAAAATCAAACATCTGCCTCAGCCTGACAAGAAGGAGGCTCAATTAGCTTATTACAGAGATTTCTGGAGATTGAACGGCAAGTTAATCGATTACTACTCCTTAAGGTTCGAACCGCTGGAAGCGATGACGGTCCGTATCGATGAAATCGACTGGTTGTGTCTCCCGAAACTCGTAGAAGATTTGAAGGCGGATTTTGATCGAAGAGATGAAGCGAAAGAAGAGATGCTGGAAATTTTAAATTTCGAAGAAGTCGTTTATATTTTGGAGAGTACCGTAAAAGAATGTGCAGCCATATCGCTCAAAGCATAGACTGATCACTTACAAACGGGAGGGAGAACATGATGAATATTGCCGACATCTTTTCCGATCTGCCTGTTCTTGAAACGGATCGATTGCTATTAAGAAAGCTGCGGATGGAAGACGAGCAGGACCTGTTCGAGTACTGTTCGGATGAACACGTTTCCAAGTATACCGTCTGGTACAGCCATCGAACGCTGGACGATACGAGAATGTACTTGGATGCGGTAATGGGCAAATACAATCGGCATGAGGTTGCGCCTTGGGGAGTCGAGGAGAAGGAAAGCGGCAAGTTGATTGGCACAACCGGGTTTGTCCATTGGGATACGAAACACGCAAGAGCGGAGCTGGGTTATGCGTTGTCACGCAGCTGCTGGAACAAAGGTTACATGACGGAAGCGGTTAGAGCAGTAATTGCGTTCGGATTTGAACAAATGGGAGTCGTTCGAATCGAAGCCAGATGTCACCTGGAAAATTGGGGGTCCGCAAAGGTGATGGAGAAGTCCGGCCTGTTGTTTGAAGGAATTCTTCGCAAGCAAATTTTCGTCAAACAAAATCATGAGGATGTCAAATTGTACGCCATCACCATTGACGATTATAACCGCTCAAGAGGAGGCGCAATATGATGCATCTAATCCCGTCTGCGGAATCGATTCGAGAGGTTGAAAATTCCGAAATCGATTATTTGACCGATCGGATGGCTGCCATTCGAAGCCGAGAGGGCAATCCCGAAGGAATCGAGATCGAGCGATTCGGCCGTGCGGTCTGCTTTTACAGCAGGACGATGCCTTGGCCGACGTTTAACACCGTTAAAGGTTTAACAGCTTCAGAAGTTGACAAGCTTGAAGCTATTATCCGTTTCTATAGTGAAAGAGAGCGCAGCATCCAGTTTGAGATCGTGCCTTCCATGGTCGATTCGCAATTTCTTCAGCGGTTAACCGAGCTGGGGTTTTATCCATCAGGAACTCATTCGTCCTTAATGATCGAGCCGCGGGCATGGGGTGAGGAACAATCGGATCAGATCCGCGTTTATGAGCTTCGGGAGGATCAGTTTGAGCTGTATGCCGCGATCCACTGCCGGGGGACCGGATTGCCGGACAATGGCATTCCGCATGTTGCGGCGAACAATCGGGTATTGTACCGCCGTCCCGGATGGAAATTTTTTATTGCCTATGTAGAGGAAGAACCGGCTGCAGTGGGGGTGATGTTTATAAAAAATAATACCGCCTCGCTGACCTTTGCGGCCTCTTTGCCGTCCTATCGAAACCTGGGGCTGCATCGGTCGCTGTTGCAACAAAGAATCGAAGAAGCTTTTCACCAACGCTGCACGCTTGCCGTCAGTCAATGCGCCTTTTTGTCCCAAAGTCATCGCAATATGGAGCGGGTGGGCATGAAGCTCGCATATGTCCGGACCACGTGGACGGCATTACCTAAACAAGCTTGAGTATAAGGATTGAGGTGCAGCCAGACATGACGAAATCACTGGAAAAGCAAATCGATTTTCTCGTAGAAATCGATAAGCTTAAACAAATCGAAAGAAAAACGAAAATTATCGGCGGCTCGCGATTGGAGAACGATGCCGAGCATTCCTGGCATCTGGCAATGATGGCGCTGGTGTTGCATCCATATGCAAATGAACACGTCGATTTGTTAAAGGTATTGAAGATGCTGCTTGTCCATGACTTGGTCGAAATCGACGCGGGCGACACTTTTGCATACGATACCCAAGGACAAATCGGCAAATTCGAAAAGGAAGCCGCTGCAGCCGAACGAATATTTGGCCTGTTGCCGGAGGAGCAAGCCGAAGAATTGACGGCGTTATGGCATGAATTCGAAGAGAAAACTACAAATGAAGCTAAGTTTGCCGCATCTCTGGACCGATTGCAGCCTCTGATTCATAATTTCCACAATCAGGGGGATACTTGGCAAAAATATAACATTAACAGCGAGCAAGTCATCAATCGAAACCGCGAGATTGCTAACGGCTCAAATTCGCTCTGGGACGTGGCCCAGTCGATCATTGCCCGCGCGGTGGAGCAAGGTATTTTGGAGAAATAATAAATAAGGTGACCGGAATGCGCTTGCGATTCATATTTCTGTTGCTAGTCATCCTTACAGCCGTATCTGCTTGTCAAAAGGAAGAACGTTCGGACGCCCTGTACAATCGATTAGAGAGAGTCAAAGAAGGCGTCGATATTTGGAGCTCCATCCATTACGAGGTGATCGACGAACTTGGGCTCATTAAACAGGAAGCTTCATTGGATGATGGATCACTTCTTCTTCATATCTATATACAAATTCAGAATAACGGACAGAAGCGCGCCGAGCAATTTAAAGCCGACTTTCAGGCTGCGCTGCCTCTGAATTATGTTGAGGGCTCCGGACACCAGGGCATTGATCGGGGTTATTTGGACAGACATGACAAATACGAAATCTACACGAATTATGTTTTTCGAAATCGGGTAGATTGGGAAGAGTTTATCGCCAACTCCAATGTATCCGTTCAGTGGGAAGAAGACGGCATCAAGCAAGAGCTCATCCTGCGATTGCCCGCCAAGCCCGCCGAGACTATATTAACCGGAAGGACACAACGAGATGAACCGCGATAAAGCTCGCATTGAACAAGTGATGGCCTTTATGGATCGGCATTACGATCAAAAGATTTCGCTGGACGATTTGGCGGCGGTCGCTCATTTCTCGAAATATCATTTCAGCCGCACCTTCAGTGCCATCGTCGGCCAGTCGCCGCTGTCCTATTTGACGAACAAGCGGTTGGAGCAAGCGATTGCTTACATACTGGAGTCGGATAAATCAATAACGGAAATATCGGCATTGTGCGGGTTTGAATCCGCCTCGAACTTTAACGTCGCCTTCAAAAAGAAATATAACCGGACGCCGAGCGAGATTCGGAAGCAAGAAAACCGCAATATTTCGAAAGTTGTCGGCAAAGATCCGAAAGACGCCCGTCCTCCTCTGCGATATGATCATCATGCAAACAACTTTTTGAGGAGGATTTGGGAGATGAACATTTCGATTCGGGAACTGGAAGAGCTTGAAGTGGCTTATGTCCGGCACGTCGGCAGCTACTTGGAAACCTATAAAGCGTGGGGGCAGCTGGGGGAATGGTGCGGCAAACATCAGTTTTTCCCGCCCAAGCATATGTTTATCGGCATATCGTTGGACGATCCGGCATCCACTGAAGAGAGCGAATGCCGGTATGATGCCTGCGTAACCGTTCCGGGCGGCATTACGAAAGATGACGATCCTGCCGTCCGCTATAAGACGTTGCCGGGAGGCCAATATGCGTTATATCATTTCTATGATACGATCGATAAGCTTGGCATTGCCTATCAAACCATTTTCGGCCAATGGCTGCCGCACAGCGATTACGAGCCGGACGACCGGCATTGCCTCGAGTTTTGCATGAACAATCCGGCGGAAGATCCCGAAGGCAAAGCGAAGGTTGACCTTTATATCCCCGTTAAAGCGAGACTATAAGGTGATTTCGAAGAGAGGATTTCTTGGTTTCAAGAAATCCTCTTTCTCTTCTCATTGTGGAGAAACATAACCGATTTTTATACAAAATGAATCGTTTTTTACATGGACAACCTTAAAAAGAACTACTTACAATAAAAGGGCGTACGAGTAAGAAGGCGCAGAAAGGATGTGAAGCTTTATGAAACCGTTTTCATAGATTTAGGCATTGTATTTGATCGAATGAGTGCCATTAAAATTTGAAGGAGGAAAAATGATGAACAGAAACTTCTTGGCCATCAACAGAACTCGTACCGGCTTCCTGTTTATGTTGGCATTGCTGCTTGCATTGCCTTTCGGTTCGATTTGGCCGGAGACCGCGGCGGCCGCATCGCCTCGGCAGATGGAAAATTTAAACCGGGGATTGGTAGCGGTAAAAGTGGCGAACGGCGTTTATTTAAGCTGGCGCTTGCTGGGCACGGAGTCTTTGTCGACCGGATTTCACGTCTATCGGGACGGCAATCAACTGACATCCAGTCCGATTACAAGCAGCACCAATTATCTCGATTCCTCGGGCACGCTGACTTCCGTTTATTCGGTGCGGCCGGTCGTAAACGGACAGCTGCTCGCTCCGTCCGGCTCCGTAAACGTATGGGCGAACCCGTACTTGAACATTCCGATTCAGAAGCCTCCCGGCGGAACGACGCCGGACGGCGTCAATTATACGTACATTGCGAACGACGCAAGCGTCGGAGATTTGGACGGCGACGGCGATTACGAAATCGTCTTGAAATGGGATCCGTCCAATGCGAAGGACAACGCCCAAAGCGGATATACCGGAAATGTATATTTGGATGCTTACGAGCTGGACGGAACCCGTAAATGGCGAATTGACCTCGGGCGCAATATCCGGGCAGGGGCGCATTATACGCAGTTTCTCGTTTACGACTTCGACGGAGACGGCAAAGCGGAGGTCGTGTGCAAAACGGCCGACGGCACGAGGGATTCGGCCGGGACTGTAATTGGCAGCTCCAGCGCGGATCATCGCAACTCCAGCGGTTACATCTTGAGCGGACCGGAATATTTGACCGTTTTCTCGGGCGAAACGGGACGCATTCTCGCCACGACGAATTACGACCCGCCGCGGGGCAACGTCTCCAGCTGGGGCGACAACTACGGCAACCGCGTCGACCGGTTTCTGGCCGGTGTGGCATATTTGGACGGCGTTCGGCCGAGTTTTGTCATGGCGCGGGGCTATTATACCCGATCCGTTCTGGTCGCGTACGATTGGAGAAACGGCCAGTTGACCAAAAGATGGACGTTCGATACCAATGCATCGGGCAACTCGTCATATGCCGGCCAAGGGAATCATCAGTTGAGCGTTGCCGATGTCGACAACGACGGAAAGGACGAAATCATATACGGCGCTATGGCCGTCAACGATAACGGCACCCGGCTGTACAATACCGGACTGGGACACGGCGATGCGATGCATGTTGGCGACTTGAATCCCGACCGTCCCGGCCTGGAGTCGTTTAACGTGCACGAATCCGCGAGCGCCGCTTACGGCGCGGAAATCCACGATGCCGGCACCGGAGCGATTCTTTGGGGCCATCGGACGGGAGCGGATACCGGCAGGGGCATGGCGGCGGATATCGATCCCCGTTATCGCGGGGCGGAGCTGTGGGCCAGCAACGGCGTCGGACTTCGGTCGGTAACCGGCACTCTGATCAGCAACACGATACCGTCCTCCATCAATTTCGGAATTTGGTGGGACGGCGACTTGCTTCGGGAGCTGCTCGATCATAATTGGTCAGGAAGCAGCTCGACCGGAGTAGGACGCATCGACAAATGGAACTGGACCAACTCCACAACAACCAACTTATTGACCGCAACCGGCACTTTGTCCAACAACCACACCAAAGGCAACCCCAGCTTGCAAGCCGATCTGATCGGCGATTGGCGGGAAGAGGTCATCTGGCGAACCGCCGACAGCAACGCCCTTCGCTTATACACAACAACCGCAACGACCAACCATAAATTGCATACACTTATGCATGATTCCGTTTACCGCCTGGGCGTAGCCTGGCAGAACGTGGGTTACAATCAACCTCCTCATACGAGCTACTATTTGGGCGACGGCATGTCGACTCCTCCGCAACCGAACATCTATGTCACGGCGCAAACGTCCATTGCCGGCCAATACAATCTATACAACCCGATGAGCGGCAAGGTGCTCGATGTTCACGCGAAAGGGACAGCCGACGGCACGAACGTTCAAATCTATACCGACAATAACGGAACCAATCAGTTATGGTCCGTTACCGCCAACGGGGACGGCACTTATACCATTACAAATCCCGTAAGCGGCAAAGTATTGGACGCCTTTGAGAACGGCACCGCCAATGGTACGAACATTGTGATCTGGTCCGGCAATAACGGGGCCAATCAGAAATGGTGGATCGTTCGAAACGGGGACGGAACGCATAAAATTGTAAACGTTCTCAGCGGCAAAGCATTGGATGTTGCAGGAGGCGGCACCGCCAACGGCACCAACGTGCAGCTATGGACCGATACCGGAGGCGCGCCTCAAAAGTGGCTGCTGCAGGCGCCTTAATCTGCACCGCAACCACACTTTGACCTCGACAACTGAATAACGATAATGTGAAACGCTGAGTTCCGGGTCGTGCCGGGGCTCAGCATTTTTTGTCCACCTTTACGAAATGGTCGTTCCATTCGGAACTTGCCGGTCAGGTTGAATCAGGATGACATCACCTTGCTCCGGTACCCCGCCGAGGACAAGTACTTCCGATTCAAATCCGGCAATTCGTCTAGGAGGAAAGTTAACGACGGCAACGACCTGCCGGCCAACCATCGATTCGGGCTTATACCGCTTCGTGATTTGTGCGCTTGTCCGCTTGATGCCTGCAGGACCGAAGTCGATCTTCATCTTAATAGCGGGAATACGGGCTTCGGGAAAATGTTCCGCTTCCACCACCGTTCCAATACGAATGTCAAGCTTCGAAAAATCATCAATGGCAGCCATAACTGGTCTCCTTCACTGCATAGTTGCCGTTTTCGATAACGGCGGCAAATTTTATCGCTATAGTAACATTTTCGACATACAGAACCCAAAGGAATTTTCTTTTATGATGAAATATTTACCAAGTTCGGCTATAATGTATCTCAACAATCGGAATGGTGACACGGCATATAATGAAATCCGGTGGATAGGAGCGGAAAGAATGAATCGTACTCAAGCTGTTTTATTTGATTTGGATAATACGCTGCTTGACCGGACCCAAACTTTTCGGAAATTTGCAGAGTCGTTCGCGGAAACCTATTTCTCTCATCTTGCTCATACAGAAGCTGTAATCGCACAGATTGTCGAAAGGGATCAGGACGGCTATAAGGATAAAGCAAAGTTGTTCGAGGAGCTGCTGGAGGTTCTGCCCTGGGACGTTAAACCGACTCACGCAGAACTGATGCTCTTCTACGAGAGTCGTTACGTAACATGCGCCGTCTTGATGGAATACGCCGAAGAGATTATTGACTATGTACGAGCCAAATACCGGATCGGATTAATTACGAATGGAAGAACGGTCATTCAATACGGCAAAATCGATCGGTTGGGCCTGAGAGATTTATTTGATGTCATCGTGGTCTCCGAAGAAGCCGGCGTCAAGAAACCAAACCCCGAGATCTTCAATAAAGCCGTTGAAAGCTTGGGATTGAGGGCCGATCAGTGCCTCTATGTAGGGGATCACCCCGTAAACGACATTCAAGGCGCGGGGAAAGCCGGGATGGGCGCTGTCTGGATCGAAGTCAACCAGCCGTGGAACGAACAACTAACGATACACCCTGCGCATAAAATAAAAAGCTTGAAGGAACTTATTCAAATTTTATAATCTCTTTGTATTGATTATCATACGAGACTCGCAGCTCGACAACAACTATAGAAAGCAAAAAGAATAACCCACCATACGGTTAACCGCCTGAGGTGGGTTTGTCGTTTTTTACATCTACCTATAGCGAGGAGGCAACAGCATGAAACTGACGTTGAAAAAATTGGTGCCGGGAGCCGATCGCGAACTGTACCGGATGACGCAGGAAATCGGAGCCGGCGAAAACGGCTTCGTCAACGGCTTTTATACCGACGATCCGCTTGTATTTGAGCAAAAGGTTCTACAATATGCGGACATGTCACAAGGCCTCAACCTGGCCGACGGTTGGGTTCCGCAGACGATCTACTGGTTTTTCGCAGACGAATGGCCCGTCGGTTACGGAAAGCTGCGCCATCGGTTAAACGATTCTTTGCTGGAACGCGGAGGTCACATCGGTTACGTCATTCGCCCCTCGGCCAGAGGCAAAGGATATGGCAAGCTCGCTTTGCAAGGGTTAGTCGAAAAAGCCAGCGAGATGGGCATAACGGAATTGTTGCTGACCTGCGACGAATCCAACGTTGCCTCGAGAAAAGTGATCGAGCATAACCGCGGAAAATTGCGCGAGGTGAACGAAGGGATATGCAAATATTGGATTAACAAATAGATAAGTGAATATTCAGAATAAAAGGAAGAGGATCAGCTTGTTACAAGACATTATTCGTTACCCAATCGGATATTTTCAGTCGATACAAAAGGCTTCGCCCGAACTGCGGGAACAATGGATAGACCAGTTGTCTAACATCTCTTGCAATCTACGTGCCATTGTCGTTCAGTTGGAGGACGGACACCTCCACACCCCTTACCGGCCAGGAGGATGGAGCATTCAACAAATTGTGCATCATATGGCCGATAATGACATGAATGCGTATTTGCGCTTTAAATGCGCCTTAACGGAAGAGGAACCGGAAGGCTCAACGTATCGGGAAGATTTATGGGCGGAATTATCGGATTATAAGCTGCTTCCGGTGGAAGCAGCGATTTGTATGGCATAATCAGCATCATTTGGCTCAAATTCGTACAAGCTCGGTAAGAAACGGTTGGCTGCAACCGGAATAACGGCAGGGAGGCGACTGATATGGTGGAATTGACGATTCGGCCGCTAACGGAAACGGACCCCATCCCATACGATCTGCTGCTGCTGGCGGATCCTTCGAGGAGCTCCGTTGACGACTATATGACCAGAGGATTATGCTTCATCGGGATGGCAGACAACCGTGTGGCAGGCGTATTTGTCTTGTTGCGGACGCGACCGCATACGGTGGAGATTGTAAATATTGCGGTTGCCGAAGAGCTGCAGGGACGGGGCATCGGCAAGGAATTGGTCAAGAGCGCAATTGAAAAATCTAAGGCGCTTGGGGCTTCAGTCGTCGAAATCGGCACGGGCAACTCCAGTCTCCAGCAGCTGGCGTTGTATCAAAAGTGCGGCTTTCGCATTGCCGGTGTGGACCGTGATTTTTTTATCAGGCATTATGAGGAGCGGATCATCGAAAACGGCATTCCATGTCTCGATATGATCAGGCTGCGGTTGGAGCTTGACTAGCATTAGGAGGGGAGAGCAATCGTTTATAATTTTTTTGTATCATTAGCTGTGCATATCCTATTAGTCTTGGCAATAATAGGCGTATTTTTTTCTCCTCTCATTTTTTTAAGTTTTTACTTGTATATTTTTTTCGGATTAATTATTTATCCTCTCACAGGAAGATTTTTGATAAAAAAATTGTCCAGCAATAAAACAACGATCCTGTCCATGAGTGGCATTCCATTGTCAGGATTAATAGTCTATTTCTATTGTCGAGTTGAATTTATAAGTATACTGCAAAATAAAACAGCTGAAGACGCTGTAATCTTTTTCGATTATTGGGTTTGGGGGCTATATTATGCATGCAATCCATTAGCCATATTGACTGACGTGGAGAGATTACATATCATTACTCCGTTTAAATTGCCTTTGTTGTTTGTACTCAACTATTTGCCCGTACTCATCATTTGGCTGGGCATACTGCTGAAAAAACCTGCGGCTGCGAATTCACAGGTTGAAACTTTATCGGTGAAATGATAACTGGAAAAGAGCTTGGACATTCATTTAAATGGTGAGAGGTGAATTGTCTTGGAAAGAGTGGAGCGAATCAGGCTAGAAGAACGCAACTATCATGAATCCGTTTACGAGCAGCATGAGCTGTTTCGGGAAGGATCGTGGCTGCATCGACCCGTTCGCACAGTGTTGGAAATGCTGCAGCTGTTTGAGAATTATTCCAGTCTGAATGTGCTTGATTTGGGATCGGGTATCGGACGCAACAGCATTCCCATTGCTCAATACATGAGAGGCCGCAAAGACGGCAAGGTCGAGTGCGTTGACCTGTTGGAGACCGCATTGAACAAGCTGCTTCAATACAGCAAGCAGTATGGCGTTGAACATTTGATCGAACCGAAATTATCCGATCTGGATCACTTCCGCATCGAACCGAATGCCTACGATTATATTATCGGAGTGTCCGCACTGGAGCATTGCAGCACCAAGCTAGTGTTGGAAGCCAAGCTTCAGGACATGACGCGCGGCACCAAAATGAACGGCATTAACTGTATTATTATCGGCTCGAATATAAAGGAACAGACTTTGGACGGCCTCCGTGAGCTTGATCCCAGGTTTGAAATTAATCTGCCCGAGCAGGAAATGCTGGAGCTGCTGGACAACCAATACGCCGGATGGGAAATTTTAAAACGTTCCTCGAGTCCGTTGGAATTTATGATCGAGCGCGAATCCCAACCGGTTAAACTGTTTACGACCAGCATCACCTTTGCCGCCAGAAAAAGAGAAGAGCGGCACTTTTCATTGAACCGCGATTAGTCGTAAAATGATAAAATCACTATAAGCAGCTGTACCCATAAACCTTAAAAGGCAAGCTCGGACAGAAAGGGGAAATGACGTTGGCTCCGAAAACAACTACCGTATACATGACCCGGCATGGCCAAACGGAATGGAATGTGGAGCACAGGCTGCAAGGCCATCGGGATTCGCCGCTTACCGCATTGGGAATCCGCCAGGCGGAATGGCTGGAAGAAGCGCTCCGCGGCGTAAAGCTCGATCTGATTGCAACCAGCTCCAGCCCAAGAGCGGTTCATACCGCTCATCTTATTAAGGGGAACAGGGATGTCCCTCTAATAGAGAGCGAACAATTGAAAGAAATCAGCTTGGGCATATGGGAAGGCCGGAAGCAAGATGAGATCAAACAAGAGAATCCGCAACAGTTTCATCACTTCTGGAACGATCCCGGGCAATTCCGGGTAGAAGGGAGCGAGACATACAGAGAAGTTTCATCTAGAGCCGTTAGCTTTCTTCACGAGCTGCTGCAGCGTTATGAAGGCCAAACGATCCTGCTGGTAACGCATACCGTTGTATTCAAATTGTTAATGGCCTATTGCGAGCAGCGGCCATTGGAGCAGCTGTGGGAGCTTCCCTACATTTATCCGGCATGCTTGAGCAAGCTGGAATTTGAGGACGGCGCGCCGCGCATCGTCATGCATGCCGATACAAGCCATTATAAAGAACAACCGGCCGAAAGCTGATTGCCCTAGACACACATACTTGGAGGTTGCGAGAAACTGATGTCATTGCATACTATGATGAATAAAAACGATTACGCCGTGTTGTCCAACCCGATCCGCATAGGCGCCATTACTTCGAATTTTGCGCTCGGGGCCGACTTCGACGAGCAAATGGTCAGCAACATCAGCATCGTCCCGACCGTAGGCGACAAATACGTCGTCATGCAGCTCGAGAACGGCTTGTGGGAGTTGATCGGCGGAACGCTGGAGCCTGGCGAAGCTTATATGCACGCGCTTCAACGAGAGCTGATGGAGGAAATCGGAGCGGAGATGAAGGAAGTTCGCATCATTGGCCGGTTTCATTGCCTTTCGGATGCGGACAAGCCTTATCGGCCGCATATTCCGCATCCTCGCTTCATCCGATTGCTTGCAACCGGTGAAGTGCGAATCGTTTCCCGCCCGTTGAATCCGGAGGACGGAGAGCAGGTGGCCAAGGTTGAACTGGTCGAAATCGAAGAAGCGATTCGCAGATTCGAAGCGATCGAGCGTTACGATATCGCAGAAATGTACAAGCTGGCGCACCAATTAAGGGAACAAGCTTGACGGCATGATCAACATGGGGGGAGCGGGACGGTGGACGAGAGCTGGTCCATCGGCTCCCTAATCGGTTATAATAGGAATGACATTAATACGAAAGTGGGAGCAGTATGGGTCGCAAATGGAATAATATCAAGGAAAAGAAAGCGTCCAAGGATGCCAACACGAGCCGGGTATACGCCAAATTCGGGGTCGAAATATACGTCGCGGCGAAGAAGGGCGAGCCGGATCCGGAGTCGAACCGGGCGCTGAAGGTCGTATTGGAACGCGCGAAGACGTACAACGTTCCGAAGGCGATTATCGACCGCGCATTGGAGAAGGCGAAGGGCAGCGCCGACGAGAATTACGTAGAGCAGCGTTACGAAGGTTTCGGCCCGAACGGCTCGATGGTTATCGTCGACGCGCTGACGAACAACGTCAACCGGACGGCGCCCGCCGTTCGCGCCGCGTTCAACAAGATTGGCGGCAGCATGGGCGTCAGCGGTTCGGTCTCTTATATGTTCGACGAGACGGCCGTCATCGGCGTGTCCGGCAAATCGCTCGACGAAGTGATGGAGCTGATGCTGGAGGCGGATGTGGACGTCCGCGACATTATCGAGGAGGACGATTCCGTCATCGTCTATGCCGAGCCGGACCAGTTCCATGCGGTACAGGAAGCGTTTAAGGGTGCGGGAGTGGATGAGTTTACGGTGGCGGAGCTTACGATGCTGGCGCAAAACTATGTGACGCTCGACGGCGACGCGCTAAAGCAATTCGATAAATTGATCGATCTGCTGGAGGATCAGGAAGACGTGCAGCAGGTTTACCACAACGTAGAGCTGGAGGATTGATTCCTCTCCAAGCAAGCCGCAAGCTGACAAGCTCGCGGCTTGCTCCTTTTTAACAGAACGAAACCATTTCAGGGAGCTGATCCGATGAGGGCTGTATTGCAGGAGTCCGATTCCAAGAAACTGTATATCGGAGAAACTGAGGAACCCGCCCGTTCGATGGGCGAATTGCTCGTCCGAATTCATGCGACCGCGCTTAACCGCGCAGATTTGCTGCAGAAGCGGGGCTTATATCCGCCTCCGCCGGGAACGACCGATATTCTCGGACTCGAAATGGCCGGCGTAGTCGAAGAAGGGAGCGGCGGCTGGAAACCGGGAGACCGCGTGATGGCGCTGCTGCCGGGCGGCGGATACGCGGAACGGGTTCGCATTCCCGCAGAGATGGCGATGCCGATTCCGGACGGTCTCTCGTTTGAGGAAGCGGCGGCCATCCCGGAAGCTTTCCTGACCGCTTATCTTAATTTATTTCAGATCGGAAACCTGCAGGCAGGCGAGACCGTATTGATCCATGCGGGCGCAAGCGGCGTCGGCACGGCTGCCATTCAATTGGCCAAACGAGCGGGGGCTCTTGTCATCGCAACGGCCGGCACGGCGGAGAAGCGGAACGTATGCTCAGAGCTCGGCGCGGATGCCGTTATCGATTACAAAGCGGGGCCGTTTGCGCCGGCGGTGCGGGAAGCTTCGCAGGGACGCGGCGTCAATCTGATTCTCGACTTTGTCGGAGCGCCTTATTGGGAGCAAAATATAGCTTCCCTGGCCATAGACGGCAAGCTGGTGCTGGTCGGCATTCTGGGCGGGAGCAAAGCGGAGAAGGTCGACCTTGGCTTGCTGCTGAGCCGCCGCCTTCATGTCATTGGCACAACGTTGAGGTCTCAGCCGGTCGGCAACAAAATTCGGCTGACCCGGTCCTTTGCGGAACATGCGGTTCCCGGTTTCCGGGACGGATCGCTCAAGCCGGTCATCGACTCGGTCTGGGATTGGTCCGAAGTCGAGGAAGCGCACAGCCGTATGGAACATAATCGCAATATCGGCAAGATTGTATTGCGAGTGACGTAACGACGAAGCCGAACGCTTCCGTGGAAGCTGCATAGGATTGCAAGGAGGAAGTATCCGTATTCAGCTGGAGGAGGGGATAGAACGTGATGAAGTCCATTCGAACAGCTGCGGCAGGCATGGTACTGCTGCTGTTTGCGACCGGATGCGGCATATTGGACGGCGTAGGGCAAACCGTCAATTTTGCCGCGGAAACGACAGGTTACATGCAGTCGCTGCAACAGTTTGGCCAGGAAATGAGCGCCATGGCCGAACGAGCGGCGGCCGACGCGGAAGCAAAGGCCGATCTGCAGCGGCGATTGCAGGAGATGAAGGAGACCATCGCGAATTACGAAGGCGTTGCCGTTCCGGAGTATGCCAAGGAGCTGCATCAGTCCATCGTACAGTACAACGAGAAGCTTCAGGAAGGACTCGATCAGGCGCTGGCCAATATCGAGCAGGGCAAGGCCGCTTTGGAATCGACGGGCATTCCGGAAACCGTGGGCAAGCTGAATGAGCTGTTGAATCAGCTGAATCAATTGGCGCCATAATCGCAAATGAAAGTCGAAGAAACCCTGCACGCGTGCAGGGTTGTCTCTTGGGTTTAGGTGCGGTGCAAGCTTTGCGGAGCCGCTTGTGCGTGCCGTTCGTGCAGCGATTCGTCCCCGTCTCCGCCAGCCAAAGCGGATCGCCATTGCTCATACAGCCGCAAAGCCTTGCCCGATTCCAGATTCGCTTTGCTAATATACAGTCCTTCCTCGACAGAACCGGCGCGTCCCGCGAGATGCAGCCTGACGGCGGCGTTCAGCAACGTCTGATTCAAGTACCCGAGTTCGGCGACTCCCCGCAGCACGTCTTCCAACACCCGCACCTGCCCGGCAGCCGTCCATTCCGTATCCGGGAGCGGCGTATCCAGGCCGTATTCCTCGGGATCGACGATTTTCATTTCCGCTTCGCCGCCGCTGACGATATATACGCGCGTCGGCCTGTTGACGAACAAATCCTCCGACCCTTCCGCGCCCTGTACAATAATGGCTTTGCGGTACCCAAGCTTCGTCATAAGCCTGGCCATGCGGTCGAAAACCGTGTTGTGAAATACGCCGAAAGCCAGATAAGGCGAATGAGAGTAATCGACCAGCTTTTCCGCCGTATTGATGACGGTACGCATGCCGAGCTCTTCCCGAATATGGCGCAGCCGCTTGAGCGGAGGACACCAGAGTTCGGACGGTACGAACAAAATGCCGGTTTGCCGGGCTGCTCGCAACGAAGCTTCGCGGGACAGCCGCGCCGCATCGATTCCCATATGCTTCATCATGTCCATCATGGTGATGCCGCGCTTGGGCGGCAAGGAAGACGTGCCATGCAGCGTTACCGGCAAACCGGAAGAGGCCAATACAAAAGCTGTGGCGAAGGTGGCGAAAAAACTGGATTTTCTTCCGTCGTAGGGCCCCGCGCAATCGATGCCGCCTTCCAGCACGGGCTCGCGTAAGGCGTATTTGCGGCAGACGGCGACAAACGCTTCCAGCTCTTCGACGCTTTCCATCTTGATCCGCTCCGCGATCAGGAAGGCTCCAATCTGGGCATCGGTCGCATCCCTTCCCAGTATGGCTTCCGCCGCTTGCAGCGCTTCCTCATAAGTTAAATCGCGGGCCCCGCGCTTGCCGCGGCCGACTTCCTTAAGCAAATTGATCATCATATAGCAAGCCCCCTTATTTTTGCGATTGCAGCAGCTGATACACCTTGACGATCGACGTCGCGACATCCACCATGCGCTTCCGCTCATTCATCGCTTGTTTGCGAAGCATGTCGTACGCTTCGGCTTCGGAAATATTTTTGATCTCGCATAATATGCCCTTCGCCATATCGATCCATTTCCGTTCTTCCAGCCGGGATTGCAGCTGCTTACGTTCTTCCAACCATTGCTTTCGTTCAAAACATTGCTTGGCGCTGAAGTGAAGCACCCAGTGCATCTCGTTCTCGCTCATGGTAGGCGTCAATATGCCGTCAATCATAACATTGTCCTCGCAATCCGCCAAGGACAAGGAAGAAGTGGAGGCGCTGCACCACCATAAGATCGGAACCGTTTTATGCGCCAGCAAGGACGAAGCCGTCATTCCGATGTCAGCGATCGGCAAATGAAGGACAATGGCGTCCGATGCCGGCAGCCATTCTTGCGCTTGGTCATCCTTATTCGTGTGAAGCACCTGGTAACCGGCGGATTGCAGCATATATTCGGGCAGAAGCCTCTGGGAGCTTCTTTCCGGTTTCCGATCGGCCTCCGTCGCGCCATTATGGATGATCAATAAAGAACGCATGTCGCCGCCCCTTTCTATGAATCGTCGTGACCTTTTTGTCCGTTAACATGATCGAATCGAGTAGTATAACCTTCATTATATAGGATATGCGATTTCCTCTGCGTGTTTCCTGATCAATCACATCCTATGTTATTATTTATAACATATACAGGGCAAAAGTGTCGATAAGGCTTTTTTTATATTTTTGGTGTAATGTATATTGACAGAACTCTCTCGGCATTGTATATTTTCACTATAACTTTTCGGATACAATGGAGTATCCGCATGAAGCGGCAATGAAGCCTGCTTACCATTGACAAGGAAGGGACTCTGGTCCTTTTTATAGTCATGGGAGCAGGCTTTTCTTTTAAATACAGAGGGGAGAGAACGAACATGACAGACCGCAAAAAGCTGGTGCTTATCGGCAACGGAATGGCTGGCGTTCGCGCCGTCGAACATCTGCTGAAGCTTGCGCCCGAGCTTTACGAGATTACGATATTCGGCGCAGAGCCTTATCCGAACTATAACCGGATCATGCTGTCGTCCGTATTGGCGGGCGGGGCGGACATGAAGGAAATCGTCATTAACGATTGGGATTGGTATGAGGAAAACAACATTCGGCTGTACGCCGGACATACGGTTACGAAGCTGGACACCAAATCGAAAACCGTCGCGTCCGACCAAGGCGTTGAAGTTTCATACGATAAGCTGATCATCGCCACGGGCTCCAATCCGTTTATGCTCCCGCTTCCGGGCGCGGATCTCGAAGGCGTCATCGCTTTCCGCGACATGAAGGATTGCGAGACGATGCTGAGCGCGTCCAAGACATACAAGAAAGCGGCCGTCATCGGCGGCGGCCTGCTCGGCATCGAGGCGGCAAGAGGTTTGCTGCACTTGGGCATGGACGTGAACGTCATTCATGTCATGGACTATTTGATGGAGCGCCAGCTCGACCAGCCGGCAGCCAAACTGCTTCAGCGGGAGCTGGAGGCGCAAGGAATGAAATTTTTGCTGAAAAAAAATACGCAGGCCATTACCGGCAAGAAGAGGGTAACGGGCTTGTCCTTCGCCGACGGCACGTCGATCGAAGCCGATCTCGTCGTCATGGCCGTCGGCATTCGGCCCAATACGGCGCTGGCGAAAGCTTCGGGCCTGGAAGTCAACCGCGGCATCGTCGTCAACGACTTTCTGGAAACGAGCGAGCCGGACGTCTATGCGGTCGGCGAATGCGCCGAGCACCGCGGCATTGCCTATGGGCTGGTTGCGCCGTTGTACGAGCAGGGCGACGTGCTGGCGAAGCGTCTGGCCGGCGTTGAAACGTCCGGCTATACCGGATCGGTCACGTCGACCAAGCTGAAGGTTTCGGGTGTCAACGTCTTTTCGGCGGGAGACTTCAACGATTCCCCGGAGACGAAATCGCTGCATATTCAGGACGATACCGAAGGGACGTACAAAAAAATTGTCATCAAGGACGGCAAGCTGGTCGGCGCGGTGCTGTTCGGCGATACGAGCGACGGCGCATCCTTGTTCTCGATGATGCGCAAGGGAGAGGATATCGCCGGCCGCGAGAAAGAGATCTTGCTCGGCTTCTCCCCGGGCGGTTCTGCGCAGTCTCCGGAAGCGCGAATCGAAGCGATGCCGGACGATGAAATCGTCTGCGGCTGCAACGGCGTCTCCAAGGCGACGATCGTCGATGCGATTCGCAACAAAGGCTGCACGTCCGTCAGCGCGGTCAAGGCGTGCACCAAAGCATCGGGCTCCTGCGGAGGCTGCAAGCCGGTGGTGGAAAGCTTCGTCAAAGTGTATGCGGGCGAGGCTGCCGGCGAAGCGGTGAAGGAAGGCATTTGCGGCTGTACGTCCTATAACCGGGACGAGATTGTTGCGGAAATGAAGCGAATGGGCTTGAAGAGCGTACGCGAGGTCATGAACGTGCTGGAATGGCGCGAGCCCGAGGGCTGCACGAAATGCCGCCCGGCGCTCAACTATTACCTCGGCATGATTTGGCCGGACCAATACAAGGAAGAGAAGGAATCCAAGTTTACGAACGAACGTTACCACGCGAACATTCAGAAGGACGGCACGTATTCGGTCGTGCCCCGGATGTACGGCGGCGTCACTTCGCCGAGCGAGCTGAAGAAGATCGCCGAGATCGCGGAGAAATACGAGGTGCCGCTCGTGAAAATTACCGGCGGACAGCGGATCGACCTGCTGGGCGTCAAAAAAGAAGATTTGCCGGGCATGTGGGCCGAACTGGATATGCCTTCCGGCTATGCCTACGGCAAAGCGCTGCGCACGGTCAAAACATGCGTCGGATCGACGTTCTGCCGATTCGGCACGCAAGATTCCATGGGCATGGGCATCAAGCTGGAAAAGGCGTTTGAACGCCTCGTCACGCCGGCTAAAGTGAAGCTTGCCGTCTCCGGCTGTCCGCGCAACTGCGCGGAAGCGACCATCAAGGACTTCGGCGTCGTCGCCATCGA
Source organism: uncultured Paenibacillus sp. (assembly GCA_937895345.1). GTDB lineage: Bacteria > Bacillota > Bacilli > Paenibacillales > Paenibacillaceae > Pristimantibacillus. The sequence continues at coordinate 100,616 of CALAWP010000068.1, read as the reverse complement.
CGGCGGCTGGGAGCTGCATGTCGGCGGCAACGGCGGCGTGCACGTCAGAGCGACGGAGCTGCTGTGCGTCGTCAAGACGGAAGAGGAAGTGCTCGAATGGAGCAGCGCCTTCCTGCAATATTACCGCGAGAACGCGCAATGGAACGAGCGCACGTCGGTTTGGGTCGAGCGCGTCGGGCTGGATCATGTCAAGCAAGCGCTGGAGAAGAAGGAAGACCGCGTCGCGCTGATGGAAAGATTGCGGCTTACGCTTGATCATACGACGGATCCTTGGAAGGAAATTATCGACAACGAGCAGCTTCGCAAAAACTTTGAACCGCTGCAAGAAGTTGCGCCGACACGCTAATAAGGGAGGAGATGCCGCATGACGAAGCTGCTCGTAGGAAAGATCGAAGATATAGATGTCAAAGGTTCGCGCACCATTCGCGTCAATGAATTGGAAATTGCGGTATTCCGCCTGTCGACCGGCGAGGTGATGGCGGTGGAAAATCGTTGTCCGCACAAAAACGGCAAGCTGTCGGAAGGGATGGTATGCGGCACAAGCGTTCATTGTCCGCTGCACGATTGGAAGATCGACCTCGCCACCGGCCGCGTGCATGAGCCGGACGAAGGCTGCGTTACGACTTTTGAAACGGAAATCGACAGCGATAACGGACTGATCTACGTCACCGTATAGGAGGGGATGCGTCATGGCGGCAAAGGTGCATATCGTCGGCGCGGGTCCGGGCGATCCGGAGCTGATTACGGTCAAGGCTCTTAAACGGATTCAGGCCGCGGACGTCATCTTGTACGATCGCTTGGTTAACGATGAATTGCTTGCCCATGCCAAGCCCGGCGCGCTGCTTCTTTATTGCGGCAAAGCGCCCGGCCGGCACGCCATGCCGCAGGATGCCATAAACGAGCTTCTGATCCGATATGCCAAGGAAGGACAAACGGTCGTTCGCCTGAAGGGCGGCGACCCTTTCATATTCGGGAGAGGCGGAGAAGAGGCGTTGGCGCTTGCGGCTTGCGGCATACCTTATGAAATCGTGCCGGGCATTACCTCCGCGATCGGAGCGGCCGCGGCGGCTGACATTCCGCTCACCCACCGGGGCGTCGCCGCTTCGTTCGCCTGCGTGACCGGCAATCGCTGTCACGGGGATCAAATGCCGGTCAGGTGGGATTTGCTGGCTCACGGCGTCGACACGCTGGTCGTCTATATGGGTGTCAGCCAATTGCGCCATATTCAGCAGGAGCTGCTCAAGCACGGCAAGAGCGGATCGACGCCGGTGGCGCTGGTCGAAAAAGTAACAACGGAGCGGCAGCGGGTGCTGACCGGAAAGCTGCAGGACATCGATCGGATCGCGGCGGCCGCCGGCTTGGAAAATCCGGCCGTCATCATTATCGGGGAGGCCGTCGGGGTAAGCGGGCAGCTGGAACGTCTCAGCCGGACCGCCGAATCGATGATCAGCTAACGCGCCGCACAGGCGGCTGTGCCCTTGCCCTGCGGCGGCTGAAGCGGCACGCGAACGATCGAATGACAGGAGGTGGTTCAGCGTCTATGTCCAAACTTAGGCTTACCGTGATCGGCAATGGAATGGCCGGGGTAAAATGCGTGGAAGAGATCGTGAGGCTGAATCCGGACTTGTTCGATATTACGATCATCGGCAGCGAGCCTTACCCGAACTATAACCGGATTATGTTGTCGAAAGTGCTGCAGGGCAGCGCTTCGCTGCGGGATATCATTATCCATGATTGGGACTGGTACAAGAACAACGGCATTCGGCTCATGACCGGCGTTGCGGCTGAGCGAATCGATACAAGCCGCAAACGGGTCTTGCTGGCTGACGGCGAGGCGGTCGCCTACGACAAGCTGATTCTGGCGACCGGTTCGGATGCGTTTATTCCTCCGATTCCCGGCGCCGATAAACCCGGCGTCACCGTATTCCGCACGATTGAGGATTGCAACAAGCTGATGGAAGCGGCCAAAAGCTGCAAAAGCGCCGCCGTCATCGGTGGCGGCTTGCTCGGCCTGGAGGCGGCACGCGGCTTGCTCCATCTCGGCATGGAACCGACGATCGTCCACAACGCGCCGTTCATTATGAACCGGCAATTGGACCAGACGCCGGCCCAAATGCTGCAGAGCGAGCTGGAGCGGCAAGGAATGCGTTTCATGCTGGAGAAGAGGACGGATCGGATCGTCGGCAGATCCCGCGCCAAAGGATTGCAATTTTCGGACGGCACGTCATTGCCGGCGGATCTGATCGTTCTATCCGTCGGCATCAAACCCCGCATCTCCTTGGCGCCCAATACCGGGCTGCGGACGAATTTGGCGTTTATCGTCGATGACTATATGCGAACGAATGTCCCCGATATTTATGCGGTCGGCGAATGTGCGGAGCACCGCGGCATTGCCTACGGTCTTGTGGCGCCGCTGTACGAGCAAGGAAAGGTGCTGGCCCGCGTGCTTTGCGGATTGCCGACGGAGCCGTACGCCGGCTCCGTTCCTTCCGCTCAGCTGAAAGTGTCCGGCGTCGACGTGTTCTCGGCAGGCAACATCCATCAGACGGGCGCCAAGACCGCCATCCAAACGCTGGATTGCATAAGGGGCACGTACAAGCGGGTGTTTACGGTCGGCGGCAAAATCGTCGGAGCAGTGCTTTACGGCGATATTACGGAGTCCGGCGACTGGCTGAACCAGGTCAAACGGGGGGCCGACGAATGGTCGCTGCTTCGAGGAGGCGGCGGCTCCGGCGTGGAAGCCGCCCGAGAGCTGGCCGGGAGCGATGTGGTGTGCTCTTGCAACAACGTGTGCAAAGCGCAAATCGTCAAGGCGGTCGCTTCGGAAGGGCTGACGACGGCGGAAGAAGTGCGCGACCGCACGAAAGCGTCCGGCTCCTGCGGCGGATGCCGGCCGATGGTGGAAGCGATGGTCAAGCTGACGATGCTCGAGCCGCCAGATTTGTCGGACGAAGAACCCGTATGCGGCTGCAGCCCGATGAGCCATCCGGAATTCAAGGCGGCCGTTCTCGGAGATGGCGCCATGCCGGAAACGAACTGCGCGTCCTGCGCAGGCGCCGCCGCTTACTACAAGTCGTTGAGGGCCTTCGGCGCCGTCGAAGTCGGAAGAGGAAACGAAGCGTATATTCGCGCTTCGATGCATTCTTCCGATCCGGACGTCTTGCAGCAGGCGGCGGTCATGGAGCAAACGATTCGGAACGCGATCGGAAAGCTCCGTTTCCCGTATCCGATCGTGCTGGCGATGACGGCGGCGCCCGAACAGAAGGCGGGGCTGCCGGTCAGCGCCTTTGGCATCGCCGCAACGCCGTCCGGCTGGGAATTGTACGCCGGAGGGCATGACGAGCTGCCCGTCAAGCAGGCAAAGCTGGTGGCGGTGTCTTCCCCTTCCGAAGACATAACCGAGCTCGCGGTCAGCTGCGCGCTTTGGTATAGAGAATCCGCCTATTGGAAGGAATCGGCCTGGAAATGGCTGCAGCGGATCGGCTTGACAGAGGTCAGGGAGCGGCTGCTCGATCCGGCCTTCCGCAAGCGGCTGCTTGCCTGGGCGGAGCCCGGCAGAGAAACGGCCGGCGCCGTCTTGCACTAGTACGATTGGAAGAGAAGGATTAAGAGAGGAGGAGGGCGCATGAAGCTGTTGGAACGCGAGCCGTCGAAGCGATTTCCGGCGATAGACGCGCAATGCCCGTTTTGCAGCGTGCAGTGCAAGATGAGGCTTCACGAGGAGAAAAAGCGGGAGGGAGAGCGGCCCGTTTATACAACGGAGGGCTTGATGAACGCCGCCTCCGAAGGCCGGCTGTGCGTGAAGGGCTTGAACGCTTACCAGCATACGGCTTCCCGAGAACGCATCCTGGAGCCGCTGATCAAAAAAAATGGCGAATTTGTTGCCGCATCGTGGGAGGAAGCGCTTGGCGCAATCGCCTCCAAATTGCGGCAAATTCAACAGGCGTACGGCCGGGATGCCGCAGCGCTGTACGGCGGCGGCTCGTTGACGAACGAGTCGGCTTATTTGCTCGGCAAATTCGCCAGAGTGGCGCTTCAAACCCGCTATATCGACTATAACGGCCGGTTTTGCATGTCCGCCGCCGCATCTGCCGGCGTGAAGGCGTTCGGCATCGACCGCGGCTTAACGAACCGGCTGGATGAAATTCCGCAAGCCAAGTGCATCGTCTTGGCCGGAACGAACATCGCGGAATGCCAGCCGACGCTTATGCCGTATTTTACGAAGGCGAGGGACAACGGATCGTTTATTATCGTCATCGATCCCCGGGAGACCGCTACCGCCCAAATCGCCGACCTGCATCTGAAGGTGAAGCCGGGGACGGATGCGGTCCTCGCCAGCGCCATGCTGAAGGTCATCGTCGACGAGCGCTTGACGGACGACTCGTTTATTCGCAGCCGGACCAAAGGGTTTGAGCAAACGAAGGAACGTCTGGGCGGGCTGGACTTGAAGGAAGCCTCCCGGATAACGGGGGTGGACGAGACAAGCATCCGGATGGCGGCGATCGCCTTCGCGAAGGCGTCCACCGGCATGATTCTGACCGCTCGAGGCGTCGAACAGCATGCGGACGGCCATATGGCGGTGCGAAACTTTCTGAACATCCTATTGGCGGTTGGGAAAATCGGCCGTCCGGGCTGCGGCTACGGCGCGGTCACCGGCCAAGGCAACGGACAGGGCGGACGCGAGCATGGCCAGAAGGCCGATCAGCTTCCCGGATATCGCCTGATCGAGAACGAGAGCGACCGCGCTTATGTGGCCGGCGTCTGGGGGATCAAGCCGGAGGAGCTGCCGGGCAAGGGCGTATCGGCTTATGAGATGATGGAGCTGATCCACGCTCAGGACATTCGCGCTTTGTTCATCATGGGCTCCAATCCGGTCATGTCCAATCCGAACGCGTCGTTTGTGGGAGAAGGGCTGCGCAAGCTCGATTATCTGGTCGTCGCGGACATGTTTATGTCCGAAACGGCGGTAATGGCGGATGTGATCTTGCCGGTAACGTCGTATTTGGAAAATACGGGGACGCTGACCAATCTGGAAGGACGGGTGCTGCTTCGCGAATCCGGCGTGCCGGCTCCGGGGCAGGCTCGCCACGATTGGCGCATCTTATGCGATCTGGCTTTGCTGCTCGGCCGCGGCCATTACTTTCAATTCGGCTCGGCTGAGCAAATCTTCGATGAGCTTCGTCTCGCCAGTAAGGGCGGAGCGGCCGATTACTACGGCATAACGTACGAGCGGCTGCGCAAGGAAGAAGGCATTTATTGGCCGTGTCCTTCTCCGGAACATCCCGGAACGCCGAGGTTGTTCGAGAAGGCGTTTGGCCATCCGGACGGACTGGCCGTGTTCGCCGAGCCGGTTGCGGAGCCTTCTTCGGAGCCGGTGGACGACCATTATCCGTTAATATTGACGAACGGCCGGCAGCTGCCTCATTATTTGACCGGCGTCCAAACCCGCAGAAGCCCGTCGCTGCTCGCGCGCGAAATGGCGAATGTACTGGAAATTCATCCGAAGACGGCTGCCAAATACCGGATCGAAGACGGTGCGCTGGTCGAGGTGCGGTCGCGCCGCGGCAGCTTTGTCGTACGAAGCCGCTACCGCCCCGATATACGGGAGGATACACTGTTTTCCTCGATGCATTGGGGAGGAACGCAAAATGTGAACCACACGGCCAATCCGAAGCTGGATCCGTTCTGCCGCATGCCCGATTTCAAGGCGAGCGCCGTAACCGTGCGGCCTTTATAATTTCATTTTCCGAAGACCGCTCTAGCGAGCGGTTGTTTTTATTTTTAGCGGAGACCCTTGCAGGAAGCCCGGAAGAAGCAGGAATGGACAGCGAGCGCATCGGATGGCTCCATGCCTTTCTCCGATCGGATGTACGCCGGCGTACGAGCTTGTTTCGGTTTATTTTACGGTGGAAAGAGATTTGAAGAAGGCGTTCAAAAACATGTATACGGATCATTTCAACAATAATGTGCTTTCATCAATCGTACAGCTTTGAGATCCAAAGTGCGGCTTCGACAACCTTCGCCAATATCGGCGAGGGCTGATTTTCCTTTTTAGCCTTGACTTTCCGGCAGATAGTATATAACATACGTTATATAACGAATGTTATTATTTTTGATCGGAGCTGATTGCTTTGCCGCCCAAAGCGGAAGTGACTAGAGACAAAATAGGAGATGCCGCTTTCGAGTTTGTAAGAGAACAAGGCTTCGAGACGTTGACCGCACGAAAGATCGCGCAGCGGCTGAACTGTTCCACCCAGCCGATTTACAGCGTCTACGGAAACATGGAGCGGCTGAAACTTGACGCATACGATCGGGCTCTGGGCTTTATGCGGGAATATATGAGATCGTTCTCGAATGCGGCATATTCGCCGGCCTTGAATCTGGCCATTGGACTGCTTCAATTCGCCCGTAACGAGAAGCATCTTTTTCGCGCCGTTTATTTATCCGGCATCCGCACATACGAGCTGCATAAAGACCGATTTATCGGCGAAGAGATTACTATGGCCTCGCTGCGCAGCAGCAAGCGGCTGAGCGCGATCTCCGAAGAGAAGCTGAAGACGATTTTTTACAAGCTTACGATTTATTTGATCGGTCTCGGCACGGTGATGAATACGGGAACGATCGACATGAGCTTAGAAGAAGCGACGGAACTCGTTCGCGACCAATACGAAGCGTTGCTGTTGAAAGAAAATTTGAGCCGGCCAGAGGGGAGTGATTCCATATGATCGTACGTCCAGGCGTCAAGCTCGGAGAGGGCGGCTGCTCGGAAGTGTTCGAATGGGGCGGCGGAAATTGCGTCGTGAAGCTGGCAAAGCCCCATACGAATCGTTATGCAATCGAGCGGGAATACAACAACTGCAAGATGGCCTTTGAGCGCGGTTTGCCTGCGCCGGAGCCGTACGGCCTTGTAGATATCGACGGCCGGCCGGGCATCGTTTTTGAACGAATTCGGGGAGAATCGTTGTTGGAGAGATGGCTGCGGCTGATACATCGGCCGGATCCATCCGATACGTCATCTTGGACGGTTACCGCCTGGGCGCTGTTCGGCGTTCATCAATCCGGCGCCGAAGCGGGATTTCCGGACCAACGGGACTCGCTGAACCATGCGATCGATATGGCCGGCGAATTGTCGGCGACCGAACGGAAGGCGGTGCAAGGCTGGCTTCACCGCCTCCCGGTCAAACGGCAATTGTGCCATGGGGATCCGAACCCCGGCAATCTGATGTTTCGCGACGGCCGGCCGATGTGGATCGATTGGAACAATGCGACCGCCGGCAATCCGGAAGCGGATTTGGCCGAGTATGTGCTCATGTTGCGTTACGCGGTACTGGAGTCTCATGTTCCGGGCTTGTCCGCGAAAGCCGTCGATACATTTCGACGGTCCCGAGAAGTTATGATCGGCGCTTTCCTGAACATGTACGCAAGGCTCGGCGGAATCGGGGCGGAAGAAGTGGACGCCTGGATATTGCCGGTCGCGGTCCGTAAATTGTCTTCCGATTTGGCGAAGGAGGAAAAAGAACAGCTTCTCTCCGAAATCCGGCGCCGCCTCGAACGTATCGAATGAAACGAATGAATGGCCGCAAGTCCGCTCATCGCCATTCGATCGAATCCAGAAAAGCCCGCAGCACGGGCAGCGCGGCCGGAGGCTGCATCGCCGCCGTATGATCGAGCCCGTCCAGCACGCGGACTTGCCAGCCGAGCGCTTCCAGCCGTTCGCGATGTTGAAGAAGCGGCCTTGCGATGTCGACCGTCACCTCGCCCCAGCTTTTGTTGTATTCGATCCGGTCGGCGCTTCCCGCGAAGCAGCAGCGGGGACAACTTAATTGCGATTGCGCGGCATGATCGTCGAAGACCGACAAGCTTTCGTACAGCGTAAGAAACTGTTTCGCTTGAGGAGGGAGCGCCGTCACTTTCACGTTGTCCCAATCATAATCCGCGGGGTCCGTATCTATGGTAGCCGGGACTTCAGCCTCTGCTTCCGGCGGCTTCGCTTCATTATCCAGCGACATGCGGAGAGCGGCTCGCGTCACCTGAAGCATTTCGCGGTATGGTCCGCCGAGCGGCGGGTATCCGCCCATCACAAGCGCGCTCAACCGGTCCGTTCGCAAAGCGAGCTGCATGCCGGCCATGGCCAGCCAGGAATAGCCGTAATAGGCAAAGACATCCGCGCCGGCCGCGTCGGCAATCGTCAGAAAATCACGTGCAATATAATCGGCAGTCAACGTATCCGGTTTCGGATCTCGCCGCACATATCCTTCGTAATCGAACGCAACGACACGGTATCGATTCGTTAATCCGTCCATCATCGTCTTCCCAAGAGCAGGGTCGAATCCCCATTTGCGAAGCTCGTCCGCCTGGTCGCCCGTAATCGGAACGGGGTTAAACGGCAGCAGAATGGCGGGACCTTCGCCTTGTACGGCAACCTCGACAGCGGTTCCGTCTTGCATCGTCACATCGAGCATCGTAATGCCTCCTAAACGTCGGTTTCTTCTCCATGCATTTGTTCAAGCAGTCTCCGCGTATAAGCGGCTTGTGTCTCCACATAATTCACCCAAAGACCGATCAGTTCCGGGCTTTCGGAAGGGAGGTCGGAGCCGGCGTTCGCCGGCAGCGTCTTCAGGAAAGCGGCAGATTGCTCCAGCGAGACTGCCCGTTCCCGAAGACGTGCGGCCGCAGTCTCCACGGGCAGCATGCCGATAAAGGCTATGCCGACCGCGAAATGCTGGATGTCATGATCGGTTAAGGCCGATTGCAGCAATTGCTCGAACAACGCTTTACCTTCATTCGATGCGGCATATTCCGTGCGCGAAGGACCAAGCTTGGCGCCGTTCTCGGATTCGACGGCATAGAGCTTTCCTTGGGATTCCAGCGATTCGAGAGCGTGATAAATGGAACCGGGCTTGACGTTCGTCCAAGTCTCGGCTCGCCACGAAGCAATATCGCTGTAAACGCCGTAGCCGTGGCTGACGCCGCGACGAATGATGGACCCCAGCACAAGCAGTTTGACGGTTGACATGGTTCAGCGGCTCCTTTCGCTATTCAAATTTGTATAGCTGCAATCATTAACAAGTATATATCAAAACTTATCGCCTAGTCAAATTTGAATAGATATAATTATCATTTAAGGTTGTTTTTGCAGGACGGGTATGGTAAGATGCTAGTAATTTATTGACAGGAGTTGATCGGGAACATGTACACTTTCTTGCCCCAGGCATAATGAATAAAACAGCGATGTTTTATTTAATTATCGGCAAGAAAGTTATGCGTTTCCTTTCACTCAATAAATAGGGCCGGAAATCCGATGCGTATCGGGTTTATTTTCCTTCATTTATTGAAGCTGCGAGAAAGCTGACTTTCTTGCAGCTTTTTCTATTTCTTTTGAAGGAGGCACCCGCCATGTCAGTAATCAACGTCAATCGACTCACTTTTGCCTATGAGGGCAGTTACGATAATATCTTCGAGGATGTCAGCTTTCAGCTGGATACCGATTGGAAGTTAGGTTTTACCGGCAGAAACGGCCGCGGCAAAACGACATTTCTTCGGCTGCTGCTTGGCAGTCTCGAATATAGCGGCAGCATTTCGGCCAGCGTCGGCTTTGAATATTTTCCATATCCGGTCGGCGACCCGTCTCAGCTTACGGTAGACGTAGCCGGCGGCATCGTGCCGGATTGCGAGCATTGGCAGCTTCTGCGCGAGCTTACGCTGCTGAAGGTTACCGAAGAAGCGCTGTACCGGCCTTTCGATTCGCTGTCCCAGGGCGAGCAAACGAAGGTGCTGCTGGCGGCCTTGTTTTTGAAGGAAAACAGCTTTCTGCTGATCGACGAGCCGACCAACCATCTGGACGTCGAAGCGCGCCGGCTGGTCAGCGGTTACTTGAACGCCAAGAAGGGATTTATTCTCGTATCGCACGACCGGGCTTTTCTGGACAACTGCGTGGACCATATCCTGTCAATCAATAAGACGAGCATCGATATTCAGAAAGGGAATTTTTCCGATTGGCTGGAGAACAAGCGGAGGCAGGACCAATACGAGCTGGCGGAAAACGACAAGCTGCGAAAGGACATGAAACGGTTGTCCGAAGCCGCCAAACGGACCAGCCGCTGGTCGGATGAAGTGGAAAAGACGAAGAACGGCACCCGCAACTCGGGGTCGAAGGTCGATAAAGGGTATGTCGGCCATAAAGCCGCCAAAATGATGAAACGGTCCAAAGCAATCGAGCAGCGGCAGCAGGCTGCCGCAGAAGAACGGTCCCGGCTGCTGCACAACGTCGAAAGCTCCGAATCGCTTAAGCTTTCTCAGCTGCCTTATCCGAAGAAGCAGCTGGTCGAGCTGGACCGGATTTCGATCCGGTACGGGAACCGGATCGTTTGCCGGGATATCAGCTTCACGATCGAGCAGGGAGACCGGATTGCGCTGGAAGGGCGGAATGGATCCGGCAAATCCAGCCTGCTCAAGCTCATTCTCGGAGAGGAGCTCGACTATGCCGGCACTTTCCGCAAAGGGAGCCAGCTGAAGATCTCTTATATTTCGCAGGACACGTCGCACTTGCGGGGAGATTTATCGGCCTACGCAAGAACTAACGGCATCGACGAAAGCTTGTTCAAGGCGATTTTGCGTAAACTCGACTTCTCGCGAGTCCAGTTTGAAAAGGATATGTCTTCCTTCAGCGGCGGACAAAAGAAAAAAGTGCTCATCGCCAAAAGCTTGTGCGAGCCGGCCCATCTGCATATATGGGATGAGCCGCTCAATTTCGTCGATGTCATCTCGCGCATGCAAATCGAGGAGCTGCTGCTGCAATATTCCCCGACGCTGCTGTTCGTCGAGCATGACCGCGAGTTTTGCAATCAGGTGGCGACTCGAATCGTAACGCTGTAAGCTCCCAGTCATTCCGGCGTACGTACGATTTTGCCCCGTCCATGGCCGGTTTCGACTTCGCGATGGGCGTCGGCGGCTTACGCGAGCGGGAAGGGTAGTCGGATCGAGAAGCGACAAACGGTTGACAGCCCTTGATGCGCCATATATAATCGACATTAACTATAATATGGAAAAGGCACTGAAGAGAAAGAGTAGCGGGAGGATCGGTTGCGCAGAGAGCTCCGTCCGGTGAAAAGGAGTCAAGCGATCCCCCGCGAAGATGGTCTCCGAGCCGCGCACCGAACCCTCATCCGGAAGTAGGCTGCGCCGGGAATCCCGCGCCCGTTATCGCGCTAGAGTATAACCGCGGACCGCGGCGTACTTGACAAGGTGAATGCCGCAAGGCATTGATGAAGCTGGGTGGTACCACGTGAGCGCCGACTCTCGTCCCTGTAGGGGATGAGGGTCTTTTTTGCGTTGCGTTGAAGATAAATTGCCGGAGGGTGATGAACGAAATGAGAAATGTATTTATAGGAGGTGCCTGGCCGTACGCCAACGGCTCGCTGCATTTGGGCCGGCTGGCGAGCGTCTTGCCCGGCGATGTGCTGGCGCGGTATCACCGGGCCAAGGGCGACCGGGTGCTCTACGTCTCGGGCAGCGATTGCCACGGGACGCCGGTAGCCGTCCAAGCGGCGCAGGAGGGAGTCGAACCGAAAGCCGTAGCCGACCGATACCATCGAGAGTTTGCGGATTGTTTCGAGCGGCTGGGGTTTACGTACGACCTTTATACGCGGACGGACGAAGCGCATCACCATCGGACCGTGCAGGACATTTTTTTGAACTTGCTGCAGCACGGCCATCTGGACAAAAGAACGGTGCTGCAAACGTATTGCGAAGCCGACGGCCGATTTTTGCCCGACCGGTATGTCGAAGGAACATGCCCGCACTGCGGCGAGACGGCTCGAGGCGACCAATGCGATTATTGTTCGGCGCTGCTCGACCCTGCGGAATTGAAGGACCGGAAGTGCAAGCTGTGCGGCAATCCGCCCGTCGATCGCCCGACCGAGCATTATTATATGCGGTTGTCCGGATTTCAGAAGGAAATGGAGGACTATCTCGCTAACGCGGCCGGCTGGCGGGACAATGCGGTCCGATTGACGGAGCGGTATTTGCGGGAGGGGCTGCTGGATCGGGCCGTAACCCGCGATCTGGACTGGGGAGTCGACGTGCCGGTGCCGGGTTTTGAAGGAAAAAAGATTTACGTCTGGATCGAGGCGGTAACGGGCTACTTGTCGGCCAGCATTCGGTGGGCGGAGCAATCGGGCTCGGAGTGGCAGCCGTTCTGGGACAACGACGGCAACGCGCTCGCGTATTACGTTCACGGCAAGGACAATATACCGTTCCACAGCTTGATTTGGCCCGCCATTTTGTCGGGAGCGGGCGATTGGCGCCGTCCGGACCGGATCGTGTCCAGCGAATACATGACGCTGGAAGGAAAAAAGTTTTCGACAAGCCGCAATTGGGCCGTTTGGGTCCCCGACATTATGGAGCGTTACCCGGCCGATTCCATTCGTTATTTTCTGATCGCCAACGGGCCGGAGCGGCGGGATACCGACTTTTCGTGGCGGGAATTTATACACAGCCATAACGGCGAGCTGTTGGGGGCATACGGCAATTTCGTCAACCGCACACTGGCTTTTATTGTAAAATCCTTTGATTCAAGGGTGCCTGCGGGAACCGCCCATCCCGAATGGTCGAAGGCTGTGGACACCTTATACGCCCGGGCCGGCGAATGGCTGGAATCCGGCCGGTTCAAAGAAGCGCTGGAGTTGATCTTCGACCATGTGAGGCGGGCAAACAAATATTTTGACGAGGAAAGGCCATGGGCGACCTATCGGGAACAGCCCGGAGCTTGCAGCCAAACCTTGTACGTCTGCATACAGATCATCGCTAATCTGAGCCAGCTGCTGAACCCGTTTTTGCCGGAGAGCAGCAAGCGGATCCGCCATTTTCTCGAGCTTGGCGAACCCGCGTGGGTGCCGGTTCAGGTCTCTGCCGGACAACCGATTCGGGAAGCGGGCCATCTGTTTGAACGAATTCCTCCCGAAAGGATTCAAGAGGAGGAACGGCGTTTGCATAACCAGTTGGTTCGATGAGCGGCGACCTTTCGTTCGGCCGACCCAACACTTCGGCTTTTGCTGCGTCTTACAGGATGAAACCAATGGAAGAGGGTGAAGCGAAATGAACGAATCGCAATCGAACATGACGGATAAACAAGGGAACATTACCCATATGGGATTGCTCGACCTTCGGCATTTGAACTCGATCGACGAGCTGGCGAACGTGAAGGAAATCGCTTATGTCGGTACTATTCTGATCCCGGAACGGCTGCAGAGCAGCATTGCCGGCATCCCTATGCATCATATCGGAAGCATCGTCGCGATTCCGGGATGAAAATTGCGGTGCTGAGCGGAGACGTCAAGCTGCGGGGCGAGTTTCTGGAGCATGAGAGCGGAGATCCCGACGAAACGCTGCTTGTGAGCGGCGAACTCACGATTACGTCGCCTTTTGGCCAGGTCGGCTTCAAATCGATCATCGTGACGGGAGAAATATTTGCTCCGAAGCCATGCGAAGCCGCGCTCGCGGCGTCGATATCCCAACTGTACGGCGAGGTTCAGTTCTACAACCATGAACCCCGCATGTTCACGGGACAAGACCGATTTGGCAGCGATTTTTTCACATATTTGAAGCAGCCGGTCTCCTTGTTCCTGCGAGGGGAGTTCGCCATCGAGGACGATGTGTCGCCGGAGCTGCTGCATGAAAAGGTAGCCGAGCTGTTTTTATGGGGCAGCATTCGGACGGCGGACCGGAAGCAAGCCGGATTGCTGCAAGCCGTGACCGCCTTGAAATACGGCGAAATATCGCCTGAGCGGGCTTGAGGAGCTTCCGCGCATGAATGATGAGCAGAGAGAAGCGTTGTTTAACCGCCTCTACGATCATTATCATTCGGCCGTTTTTGCCTACTTGCTGGCGCATTCGGGCGATCGGGAGACGGCGAAAGATTTGCTGCAAGAAGCTTTTCTGCGCGTATGGAACCGAATCCATATTTTTGCCGAGCTTGAATGGCACGAATCGCGGCACTGGATATACCGGGCGGCCAAAAACCTGGTTGTCGATTATTATCGCAGACGTTCCGCGAGTACCCGGACTCGGGAAAAGCTGAAAGCGGACGCAGTCCTAACGCTCGCTAATCGCTCCGCCGCGGATATGTACGAAATAAAGGAACGATGGCGCGCGGTCGAGCAGGCGATCGAACGGCTTCCGGACGATCTGCGTCAGGCGCTGGTGCTGCAATCGGTCGGCCGAATGAACAGCAACGAGATCGGCGAATGGCTTGAATTGCCGCCGGGAACCGTAAGGTACCGGCTCAGCATGGCGCGCAAGCGGCTTCGTCAAGAACTGGCACATGCTCAGGAGGAGGGATCAGGCCAATGACAAACGATCAACGGAAGCCGCTTGCCGATACAAATTATGAGCTGACGCCGGGCTTGGCGGATTGGGCCCGGCAAACCCGATTAACCGATGTCGAAGCGAATGCCATCCGAACGTCAATTTGGGAGTTGTCCGCCAACGGTCAAGACGATCGGTTAAACCGGATATCATCGCGGATAGAACGGACCATAGCGAGAATCGAACGAAAAATCGATAACCGCTGGAGCTCGACAAAGTCATCCGTCAATACGTAATCTCGGGGGACCATTCCCCCTGCAGCGGCTCGTCAGGCAATGGCGGAAGGCGAAGCTGGTCGAGCGCCGATTGCAAATAATGCAGCCGCAGGCGCACCCCTCGCGCGTCCGTATAAGCGTCCGGGCTGTGCAGCTGTCCGAGCGTATCGAGATCGCGGGCATATACCGCCGCATCCCACCGGACGCGGGAGAGGATGCGCTCCACCGTGCCGGCGGAGAAGCCGGTCGCCAGATGGATGGCGGAGACGGCCGTATCGAACTCGCGTCGGATCATGCGGTGAGCGCGCAAATGCGCCTTCAAATACGCAATGACGACGGGTTCGTGATCGGCAGCCCACCGGTCGTCCGCCACGACGCCCGTCAAGTAATCCGCGCCGAGACCATCCTCAAGCAAAATTTTGCCGAACCCGGAGTCCCGCAGCACGCTCAAGTAAGGCTCCCACATGACGCTGGCTCCGACTCGCCGTTCCCGGATGGCGGCGGCGCAGTCGCTCATGTCGCGGTGAACGGTCGCCGCCGGGCGTCCGCCCAGCCGATCGATAAGCTGGTGAAGGCGGCAGCCGGCGCTCGAATGAGCGACGCTCGACAACGTCGCTTCCGCCAAATCGTTCAGGCTGCGAATCGGGCCGGACGGGGGGACGACGACGGAAATGCCCTTGCCGCCGACCGATTTGCCGTCGAAGGCGAGCAAGGCCGCCCGGAAGGAAGGGAGCAGCCGGCTCAACGCGCCGCAGATTGCGATCGGGTAATCGCCCAGCGAAGCGATATGGAGCTTGCCCGCAATCATCAGTTCCGCGAGCTCCAGACCGTTCGCCCCGTTATGCCATACAATTTTCACGTCGCGGCGGGGGTAGAAGCGTCTGAGCTCTTCCTCGAATAATCCGGTTTGTTTCATCAGGAGAGAGGTCCACATATGTGCGGTGCCCATCTGGTAGCCGACGGCGACTTTTACCGCCGCGTTTTCCTTGCCCGCAGTCGCCCCCGAGTGCACGGCATAAGATTTGACCCACGCTTCCAGCTCCTCAACCTCGATAAACACTTCCTTGCCAATCTTAATAAACGGAAGCTGCTTGTGCAGCCGCCAGCGGTCGATCGTCGCCCGGCTGACGCCGAATACGTCCATCGCTTCCTGCAAGGTGATCAGCTTCATGACGGGTTCCTCCCTCACTTTTTCTTATTAAACGCATCGGATTTATGTGAATTGGAACTATTGTATACGTTCCGCTATGGCTCAATCAATAGTCTTTTTCCAGTCTGGAATCTTATGGGCATCTTCCTCATTGCTCCTCATTGCCGCTCGATTGCCGGGAAGTCATTGACGCCGGCCAGCGGCGATGATACGATCGAACTGTGACAAATACAAGTAAGTCAATCGGAATTGTTGACTCAACAAATGGTCGACTGGACAGCCAGAGACACGGTTCATCCCGCGCGGGATGCCGTGTCTTATTTCTTTTTGGGGGAGTGGAGAAAGGTGCAAATCCGAAATTATACGACCGACGTGCTTATCGTCGGCGGCGGAACGGCCGGCACGATGGCGGCCATCAAAGCGAAGGAAGCGAATCCGGAGCTTCAGGTGCTGGTGCTGGATAAGGCGGATATCCGGCGAAGCGGCGCCATCAGCATGGGAATGGACGGCCTCAACAACGCGGTCATTCCCGGCAAGGCAACGCCGGAGGAATATACGCTCGAAATTACGGCGTCCAACGACGGCATCATCGATCAGCGAGCCGTATACCGGCAGGCGTCCGAATGTTACGACATCGTGAAGGAGCTCGACTCCTGGGGCGTCGATTTCGAGAAGGACGCCGATGGCCATTACGAGGTATACCGCGTGCACCGAAACGGGAAATACGTGCTGCCGATGCCCAAAGCAAGCGATTTGAAGCTCATTTTGGCCAAAAAGGTAAGGAAGATGCGCTGCAAAGTCGTCAACCGCGTCATGGCGACGAGACTGCTGACGCACGGCAACCGGGTGACCGGCGCCATCGGGTTGGACGTCAGGAGCGGAGAATTGGTCGTCGTGCAGGCCAAGGCGGTCGTGCTGACGGCGGGCGCGGCCGGACGCATGGGATTGACGGATTCCGGATATTTGTACAGCACATACGAGAATCCGACCAATTCCGGCGAAGGCTACGCGATGGCTTATCATGCGGGAGCCGAATTGACGGGAATCGAATGCTACCAGATCAATCCGACGATGAAAGATTACAACGGTCCGGCCTGCGCCTACGTTGCGGGACCGTTCGGCGGCTATACGGCGAACGCCAAGGGCGAGCGCGTCACCGGCTGCGATTACTGGAGCGGCGAGCTGATTATGAACATGTGGAAGATGGCGAACAAGGGCGAATGGCCTCTTTATTTGAAGCTGACGCATCTGGACGAATCCGCGATTTCTCAAATCGAATCGATTTTGCACTACAACGAAAGGCCGAGCCGCGACCGCTTCCACGAAGGCAGGGGGAAAAACTACCGCACCGATATGGTCGAGCTCCACTTCTCCGAGCTCGGGTTATGCAGCGGGCACAGCGCTTCCGGCGTTCTCGTCAACCATGAGGCGGAGACGTCCATGACCGGTCTGTATGCGGCGGGCGATATGGCCTGCGTGCCGCATCAATATTTGCTCGGCGCCTTGACCTTTGGCAAAATCGCCGGAACGAACGCATCCCATTTTGCCCAAAACGAATCGTTCATCGCTCCCGATCCGGCGCAAATCGAAGCGGAGATCGCGCGCATCTCCGACATCGCGAGCCGTCCCGGCGGCGTGCCCCATCAGCAGGTGGAATACAAGATCCGGCGCATTGTCACCCAATATTTGATGCCGCCCAAGACGATCACGAAGATGGACATCGCGCTTGAAAAAATCGAGCATTTCCGCCGCGTCGATCTGAAGCTGCTGGGCGCCCGCGATCCGCACGAGCTCGGCCGCGCGCTGGAAATTCACAGCATCGTCGACTGCGCGGAAATGATGGCGAAGGCATCCTTGTTCCGGAAGGAAAGCCGCTGGGGATTTTATCATTATTTTCTCGACTATCCGGAGCGGGACGACGAAAACTGGCTGAAGCGCGTCATTATCCGGAAAGGGGCGAACGGAGGCAGCGAGCTGTATACGAAGGAGCTTCCTCCGTATATTTTGGAGCCGGATGCCGGTCTAGCAAACGATACAGGGGGGTGGAAACATGAGCAATCTGTCGGCGGGCTTGGTGCAGCAAAGGGTTGAGGCGAGCGTCGTCATCGACCGTGACAAATGCATCGGGTGCGACATATGCGTTCAAGTATGCCCGATGGGCATTCTCGCGCTGGACGAGGAAGGGAAGGCGTACATGAAATACGACGAATGCTGGTATTGCACGCCGTGCCAGACGGATTGTCCCGTCGATGCGGTAACGGTTCACATTCCATATTTGGTTCGCTAGCGATAAAGAAAGAGCGGGGAGGATGCGGAAGATGGGCAAACGATTCAAACTTATAGGCTGGATTGCCGCCATGCTTGGGACGGCGGTCTTGCTGCAAGCCTGCTCCTCGGGAGGCCGCGACGCGCAGCAGGCGCAAGGGTCCGATGCGGCCGGCGAACCCGCGACCGTCACGATCGGCTATCAGTCGCCGACGGCGCAAACGTGGGGAGCGCTTATTATAAAGAACCAAAAGCTGTTCGAGAAGCATCTTGCCGAACTGGCGCCCGGCCGCAGCATCAAGGTCGAATGGTTTGACGCTCCGGCCGGATCGGTGCTGAACAACAACATGAACAGCGGCAAAATCCAGATTTCTTTTCTCGGGGATATGCCTTCGCTGCTAAACGCCGTGCTTGGCATGACTCAGCCCAACTACAATTCGGTCTTTCTTGCGTTCGACGGCAAGGGAGCGAAGGGCCGCAATCAAGCGATCCTCGTTCCGAAGGACAGCGGCATTCGCTCCGTTGCCGATTTGAAAGGGAAGACGGTGTCGACGCCGATCGGAAGCAGCTCTCACCGGATGCTGCTGGAGTCGCTGCGCAAGCATCAATTGGTCGATCAAGTGACGATCGTAGACCAATCGGTAACGGTCGGCATGCAGAGCATCGAGCAGAACAAAATTGCGGCCCATGCCACTTGGGAGCCCTATCCGAGCCTCATCCTGCAGCGGGACATCGGCGACGTGCTGCAGTTCGGCGAAGCGACCGAAATCGATTATTTGGCGGGCGTCGTCGCCAACCGGGATTGGGCCGAGGCCAATAAGCCGATCGTGCTCGCCTTTCTCCGGGCATTGAACGAAGCGCATACTTACGCTCTGGAGCATCCGGAGGAAACGGCCGTCATTTTCGCGGAGGAAAGCAAGTTCCCGCTGGATGTCTGCCGCAAGATGGTCAAGAACATCCGATTCGACGCCGCTATATACGACAAAGATTTGCAGACGCTGAACGGCAGCATCGAGTTTCTGGCCGGCATCGGCAAGCTGGCCGAGAAACCGGTTCTGTCCGAATTTGTGGACGACCGCTACTTGCGCGAAGCGGTGGAATCGGCGGACAAGGGCTATTTAACCGAGGCGGAACGGCAAGGAGAATGGATCGATGGCAAAGTTTATTAAGACGGCCGTCCCGTTCCGGCGTCCAGCCTTGCTTCGCCACTATGCGGTACGTCTGACGGCCATAGCCGCATTCGTATGCCTGTGGCATCTCGCGGTCAGAGCAAATCTGCTCTGGCCGCTGCAATTCGGCAATTTGCCGGGACCGGTTGACGTCTTCCGGGAATGGCTGGCCTCTTTGTCGCAATCGCATTACTATCGGGATATCGGCGTCAGCACGCTGCGCGTCACGGCGGGCATCGCGCTCGGACTGGCGGCAGCGGTTCCTCTCGCTCTGTGGATCGGCATCAGCCGATGGGCCCATGACGCGCTGTTCACCATATTGGAAATGTTTCGTCCGATTCCGCTGATCGCCTATTTGCCGGTTGCGATGCTGCTCTTTTATACGATTGAAGGGAGTATCGTCTTTATTACGTTTATCGGCGCCTTTTTTCCGATTCTGATCAACGCCAAGGATGCGGCTTCCCGGGTGCCGGCGGCATGGCTGCACGCAGCGGCCAGCTTGGGCTGCGGGCGGGTGAAGGCGCTGTGGAAGGTGTATTTGCCCGCGATGCTGCCGGAAATTTTCACGGGCTTGTCCGTCGGCATCGCGGCATCGTGGATGGGCGTCATCACGGGCGAGATGATGTCCGGCCAGTCCGGCATCGGCTATGCGACATGGCAAGCCTATCATTTGCTCGATTACAAGCAGTCGTTGATCGGCATGTTCACGATCGGCGCGCTCGGCTACGCCTCTTCCGCGATCGTAAGGCTTGCGGAGCGCCGTATCGTAAGGTGGAAATAGGCGAGTCGCCCAATTAGTAAATATAATATTTTTTATGTAATAAAATCAGTTATCCCTTATGACTCGCCCGCAAAAGGCCGCCGAGCGCGGCTTTTTTTTCATTGGAACTTTTGAACGATTTTCGCGAAACGAACCAATAGGTATTATAAGGTGAAGGGGGATGAGCGATGATGACCGATGAACAACTCGCCGGACTGGCCGGTTACGTGCTGGACGGGGACCATCAAGCTTTTGAGCGGCTGTACAACGAAACGATAGGCAACGTTTATCGAACGCTTTATATGCTGACCGGCTCGCCGCGCGATGCGGAGGATGTTGCACAAGAGGTATATCTTGAGCTGTATCGAAACATCCGCAAGTATGATGGCAGCCGGTCGTTTCGCAACTGGATGTACGGCATCGTCGTTCGGCAGCACTCGTCCTTTAAGCGAAAGAGATGGAGAGAGTTTCGGAAAGAGCAAAAGGAACGGGAGAGACATTCAAACGAAGCCGTTGCGAAGCCCGTTTCGGCTCGGTCGCAAGACGCAACCGACGATGTAATGGATAATTTGGATCAATTGCCGGACAAGCTGAAGCAAGTGCTCGTCTTGCGATATATTAACGACTTGTCTCAGCAAGACATTGCCGACGCTCTGCACATTCCTGTCGGCACGGTCAAATCGAGATTGAGTCAAGCTTTGCGGCGAATGAGACAAATGATGGGGAGGGATCTGCATGGGGAATCGTTTGGAAGGTAAGGAAGACTGGATTGCGGAAATGGTCGCAAGGGCAAATGCCGTACAGCATCCCGCCGATTTAAAGAACAGAGTGATGGAGCAAATCGCGTTGAAAAATGAATCTGGCAAGCTGCTGGCGGCCGTCCGCATCGACTCCTTTCAAGATCACGATCCGATTGACGCGGTTATTCGGGAGTTAAAGCCGGGTATGGGTAAAGCGATCTACTTCGCCGGTCCGATGGAAGAGATGTTCAGTCAGCAAACGAATTACGAGGCAGTAACATGGGAATTCGGATTGGAGGCTCTTCGAGAACGCGCTTACCCTTGGACGATATATATGCCCGCAGATACGAAGCTGAAGCGAATAGAAGTCTATTATGGCTTCGATAATGCAACGAATGAGGAGATAGATGAGATGAAGGACGAAAGCAGGCGAACGGGAAACCGGGTCATCGTACGAGATTTACGGCCGAATGATCGATTGGTCGGCCTGAGGCTCCAGCTTGCCCAAGATGATTTTGCGTTTGAACTCCGCGTGTTCGGTACGACCAAAAGCCGCATACACGTGCCGGATATGGCCGCGCATACTGTCGAATCACTGAAGGTGCGCGGGCATGAAGCGATTTTTTCGGCTAATGCGGATAAGCAGCAGCTGATCTGGGCGGAAGAAACGGCTGAAGGCATGCCTGTTCAATACGAGTTGTCGGCCGAACAAGCGGATCGCAATCGGCTTGTAAGCTTGGCGGAGACATTAGCGTAAAGCCATCAAAAGGGGGGACCCATAACGCATGAAGCAAGAAACGCAACTAGGCGCGTATGCACCGCCTCTGCGCGAAGGCGTCATACGCCGCAGGCGCAACCGGTTTCTGATGGAGGTGGAAATTGACGGGACGATTCGCGAATGCCATTGTCCGGCGACAAGCCGCATCGGCAATCTCGTCTTTCAGGACATCGCTTGCCTCGTCTCGAGCGATTCAAGCGGCAAGCGCAAAACGGCGCATACGGTCGAGGCCATATCCGTCGATCCGCCCGCGCAGCAGCCGAAAACGTGGATCGGCATTAACCAGAACGCCGCCAACCGGTACGTGGAGCAGGCATTGCGCAAGGGCTTGCTGGCCGGAATGGTCGAGCCGGGCGTCCCGATAAAGCGGGAGGCTGCCGCCGGCGGCACCAGGCTCGATTTTCAGGCGGGGGAAACGTATATCGAGGTTAAGACGCCGCTCACGCAGCTTCAGACGGAGCTGCGCGGGCATGCCGCGACGGAGGAGAAGGGCGCCTTCCGGTCGTTCGAGCGGCTGCTGAAGCAGGTCGATGCGTTGTCGGCCAGCCTGGAAGGCGGCGCGCCGCGGGCGATTCTGCTAATTTGCTATATGTACAATCCCGCAAGCGGGAAGCCGCTTATGCAGTGGGAGAACGACCCGCAGGCCAAATCGGCCGTTCAGGCGGCCATTCGGCGCGGCCTGGAAATATGGCAGATCCATCTGAACTTGACGCCAACAGGCGTATTTCTGTCTCGCTATTCGAATGAAACGCAGCAATTCATCTCATCGGGTTGACTCAAGCCATGCATATTTGATGCGTCTTGAGCGGCGGCTTCCTGCCATGCCTTAACTTCTTCCCGTCATTCGCCCTGCATGCGAAATTCGGCAGGCGTCATGCCGGTCGCTTCCTTGAAGCTGCGGTACAAATAATGAGTGCTGCCATACCCGAGACGCTCCGCAATCGCCTCGACCGGCTCGCCGTCAAGCAGGAAACGCTTCGCCAGCCGAATTCGCTGCTCGATCATATATGCTTTCGGCGACGCGCCCATAGCCGCCTTAAACAGCTTCGTAAAATAAGCCGTCTGATAGCCGCATGCACGGGCCAGCTCGGGCACCGGCCACGCCCTGTCCGGCTGCCGCTCCAGCAGCAGCAGCGCCGGCTCGATTTTGCGGCGGCAGTCCGGCACTTGCGCTTCCTGCAGCCGGCGCAGCATCGCCGCAAGCAGAAGAATCATTCTGCCGCGAAGCGCAAGCTCGTATCCCGGCAGCTGCTGTTGATACTCTTCGACAAGCAGCCGCATCGCTTCTTCCAGCTGCGGCGCCCGCTGCTTGAGCGGCACCGTCATGCGGCCGGCAGCGCCAAACTCGAGTTCCATGCCGCACGGTTCCCGCTCCATCTGCTCTTCTCAGCAATAAATCATCCGTGCCGAAGGATGCATCGGCACCGCCGACTCTCGATCCCAGTCGAAATGAATGCTGTAATACTCGTAACGCTCGTCAACGCAGCTCTTCAGCACCATCGGCGTGCCTCCGCCGTACAAGCCGGCGTCGCCGGGCCGAAGCTCGAAACGTTCGCGGCCCAGCCGCAACTCGGCTCTGCCCGAAATGACGTAAATCAACTGGTAATCGGGGATGATGCGCGGTCCCCATTGATAGGCGGGACTGCCCGCCGTCTTGCCGGCAAAATTAACGGCCGGACGCAATTCGTTAAACGATCCCAGATATGACGCTTGCAACTGTTATGCCCCCGTTTCCTTGCAGCGGCTGTTAGCTTTTATCATAAATCAAATCCGAAAAAACTGCACTTATTGACAACGAAAGTGCAGTTACTTGCGGATGACGCTTTGATATATTGGCACCATGTCCGCCAATCGAACAGGAGCGTGATACGATGCATGAACAGCAGAAATGGCTTAATCCGACTTCCGAATACCGCATACACCCGTTCTGGTTTTGGAACGGCGAGATGGACGACCGGGAGACGGAGCGGCAAATTCGGGAGATGGCCGACAAGGGGGTTGGAGGTTTTTTTATTTGCGCGAGACAAGGCTTGACGATTCCGTATTTATCGGAGGCCTGGTTCGAAAAGGTTCGTTATGCGGTCGATTTGGCGGCCGAATGCGGCCTGCATGCGTGGCTGTACGACGAATATCCATATCCGAGCGGCATAGCCGGCGGGGAGGTGCTGCTGCGCCATCCGGACGCAAAGCACAAGGTGCTGACGCATCGGACGAAGCGCGTCGGCAGCGGCGAGAGGATCGAGCTGGAGCTGCCGTGGGGCCGCATTTTGTACGCGAAAGCGGCGCCGATCCGCAGCGGTGAGGCTAAGCCCGATTGGGATGCGGCGGCGGACTTGTCCGCACATATCGGCAATTTGCAGACGGAGCAGGTGTACCAGAAGGTCGGTCTGACCGCGTATAACCAGAAACGATTTTTTACGTACAACCCGCGCCATGTGCTCGTTTGGCAAGCGCCTCCGGACGGCGGGGCATGGGAGGTGCTTGTGTTTATCGAAGAAGAAATCGACGAATTCAAATATTACGGCACGTATGTCGATCCGTTGCGCAAGGATGCGATGCGAACATTTATCGAGCTGACGCATCAGAAATATGCCGAAGCTCTTGGCGAGAACCGCATGGCCAACGTAAAAGGGATGTTTACGGACGAAATCGGCCTGCTCGGCGACATTCCGTGGTCCCCGGTCATCGCGGAACATCTGCGGGAGAACTGCGGCACGCATGCGCACGAGCTGCTGCCCGCTTTGCTCCATAACGCGGAAGGGCGGAGCGCGATGCTCCGATACCGGTTTTTCCAGTCGATGCATGAGCTGCTGCGGGACAATTATCATCGGCAGGTGCACGATTGGTGCGAGCGGCACGGCATGCAATATGTGGCCGAGGTGCCGTCCGTCCGGATGACGACGCAGCGTTACAGCCATATTCCGGGCTTGGACAGCGCTCATGAGAAGCTGGGACGTTCGCTGGATTGGATATTGGACCGGTACAGCCACAGCTTCCGCTACAATCCGAAGATGACGACATCGCTCGCGCGCCAGCTGGGCCGCGACCGGGTGCTGGCGGAATGCTTTCACAGCGTCGGCTGGTCGATGACGCTGCAGGACGCCAAATGGATGATCGACCGGCTGGCGGCGCTCGGCGTGAACATGTTTAACTTTCATGCCTTCTATTATACGACCGACGGGCTGACCAAACATGACGCGCCGCCGTCGCAATTTCTGCAAAATCCATATTGGCCGCATTTCCGTTTGTTGGCCGATTATGCGGCAAGACTCAGCGTCTTGATGAGCGAGGGACGGATGCGGACCGACATTGCCGTCCTGCACCCGACGGCAACGATCTGGACCCATATGGGCAATCCTTTCCACGAATTCAAATATGCCGGCGCCGATCCGGAGGAAGGGCGCCGTTTGCAGCGGCTGAAGGACGACTGGCACGCCATATGCAAAGCGTTGACGATGGCGCAGCGCGATTACGATCATCTGGATGCGGAGCTGCTGGCGGAAGCGCAGACGGATCGGGGACGCATCCGGATCGGTGAAGCCGATTACGGTGTATTGATCATCCCGCCGGTCAGCTGTTTGGAGTCGCCGGCATGGGACGCCGTTCGACGGTTCGCCGAAGGCGGAGGCATCGTCATTGCCGTCGGTCTGCTGCCTTATCAGTCGATCGACGACCGATTGAACGTGGAAGAGGAAACGTCGGCCTGGTTCGGCGCGGATCGCTCCTCGGCGCAGCTCTATTGGAGCGGGGGAGAGGAGCAGATGAAATCCGGCACGGCTGATTCGGCTTTCCGAACCCTGGAACGCTCGATCGGCCGGGGACGAGCTTATTACATCGAAACGCGAAGCGGACTGGCAAACAACCGGGCGCTGCCGGAGCTGATCCGCATCGCGGAGCATGCGGCTCCCGCCGCTGTGAAGCTGGAAACCGAGGCGGCCGCGTGTAGCTTCCTGCTGCAGCACAGGGAGCTGTCCGACGGCTCTGAGCTTGTATTTGTGAGCAATCAGGAAGGCGCAAGCCATGATTCCAAGCTTATGTATAAGGGACCGCTTGTTCAGGCGGGCATCGAACTTGCGGCGCAATCGCTGGACCTGGTCTCCGGAGAAGCCCGCGAGCTGCCTGTTGCGGCGTCGGAAGACGGAACCGCAACGATCGCGCTGGCGTTTGCTCCGTATGAATCTCATGCGATACGGATTTCTGTGAGCGACTCGGCTTCGCAAGCAGACGGCGCATGGAAGCCATCCGCAGCTAGCGAGACTGCCCGGCGAGCCGTCATCCGCCTGGACGCCGCGGCCGACTGGGAGCTGGCCGCCGAACGGGACAACATCGTCCGCTTCGGGGAATTCGAGTTGACCGTCAACGGGGATACGACCGGGACCATGAACGTGCAAGCGAAGACGTTCATCGATCAAGCGGCCGATTTGGCGGCGCGAGGGAGCAAGCTGCCGATTCAATTTGCCCAGACGTTCGGAATTCCGATGGAGGCGAAGCTGGCATATCCGGCCGCATGCCGCTATGAAACGAGCTTTATCGTCGAGGAACTGCCATCGGCTTGCAAGCTGCTTATGGAACGAGGCGCCATTTCCGGACCGTTCACCATTTACGTCAACGGTCATCCGCTGACGGCGGAACAATTCGCGGCGGACATTCGGTATGACTATTTGAATCGTTCATGCGATATTCGGCCTTGCTTGCGCGCCGGCCGCAACGAATTGCGGGTGGACGTGCAGGCGGGTCGCGATTGGGACGGATTGGTAAACGCCATTTATTTGGCCGGAGATTTCGGCGTTGAAGCCGTGCCGGGCGGGGAGCCCGTTCTCGTTCGCAAACCCGCCGTCGGGCGCATTAGCGGCTTAGGACAGATCGGCTACCCGTATTATGCGGGAACTTTTCGGCTGAGCCGGTCGTTCCGCATCGAAGCCTTGCCGCACGAGACGGAATTCGAGCTCGCCTTCGCGAATTGGGACCCGCATTTTCATGACGTTGCGGAGGTAACCGTCAACGGCGTTTCCCTTGGCGCTTGCGCATGGTCGCCCTACCGGTGGGCGGGAAGCTCAACCCTGCTTCAACCGGGCGATAATCGGGTCGAAATCCGCATCACCAATACGCTGATCGGCATGCTCGAAGGCAAACGATTCGATGATGAGACTCATAGTTTGCTCGACGTCTAACATCTTTTTTAGAACCGCAACCTTAACATTTGGATCAATTGGGTATATAATGTGGGCGACATCACAGCGGGATCTTAAGCGGAAAGAGACGAGGCATCGGACGGGATGAAGCTTGCAAACATAGGCGTTACCTTCTTGCTTGGATTGGCGGGCGGCACATTGTTTTTTCTGCTGCATTTGCCGCTGCCGTGGATATTGGGTTCGGCGTTTGCGGTCATGACGATGAACGCGCTGCGGCCGCAACGGATCGAGTGGCCGAAGACACTTGGCGAAGCGGGCATTATCGTCGTCGCATTTAAGCTGGGGCAGACGGTCACCGTCGATACGCTGCGGACGATCTGGAACGATCTTCCCGGCATGATCTTATCCAGTATCATGTGGATATGTATTTGTCTGGCCATCGGATTGTTGTTTTCCAAAGCGGCGGGAATCAGCAAGGAAGACGGTATATTGGGCTGCGTTCCCGGCGGGTTGTCCCAAATGGTAATGATCGCCGACGGCATGAAGGGCGCCAACCCGGGAAATGTCGCGATCATTCAGACGGCTCGTCTCGTCGTCGTGCTGTATACGGTTCCTTTTCTGGCGGCCTCGTTTGCCGGAGCAGGCGGGGGAGAGGCCGCGGCGGCATTGCCCGAGACGGCCGCAGCGGCCGCAGCCGCTTCGGCCTCATGGCCGGCGGCTGCCGGATACGCCGCCTTGCCGGTCGTTCCGTTGATCGGATGGCTGGCGAAGCGGTGCAAGCTGCCGGCCGGAGAGTTTATCGGTCCGTTCTTGCTGGTCGGCGCGTTGGCGGCCGCCGGCATGGCGTGGCCGGAGGTGCCGGATGGTGCGCTTTCCTTGGCCCAGGTATTGATCGGCATCTTTATCGGTCAGCGCGTTCAGCCGGCAATCATGTGGAAGAACAAGCGGCTCGGACCGCTGTCCTTCGCGTCGGCGGCATTTCTCGTCGGCTTGACCGCTGCGGCCGCCTGGATATTGACGACGTTGACATCGGCATCGATTGTGACGTGGTTTCTTGCCTTGGCCCCGGGGGGACTCGGAGACGTGGCAGTCACGGCGCTGGTGCTGGACGCCGACGTCCAGCAGGTGACGGCTTATCAAATCTTCCGATTGGTGATCGTATTGGTTGCGGCGCCGCCCTTCTTGAGATTGGTGTTGCGGAAGAACAAGCATGCTTAATAATGCAACCGGCGTTTCACTTCCTTGCGAAACCCTTTGTCCGCCAGCAGCCACATGCCGCCGAACGTCAGCGCGGCGTACAGCGCGGCTGCGGCCGAAGGCCACAGCACTTGGGACATGCCCGCCGCATGAAGCAGGAGCGGCATAAATCCAAGCACGATCATCGTGAGCAGATATCCGGCAAACTCCCGCAGGCGCAGCGGTTTCGTCGCGCAAATGACGCTGATCAGCGCCGTTGCGGCCATCTCCATAAACGGGATTACATAATTCGCCGACCACCAATCGGTTCCGGACAGCGAATCGATCCAGAGCAGCAGCCCGGACAATGCAAGAAGCTGCACGATAATTTTGGCGCCGGGATGCGCTGCGGACATGACGGTATGCTTGATGAACAGCCATGCAAAGAGTACGCAAGGCACCACGTACAGACTCCACCATACGTCATGACCGCTCAGCACATTGATGAACAGAGCGACGCAGATGACAGCCATGGCCGCAAAGGCCAGCCATCTGGACGTCAAGCCGCCGGCCGAAGGCTCTTCCGCCGCTGCGGCGTAAGCGGGGTACCAGCGGTTGACCGGCCGGCTGCCATGGCGGTCCAGAGACCGTCTGCACAGCGGACAAACGGTATGGACGGCATCGACGCGCACTTCGCAGCTCACGCATTTCATGCGCCCATCCCCCAATCGTTGCCTGCCACGGCGACGTCCAGCCCGCTAAGCCGGACCAGCTGCCGGAAGAAATGCATGATGACGTCGCTTTCGACAATGTTTCGCGCAAAAGTGACGGTGAGCCGGTCGTTAATGGAGCTTACCGCGCAGTTGATCGGACTTTTGGCCGTCGGATACATCGTCGTTTCCATCGCTTCGATATGGGAAGCCATGGCGGACGGTACGTCGACCTTGCCGAGATTGGTCAGGGTCAGCGTCTTGGCTTCTTCGCCGTAATGGTCGAAGCCGTAACGGATGGCCAAATCCTTCAGCTTTAGCGGCGCCAATCGGGAAAATAAACGGTTTTCGTATTTTAAGCTGCCGGCAATCACTTCGGACAAATACGGCTTTGCGGTTTTTTCCGTCAGCTGCCGCTGCACCGTTTCGGCAATTTGCTCGAATGTCAAATGGTCGTTCATCGCGACGCCGATCGGGATAACGGCAAAGAAATTGCGAAGGCTGCTGGACGGAAATTGCTTTCGCAAATTGACCGGCATGGCGATGACGATGGGTCGGTTTTCGGTATTGAGGGAGAGCGTGGAGCGATGAACCGCCATGATCAGAATCGCGGTCAAATAAGCGGTTATGGTCACGCCGACTCCTTTGGCTGCCGCATTCAACCGGGACGCCGACACAAATCCGTGTATGACGTGGTGTCCATGCGGGACGAAGCGGGTACCCTGAATTTGCAAAGCTTCGGGAGCTTTCCGTTTCGCGGAAGCCGGCTTGAAATGCGTCTTGAAGCTGTCTTGCGCTTCCGCATATGTGGCGAACGAAGCGGGAGGGAGGATACGTCCTTCCTTGTCGTCCACCTTCTCGCCAAGCTGCCTCAAATATTGGAAAACGAGCGTTTTGAGAAATTCAAGCGCACCGCCTCCGTCCGTCAAGGCGTGGAAAATTTCCACGCTTATTTTGTTGCCGTAATAAAGGACTCTGACCAAGCTGCTGTGCCGGTCCGCCAAATGGACGGGCGCGCACGGGTAGACCGTTTCCGGCTGAACCAATAAACGCTCGTCTCTTTCTCTGAGAAATTTCCAGAACAAGCCGTTCCTCAGTTCGACGTTGAGCAGTGGAAATCTGCTGATCACTTTGTCCAGCGCTTGCTGAAGCGCCTCCGGATTTACGGGCTTCGTCAACATCATCGACAAGCGGTAGGCGGACGAGTTTTCCTTGTTGGCCACGGCGGGAAACAGCTTTCCGGCATGGTCGAGCTTATACCATTCTTCCATATGATAAGTCCTCCGGGCGATAAAGATTGGCAAGATTACTTTCATCATAACGGATGACCTGCGTCTCGTTACACCGTCTCAAGGATAAGGGTATGATCGGTCTGGAGACGGATTCGGCTCCGGTTGTTCATCGATTTGTCTCACTTCCTTCGCCGAAAAAATGATAGAATGAAATGACAATCGATTACAGAGGGAGCTTGGACACGTGCGGCTGCATCCGATTTATTTATTGCGCATTACAGGTTTGCTCGACGGCCTATCGCTGTTGGCGCTGCTCGGCATTGCCATGCCGATGAAATATAGATGGGGGATTGACGAGGCGGTTACGATTGCGGGAAGCATTCACGGCGGCATATTTATCGCTTATGCGCTGGCCATCGTGTACGCAGCCGTCCGTATCCAATGGAATGTGCTTTGGTCCGCGGCTTCTTTGCTCGCGGCGTTTGTGCCGTTCGGCAATTTCCTATTGGACCGGAAGCTGAAGAAGGCGCAGTCCCAATACGGCGTTAAACCGTTGAACATCGCCATGCTGGTGTACAGCATCGTATTTTTTTCGTTTTTCGATTTATTTTCGCAGCTGCCGGTCATGAGTACGTTCGCGGCTTCCGTGGGAGCGAGCTCGTTTATTGTCGGCTTTGTTATCGGCTTGTATTCGCTGGCCAATACCGTCGGCAATATCGTCTCCGGCGTTTTGACCGACAAGGCGGGACCTTTCAAGCTGCTATTGACCGGATTGCTGTTATCCAGCGCTGCGCTGCTGCTGTACCAGTTCGCCGATCGGCCGTTATTCCTTATTGCCGTCCGGATCGTTCACGGATTTGTGGCGGGATTAATCGTTCCGGCGGCGTTTACCTTCTCGGCCAACTCGGCGCTAAACGGCGAGCAGGGAAAAAAAGTCGCCTTTACCGGCACTTTCGTCGGACTCGCGGCCATCGTCGGCCCCGCTTTCAGCGGCATTACGGCAAGCAAAACGTCGGTGCCGTTCGTCTTTCAGTGCGTCGCGCTGATCGGTTTGCTGCTGGCGGCCTTGACTGCCGTTTTTCTGCGACGCTACCGAATCGCGGCCGCCAAGAAAGAGACGGTTCAGCTGCGTCCGACCGGTTCTATGTTCAATCGCGGCGTCATTCTGTCTTACGGCGGAGCTTTCTTCTTAATGTTCTCGCAAGGCGCGATCGCCTATTTGCTGCCGCTGCACGTACAAGCGCTCGGCTACGACTCCCGATTAAGCGGCACCTTGATGAGCACTTTCGGGATTATAGCCGTTCTTATTTTTGCTCTGCCTACGAATCGGATCTTTGACCGGATCGCGCCCGCGCCAACGATGGCTGCCGGAATCGGCTTAATGGGAACAAGTCAATTGCTGCTCAGCCTGTCCTCGTCGACGCTGACGCTGTACCTGGTGTTGGCTTTGTACGGGATAGGATTCGCCTTGCTGTTCCCTTCGATCAATACGATGCTCATTCATTCCGTTCCCGCAGAATGGCGCGGCAAAGCTTACGGATATTTCTACGCCTTCTTCTCACTGGGTGTTGTTGCCGGCTCTTCCGTGCTGGGCTGGCTGCCGTTCGACATTCGCGGCGGGTTTGTTTTGACGGGCATCGTCCTGCTGATCTGCTCCGTTTGCGCCGTATTGGGCAGACAAGGAGATCGTGCGTTCAGCCGGTCGTACGGGCAAAGTTAACAAGACCGGGAGGTGAAACCTTATGTCCCGCAGTTTGGAGATCAGGAAAGCGATTCAACAATTATCCCCGCAAGAGGCTAAGCAGTTCCTTGCGGCCATCAAGCTTCAGCTGGATTTCGTAGACAAGAACCCTGCCGCCTCAACCGATCTATATCCGAGCTTGGAGCGGATGTATGAGAAGCTTCTCGTTCCGAAGGACCGGCGATCGATCTGGGAACCGAATGCCGCGACAACAATGGTTCATGTCGTTTGTGGCGACTCCGCGGCCGGAAGCTTGAAATTTGCGCTTAAGCAGCTTGGTTATGAGGAAACGAATAAAGTCATTCGTTTGCGCGACCGTTATGCAATAGGTCCGTTGTGGCAGCTGCAAGAGGAAGCCGGTCAGCTTCATAGAGGCGAGTGGTTTAGAGATCATATTAACGATGAAGACGAAGAGACGGATTTCGTTTCGGAACATCGACAATTACTCGAGCAAGTAGCCCTCATTCCGAACGAGGCTTCCATCGTCCTATGGTGCGGAAACAATGCGCATGAACAAGCAGGGCTGAGATTTGCCGTTTATTTGCTGCGCAACAAGCCGAACAAGCTGTTTGCCTGCGATGCGGGAAAAACATGCGAAAGAATGTATAATACGGCTGAGCGGCAAATCCATTATTTGCATACAGGGGAAATCCCGTCGGACAAGCTTCAAGTGGTAATTAATGATCTGAAGGAGCATTGTCCTTTATCGTCCGAGGCCAGGCATATTCTGGAGCGGGACTGGATAGCGCTCGCCGAGCAGCGCGGGGTGCTGCGTATTTGGGACGGGCATCGGATTGTGAATGTCGAGGAGCACAAGTTCGATCCCTACTTGCTGGAAACCGTAGAGAAGCTGCAAGCCTGTAGGCCCAACGGCGAGTTCATTCCCGCTGCCAGGGTAATCGGCGAAGCGATCGGGTACTGCAATCAGCTCGTCGGCGACAGTTATTTTGAATACCGTCTAAGACAATTGATTTACAACGGCGTCCTGGAAATCAAGGGCGTTCCTCGGGCCATGAGACACTACAGCGTAAGGAAGAGGCTTAAATAACCTATTGCAAAAAGCAACAAATGCGCATGCGCTTCATGCAGAATAACCTTCATGAAGCTTTTTTTATAGGAGAAAATAACAATAAAACGGCGGAATCCATGAAGTTTGCAGCCATCCTTGCTGAGATCATAGAAAGGAAGAAATCTTCAATGAAATGTATCGTCATCGGAGCCGGAATATTGGGGGCATCCACGGCTTATCAGCTGACCCGCATGGGAGCGGAAGTATTGCTCGTCGACCGTCAGGACCGGGGACAAGCGACGGATGCCGCGGCCGGCATCATCTGTCCATGGCTGACGCAGCGGCGCAATCAGGCCTGGTACCGGTTGGCCGCGGCCGGCGCACGCTTTTACCCCGAACTGGTTCAAGAGCTCGTTCAAGACGGAGAAACGGAAACCGGTTATGCCCAAGTAGGCGCCTTGTGCCTTCATCGGGATCCGGAAAAGACTGCCCAAATGGAAGAAAGAGCCCGAATGCGCAAAACGGACGCTCCGGAAATCGGGAAGATCCGGATTCTCGACAGCCACGAAACCCGGACGCTTTTTCCTGCGCTCGGGGATGGCTATCATGCCGTCCATATTAGCGGAGCCGCCCGAGTGGACGGACGAGCGATGCGGGATGCACTGATACGCTCCGCATGCAGGCGCGGGGCGAAGCATATGAACGGTAACGCGTCTCTTGCCTTTGACCGGAACCATGTAACGGGAGTAACGGTCGGCGGTCAACATTATGCGGCGGACAAAGTTATCGTATGCGCCGGCGCCTGGGCGGCTCAGCTATTGCAGCCGCTGGGTATTCGCTTTGCGGTCCGTTACCAAAAAGCGCAAATTATCCACGTCCAGACGAATCCGGAGCAGCCTACCGGCGCCTGGCCCGTCGTCATGCCGCCGTCGGATCAATATTTGCTGGCGTTCGATGAGGGCAAAATCGTGATGGGGGCGACGCATGAAGACTTGACGGAAGGCTATGATACGAGAATAACGGCCGGAGGCTTGCATGAAATATTAGACAAAGGATTGGCGGTAGCTCCAGGGTTAGCCGACTGTACGTTTCAAGAGGCAAGAGTCGGCTTTCGCCCCTTTACGCCCGGGTTTCTTCCCGTCATCGGCGAAGTTCCCGGCTGGGAAGGGTTGCTTGCGGCGAACGGACTCGGAGCTTCGGGGTTAACGGCCGGGCCCTATATGGGCAAGCAGCTGGCCTTGCTGGCGCTGGGCCTTGAGCCTGAACTCAACCTTCTCGATTATGACATTCGAACGGCCATCGAATAGTCAACAAAATTTTTATTATGTAAACTATATTTAAATGAACAATCATTCATGTTGGACATCCGTTTGGAGTAACGGCATGTCCATTTTTTTCGTGAAGCCGCCGAACGCTTTATCACTGATTTGTGATCGTGCCGTCAGTGCAAAGAGGTTTTCTTTGCCTTCGGTATGCGTTAGGATAAATAGTGGGGTCATTTCCTATAATCGATGGCAGTTGCTTCGCTAATGGAGGAGACGAAACTGGACAATTATGCTAATTTATATATCGTTCGCGGGGAGCCCTACCGATCGGGCGCTTGCATCAATCTGAACGCAGAGGAAACGGTGGTTGGACGAGCTTCCCAAATCTTTTTTCCGGATGTGGCCTTTACGAACGCCTTTATTTCCCGGAAGCATTTCGTCATCCGCAAGGAGCGGGACAAGGCGGTGCTGTACGATTTGGGGAGCCGCCATGGCACGGAAATTAACGGAGAACGCGTGACGCCGCACTATCCGTATCCTCTGAACAATTTTGATATTATCAAGCTGGCTAAAGGGATGACCGTGCTTCACTTTTCTTATCTGTTTGCCGATCAAACGCTTGAAATCGAACCGCTCAGCAATACGAGACAGTTGGAACTACCGGAGCTGCCGTTCGAGATTCATTGGGAGAAACGGGAATGCGTCGTGGAAGGCAAGCGAATGGCGATGTCGGAAAAAGAATATTTGCTCCTTCGCGTGCTTCATGACAATGCGAACCGGCTCGTGCCGATGGAGGATATCAAACGCAGCGTATGGCCTGAACGGTTGTCGGCCGAGGGGGCCGTCCCGGATGTGTCGCTTGACGAATTAAATGCGCTGATTTACCGGATACGCAAAAAGTACGGCAAAGACACCTTTCTGATCAGCGCGGTGCGCGGCAGCGGGTACGTGCTCGAATCGGTGAAATCGTCATAACGAACGGGGGAATCGCCTTATGAACTATATACAAGCTGAATATTCCGGCCCGTTGAACGGAGAAATAACCGTTCCGGGCGCCAAGAACAGTTCGCTTGCGCTTCTGGCCGCCGCTTGTTTGGCCGACGATGTCGTAAGGCTGGAGGGCATTCCGCGAATTGACGACGTTCGCATCATTGAAGGGATCGGCCGAGATATCGGCATGGAGCTGCGTCGGGACGGCGGACAAGTCGTCATCGATCCGCGCTCGATTCACAGCGCTTCGATCGACCCGGGCAAAGCGTCAAGCTACCGTGCGTCCTATTATTTTGCAGGCGCGCTGCTGGCCAAGTTCGGCAAAGTCGAGATCGGCTTTCCGGGAGGCGACGATTTCGTTTCGCGTCCGATCGATCAGCACATAAAGGCGTTCCGGGCGCTCGGCGCCCGTGTGCAGTTCCACCAGGATTATTATACAGTCGAAGCCGCGGAGCTGACGGGCGCCGATATTTACTTCGATACCGTCACTTGCGGCGCAACGATCAACGCAATGCTGGCGGCCGTCCGGGCAAGAGGGAGAACGCAGCTGCTTAATGCTGCGGTCGATCCGGAGGTGGTCGATACGGCTGCCTTCCTGAACCGGCTCGGGGCGCGAATTTACGGAGCGGGGACGTCCCGGATCCGTATCGAAGGCGTCCCTTACTTAAACGGAGGGACGCACACGGTCATACCGGACCGGTTAATTGCCGGCTCGTTCCTGATGGCGGCCGGGCTGCACGGCGGCCAGGTCACGGTCAAGGACGTAATTCCCGAGCATCTGGGCGCTTGCCTCGCCAAGCTGGAAGAGATGGGAATGCAAGTGGAATGCGGCGAAAGCCGCATCACCGCATACGGTACGGGTTCATTGAGAGCCGCCCGTATTCGGACAGGCATGTACCCGGGGTTTGCCACCGACCTGCAGCAGCCGATAACGGCGCTCCTGCTGCTGGCCAAAGGCAGAAGCATCGTAACCGAGCGCGTATATCCGATGCGATTTGCACATGTGCCGCAGCTGCTGCGGCTCGGCGCCAGAATCGAAATGCGGAAGGAGAGCGCTTTGATTCGCGGCGGCCAGCCTTTGCAAGGCGGCTGGGTGCACGCTACGGATGTGCGCGCCGGCATATGCCTGCTGCTGGCAGGTCTGGCGGCCGAAGGCCATACGTATATTACCGGCGTCGAACATATCGAGCGAGGGTACGAGGATGTGATCGGCAGCTTTCGGTCGATCGGGGCGAAGCTGGCCATTCGCAAGCTGGACGCACAGCAGCCCGCCGGAGACCGGCTCCGTCTGCATGGCGGTTGATATTCTCTTTACTCGATTTGAAATCTGTTATAAGATAATTGTATAAATGACATGCAAGGCTGCCGGAGGATCCCTTCCGGCAGCCTTCTCTATGTACGATACGTCCCGGTGATAGGGAGGCCTCATGACAACGAAACGCATTCATTGGACAGCCTGTATCGGAGTAACTCTCTCATTTTGGCTATTGCTATGGTTCGCTTTGACGCTTATTTATGTTCTTGGCTGGAAAGACATGCTTTTGATGGAGCAGCGCCAAGATAACATGATTGCGTCGGCGCAAGGCGTCGTAACCGCGATTGAGCAAGAGAAGAGGTCAACCGGCGCTCATCGTCATATTGGCTGGGAATACGAATTTACATACCGACACAACGGCGAGGACTTCACGGGACGTTCAATGGAGTACGGCGGCCAATCGTATTCGCTGCATCAACCGGTCACCATTGAGCTGGACCCGGAATATCCGCAAATATCGCAAATTGCCGGCACAACCAATTTGATCGTCACAAGCGGGTTTTTGTTAGGCTGTGCGGGCGTATCCTTGTTGTCATTTGCATCGACGGTCCACTTCGCGAGAACGAGACTGAACGCCATCAAGAACGCAGAGTTTCTTACAGCGAATATAGTTCGTATGAGCCGCAGCAGCTACATGCAATTCACCTTGGAAAAGAAGCGCTACGAGAAAATCGTCGTAAACGACTTTGCTGTCCGTAAACGGGACAAAATAGAAATCGTTTATAACCGGCTGAAGCCAGGCCAATTTTATCGAACCTCATTCATGAAAGCCAAGTACCGTACAGATACCGGCGAATGGCGGTCATCGCCGCTTCAAGTAATTCCAAGGCTGCTGGCATTTCTTGTGATAATAGTCATGTTTTTATCACTACTTTTCTCATCTTAAATC
This sequence comes from uncultured Paenibacillus sp., assembly GCA_937895345.1. Classification (GTDB taxonomy): domain Bacteria; phylum Bacillota; class Bacilli; order Paenibacillales; family Paenibacillaceae; genus Pristimantibacillus. The sequence goes on along the minus strand of CALAWP010000068.1, from coordinate 63,716 downwards.
CAATTATGTCGCTGTTGACATGACACCAAACGGTGACCTATAATCAAAGTGTCACTAAATGGTGTCTTATCTCGAAGTTTATAAGGGGGAGAGGGCGCTGTGAGCGACAACTATCAGTCCCGGGATGTGTTTGACGCTATTGCAGACCCAACCAGACGCCAGCTAATTCGATTGTTGGCAGAAGCGGAGGAAAAGCCGCTGCACGAGCTGACGGCACAGTTTGACATGGGCCGCACGGCCGTATCCAAACATTTGACGATATTGAAAGAAGCCGGATTGGTTCTTGACCGTAAAGTCGGCAGGGAAACGCGGTATCGGCTGAACGCTTCCCCGCTTCAGGAAGTGCAGGATTGGGTGGCGTTCTACACCAAGTTTTGGAGTATCAACTTGCGGCGTTTAGGCCAACTTTTGGAGGAGGAAGAAGAATGAGCGGAGCAAGTCAGGAATATATCGTACTTTCGGGTGCGAGGGAAAACAATCTTCGCAACGTATCCTTGCGCATACCGAAGCGAAAGATTACGATCTTTACCGGAGTATCCGGCTCCGGTAAGTCGTCGATCGTCTTCGATACGATCGCCGCGGAATCGACGCGATTGCTGAACGAAAATTTCAGCATGTTCGTACGCACGTTCCTGCCCCGAGTGCCGCAGCCGGATACGGATGCGATCGAAAACTTGAGTATGGCGGTAATTGTGGACCAGAAACGGCTGGGCGGAGGTTCCCATTCCACGATGGGCACCATTACCGATATTGCTCCTCTTCTCCGACTGCTCTTCTCCCGTGCGGGGAAGCCCTATGTGGGGGAGGCGCACATGTTTTCCTTTAACGATCCGCAAGGCATGTGTCCCGAGTGCAACGGGATCGGCCGCCGGCTGGGCGTCGATATGAGCAAAGCGGTAGACATGTCCAAGTCGCTGAATGAAGGGGCGATTATGCTTCCGGACTACGCGGTAAACGGCTGGGAATGGAATATGATCGTGCAGTCGGGAGACTTCGATATGGACAAACAGCTGAGCGATTATTCGCCGGTTGAACTGGAGCAGCTGCTGTACGCCAAAGCCAGGAAAGTGAAGATGGATTTTGCCGGCAAGGCCATGAACATAACGGTGGAAGGCGTCATCGAGAAGTTTAGCAACAAATACATCAAGCAGGATATTAAGGCAAAGTCCGAGCGAACGCAAAAAACGGTCGCGCCGTTCATTACCGAAGGTCCATGCTCCGCCTGCCGAGGCGCGAGACTCAGTCCAACCGCGCTCGGCAGCAAGATCAACGGACTGAACATTGCGGAGATGTCCGCCATGGAGGTCGGACAACTCATTCGCGTCATTCGGGAAATCGACGACCCGGTCGCCGCGCCGATCGTCAAGTCGCTGTCGGAGCGTCTGCAGCATCTGGTCGATATCGGGCTTGATTATTTGACGCTGGATCGCGAGACGGATACGTTGTCCGGCGGCGAGTCGCAGCGCGTCAAGATGGTGAAGCATTTGAGCGGCAGTCTGGTCGATGTGACATACATTTTTGACGAGCCCAGCGTAGGCTTGCATCCCCGGGACGTTCACCGGTTGAACGAATTGCTGCAGAAGCTTCGCGACAAGGGCAATACCGTCATTGTCGTCGAGCATGATCCCGATGTCATCAAAGTAGCGGATCATATCGTCGACGTCGGGCCTCATGCGGGCAGCCGCGGCGGCACGATCGTCTATGAAGGCAGCTACCGGGGGCTGCTGACGTCCGGCACGCTCACCGGAGACCATATGAAGCGGCCGCTGCAGCTGAAGCAGGATTGCAGGCAGCCGTCCGGCACGCTGCCCATCCGGAACGCCACGCTGCACAACTTGCGGAACGTAAGCGTCGATATTCCGACCGGTGTGCTGACCGTCGTCACGGGCGTCGCCGGCTCGGGCAAAAGCACGCTCATTAACGAGGTGTTTCTCAGTCAGCATCCGGATGCGATCGTGATCGACCAATCGGCGGTAAGCGTGTCGACACGCTCGAATCCCGCGACCTATACGGGCATTATGGACGATGTGCGCAAGGCGTTCGCTTCCGCGAACAAGGTGAACCAGGGCTTGTTCAGCTTCAACTCCAAAGGGGCTTGCGAGAACTGCCAAGGGCTGGGCGTAGTGTATATGGACCTTTCCTTCCTTGACAGCGTCAAGCTTCCATGCGACGTATGCGGAGGCAAACGGTTCAAGGAAGAGGTGCTGGAGTACAAGCTGAACGGCAAATCCATCGCCGATGTGCTTGCGATGACGGTGGAGCAGGCATTGGAATTTTTCGAGTTGAAAGAAGTTGTGCGAAAGCTCCAGGCGATGAGCGACGTAGGGCTGAACTATATTACGCTCGGCCAGCCGCTCAGCACGCTGTCGGGCGGGGAGTGCCAGCGCATCAAGCTGGCAAGCGAGCTGCATAAGAATGGCAGCATCTACGTCATGGACGAACCGACGACGGGCTTGCATATGTCGGATATCGGCCACCTGATGGGCATCATGAACCGTCTCGTAGACGCCGGCAATACGGTCATCGTCATCGAGCATAACCTTGAAGTGATCAGCCAAGCGGATTGGATTATCGATATGGGACCGGACGGAGGCAGCAGGGGCGGCCAGGTGGTGTTCGAAGGCCAGCCTTCGCAAATTATCCATGCGGAGCAGTCGATTACGGGGAAATATTTGATGAATGAATAGGGAGGGCGGAAAAATGGGTTTTTTTCAAGATATGTTGAAAGTGTTTCAAAAAAGGGATGTCACCTTCATTGAAAGCTTTAAGGAATCGGATTATGCTTACAGCTTTTTGTTTGAACAAGAAAAGGATGTCAACTGGATCGCCGGTCAACACGGACTATTCACCATCGTTCACAAGAAGATTAAAAATCCTCTTAAACCGTTCACTGTAGCTTCTGCTCCTTCGGAAAATGTCATTCGGCTTACGATGGGCGTCGGCAAAGAACCGAGCGAATTCAAGCAAGCGATGCTGGAATTAACACCGGGCATGAAAGTAAAGATGAGCGGTCCCGTCGGTGGGTTTTCCCTTCAAGATCACAGTCCCGCGGTGCTGATCGCAGGAGGCATGGGCATTACGCCATTCCGGTCGATCTTAAAGCAGTTGGAAGCGGAAGGGAAGCTGAAGGGGAATTCCATCCATCTGCTTTATATGGACAGTCAGAAGTCGTATCTGTTTAAAGACGAGCTCGATGCGTTTGCCAACGAACGTTCGGTGCATGTATCTTATTTGGATTCAAGGGATGACCTGCAACGGGAGATCGGTCAGCTGGCCGCTCAATACAAGGACAGCGCCAAATATTTGATTGCGGGACCGAAGGCGATGGTGGACTCGCTTTCGAAAGAGCTGCAAAATAAACAGATTTCCAAACGAAATATTAAAAAGGATGCATTTTTCGGATATTAATCGAGATTCGTCCCCTCAAGAAGATTCCTTCAAGCGAAACCGCGCTTGGAGGATTTTTTTGATAGAAAAAGCCCCTGAACTAGACTAAGGTCCGGCTCCGATTCCATTCGTCAGGAGGAGGTCGAAACTTGGAGCGGAAGGCTACAATGATAACAACAATAGAGAAAGCGTGGTTGTAATCATGAGAAAGCAAAGCGCGCTGCAAGCGTGGAAAATGCTCGTCCTGTCGCTCCCCAAGGGAATTGCGGCATTTGTCATTGTCGTAGCCGGATTGTCGTTAAGCCTGCCGCTGTCGGTATTTTTGATCGGCGTGCCGCTGCTGGCTGCGACGCTTAGCCTGAGCCGGACGATTATGGTTCGGGAAGGAAGGTACGCGGCGGATTGGCTTCTGGGCAAGCAGCATCCCGCCGCTCCCGCCGTTACAGAGCCGGAAGCCGGAGAAAAGCAAGGGTGGCGCGAATGGCTGCTGTCCGTATACAAGGATGGCAAATCGTATTTCGGCATCCTGTTCGGAATTTTGCAGCTTCCGATCGGCATCGCGGCGTTCACCTTCGCCATCGTGCTGCCCGTAACGGCTTTTGCGGTGCTGCTATCGCCGGTCGCATACGAGGTAAGCATGCGGCTGTTCGACTTCAACTTATTTTCGCACGATTGGGAACTGAACCGGCTGTTTGACTGGAACTTGACCGCTGCCCACCGTTCCTGGATTGCCGGCGGGGTCGGCTTGGTATTGACGCTGCTGCAGCCCATGCTGCTTAAAGGTCTCGGCCGCTGGTACGCCGCTTGGATTCTGAGCGTGTCGGGCACCGATTCTGTACAACGCTATAACCCGGAGGAGACGGGCAGCAGCGGGAACCCTGGCTTCCCCATCGACACTTCTGCAATCGGGGCTTTCCCATCGGAACGCGGCGTTCCGCCATTCGGCGAAACGGCCGGCAGCGCGGAGCTTTCGGCTGCGACAAACCGTTCGTAAACCGATTTGATTCCTGCTTACAGCGAGTATCCGGAGGCTGGTTAAAGCGTGTAGTACGCTTTGACCAGCCTCCGGTTTATTTGGCCGCATCCGCCTCGGACCTCGGACGGTTATCGTTTATTGCCCGGCATTTCAACTGGTTCCATAGCAGTATTCGCCTATTCCCGGCATATAGTGTAGGGTAATCGCTACGTAAGTTGCCGAGGGGGAAAGCGGAATGAAGATCGCTGTCGGCATTATTCACGGAATAGGCAGACCGAAGCCGGATTTCCACAAGGAGCTGGCTGCTGCGCTGACGAGGCGAATGTCCATGATCTGCCCCGAGATCGAGCTGGTGACGGAAGGCATCTATTGGGGCGACATTACCGAGCGGATCGAAGAGAAGCTGCTCTGCAAGCTGGCGCCGTACAGGCTCCGCTGGAATCATTGGATCGACGCACGCGGCTTTATGATCAGTTTCGCCGGAGACGCGATCGCCTACCAGCCGATCCCCCGAGAGGATGATCCGCGACCGGAAGAATTTATATATACCGCCATCCACGAGCGCGTAGCGCGCAAGCTTCAGTGTCTGGCCAGACGCGCCGGCGCGAACGCTCCGCTCTGTCTGATCGGCCATAGTCTCGGAACGGTAGTCGCCAGCAATTATATTTACGATCTGCAAAATCGGAAGCTGCCTCCCCGCATTCAGTCCATCATCGCACGCGGCAACTCTCCGCTCGAAAGAGGGGAGACGCTGTCGCATCTGTTTACGATGGGCAGCCCGCTGGCGTTATGGACGCTCAGGTATGACCATTTCGGCAAGCCCGTCACCGTGCCTGCTCCGAGATTTAGCAGCAAGCGCGTTGGCGAATGGGTGAACTTTTACGATAAGGACGACGTCATCGCCTTTCCGCTTAAGTCGTTAAGCGATTCCTATAATAAAGCCGTCGCAGAAGATGTCGAGGTTCGAAATCCCGGCCTGATGAGCTGGACTCCGCTCGGCTCTCATGGCGGATATTTCCGTTCGGCGGCGATCCAGAAACGAATTTGCCATTCGTTGGCCCGGATGTACCGCAGTTTAACCCCCTGGTAAATTATTTAGTCAAGAAATAGAGGGATGCCTCAAGGTCATTATTCAATGACGGTTGAGACATCCCTTTTGTGTATGTACAATGATAACGCTGCATTCGTTCCAGATAAAAAATGAGCGAGCTTATATAATTAATTTCTTCAAATCGTGTATAAATATTGACGGAAAATCCACGCTCTTTATCAAATTTTAATCATTTCAATATTAATCTTTTATTCTTGTAACGGCAGCATTTTATTTTCAGCGGTTATGATGAAAGACATGGCGATTCAGAAGATAATCGGGGGGAAAACTTATGGGAAACAAGATACTGCTGGAAGTACGGGGATTGACAAAAACCTTCGGATCCAGGACCGTCGTGGATCGTCTGAATCTTCGAATAGTGGAAGGGGAAATATACGGGTTCCTCGGCACGAACGGTTCTGGAAAAACAACGACGATCCGCATGATAACAGGCCTCGTCCATCCTGATGCCGGCGAGGTTAGAATTGGCGGGTTTCATCTGAAATCGCAGTTTAAAGCTGCTATCTCTCTTGTAGGCGCCATTGTCGAGAATCCGGCTTTTTACACGTACCTTTCCGCCTATGATAATCTCAAGTTGACGGCGAATCTTTTGCCGGGGGTAACCCGGAAGCGAATCGATGAAGTGCTTGAAATCGCAGGACTGTCCGATCGGGCAAAAGACAAGGCCGGTACCTACTCGCTTGGCATGAAGCAGCGGCTTGGCATTGCGAGCGCGCTTCTGAACCGGCCGAAGCTGATCATTCTGGACGAACCTACGAACGGACTGGATCCGCAAGGAATGAAGGAGATCAAGCAGTTGATCTCGCAGCTCGCGGAGGAGCAAGGCATCTCTTTTCTGATTTCAAGTCATCTGCTTCATGAAGTCGAACAAATCTGCACCACGGCAGGCGTGATACGGCAAGGGAAGCTGATTGCGGAGGGTAAGGTCAGTCAGCTGCTTGCTTCGGGAAAGGAGACCGTAGAGATCGTCACTTCGGAACCGGACAAGGCGGAGCAGCTTCTTAGATCAGCATCCGAGGTCATTTCCGTTTCGCGTTTCCAAGACCGATTCACCGTCCAAACGAACGGCGATTACTCACATAAGCTCAATCAACTGCTTATGAAGAGCGGCGTTCACATTCGAACCATTAGCCGCAGGCCTCGGACGCTTGAGCAATTCTTTTTCGACATAATGGAAGGAGATGGCGGCCCGTGAACCGGCTGATTATAAACGAGTTATACAAAACATTCCGATTAAAAAAGCTGTATATTTTCATGGCTATTATAGCAGTTCATGCCTGGTTGACCATTTACTTCTATAACGCGGGCGGGGAATGGAAGTCGGTGATTTTGATGCCTAACGGACAGTCACTCCCGCTGACACTCCTGAACAGCATGGCTCAATTTATGACCGTATTTATACCCATCTATGTTGCCGACCTGATCACTGGCGAAGTGAAAACCGGCACGTTGAAAATGTCCTTACTTCGTCCAGTCCGTCGAATCGAATGGCTTCATGCCAAAATCGTCTCCTTATTCATATTCATGACGGTACTGCTTGTTTTCTCCATCGCAGCGGAATCTCAATTCGGAGTATTGCGTTTACAGATCTGCCTGGACGTAGTCCAGTAGTTATAACTATTCATGGAGGTTTTTTGTTTATTGCATACTAAAAGTGCCGAGAATTGCAGCGTAAGAATGCTCAAGTAGAGGCAAAGATAAAGAGACACTTGCCAGCACCCTATTATCCTCCTATCGTTAGGTTTGCGACAACTCGACGAAGGAGACTGTAAGGAATGCTGAAAATGCCTCAACAAGAGTATATCAAATTTCTACGAGAAGCAGAAGGACTATCCGTGAGCGACATCGCTAGACAGGTGGGAGTTCACTGGAGGACAGCCAAGCGATATGCGGATCAGAGTGATTGGAACAAACGACTTGGTAAACGCAAGAGCAGCAGCCCGGTGATGGGAGTACATGGAGATTGTAGATGCTTGGCGTCATCAACCGCCTGGAAGGCAGTGGTCGATTCACTTGAAACTGATAATATTAAGACAGTTGTAACAGATGCTATTAATTCGTAGAGGGAACGTTAGTTTAATAAGCAACCAGGATGAAGCTGCCGACACAATCGGCAGCTTCATCACGTTAACAGGTATAGAGCGAACTTATAAATTGGATTTCTGAAATACAGTTATATAATGTATGACACAATATAAAAACCATTGATGGATAAGGGATATCGCTTAGTTATAGACATATGTATAAAATACGAGTTTTGTGAAGCAGTATTAATGCTGCAATCGTTGGATGTCACTATTATCTTATTCTCGACGCATACGGAAAATCGGATCTCTTCATTCGAAGTCAAACGTTTTTTCATTTACAATCCAACAACTTTCTCGCCATCATAAAGATCTAACCATAAATCCGGCCATTTCTTTTGCGGGACTATTCCTTCGTAATTAAACGAATCTCATCCGAAAGCACTTTTAACAAATTCAGTTTCGGTTTATGAAAGAGCCCATACTTTTGCTTGCATGGTGACTCCTTTTTCTTCCAACTTGATATTAGCCCTAACTATGCTCACTATGAGTACTGGCTTAAACTCCTCTCCAGCATCTCCGACGTCGTATGAAAGAAGTTCATATGGTCGAACATGTTCATATCCACATTTCTCCCTTGCGGCAGCAGGTATTTATTGGCTGAAATTCGTAAAAGTGCCTGATGATTAGCCGGATCAGACAATTTCTTTTCGATTTACGGTCATGTTATGCCGACGATAGTTCTTAACATGGGTGAACGACAAAAATCTTTCTAAAACAACCCCGAAGCTAAAGCAAAAATCGTCACACCATGGGTCAGGGTGGCAGCGACAACGCCATATTTCATGCGAACCATCGCACACACGAAGCCTTCGTACAAAGTAAAAATTAAGATCGGAAATCCCAAGTCAGTTACAGTCGCGGCAAGGAAAATATGCCCCGCTGCGAAAAGAAGCCCTGATAAAGCAGCTGATCGCCAAGGTCCCGTTATTCCCGTAAAATATCCTTGGAGATACCCTCTGAACAATACCTCTTCCATAAAATTCCCGGATAAAGAAAAGAACAATAAAACAAGCAAGGATAGAGACGGAACACCGCCTCTTTGTTCGATGGGTACAACAGAATATAGGAAAAAAAATGGGGCAATCACGGCAGCAGCCCCCAATACTCCTATGCAAAATGACAGCATTTTATTTGATCCGAACCATATAAGATACCCGCTCATGCTGGGATTGAAGCGGACCACGATAAAAGTGACGAGCAAAGACATAAAACCCAATGCGATCAGGATCATTTCGTCCTCGATAAACCGGAGCCACAAGGTGGGTCCCGTTATCCCAAAGCGCCAGAAGCCCAGAGGTGTCATAACATCTCGGATCAATAGAAAGCCGAAAACGAGTAAAAATATTTTTACGACGTCTACTCTACTCGAATTTCCGGGGAGAAGAACGTAGGTGAGCAAGATTAACAACAGCCCTGGAAAAATACGCATGGAGTATTCTAAGATATCCAACATCGAATCACTCCCTCATGTGCTTCAGTACGTTCATGGTTTTAATGCCCTCATCACTTGATCAACAACCTTCGCTTTGTATAAAGAAAAATCGGAATCTTGCCGTTCGTGTTCCTGCCCAAATTGCAGTAAGTCTGGATGCTTTAAGACGGGGAAAAAGCAAAACACTTGTACAATCGTAAGCGTCAAAAAAATACGCGGATGCGTATTGGAATGAAAGACACCCTTTTGTACGCCAGCTTCGATCGTTTCGATCAAAGAATGAAGAAACCGGCTCTGAACTTGGTTGAAAATACGGTTAAGAGTCTTCCACTCCGATACCATTTCCCAAATCATCAAGGAGATGTAATTTGGATTCAATCTGCAATAGTCAAAATAAGCTTCTACGACGCTTTTAATGATTTCGTATTCGGAATCCAGCTCAGGTACTTGCAAATGCTCAGACATATGGAGCAATTGTTCTTCCAACACCTTTGTATATAGGCCCCGTTTATCACCAAAGTAATGGTAAATCATCCTTTTGTTCATGCCGCTTTGTTCGGCGATGTCATCGATTCTAGCACCGGCATAACCATGTTCGGCAAATATTTTTGCAGCACAGGCAAGAATCGTTTCCTGCGTTCGATGAGGTTCTCTTTTTCGACTTTTCATACAACCACCTTTGTAAATAACTATTTAGTTACTTATACATATTACTCATTTCTTTCCTCGACGTCAAGTTAAACACTACTATCGAACCTTCGACAGCAAGGAGTACAATAGCTGTTACACCAATGAATAAAATATAAATGTCGTTTTCCCGAGAAACCGCGAAAGACTCAAGCGCCTCCACCTGCCGTATGTGGTTAACCCGGTACAACAAGCAGTCCTGTTTTATGGCCGGCCTGTTCCAGTATCCTTGCTTATAGTAGGTCCCTATCGGATATGCTTTCGAATCCGGTTTATTTTTGTGCTAATCCATAATCATATCAACGACTTGTTTCGCAAACGCAGCATAGTGTTCGATCAGATTGGGATTTCGATCAATAGCCCACCTAAGGTTATCGAAAGTCCTCAATAGCAGATAATGCCTCGTGACGAAAAGGTCTTCTTCAGATAATCCGTACCCGTCCGCAAACGCTTCAAACTCTGCTACATTCGGGCCCTCCGCTAACCCCAGTATTTGGATTTGCATCAATTGAGCAACAGTAGCATGCGGTACCACGTTTACCTCTGCATTCCAATCCAGCAAAATTACTCGATTCTCTTGATTGACAATAACGTTCTTTATAGAGAGATCCCCATGATCTAAACCGAAGCGGAACGGTTCACGCTTCAAATTTTCAAACAGTTCTCTTACTCTCTGCGATTCCGCCTGAGTAATTACTCCAAGCTCGATTAAGCGATCATGTTCAGTCAAACTATTGATATTATATTGCACATACCCATGCCAACTACCGTCTGATCCGGCATGAGGAGGTGACTGAAACTTACCGTGGACCGGATCAACCAGATACTCGCCATACCCTTTCACTGGAATAGAATGAATAAGCTTGGCATATTCGCCCAGCTTCCTCCAAACAGCGGTCCTGGGAACCTTACTGTCTAACCCGTTGTCTCCCTCAACAAAGGCTTGAATCATAAACGCGATTTCGTCAACAATGCCAACAGACAATACCTCGGGTCCAGGAATGCCAACTGCGGCTGCTTGTTCAATACACCATTTTTCTTTGACGAATTCCGGGAATTTATCTTTATCATTCATGCGGACAACAACTTTATGGCTCTCCGATTCAACTACGCAAACCTGATTCGTGTTGCCTTTACCGACGATCTGATGTGATGTTTTGACTTGTTCCTGAAGAAAATCGCCCGCAATTCGTTCTGCTTGTAGAACAACAGAATCTTCCATAGTTTAATTAATCCCCCTTAAGTGTCGTGATTCGAACAGTTTACCATACTTATTTAAGCTGAATCACGCTCGTTCCATTTCAACATGATGTATCTTTTTATTTGCTCTGCTGCTTCAGCGGGAGGATTACTGGTCGTATCGATTGCAGGCATCGGCGGATTGTATGCAGTTTCAGCATTGTCCAGAAGCCATTGGGCAAACTGTTCATGTTGTTTTAACATGTCATCCGTCCACATGGATTTATCCTCCCGGTTGCGAAGACGATGATTTCGGGTGGTGTCATCGCAAAGTTAGCAAAATGAAGCAATAAGTTATATCTGTCCTGGTATTCCAACTTTGCAGCGGTTGATCCAAAATTATCACTATCCGTGCTGAATATAACGAAATCCGGCATAAGAATCCTCAGTTCTTGCATGACAGTCGTTTTCCCTGCACCGCTCGCACCCGTTACAATAAATAAGGGTAGTTTCTTGTTCATCTTCATGAAGAGGTCTCCTCATCTAACTTCTTTTCTCACGCCATAATCCGTCCAATTCATCGAAATAAAACCTTCTGTGCAAGCCATCGATCCAAATCAATAGAGCCTTGTACGCCTAACAGGCGGTAGAAATAGCGGTAAACGGTCCTGCAGCGCGAAAGTTCCGGAGGTAGCATGATCGACGAATAACCGCCAAGAAAAACAGCGGCAGATTGCTCATCCAGCACATACTCCAAACCGATAAAATCTAACTCCCGCGGGCCAACCGCATAGGCCTCGACGTCCACTACAGCAGACAATAAGCCATTTTCAATCAAAAACTGGGACGGATCAAGATCGATAAAGACAGGACAAAAATGATCGGGCGCCGGCAGATCGGCCAGCTCACGAAGTACGGCATCAAGCTGGGCTATGATCCTTCCGTCGTTCTTATAATCGCGTTCGACGAGCTGGCGTATTGTATCCGCTAAACGTTCATGAAAGCGCTCTACCGGCTGGTCTTGAGTTCGTGCGAGGTTTCCGAAATAATCGCAGCGCTTCGAATGAACTTGAGCCAGCCACACGCCTAATTGGTGCAGCAACGCATCCGATTGCCCTTTAAAGGACGACAACGCGCTGCCGCTCATTTTTTCGACGACGAGATATTCTCTGTTCTCCATGGCGGCATGCTTCAGAACTCGCGGCACCCGAATGCCTTGAACGGAAGCAAGCATGGCGGCATTGGCTTCGAAGTGCAGCATTCGTCGCGGGTCGATACCAAACAAATCGAAGCATCCCCACCAAAACTCACGGCTCGGCGGCTCATTCCAACGGGACGAGCGCACAACGTGCTCGCTTGAACCCGTCTTCACAAGCCAATCATCGCTTGCATGTCCGGAATAACCGGGATCTAGATAGATGATTCGCTCAATCGGCTCATCAAAAAGCGGTTGAAGCTTTGTGACAGCAGCTTTTTCACTGCACAGATCCATGAGTGACATCTCCTTATCTAATGTAGATATTCTTATGTGCCAGACTCGCAAGTTACAAGCAATGATTAATATAGCTGGATTTTTTGGGAAACAGAACCTTCAACAAAATTCTCAGCTCGTTATCGACTCCCCGACCATCATTCCAACTGCCTACTTCACGATTGAGATGAATACAGTCATCTATATCCATTTGCCCGAACAATAGATGCATAAATATCTCAAGAGGCATATGAATATCGTAGTAGCCATGATGCACATTGTCCACGGAAGAGATCTCAATTATTTTACCCGAATCAAAGTGAATTAAAATCAGCTCTTTCCATCCGAACAGTTGAAGCTTAACTTTATTGGTATACCCGCAAATAAACGACTCTCCAAGTCGTTGCTCCAGCACTGGTTTGATTGCAGACAGAAATCCTTTTATTTCGGGTATTCGATAGTAATTTTGTTCCTGTTGTCTTTCCTTACTGTAGCTATCACGCATAATCTCAAATACGGGATGCCCTTGCCGAAGCGAATAAGCTATTTCTTCAATTCTGCAACCGTTCTCCTGCAGCTGACGATCGCCATATTGCAATAAATAAGCCGTCACCCGTGGAGTCGCCTCGAGCCATGAAACCCCGTGAATAAGATCGAACATGTAGACGGACATCTGATTACTTGCGTGTGTATTATGCGAAAAGATGCCGACAGGTCGACCATCTTTTTCTATTACTCTGTACTGATCTCGGTTTTCTTCAAAATAATCAAATGCAAACATATTCCAGTATTTCTCATCGTAGGGAAAATAAATCAAGCTTTGCTGACTTGCTTGAGTATGCAGCATAACGCCAAACGGAATATCTTCGCGGGTCATCGGACGGACTTGATAAGCATCCGCATCGCCCATCCATCATCATCCTGACCCATTCGCCCATTTCGCTTTCGCCTTCGAAAGCCTGCATCATCGTATCCGCAGCCGCATCGATGTCAGCAATTTCGGCCCACCTAAATATAAAGTTTGACATCCACATCAAACCCCTAATCTTAAATTCGTCAATCGAAACCTGCGAGGCTACGGTCACTTTCGGCTTTTCTTATATCTCTCGTTGCGCTTGCTCTTCTCCTGTTCTCGGCGCGCGGCGTAGGCCAGTTCCTTTTCCATCTTCAAATAATTCTGATACCGCCTAGAATCTAGCTCGCCGCTTGCGACGGCAGCATTGACCGCACAGCCGGGCTCGCTTCGATGCTTGCAATCTCTGTAGCGGCATTGGTCGTTTAAGGCTTCGACATCCTCGAATGCCGAGTTTAAGCTGTCTTCTGCCGCATTCAGCTGCAATTCGCGCATGCCGGGCGTATCGATGATGATGCCGCCATGAGGCAATACAATCAATTCTCGATGGGTCGTCGTATGCTTGCCTCGACCGTCCTCAAGCCTGATCTCGTTGACCCGTTGCAGCTCCTGACCGGCTAACGCATTAATTAAAGTCGATTTGCCGACGCCGGAGGAGCCGATCAACGCCGCCGTCTTTCCTTCCGTCAAGTAGGGCTGCAGCGCTTCCAAGCCGCTCGCTTCAATCGCGCTGATCCTATGAATCGGTACGCCTGGCGCGATCGCTTGCACTTCCAACAGTTTCTCCTCTGCGTTGTCGCATAAGTCTGCTTTGCTTAGCACGATCACCGGATTCGCTCCGCTGTCCCACGCCAGCAGCAAGTAACGTTCCAGCCTCCGCAAGTTGAAGTCCTGGTTCAACGCCATGACAAGAAACGCCGTATCGATATTGGCGGCGACGATTTGTTCATCCGTTACCGAACCGGCCACATTTCTGGAAAACTTGCTTCTTCTTGGAAAGATGGCATGAATAATCGCCCGCTCTCCGTCTTCTTTGCATAATACCCAGTCGCCTACAGCAGGGAAATCGGTCCGGCCGGAAGCATCGAAGCGCAGCTTGCCCGATACTTCACCGAGCCGTTCTCCGTTTTCGGAAGCGATCAAATAATAATGGCGATGCTCCTTCACGACACGTCCGGCCATATACCCCCGCTCTCTATACGCCTCATAATGCTGCTGCAACAAGTCGTTCCACCCTAACTTCATCAAATCCAATTCTGTTTCCTCCAAATTCATGTTTTCGTTTCCCATTACGCAACCGCTCAATAAACGCAAAAAACCGCGGCAATCGAGACCGCGGCTTTCATCCTGTCAATTGATAATGACATCAAAAAGCCCCGGGGACTTCATGCACATGCGTCCCCAGGGCTATTGTCAGTAAAGGCTTACACCTCAATAGCGTGAGGACTCCGACTTGCAACGTTTGCAACCAACATTGTCTTTTTCATTGTCCTCACTCCGTTTCCAATTTGTTATAAGAAAAATGTACCGCAACGAGCATGCAAATGCCAAGGTGAACATTGGATATAACCAAACTTTACGCAGTGAACGGTTTCAATCCCCTCGTCTAGTCACGGAATAACTGTTCAGCTTATTCTCATTGACCACGATCCCTGTTTTGTTCCGCATACTCAAATGGTTCTTCGCACGAATAGATTTTATGAAAAAATCCCATATACGGGATATCGTCTTCCAGACATTTGATGCAATAGGACAACTCCTCATCGCATTCCGGATCATCACCGTTCCGCATACGCTCGAATTCGTTCACAATCCGTTCCATGAGGTTGACTTGGATAAAAAAAGGCAGCTTTTCCAGCATGGACGGTTCCACTTTGGTTTCGGAGCTGTATCCCGCCAGGACGGTTTCAAAATAATGATCCATAAACTGTTTCCGTTTACCGGCGTCCGGTTCGAATTGGATCCAGCCGACTCCGTTTGTCCAGAGGCTTGCAAGGTCAAACATATACCAGCCGAAACACGAATTATCGAAATCATAGACGGTGATTTGTCCGGTATCGAAATCTATCGCATAATTCCCGTCGTTATAATCAAAATGAATCATGCCGAAGGTATTCGGGCTTTTGTCCAATCCTTTTAAGGTATGAAGAAGTTCTATAAGCTTCGCCTTAAGCGCCGAAAAGGAATCGGGGATCAGTTGTTCGATATATTCGACATTGAATTTATCAAAAAAGCTGCAGCGGCGATGGACTGGAGAGTACGCTTTCGATAGTTGATGCAGTTTCCCCAGTACTTTGCCGCAATTATAATAATATTCGGCAATAGGAACTCCTTCCCGGTATCGATAATGATTTTCTGCAAGCTTTTTTCCTTTTGCCTTTTGAAACAGGCAAATAAAGAAGGTATCGTTGCGATAAGTAATCTCCTCCAGCAGGTTCCCCTTTCTGGAGCGGATTACATCCGAAACATTGCCCCCATGCTCAAATAAATACAGGATATACTCAACTTCACCCAGCAGATCTTCCCGGCTCCTGTCCGGTAAATAAACGATTCGAACGATCAGGGCTTCCGCGCCCGCTTTCGCACAGGAAAATACGACATTTCTTCCTCCGGGATGGCCCTCAATCGGCCTGATGTCGTAACCATCCAAACCGTACATATCGGATACGATTGGAAGCAAATATTCATCTGCGATTTGTACAACCTCGTTAGGAGTCATCGCACCACCTCTTTCATCTTTAAATTCGCCAATACAATCATACGAATTCCATACCTTGACAATATCGCTTCCATTTGAAATCAACAACGGATTTTCCTTTTTAAATCATTTATTATGCCGGAGAGCTACAATTGAACGACAAATGGAATTTGGGAACCGCCGCTGCGGGCTGCGAAGGTTACAAAACAGACGGCATACTCCCCTCTTGGATCAATATTCTCTAATGGAACGATATTATTGCGATAGACGACAGTCGTGTCGGGATCTAAATCCGCTTCCCCCAATCTGGAGATCGAATTAATGAAGCTATGCGAAGGCTCATCGTTTAATCTGAAATGTTTCATCATTTGCTTATGTTCAACGATACGAAATAGATCGAAGAAGTCGGAGACGGAAATTAGAGGCTCGACAGTTTTTTTGACATCTTTATGGACTGTAAAAACTGTTCCGAACTCTCTCATTTGGTAACTCCTTGCGATTACAGACTGGTGCTCACTATAAGAGATGGAAAAACTCAGCTGGATGACGGGATCAGCAGAAACTAAACTAAAATCATGGATATATACGTTCTCTCGAATAAAATCCGATTCGAGACCTTCTCCCAGCATAATCGCCGGAATCATCCATTTGTCCAGTCCGTTGTCTGCATTCGAGATGTCTAATAGAGGCAGATCAATTTCGTAGCGTTCAAGCTGCGGACCCTGTTTATCCTTAACCATTCCTGAGAATATAAACATCTCGATGGTTATAATAGCTGCGACAACAAAAACGATTATCTTATTATGAGCCCGCAACGTATTGGAAAACTCCTATTAGAAATAATAATAGAAATATGGATAAACCAACAAAAAAGACTGATTTGATTAGCTTCCATCTTTTTCTTTGCTTATTCAATTGATCTTCAATAGCATTTAAACGATCTTCAACGTTATTTGAGTCGTTACGATTATGTCTATCCATCTGCGATCACTCCCTCTCTGGCACCACTACCTACATTCTAACACAGGAATTTCCATTATAACATGCAAACCTCCGCGATCCGCGCCTCCGCCGTTTTCCATCAAGAGCCGGCCGTTATGCGCTTTCGCAATCCGAGATACCATCGGAAGTCCCAATCCGTGGCCTTGCTGGACAGGATGCTTTCTCTTAGACGAGTAAGGCAACTCGGTTATTTCGGCCAATCGGTGATGCGGTATTCCCCGTCCGTTATCTTTTACGGCGAGACAATATCGGGAACGGCCCTTCAACAGCGAGGTTTCTATCACGATTTTGCATCCTTCCGGGTTATGACGTATGCTGTTTTGGACCAAATTGCCGATGGCCCGCAGCAGCAGCTTTTCGTCCCCTTTGATCCGAACCGCTTCGTCTTCCAGGTTCAGGACAAGCTCATATCGTTCATCCAAGCCGTCGTTCAAACAATCCGCAGCAACTTGCCTGGCCAGCACCGACAGCCGGACAGGCTTCATCCGCAACGGCTGCATTTCGTATTCGAGCATCGAAACCAGATTCAAATCGCTGACAAGCGAGCGAAGCTTCTCCCCCTGTCTCCGGATTATGCCGGCCTGATGTCTGGATTCCGCCGGTACGTCCGCGTTATCCTCCATTTCGCTTGCATAGCCGAGAATCATGGAGAGCGGGGTCCGGATATCGTGGGATATTCCGGCAATCCAATTGGAACGGGCTTCATCCCTGGACTTTAATGCGGCCGTCTTGTGCTGCAGCTTAGACGATGCGGCGTTAATGCTCCGAGCCAAGTCGCCGAATATGCCTTTCGAATCCAAATGAACCGCCTCCTCCCTGGCCAGGCGGTGCACTCCGGCGATAAGAGGACGAATGCCTTTCAAAAGCCGCGCGCCGATCCAGACCGAAAGCAGCAGCGCCGCTCCCGCATTCAGAAGCAGCAGCAGCACAAGACGCTGCGGCAACGAGCGGATCCAGTCGTACAGGAAATTCAGCTGATATTTGCCGTAGCTGTTTTTGGGATAACCGACCACAACCGCCCCTTCTTCATGCTCCCATATATATACCGGGTAATCCATCAAATAATAACGCGAAAATTTGGCTACTTCGACCAGATTGAAAGACCTCGGCACATCGTCGGGCAACCGGTAGTCCCATCTCACTCGGCCGTCTTCGCCAAGCAGCATGGCCCAAGCTTGATTTTGCTGCAGCAGCTCAACGGAATGTCCGGACAGTCGATAGCCGTTGTCCCGGCTGGTCAGATGTTGAGCCACTTCCCTCACCACGCTTTCCGGCGACGGGTGCTGCTTTATTTCTTTGAATATGAGCGTTCCCAGCAAAACAAAGTTGAACAGCAGCAGGAAAATCGAGATGAGGACGGTGGCGGCGGCAAAGCGGCGCAGCATGCGGATAATGCCTTCCATTTAATCCGTCTCCTTCGCCGATAGCTTATACCCCAGACCCCTGACGGTAAGCAGATAGACTGGGCTCGACGGCTCCTGCTCGATCTTTTCGCGAACCCGCCGGATATGAACCATCAAAGTATTTTCGTATCCGACGCTGTCGTCTCCCCAGACGGCCTGACACAACGCGTCGCTCGTGACAATCCGGTTCCGGTTCTCATAAAGCTTCATCAGAAGGGCATGCTCCTTCGGCGTTAACGGCAGCTCCGTTTGGCCTCTCCGCACCACGGCATTTTCCAAATCGACGATCTGCTCCCCCAATCGGAACACGGACAGCCGTTCTGCCGCAGGAGACGCATAGACCCGCTTCAATATAGCCGACAGCCTTAATACGAGCTCGCGCGGCAGAAACGGTTTTACGATATAATCGTCCGCTCCCATGCCCAATCCGAGCAATCGGTCCTCGTCTTCGCCGCGGGCGGATAAAAAAAGCACCGGTGTTTGCGAGAACTGTCTTATGGAAGACAGAAGCGAGAAACCGTCCCCGTCGGGCAGCATCACATCGAGAATGGCGATATCCGGCTTGTTCGCCCGGAAGATCGACAGAGCCGTTGCACCGTCGCCGGCCGCATAAATGCGGAAAAACCCTTCTTTTCTTAAAAATCTCTCGATCATCATCCTCATGTCCGGTTCGTCGTCTACAATCAATACTTTTCTATCCTTCAACGTTTCCATTCGTGCATCACCCGCCTCTATTATATATGAACCATGAAGACAACTGCATTTGCCCGCTATGAATTAAGGTTCGCGTAAGGTTCTTTTCAGGCTGCCGAAAGGCGGGTTCTTTACAGTTGAATCTGGAAACACAAATGAAAAACTAGACTGAAATGGGGTTGATCGAAATGAGCGCTTCGCCTATCGTGCAAACCGTAAATTTATCCAAAACGTATGGAGCGGTTCATTGCGTAAATAAGGTGGATCTTCTAGTACAGGAAGGAGAAATCTACGGATTTCTTGGACCGAACGGCGCCGGGAAAACGACCACGCTCAAAATGCTGCTGGGACTCATGAAGCCTACGGAAGGGACGATCCGCATGTTCGGACAAAATCTGAGCAAGCATCGGTCGGCCATCTTAAAGCGCACCGGCTCGTTGATCGAGTCTCCTTCCTACTACGGCCACCTGACGGGACTTGAAAACATGAAGATTATGCAGCGGCTGCGGGACGTGCCGGATGCCAACGTGAACGAGGCGCTTCGAATCGTAAGGCTGGAAAATCATAAGAACAAAAAAGCCGAGCAATATTCGCTGGGCATGAAGCAGCGGCTGGGCATTGCGATGGCGCTGGTCGCCTTCCCCAAGCTGCTTATTCTGGACGAGCCTACGAACGGTCTCGATCCGGCTGGCATCGGCGAAATCCGGGAGCTCATCAAATCGCTGCCGTCCCGATATGGGATGACGATCTTGCTTTCCAGCCATTTGCTGTCGGAAATCGAACAAATCGCCACTACAGTCGGCATTATTAGCGAAGGGAAACTAACTTACCAGGGCAGTATGGAAAAGCTGAAGATAAGCAGCCGAACGGCTATTTGTTTAAAAACAGGCGACAACTCGAAAGCGGAGCGGTTTCTTCTGACGCAAGGCTTCAGTCCGCTGGGCAGCGGCGACCGGCTCGAATTCGATTTGGTCGACGATGTCGTAGTGGCGGAAATGAACCGGATGCTCGTGGAACACGGCATACCGGTCATCCGGATCGAAGAGCAGAAAAAAAGCTTGGAAGATTTCTTCCTGGAGCGGACGGGAAAGGGGCGAAGCCTGTGACCACGCTGTTGGGACTGGAATTTTTCAAAATCCGCCGGAAAAGCATAGGGACTATGATGCTCCTGGTTCTTTTCGTAGAAATGATGTGGGCATTCATGTCCATCAGCCGGTCGATCGCCCGCAATCCGGACCACGCCGGCTGGGAGACTGTCTTGTACAGCATCTCCTCCATGAACGGACTGTTTATGCCGATTATAACGGCCATCGTCGTCTCCCGGATTTGCGATATGGAGCATAAGGGCTCAACCTGGAAGATGCTCGTCGCCACCGATGTCAGCCGCAGTCGTCTCTATGCGGCGAAATTTATTTGCGCCAATGCATTGCTGCTTGGCGTTACGGTGGTACAGGTCGTCCTCATGATCTTCTTCGGACTCGTCAAGGAGCTTCCCGGCGGCCCGCCGGTCGAATGGCTGCTCCGGTTTGCCGGCGGCACCCTGCTGACCACACTTGCCGTAACGGCGCTCCAGCAATGGATCTCGCTGGCCGTCCACAATCAGGCGTTCGCGCTTTGTCTCGGCATGCTGGGCGGATTCATCGGCATGACCGCCGGATTGTTCCCCGCCGCCGCCCGCCGTCTCTTAATCTGGTCGTACTACATGGACCTGAGCCCGGTCGCATACCGGTATGCCGAATCGTCGGGCGACTATTTCGTTCAGCCCGCGGCTTTCGGACTTGCGGCGGCCGCCGTCGCGATCGCGGTCTTGCTGTACAACGCCGGAAGATTCCATGTCACTCGGCAGGAAATTTGAGGAGGGAAGCGGATGAAACGAACGATTGCCGCCGAATGGTTGAAATATCGGCATTCTCGGATCGGGATTGTACTCGCGGCGCTGCCATTCATAAGCCTGCTCATTGGATGCGCCAATTATTGGTTGAACCAAGAAGTGCTGCAAAATGGCTGGTACAGCCTTTGGACCCAGGTCAGCTTGTTTTACGGCGAGTTTTTTTTGCCGATTCTGATCGCGATCTGCTGCTCCTATAGTTGCCGGCTGGAGCATCTGAACCGGAATTGGAACATGCTGCTCTCCTCGCCTGTATCGATTGCCGGCCTGTTGCTTGCCAAATGGATTGTCGTCAGCCTGCTCATCTTGTTTGCGCAAGCGTTGTTTCTGGGCCTTTATTGGCTGGCCGGCACCCTGTTCGCCTTGCCCGGTCCGATTCCTGCCGAGACGATCAGCTGGACGGTTCGCGGATGGTACGCTTCCTTGTCGATCATCGCACTGCAAATGGTCTTTTCAATGCGAACCCGAAGCTTCGCCGCGCCGATCGGCATCAGTCTATGCGCGGTCTTTGTCGGCCTGGGGATGTACGTAGCCAAGCTTGGATTGCTGTTCCCGTACTCCCTCCTGACGATCGGCATGGGCGTACTGAGCCAGGACAAACTTCCGCCCGGGCAAAATCTGATGTTTTGGACGATGAATCTGGTTTTCGTCATTTTGTTTGCCTCGCTGTCGATTCGACGGTTGAAGCGCAAAGATATCGCTTCATCTTAATCCCTTAAAGGAGGAATATACCTTGAAAAAAGTTCTGCTGGTGACCGGTCTGCTCATATTGATCGCGGCTTGCGTATGGATGTTCTTGTTCACTCCCGAAAAGCTGACGCCTGAAAATCCTGCCGGTAAAACCGTCTATTATACGATGATTGCCGGCCCCGGCGATCTGAACGAAAACGGACGTTACGACTATAAGCTGACAGCTTATAATTCGAAAGGAAGAGAAAGGACGATCGGGTTTTCGACCGGAAAGCCGTTGCAAGAAGGCACTTACGTCCAGCTGTACCACGCGTTCATTCGGGGCGTAACGCATTATGAGGAAGTCGCTTTCGAGGAATTGCCGGACGCGGTGCGGCGTCAATATCAACCGTAAGACGCGGCAAGAGCTCTATCCGTGAAGGCATAGAGCTCTTTTCCATAGTCAGCAGCAATCAGACACGATCAATTGTGATGCATCCAACACCGTCACGCGGGCCGGCCAATCCGTCGCGGTGGTGCAAACCGCAAGCATATAGGCGGGATCCAGCTCGTAATGACGCACTTGCCAGCGTTGCGCTGCAGCTTCGCTCCCGTCCGCCGCACGGTCCGACCGCAGCCAGCGGACGGGCGTTGCGCTGCGGCCATCGCTGCCGACGATATCCGCGACACAGAACGAGTCCAGCGGAATGGCCAATCCCACGCCTGCCGCTTTCATGCAGCATTCCTTTCCCGTCCAGATCGCATAGAACAACCGGTCGCGCTCATAGGCGGGAAGGCTTCGCAGCGCTTCATATTCGGCGGCGGTGAACATCGTTCGGGCAAGCTCCATATCCGCCCGGCCGATCCGCTCGATATCGATGCCGACCGCAGCCGAGTGGAAAGCCGCGACTGCCATTTCGCCCGCATGGGAAACGTTGAACTGTACGTCGTTCTCGCGCAGCTCCGGCTTGCCGTAAGCGTTGCGCGTAAATGCGATCCGCTGAACCGGCAGTCCGTACCGCTCCCGCAGCGCATACCGTACCAGCATGTCGCCGGCCAGCGAACGCCAGCGGTCCTCCCAATGTCGAAGCCTTGCGAGGCGCGCCGCGCGTTCTGCCGGCACCAGAGCGGACCAGCGATCCATCCGTTCCAGCTCCTCTGGGACCGAATTGCCGTTCATGCGCACCGCATAAATTGCGGGCATAACGTTCATGCTTGGCGAAGGCTGCGCGGCGTCATATCAGTCCACGTTTCCTTGACGTAATCCAGACATTCGTCTTTTGTGCCGCTCATGCCGGCCTCGCGCCATCCGGCCGGATTGGGCAATGCCAGCGGCCATAACGCATATTGCTCTTCGTCGTTGATCACCACTTTATAGCGGGCTTCCGGCGATTGGTTTTCCATGATACGATTCCTCCTTTTTTCTCCATCAAGTGCCGACGCCTAACTGCCGGTCGGCCAGCTGCTGCAATTGGTCCTTGTCCCGAATAATGACGGCGTCCGGCACGGCATCGGGCAGGATCGTCTCCATATGGCGCAGCGGCCGATAACGCATGCCGAGCAAGGCCCAGACGAACAAGACGGCGCCGATCGAAGCGATCAACAGTCCGATGCCCATCCCTTCTCCCGTCCCGAACACCCCTGCCGCTTCCGTGCCGTCGGGCAATGCCGACGCAAGCGGCGTGAAGACGGACGCGACAAGCGGCCCTGCAAGCAGGAAGCTGAGCGGCCGCATGCTGAACGCCATCACCTGGTTGGTCGCCAGCACCCGTCCTTGCAGCTCCAGCCCTACCTTCGTCTGGATCAAGGCCAGCCAGTGCGTATTGATCAGCGCCAGCGCCAAGCCGAAGCCGAACAATCCGATAACCGCCGTCGCAAGCGATGGATAAATGCCGACGGCTGCGACCGACAGCCCTGTCAGCATGACAAAACCGACCATGCCGTCCGCCCGGCGGTCGAAGCCGCCCCAAATCGACATGAGCACCGATCCGATCAGCAGCCCCGCTCCCTCGAACGCGATAACGAGCCCTACCTTGTCGGCGGACATGAACTGCATCAGAAACGGCGTCGTCAGCACGTTGTACAAGCTCATGAAGAAGTTGACGACGATAAAAAACACGACCATGGCGACCAAACTTTTGCGGTGAATAATATACTTCCACCCGCCGACGATTTCCCGGATCATCGGTTCCTCGCGTTTTTTGAACATCAGATTCGGGAAACGCATAAGCGACAAAATGACAAGCGACAAGCTGAGCAGCACCAGATCGACGACCACGATCGTTTGGAGCCCGATCAGCACGACCATCGCTCCGCCCAGCGCGGGAGCCATAATGCCGTTCAGAGACATGACGATCTGTCCCAGTCCGTTCGCATGACCCAAATACCGTTTCGGCACCAGCTGCGCCGTGGCCGCCTGATAGGCCGGCATCGTAAAGGCGCCCGCGATCGAGCCGATGCCCGCCGCCACGTAGATGGCCCAGAGCGACAGCGCATCCAGATAAAGCATCGTCGCGATAAATACGGTTGAGCATAACGCCAAAGCTTGTCCGGCCAGCATAACCTTTCTTCGGTCGTAGCGGTCCACCACCGCGCCGGCCACGGGAAGCAGCAGCAGCGTCGGCAATATCGCATACAGCGAGATGGTCGCATAATCCGAGATCGAGCCGGTACGCTCGTATACATAGATGCCCAGCGCGAATCCGGTCAGCGATGTGCCGATCGTGGCAATAATTAAACAAAGCGTCACCAGAAGGAAAGATTTTACGCTCGGCCGAACGGCACTGCGCACCGGCTCCCGCTCATTCTCGTAAGAAAGAGCGGCCGCAATCCGAGGTTCGGTGCCCGCGTGCGGCCGGGCTTTCACATACTCGCTCTCCTCTTCCCACCGGCGAATCTGCTGGGAGATGAGTTTGGCTACATAGTCGGATTGGTGTTTGTGAAAATAATGCCCCGCATGCTCGACCACATGCAATCGCACATCGTCGCTGAAATCTTTCCACTCCATATAACGTTCCTCGTAAAACTCGGTCATCCGGTCGGCGCCGCCCACGATGCAAGCGACGGGCGCCTTCAATTTCGGCTTTTCCGGCATGGCGTAAAGCGCGGTATAATAATCTTCCGCTTCCCGGGCATCGTGCCGCAAATTGCGCAGAACGAACTTTTGCTCCTCCGGCGAAATCTCGTCGTCGAAGCCTCCGAAGGCGCGCAGCATATCGCGCGTGAACTTGTCGGACGTCCACTTCTCGCTCGGGAACAGGCGGTGCCACCATTCCGTCAGCTTGAACGGCAGTCTGGCGCCGGGGAAGGTCCCCGCCATAAAGATTCCGCTCACCCCGAAATTCGACTGCTGCAGCAGCAGCGCGATCCGAAGCACCATGGCGCCGCCCAGGCAATGGCCGTACAGGTAAACGTCGCCTTTTATTTTCTTTTTGATTTCTTCGGCGCATCGGGAGGCCGTCTCTTCCAGCGAAGCCAGCGGCTGGTCGGGCCGGCTGTAATCATGTCCGGGCAGCTCGACCGCGTACAAGGAGCAGTTCGGCGGCAACGACTTGGCTAACGGCTGGAACGTGATGGCGCTGCCACCGCCGTAAGGCACGCAAACGATCGTGATCGGTTTGCCGCCGATGTTGGACGCCTTCTTGAATTCGATCAGCAAATCGTCGCTCCTCGTCTCCCCGGATGCGATCCGCTCGGCCAATTCCCTCACCGTCGGATATTGGAACAGGTCCATGACGCTGAACGAGTTGCCCATCTTCCGGACCACCTTGATTGCTTTGAACGAATCGCCGCCCAAATCAAAAAACTCGTCGTCGATGCCGACCCGCTCCAGCCCCAGTACCTCTTGCCAGACGGCGGCGATCCGCATCTCTTCCTCGGTTTCCGGAGCGGCATAACCGGCATCGTTCGCCCGATTGGAGGCGCTCGGCGCTGGCAATTCTGCGCGGTCCAGCTTTCCGTTCGCGTTAAGCGGCAGCCGCTCGATCTCGACGAACGCCGACGGGAGCATATAGTCGGGCAGAATGCTCTTCAAATGCTTGCGGATCTCGGCTGCGTCGAGCCGCACTTCTTGCCGATCCCCCTCCTTGCCGTCATCTTGCGCGAAGCGGCGCTCCGGCACCAGATAGGCGACCAGCCGCTTGTCCCCCGGCACATCCTCGCGAATCGTTACGACCGCGTCCCGCACGCCTTCCAGTTGAAGCAAGACATGTTCGATTTCGCCGGTTTCGATTCGGTAGCCGCGGATTTTGACTTGCTGATCGATCCGTCCGATGAATTGAATATGGCCGCTCGGCAAATGGCGAACGAGATCGCCCGTACGGTACATCCGTTCGCCCGGCCGTTCGGCGAACGGATTCGGCACGAACCGTTCGGCCGTCAGATCGGGCCTGCCGTAATAGCCGCGCGTGACGGCGCTTCCGCCGATGTACAGCTCGCCGATGGCGCCGGCGGGAACCGGCTGCAGCCATGTATTCAGCACATATATAGGCGCGTTCGGGATCGGACGTCCGAGCGGAAGCACCGCTTGATGATCCTGATCTTCTCCCTCCTCGGGAACGTCGTAGGCGAGCACCGATACCGTCGTTTCCGTAGGCCCGTAATGGTTCTGAATGCGGCAGCCTGGACGAAGCCGGCGAATGGCGGCCGCGGTTCCCCAATGGGAAGCTTCTCCCGCGAGAATCAAACATTCGCGCGGCACGGCGGCTTCGGGCTCCGATACGCCGAGCAGCGCCTCCATATGGCTCGGGACGATCTTCATCACGTCGATCGGATGCGCCTTGCAGTAAGCGGCGAAGGCATCGGGGTCGGCCGCCCGCTCGTAAGGAATGACATGCAGCGTGCCTCCGGTCGCGAACGCTCCCCAGATCATGGGCGTGCCGAGATCGGCCGCAAGCGTGCTGACGATCGCAAAGCTTAAGCCCGGCCGCAGGGACAGGCGCTGCAGGATGCCTTCCATGTAGTTGGCATAGCTGCGATGCTCCACTGCCACCCCCTTCGGCTTGCCCGTCGAGCCGGAGGTAAACAGCAAATACATGAGATCGCCGGGCTTCGAGACCGCTTCAAGATTGCCTGCGTCTTCCCTCGCGATCGACTCCCAATCCCGGTCCAAAACCACCATGCGCATGGCCGCTGCAACAGAAGAGTCGTTAGGCGGCAGCAGTTCGGCACAGCGTTCTTCGGTCAAGACGATGGACAGATCGGCCTCCCGCGCGATCGTTCGCAGCCTCTCCGGCGGCAGCTTCGGGTCAAGCGGGACGTAAGCGCCGCCCGCCTTCAAGATGCCGAGCAGGCCGACGATAATATCGACGCTGCGCTCCATGCAGAGGCCGACCGTTCGGTTCGGCCCGACCTGCAAGCGGCGCAAATAATGCGCCAGTCGATTTGCCCGTTCGTTCAGCTCGCGATAAGTCAGCATGCGCCCTTCCGAGCATACGGCCGCGGCATCGGGCGTCAGCGCCGCTTGGCGTTCCGCAAGGAGATACGGCAGCTGCAGCTCCGGCGCGGAAGCGGCAGGCGCGTTCCAGTCGGTCAGCATTTTCCGCAGTTGTCCGTCCGGCGGCGCCGCAACGGCATACAACGGCCGGTCGGCATCTTCGAGCACGCGTCCCAGAATGGCGCGATAATGGTCCGCCATTTGCCGGATGGTCGATTCCCGAAACAAATCGGTCCGGTAGGTAAACGTAACGTCCATACCCTTCTTCCGATTTTCGAATACGGTCATGGTCAAATCCAGAAGACCGCCCCGCGTGCGGTCGCCCGCGAAAGGCTCAATCTCGAGTCCCGGCAGATCGGACAGCGATTGGCCGTGCCGCTCGAACAGAAACATCGTATCGAAAAAAAGCGAATGGCTGATGACCCGGTCCGGATTCATCACCTCGACAATCCGGTCGAACGGAAGCTCCTGATGATCGTTCGCTTCGAGCACCGTCTCCCGAACCGAAGCGAGGAAGCCGCGGAACGAATCGGCCATGTCGATCGAAGAGCGGATCGCAACCGTATTCGCAAAAAAGCCCGCAAGCTTTTCGATTTCCTGCCTGCCCCGATTGGCCATTGGCGTCCCGACGACGATTTCCCGCTTGTCGTTGTAACTCGCCAGCAGCGCCTTGTAGGCGGCCAGCAGCAAGACGAACGAGGTGCAGCCCAGCTGCTTGCTCGCTTCGCGAATGCGCTGCGAGAACGCCGGATCAAGCGCGAGGCTGAAGAAGCCGGCCTTGCGCTCGACTTGAACGGATGGTCGAGGATAATCCGTCGGCAGGTCCAGCGTCGCCGGCTCCGGCATCAGCTTGCCTGTCCAATAACGCAGTTGGCGGTCGGCTTCCTCTCCCGTCAGCCACTCTCTTTGCCATACGGCAAAGTCCGGGTATTGAATCGGCAATTCCGGAAGCGCCGGCGGCTCATCGAGCGCAAACGCGTGGTAGATCGCCGCGAGCTCTTCGTCGAATACGTCGGCCGACCAGCCGTCGTAAATCAAATGATGCGTCATCCAGACGAGAATATGCTTCTCCGGTTCCAGCCGAAAAAGCATCGCCTTCACGAGCGGGCCGTTCAGGAAGTCGTACGGCTCGGTCGCTTCCTTCTCCATCAGCTCGTACACTTCGGCTTCGTCGGCCGCTTCGACGACGGGCAGCCCGATCATCAGTTCGGGACGAATGACCTGCACGTAATCGTCGTTCTCGTACGCAATTACGGCGCGCATCAGTTCATGCCGCTTGACCATCTCGTTCAGGGTGCGATGCAGCGCATCCGTATTCAGCTTGCCCGTCAGCTTGTAACCGTTGGCAAAGTTATAGCGCTCCGTTCCGGGCATATACTCCTCGAAAAACATGATGCGCTGCTGTTGAAACGATAGCGGAAATTTGTTCTCGCCGGCTTGCCTGGGCTGCTTCGGGATGACGGCTGCGGCTGCGGCCGCCTTCGCCTTCTGCTGTTTGGCCTTCAGGGCGAGAAGCGCCCGGCGTTCGGGCGACAGCTGCTCAAGTCGATTGGCCGTATTGCTCATAGAGCCCCTCCTTCGCGGGCCGCGGCCGCTGCATTCCGGTTCTGGCGCTGAGCCAGCAGCTGAACGAGCAGCGAACGTTTGCCGGCGGACATCGCCTGGTTGCTCGCGGACAACCGCTGTCCGGCATTGTTGGCGTTGCTCTTCCGATAGGACTGCCGCTGCGCCGTCTCGTAATCGGCACGCAGCCGCTCCGAATCAATAGCGTACTCCGGCTTGCCGACGACCGACTCGACGGCGGCGCTGGCCGCCGACATCGTATCGTGCTCGGCCAGAACCTTCGCCAGCTGACGGCAGCGCTCCTTCACCGCACCGGTCTGTATGCCCCTTATCGCATTCGCGATCAGCTCGGGCTCCCATTGCAGCGGCGGCAAATAATCGCCGATGCCCATATGCTTAATCCGCATCCCGTTATCCGGCCGGTCCGTGTCGGCCGCAAGCGCAAGCTGCGGAACCGCCGCGGTCATCGCCCCCGTTATCGTGCCGATGCCGCCATGGTGGATGACGCCGCCGACTAGCGGATACACGCCGGCGAGCGGCAGGATCCGATACCAGCGGATATGCTCCGGAAGCTCGCTCCGGACAAACTCTTCGTGTCTCGTCACGAGGATCGTTCGCCGGCCCAGCAGCTTAACGCCCTCGATTGCCGCTTCATAGAAGTTCGGCTTAATCATCTTCCCGGTGCCGCCCGTAATTAAGAGCGGCGGCTCGCCGGCGCGGATAAAGTCCATCAAGTCGCCGGGCAACGGCTCGTATTCGGCGGCATCCGCGAGGGGGAACCCGACCGTCTCCACCTTCAGCGCCCACTCCGGAGCTTCGACCGCCGCATCGAAGCTCTCGTGCCAGAAGCCGATATTTTTTTGGACCGCGCCCATCCACGACGTCCAATTCGCCACCGGCGTGAGCCCAAGGTCGCTTCGGAACGAATTGATCAGCGCAATCGCAAAGTCCAGTCCAAGCTCCTCCCAAATATGAAGCTGCGTCACGTAACTGGGCGCCAGGACGCCGGTTACGATGGGCACCCGCATCATCTCGGATACGATCATTGCGACAAAGCCGTCCCGCTCCTTGCAAATGAGCACGGAATTGTCCTCTTGGCACAGCTCCGTCAAAATATCGTATTCCTGCCGGAATTTCTCCGCCGAATAATACTTGCGCTGGTACGCTTCATACAGCTCGGGCTTGTTGAGCGGATCCTCCATCATATAAAGATCCTTCATAATTTCGGTATAATCATCGGGACCGTCGATGCCGCGAAACGCGATGCCCGCCTTCTCGGCCAGCGGCGCGAACGCGCCGTGCGTCACAAGCGTTGCCCGGTGGCCTCGCCGGCGAAGCGCGGACGCCAGCCGCAGAAACGGCAGCACGTCTCCATTCGTCATATGGGTGCTAAGCACGAAATTTGCCACGAATCGTCTCCTCCTGACCGTCTGCCGACCGTTACTTCAGCAGCGCCTCGATTTCCTCTTCCGACAGATTCTCCATTTCGTTCAGCAGCGCCTCGAGCTCCGCATCGTCCGTCTCCTCGAGCAGCTTCGCTTCAATAATCGAAGAGAGCGCGCGAATCGTCGTGCCCTGCGTCAGCATATCCTTCAGCGATACCTTGACGCCGAACGCTCGCTCGCATCGGACAACGATTTGGGTCGCGACGAGCGAATGGCCTCCCAGATCGATGAAGTCGTCGTCGATCCCGATTTGGTCGAAGCTGAAAAAGCCGGACCAGATCAAGGCGAGCTCCTTCTGAATATAAGTTTCCGGCGCAGCGTAAGCTTGTCCGATCATCAGGCGGGAAAGCGTCGGACTTGGCAGCCGTTTGC
Organism: uncultured Paenibacillus sp.; assembly: GCA_937895345.1. Lineage (GTDB taxonomy): Bacteria > Bacillota > Bacilli > Paenibacillales > Paenibacillaceae > Pristimantibacillus. Next base: position 33,366 of record CALAWP010000068.1, on the reverse strand, counting down.
GGTCCGTCTTGCCGCTTGCCGTCAGCGGGAACGACTCCATCTCGACAAAGTAGGAAGGGATCATATAGTCCGGCAGCAGCCGCTGCAAATGGCTCCGCAGCTCGCCGATCGATGGCGACAGCGCGGCGTTCGGAATGAAATACGCCGTAATGCGCTGGTCTCCCGGCTGGTCCTCGCGGACGATCGTTACGGCTTGATGGACGCCCGGATGCTGCTCGAGCACCGCGCTGATCTCGCCCAGCTCGATGCGATAACCCCGCACCTTCACCTGATCGTCGTTGCGGCCGAGACATTCCAGCGTTCCGTCCGCCAGCAGCCGACCCAGATCGCCGGTATGGTACATCCGCGCTCCCGGTTGCCCGCTGTACGGGTCGGGCACGAAGCGATCGGCCGTCAGTTCGGGCCGGCCGAAATAGCCGCGCGCCAGCCCGACGCCGCTGATGAACAACTCTCCGATGCTGCCGGGCGCCGCCGGCTCGTACCGTTCGTTCAAGACGTACATGGCATTGCCGGGGATGGCGCGGCCGATCGGAATGACCGAACGTTCCGGGTCGCGGTCGCTGGTCCATTGCGTTATAAACACGGCCGCCTCGGTAGGGCCGTATAAATTGTGCAGCTGCGCCGACATCGTACGGCAGAACCGTTCGTTCAACGCGGCGGACAACGGTTCCCCGCACAAAAATACGTGTTTTAGGAAGGGCAGATCCTCGGCTTGCTCCGCGCTTAGAAACGTCTGGAGCATCGTCGGGACAAACTGCACCATCGTAATGCGTTCGCTCTTGATCGTCTCCCACATGTAGGCATCGTCAAGATGGCCCTTAGGCTTGGCCATGACGAGACAAGCCCCGCACATGAGGGGCCAAAAAAACTCCCATACCGAGACGTCAAAGCTGTATGGCGATTTCTGAAGAAGTGTATCATTTTCCCCCATTTCATAAGTTTGCTGCAGCCACAAGACCCGGTTTCGAATGGCGGCGTGCGTATTCATCGCCCCCTTCGGTTTTCCCGTCGATCCCGAGGTATAGAACATGTAAGCCAGATGGTTCTCATTTACGGCAATATTCGGGTTCTCATCCTCCCAACCGTTATCGCTTGGCGGTCCCGGCTCGTCCAGGATCAGCACCTCGCCGTCAAATCCTTCGAACAATGCCGCGAACCGGCGCTGAGTGACGACGCGTCTCACTTTGCTGTCCTCGACCATGTAAGCCAGCCGATCCCTCGGATAATCCGGATCGAGCGGAACGTATGCGCCGCCGGCCTTCAAGACGCCGTACAAGGCGACGACCATCTCGATCGAACGCTCCATGCAAATGCCTGTCAATACGTCGGGGCCGACTCCCATCGCCCGCAACCGGTGCGCGAGCCGGTTCGCATGCCGATTCAGCTCGGCATAGGTCGCCGACTTTCCTTCGAACCGAACAGCTTCCCGATCGGGCGTACGGCTCGCTTGCCGCTCGAACAGCTGATGAATCAAGTCGATGGCTTGCATTCCATCACTCCTTCATATGAAATTGTCAAATCCGCAATGACCAATACCTGGCGAATATGGCGTGATGTGCCACTCATTATTCTACTAAATTATGACAGCATCTGCTAATGCGCGAATGACTCTTTTAACGCTGAAATGACCCGTTGCGACTCGATCTGCCATCGCGGTTTCCGCCAAAAGAAAGAAGCCTTCACCATTGTGAAAGCTTCTATCAGACGGAGCGCCGTCGGCGAGTTCGGATGTACCGCCGCCGGTTTGCTGATATGTCCTTATCGGGCCTCAATCAACTTGTTTCCACCACTCGTCGAACGGCGTCACCGGCAATTCCCGCTTATGCCGCGTCGCCGCGTAGCGGCGTTCAATGTTCGCTTGAGCGGCGGGCTCCACGGGCTTGCCGGTCAAATAATCGTCCAGCGTCCGGTATTCCATCCCCAGCTCCGTCTCGTCCGCTTGCTGCGGCTTCTGATCCAGCAGATCGGCCGTCGGCGTTTTCAAATATATTCTTTCTTCCGCGCCCAGCTCGCGAAGCAGCTCGCGGCCCTGCTCCTTTGTCAGTCCCGTCAGCGGGAGCAGGTCCGCGCCGCCGTCGCCGAATTTGGTGAAAAAGCCGGTCACCGCCTCCGCGGCATGATCCGTGCCGATGACGAGGCATCCACGCTGGCCGGCTAGCGCATATTGGGCGATCATGCGCATTCTCGCTTTGACATTGCCTTTGTGGTAGTCCGCCAACGGTTGGCTGTCGGCTTGCTCGTAGGCGTCGGCGAGCGCATTGACCGGCTGCTCGATATTAAACGTGACGCGCCGGTCGGGCCGGATGAAATCGAGGGCGGCCTGCGCGTCTTCCTCGTCCTTCTGCACGCCGTAGGGAAGGCGGACCGCGATAAATACCGCTTCGCAGCCTTCCGCTCGCAGCTCTTCCGCCGCCAGCTGCGCGAGGCGCCCCGCCAGCGACGAATCCTGTCCGCCGCTGATGCCGAGAACGAACCCTTTAGCACCCGTGTGCTTGCAATATTGCTTCAAGAAGTCGATCCGCATCCGGATTTCCTCCTGCGGTTGAACGGTTGCCTTCACGTTCAACTCTTGTATAATTTGCCGTTGTCGATTCATCTCGTTTGCTCCTCTCCGCGAATGGTATTTTCATTTACGCTTTGACGCACTTCTTCGATCAGCCTCATCTTGTTGTTCCAGCAAGCCTCGCTCAGGCTGACCGGATATTGCTCCGGATTGAGCGTACGGCGATATTCTTCCCACAGCAGCTCCAGATTTTGCCGGGCAAACCGCCGAATATGCTCCAGCTCGGGCAAGCAGTAGACGAGCCGGCCTTGGTCAAAGATCGTCCGGTGCAGCTCCCTTGCCTCGAAATTCGTGACGAATTTGGCCATGAACGTGTGCACGGGGTGGAACAGCTTCAGCCGCGGCGCATCCTTCGGCTCCTCGTGGTCCAGGGCGATGTAGTCACCTTCCGATTTGCCGTTCGTGCGATTGACGATGCGATAGACCCGCTTCATGCCCGGCGTCGATATTTTCTCGGGATTCGAGCTGATCTTGATCGTGTCGACCATCCGTCCGTTCTCGTCCTCGATCGCAATCAGCTTGTAAACCGCGCCCAGAGCGGGCTGGTCGTAGCCGGTGATCAGTTTGGTGCCGATGCCCCATATGTCGATCTTCGCGCCTTGCGCCTTCAGGTTCAAGATTGTTTGCTCGTCCAAATCGTTCGAGGCGTAAATTTTCGCTTCCGGAAATCCGGCCGCGTCCAGCATCTTTCTGGCTTCCTTCGACAAATACGCCATATCCCCGCTGTCCAGCCGGATGCCGGCAAAGTTAATCCGGTCGCCGAATTCTCGCGCGACCCGGATCGCGTTCGGCACACCCGATTTCAACGTATCGTACGTGTCGACCAGAAAGACGCAATCCCGGTGGCAGGCCGCATACTTGCGGAACGCCTCGTATTCGTCGCGGTATGCCTGCACCATCGCATGCGCGTGGGTGCCCGCCACCGGAATGCCGAACCGCTTGCCGGCTCTGACGTTCGACGTCGCTTCGAATCCGGCGATATAGGCGGCTCTTGTCCCCCAGACCGCCGCATCCATTTCCTGCGCTCGGCGCGTCCCGAATTCCATGCTCGCCGCATCGCCTGCGACATGTTTGATGCGGGAAGCCTTCGTTGCAATCAGCGTCTGATAATTTACGATATTAAGAATTGCCGTTTCAATCAGCTGAGCTTCCGCCAGCGGCGCTTCGATCCGCATCAGCGGCTCGTTTGCAAACGCCAGCTCCCCTTCCTCCATCGCCCGGACCGTTCCCGTAAACCGGATCGTCCGCAAGTACTCCAAATATTGCTCGTCGTAACCTTCCTCGCGCAAATAATCCAGATCGCTGTCCGTAAACCGAAAATCGTGAAGATAGCGGACCACTCGCTCCAGGCCGGCGAAGACCGCATAACCGTTCTGGAACGGCAGCTTGCGGAAATAAACCTCGAACACCGCCCTCCGGTTATGCATATTGTCCCGCCAATACGCCTGCGCCATATTGATTTGATATTTATCGGTATGAAGCGCCAGGCTGTCGTCCGGGTACGCCATTTCAGGCAGCTGCACGGCTTCCTCCATCATGTTAATCGCCTCCCTTGACCGTCACGACAGCGCCGAGCGATCCTTTGAAATGTCTTAAAGCCCATTCATGACCTTGCGGATCGAAGCTGGCGACCGCATCCTCGTGCACGACGATCCGATACCCGCGGTTGTACGCGTCGACGGCCGTATGCAGCACGCAAATGTCGGTGCATACGCCGACGAGATGAAGCTCGGTTATGCCTCGGGCGCGAAGCTGCAGCTCCAGCTCCGTACCCGCAAACGCGCTGTAGCGGGTTTTGTCCATCCAGGCGACATGCTCGGCATCTTTATTCGTCTGATATATAGTTTCGAGCCGTCCGTACAGCTTCCGGCCGTCCGTCCCTTCGATGTTGTGCGGCGGGAACAGCTTCGTTTCGGGATGAAGCGCGTCGTCCTTCCGATGCAGGTCGATGGCAAAAACGACGTAATCGCCGTCCGCGATAAACTGCTCGGTCAGCTCGGCTAACCGCGGTTCCAAAGCCTGGGCCGGCTCGCCGCAAGTCAACGCCCCGTCGGCCGCGACAAAATCGTTCGTATAATCGATATGAATCAGCGCTTTTTTTACCGTTGTCATCTTAAATTCCTCCTTTTAATAATCCGCCGCGTTCAATCCTGCGTTGTCCTCAGGTTTTTGGGAATGGCGGAAGTGTAAATGGAATGATTGATCCCGACATCCTTGAACCGGTACAGCTGCGTCGGTCTTTTTGACGTTCGGGTCGTTTTTTTGCCGATGGCCTCTTCAATGAAAGGCAGAGATTTAATTTTGCGGGCAAAAGAAGGCTCCGAGGCGATCGAGGAGTCGCTCGTGGCGGTCAGCAGGATCGCCTGCAGCTCCGAATACGTGAATTCCTCGGGCAAAAACTGCTTCGCCACCGTCGTCTCCAGCAGCTTGCGGCGGATCATTCCGACGGCGTCCTCAACAATGGCCGCATGGTCGAACGCCAGATCGAGCTTCAGCACCTCGCTTACGGGGAACAGCTCGACGTCCGAGGCGTCGTCGTTCGCTTGCCGCGCCTCCAGCTTATGCTCCGGCACGATGGCATAATGCGCGTTGGATATAATCCAGCCTCTCGGGTCGCGGTTCGGCGTATCGTACACTCCGAAGTGCTCCAGGTGGATGTCGTCCACCCCCGTCTCTTCCTGCAGTTCCCGCTTGGCGCATTCGTAGGCCGTTTCATCCGGCTGCACGAAGCCGCCGGGGAGCGCCCATTTGCCCGCTTCGATATTCGGCCTGCCTTCGCTGTCGGTCAAACTTCTCTTGACCAGCATAATGTTCAAATCCATGACCGGCGGCTTAAACTCCTCCGTCTTGACGGGAAGAATGGTAAAGACGGCGATGTCCGACGTGTAACCGTCCGGCGTTCTGTATCGGCCGGCATCGTATTGCTTCAACGCTTGCTCGTTCGACATGGTCATCGTCCTCTTCATTTAACAATTATCAATTTGTTAATTGTAATATACCCGAAGAGGAAACCATTGTCAACCCTCCGGACCAAAATAGGCATCTATCGACAAAAAAAGAGAACACCGCACGCCGTGCACGCGGTGTTCTCTTTGATGAAAAGCCTCGCCCCGTTAGGCGATAACGCCATACGACTTTAACGTCTTCAGCCGTTCCAGCGTCAGCCAGCCCCTCCATTCCGTTTCGACGCCGGGACTGACGACCGGCCAATTGATCGACCAGCCGCCGTCCTCCCGCTGCCCGCGTACCAGCGCATCCAGATGCTCGTGCAGCAGCTCGTCCGACACGAACTTCCCGGCATAGCTCTCGCGGAGCGGCGCCCAGTCCAGCACTTGATGAACGTACCCTTCGGCCTCCGTATCCGTTTCGATGGTGCCGGGAGTACGCAGCCACTCATCGACCTTGGCCCATACGTGCGCCGCCCGGTCCCGTTCGGGCGTATGCTGCAGAAACGTAATCCAATGCGTGCCATAATGGAAGCCTTCCGGCTTCTCCTGCTCCAACACGCGCCATATATACGCGACATTGTTTTGAAACCACGTCTCCGTCCAAATGTCCGTCCGCACCCGCTGCTTGTACAGCCAGCCGATGATGCTGCCGGTCGGATTGATCGACGGACGGTCGTCTTGCTTCGCTTTCCACCAGGGAGCATGCGGGTATTCGCTCGCGCTGGCAAATACCAGCGGAATCCCTCCGCCTTGCAGCGTGACCGTGCGCAAATAACGAATGATGCCGTCCAGCACCTGCTCGTCCCAGCCGTTTATGTCGTCCATGACGGCCAGCGCCATCTCCGTCGGCACCGGCTGACTGCAGGGGCAGCGGATGTCGGGCTCAAGCGCATGGCCAAATCCTCCGTCCACGTTCTGATAAGCCCTCAGCGCGGCAATGACGGCTTCCTTCGTTCCGTCTTCGAACCAGTACTCATACCTTTTGCGGTCGATCAGCCTGCCGTTCCGGTAAAGGAACAGCCGGGCTTTTTCCAATATGGACAATGTTTCCTTCAATTTGCTGACTCCTTTCGATGATCCGGCCCCGATTCGTACGTCCGGCAAACTTGCAGCGCCAGCTCGCGGATGTCGGCCCGCAGCCGCTCCGGCTCCAGCACTTCCGCATCCGATCCGAGCGAATAAAAAAATTTCACGGCCCATTCCCGCTCCGTTGCAGGACATTGAAAATCGACTTCCCATTCGTTCTCCGACCGCTGCTTGACCAGTTCCCCGATATGGAAATCTTGTTCCGCCAGCAGCGCCCCGCGATAGGTCAGCCGGGCCACGATGCGAATGGGCGGATCCTCCTTGCGCTTCCGTGCGTCTGGTGCTCGTCCGAACTCGGCTGCTTCGCCCTCCATTTCCGACACGTCGATTCGCTCAAACCGGTCCACGCGGAACGTCCGCTGCTCCCCGTGGGTGACGGAATGCGCCTCGCAATACCAGAAGCCGTGAGCCGCATAAATTTTTCGGGGGAACAATTCAAGCCAGCGCCGATGCTTTTCGGAACGATACAGCGCCTGAATTTTCCGGCCCTCCGCGGCGTGCTCCAACAAAGCCGACAGATGGGGCGTCTTCACCTTTCGCGGCGGAACCTCCAGCTCGACGTGCTCCAGCAATGGTTCGATCCGTTGCAACGTTTGCTCCGGCATAATGGCTTTTATTTTGTCCAGAACCGTCCAGCGCGCTTGATGAAACGGCGTGTCGGCCATTTGCGTCAGGCTCCTTAAGGCGAAAATGACCGTTAACGCTTCCTGAGCATCCAATTGAAGCGGCGCAAGCTTGAAGCCGTCCATCAGCCGGAATCCGCCCGACGGACCTGCAGTCGCATACAATGGCACGCCTATTTCCGAGAGCGCTTGCATATCCCGCAATATCGTCCTCTTCGACACCTCAAACTTGTCGGCCAGCCGGCCGGCCGTCTCCGGCTGCTGCTGCAGGGCGATGATAATCGCCATCAGTCTGTCCATCCGTTTCATGACGCTTTCCCCCGTTACACCATCATTATAAACGCGCATTGGTGACATCTAGCCTGTCACCGTTTTTGTGAACGATCCCTAAAAAAGTTCGCCGCTGCTTGGAGCGCAATCCAAGGTTCACGATGCATATTCGACGCACCTCGGTTCATCCTATGGACGTTGGAGGTGATGAAGTTGACAGGCAGAAACAGCAAACCGAAAAACAAAGGTCCGGCGTCCAGTCCTTCCCGATTGGATCAGTTTGGCGACAAGCTTGCCGAAGATACCGGCGCCAAGCCGATGAAAGGCGGCAACAATGAAGGAAATCGTTGCTGATGCGGTCTACGCATGACTACCGCGCCATGTATCCCGTCCATGCAAGCAAGCCCGGCCTGCGCCGGGCTATCCGAAGAAATAACTGATATAGATCATAACCAGCAAGCCGACGATAAACGAATAGGTCGCCGGCCTTTCGTAGCCGTGGCTGTGCGTCTCCGGTATCAGTTCCTTATAAACGATAAAGAGCATCGCTCCCGAGGCGAAGGCCAGGCCGTAGCCGATGAGCACTTGAATATAGCTCGCCGCTACGTACCCCGCAAACGCCGACAGCACTTCCATCAGACCGGTGACGGCTACGATGGACAGCAGCTTCGGCTTGCTCACTTTCGATTGGGTCAAAAAGATGGCCAGTACAAGTCCTTCCGGCATGTTCTGCGCCCCGATCGCGATCGCCACCATCGGGCCCAATCCTTCATGAGTGCTGGCGTAGCTGAACCCTGTGCTTAATCCTTCCGGAATATTATGAATAATAAGCGCAATAATCACGAGCAGCGACTTGGAATCGAAAGCGCTGATGCTGCGGTTTTCCTCCACGTTAATATGAGGGATGTTTTTTTCGATCAAATCCAGCGCGACAAGCCCGACCAACAATCCGATCGTCAGCGGAATCAATCCGGATTCCGACAGCGCTTGAGGAAGCAAGCCGAACGTTACGGCCGACACCATAATGCCTGCGCTGAAGGCGATCAGGATATCTTTCCATTTCTCGGACAACGATCGGACGAAAAGGAGCGGCAGAGCTCCCAGCACCGTAGCCATCGCGGATATAAAGCTCCCTATGAGAGCCGTCGTCATTGCGGTCGTGTCTCCTTTCGGCCCGTGCGTAAACGGTAATATGCTGAATGCGGCGTCCGCAACCGGTCTTTCTTCGACTTTCAAAAGTATACAACAAAAAGGCCCGCCTTATCACTCGGTAACGAGATATTCATGAACTAATGTTTACATAATATTTTTTATGTACTCGAATTCGAATTCGAAATCTGACGAGGCGGCGAAGAATGTAGAACTTTTACACATGAACGAAAAATCATCTAAGAAACACAGCAAAACACTCATCTATGCTTTTAAACGATATATCGTTCAAATCACCGTTTCAAAACTGCCACACTCAAAGCTACGGAAAAACAGACTCAGTGGTTTTAAAACGAATGTTCGCACTAAACCCTGGACCTATGTTTTTTAGACATAAAAAGCCGCACAAGGCGGCTTCATCGTCGTTATGGATTCGTCGATTCCGGTTATTTGCCGATTGCGCGGCTGTACCGAACGACATCCGCATAAGGCAGGTTTCCCCCGAAAATATCCAGTGCGCTTCCGACGGTAATGTCCAGCTTGCCGCTGGACAGCTCGCGAAACAGCTCCAGATCCTCCAAGGAACGGGCGCCTCCCGCATAAGTCGTCGGAATCGAAGTCCAAGCTGCCAAATCCCGCACCAGACTTTGCTGAATGCCGCTTTGCTTGCCTTCCACGTCTACGGCATGAACAAGAAACTCGTCGCAATTTTGCTCCAAATAGCGGATATTGTCCGGATTGACTTCGAAATCGCTGAATTGCTTCCATTGATTCGTCACGACGAACCATTTGCCGTCCTTCTCCTTGCAGCTCAGATCGATAACCAGCCGGTCCTTCCCGACCTCCGACACGATCCGCTCCAAATGCGCTTCATGCAGGCGACCGGCCCGAAAAATATAGGAAGTGACGATCACGTGCGTGGCGCCTGCTTCCAAATAGCGACCGGCGTTATCGGCCGTTATGCCGCCGCCGATTTGCAGGCCGTTCGGATAAGCTCGCAGGGCAAGCTCTGCGGATGCTTCGTTGCCCGGCCCCAGTATAATGACGTGGCCGCCCGTCAATCCGTCTTTGCGGAACAGATTGGCATAATAGGCGGAGTCTTGGGCCGACACAAAATTTTCAACCAGATTCGAATCCAGCGTTTCCCCGACAATTTGTTTTACTTTTCCGTCATGAAGGTCGATGCAAGGTCTGAATTTCAAGTCTCATTCCTCAATTCTGCTATTTTCATTCTCTAACCCACAGTACCATAAGCGAAGACGGACTGACAATATGCCGCAAGCTCAATATTTGTTTACATAATTAAAGTTATGTCGAGCACGCGAGTTCGGATTCAATCAACTTGCACTATTCTTTTATTTAATCCCATTAATCATTAACCCGAATAATTAATGTGGTTAATGATTAAGAAGCGTGCCTATCCCTGAGGCGGCTGCGGCATAAAGCCCGCTTGACTGATCGCGATCCGGCCGGGCTCAAAATAAGCTCGCACCCTGTCGTGAACCCGTTTATAAGCGTCCGGGCTGTACCATTCATCCCATCCGTTGCGGACGTAAATGTCTTTGACCGGCAGCTGCGCCGTACGCTTGCCCAGGCTTCCGTCTCCCATAAAATAATCGTCGATGCAAAGGCTGCGGGTTGCGCCGGACAGGAGTTCCCCGAAGCGGTAGGAGCTCGGCAGTACGGGCGAGACGGCCGCTTGCGTCGCCAGCCCGGCTTCGGTCAGCCGACGCAGCGCGTTCAGCCTGGCGGCAATCGGCGGCGCGTAAGGCGTCATCTCGCGCCGTACCTCTTCCAGATCCGTTTCGACCGTCATGCTGATGCGAACCCGATCCCTGAGCCGGAGAAGCACATCTACATCCCGCTCCACGAGAGGACTTCTCGTTTGCACGAACAAAAAGTCCGGCGGATCGTCCGCCATCGCCTCCAGCAGCTTCCTCGTGATCCGCTCCTTATATTCCGCCGGTTGATACGGGTCCGTACTGGACGACATAAATATTCGCACCGCGCCCTTTTTCTTCACGGAGACGAGCTCCCGTTTGTAACGTTCCGCCGCATTCGTCTTGACGTCGACCCATTCTCCCCACTCGCTTCCGCGAAAAAGCGCGACCGGCATGCGCCGCACATAGCAATAAGAGCAAGCGTAGGCGCAGCCGGCATACGGATTGAGCGTATGGGAATAACCGGTCAAATAGCCTCCGGCCGGGGTAAGTAGCTTGGACGTTTGCTTATGTTCAATTTGCATATTGCTGTTGTTTGAGCCAGCTTGCGCAAGCGTCCGTCCAAGCGCGGACATGCTCATGATCGGGCGCAAGTCCGAGGCCGTGGCGTCCCTTTTCGTAGACATGCAGTTCGAACGGAATGCCGTGTGAGCGCAGCGCGGAAGCAAACAGCAGGCTGTTGCGCACATCGACGGCGCCGTCGTCGGACGTATGCCACAAAAACGCGGGCGGCGTATGCTCGCTCACCTGACGGTCCAGCGCGAACAAAGCTTCAAACTCCGGCCGGCCGCCGACAAAGTTGCGCAGCGAGCCTTGATGCGTCAATTCTCCATCCGTAATGACCGGGTAAGCGAGGACGAGCCTGTCCGGACGGGCCGATTGCCGGTCGACGTCGTCCTGCGGCTCCGTAAACCGCTTGTCGCCGTAAACGCCGGATAAGGCGGCAAGATGGCCCCCTGCCGAGAAGCCGAGCACGCCGACTTTGTCGGGATTGATGCCCCACTCGCCGGCCCGGTGCCGGACGGTGCGGATCGCCCGCTGCACATCCATCGCCGCGCAAGGATGATGATAGCCTTCTCCCGCCGTTCGGTAATCCAGTACAAACGCGTGAATGCCGATCCGGTTCAGCCATTGCGCCACCGGCGCTCCTTCATGCTCCGCCTTGCCGCCGTAGCCACCTCCCGGGCATACGATGAAAGCCGCATGATACGGGGAATTATCCGCCAAATAGGCGGTAAGAGACGGACCGGGATATGTATCGTTTGCCCGCATCAGCGGCGAGCCTTGCGGCCATAACCAAATTTTCATTTTGTCAGCACCCTCCATAATAGCCATCATTTATTTATCGAAACCAGCGAATATGGTTCCATTGCGTTTTCCACCGATCCAGCCGGCGTCTGACTGCGCTGCGTCGGTCCGGCATGAGCTCGAGGCCGCATGCCCCGGCGATGCGCTGAACCGTTTCCGTCACGGACAGCCCGTCCGTATCCAGATGCTCGCGGAATCTGTCGTCGGCCAGCGCCTCCGTACAGCGTTCAATTTGCTTGGCCGCCCACGACGCGCTTCCTTCTCCGCGCTTTTTCAGCCTGGCGCGCACCGTTTCCGGAGAAGCGCACAAAGCAAAGTGCCGGACCTCGATGCCGTCCAGGCGAAGGCGGCCGACGATTTCATCGAAATATTGCGGGACGACCAGAGTCATCGGCGCAATAACAATGCCTTTATATTGCGAGCAAATCTCTTTAAGGAGCGAATAATTGCACTCTCTCCATGAGGCATAATCCTGAAAGTCGTCCCGGCCCGCTTCTTTCGGAAAATTTCGGCGGATCAAATAACCGATTTCTTCGGGATCGTAGACGAACGAGCCAGGAAGCAGCCGGTGAAGCTCGTAGGCGGCGGAAGTTTTGCCCGAACCGAAAGCTCCGTTTATCCAGATCAGCAAAGCCTCTCCCCCTTTCCGCCCGGTTCAGCGAGTTCTGACGATGACAAACGCCCGTTCCGATTTGGCGAACCCGATTTTCGGATAGTACTCTGTCGCATTTGGCGCCGAGAGCAGGACAAGCGAGCATTCTTCCCCGATCCGTTCGCGAACCCTGCGGACAAGCTCCTCGCCGATGCCCGATCTTTGATACTGCCGGTCGACGGCAAGGTCGGACAAGTAGCAGCAATAGGAATAATCGGTCAACGCGCGGGCGATGCCGATCATGGTATCTCCGTCCCAAGCCGTTATGATGATATCCGCATGCTCAACCATCCGCTTCAGCCGGTCCAGATCCTCGTACGGCCGCTTGATGCCCGATGCCTGGAACACCCTCGATACGTCTTGCGCCTTGGGCTGTATCGAATCCGAATAGGCAATATCCATGCCAATCGCTCCTTTCTTAAATAATTTTTAATGCCGGACGCCAGATCGACGATTGCATCTGCGCCGTATCCGATGATGGTGCCCGCAACAGGTTAATCCATGCCAAAGTCCCGCTCGTCAAGTGTTTTTTAACCGCTTCCAATGATATGCACAAGCAGCTTGCGGTTCGCCCGCCCGTGCAAATGAAACAGCCGGATCTTCGACTTCATGCGATCCCCCCGGAGCTGATAAAATATGCATAACCTAAGCATGTTTACCAGTATATCAGGTCTGATCGCATGCCGAAAGCCCCTGAGTGAAACCGTATGCCGTCAGCGCGCGAATCGCGGAACGATATAGTCGTAGATCAGCTTGCGCGACAGTATGGCATCGTTTCGTTTCGTTATTTTTTTGCGCACGACAATGACAAGCTCCGCTTCCGGAACGACAAGCAAATATTGCCCGCCGTGCCCGAACGCAAAATACGAGTCCGCACAGCCGTTATGCGCTTTGGGCGAGCACCACCAATGATAGCCGTATCCTCCGTATACCGGCGGCTTATAATGCAGGAGCGCCTTGTGGTGCATGCGGGTCGATTCGGAAATCCACTCCTCGGGCAGCAATCGCCGCCCTTCCCACAGGCCGCCCTGCATATACAATGCGCCCAGCTTCGCCAAATCGTGCCCGTACAAGGCCATGCCCGTTCCGCCTTCGCAAATGCCGTCGCGCGCCGACCAGCGAACCGCTCGGAAGCCGAGCGGCTCGAACAGCCGTTCCTTGCCGTACCGATGCGCGGGCATTCCCGTTGCCTGTGTCAAAATAGCGGAGAGCAGATGGGACGCGCCCGAATTGTACGTAAACGCCTCGCCGGGCTCATGGCGGAGCGGACGGGTCAAGACGAAGCCGATCGGATCGGATGAGGCGCGGAACGGCTTGTAAGGCTTGTCGAAATCGGGCCAGTCGAAACCGGGCGTCATCGTCAGCAGATGACGAATGCGGATGCCGCTCCAGCGTTCTTCTTCCTTAGGGTCGGCGAAAGCCTTACCCGCAAAAAAATCGGATACCGGCTGCTCCAGGCTCCGAACCGATCCGTCTTGCAGGGCGAAACCGAACAGCGCCGACAACGCGCTTTTGGTGCAGGAATAGATCGGCTCCAGCGTATCGCGGCCCGAAGCGTGCCATTCGTCGGTGACGCAGCTGCCTTGACGGACGATTACGGATTTGATCTGCCATTCCCCAAGCAGCGGTTCCAGCTGCAACCATAGATTCTTCTTCATGCGCATCGTCTGCTTTCCGCCGTCATGACGCATTCCCCCGGGCTTCGGTCTGTTCCTCTTCCCGCAGCTTGGGCAGAAGCAGCGAAATTAATGCAACGCCCAGCGAAATCCAGGCGGCCCACGAGAAGATGTTGCGCAGGCTGGTCTCCAGCACATCCGGTTCGATGGCGTCGGCCGAACCCGTATGAAGCAGCAGACCGAACATTGTGATGCCGAACGTTTGTCCAAGCGTCCGGATTAAGTTGTTGCCGGAAACGGCCGCTCCTCTCGATTGCCAGCCTACGGCCGAGGTGACGGCGACCATCAGCGAGGTCAAAATAAGGCCGAAAGACAAACCGGACAAAAATGTCAAAACGAGCAGCGCGAACAACGGCGTTCCGGCGTCGATGGAGGCAAACCCCCAGCTGCCCGCAAGCAAAAAAGCGGCTCCGATCAGATTGATCGTTTTCAGTCCGAGCTTCGAAATCAAATTGCCCGCCAGGATGGAACCGAGAGGCCAGCCAACGGACAGCGGAATCATAAAAATGCCCGAGTATGTGGCGCTTTTGCCCGTTACGCCTTGAATCCACAGCGGCAAATAAAAGATAACGACGACGTTGATGACGCAAAGCAAAAAGCTGCTTAAGTTGGACATCGCGATGACGCGCATTTTAAATAAGCGGAGCGGAATGATCGGCTCGGGAGACCGGCTTTCGATCCATCCGAACAAGGCCAGCAATATGGCGGAAGCGGCAAACCATACATACACGCTCCACGGAGCGGCTTGTCCGCCATGACTTCCGTCCAGCAGCGTCACGGCATACAGCAGGCAGCTCATCGCAAGGGCAAACACGGCAATGCCCGGAAAGTCGATATACGGTTTTGGGCGCTCCGACTTTTCCTTCATCGAAACGGCCAGCATATACAACGCGGCAATGCCGAAAGGCAGATTCATGTAAAAAATAGCCCGCCACGAGACGAAATCGACGAGCAGTCCTCCAAGCAGCGGACCCGATATGCCGGCAATTCCCCAAATGCTGGACATCCAGCCCTGGACCTTAGCCCGTTGTTCGAACGAATACATGTCGCCTATAATGATATGCGGGATCGTCGTAAGCGCCCCGGCGCCAAGTCCTTGCAGCGCCCTGAACCCAATCAGCCCGGTCATGCTTTGGGCGATGCCGGACAGCATGGACCCCGCCAAAAAAATAACGGCCCCAGCCATAAAAACGCGCTTGCGGCCGTAAAGATCGGAGAGCTTGCCGTACACCGGCGTCGAGACGACGGTTGCCAGCAAATAAATGGAAATCACCCAGCTGTATTCCCGGATGCCTTGAAGCTCGCCGGTAATGCTGGGCATGGCAGTGCCGACGATCGTACCTTCGATCGCGGCCAAAAACGTGGCGACAAACAATGCTATCGTAACTTTCCGTCTCGACTGTTGTTGACTGTCCATTTCCGTTCCTTTCGAATGATGCCGCAAAGGCGGTCAGGACGAGGCTTGCATCGACGGCTTCGCCGTACGGGCCAAAGCGGTGCAAATCGTAAAGCATTGCCGCAATATATACGGCCGCCGTTCGTGCTCCTGCAGCTCCCAGAAGCGGGAATCCTGAAACAGCTTGCACAGCACCTTCTCGGCCGCCGAGCAAGCCAAGCCGTCCTCTTGCAACATATTCAAGCATATGGTATAGGTAATGGATTCGCAGCTTCTCAGCGACTCCACTTTCGATTGAAAACTTAACATAACCGTATAATCCGCCCTTCGCAAACTCAGATCGCTTGAAATCATTGTATACGAAGGATGGCGGAAAATCGTTACAAATTGGTTAAAATTGCAACATTATGGATTCAGCCATCGTATTATAGTTGTCATGCCCGTTTTATCGCTAGCTGTATTGACTCTTCATGCAAGCTCATTTCGCCGAAGCAACGGCTAAGAATAGGAAGATTGCCCCATGGCATACGATTTACTTATGCAAATCATCGAACAAGTCGGCTATGCCGCCTTATTTCTCGTCCTTTGTCTTGGGCTGATCGGATTGCCGCTGCCGAACGAAGCGGTCGTCATGACCGGCGGAGCGCTTTCCGCATCGGGCGTTCTCATGCCCGTTCCCGCTTTCATCATGACGTTTCTGGGCATCTGCTCGGCCATGTCGTTCGGGTACAGCATCGGCAGATTCGCCGGCAGCAAGCTTTCCGATTGGTTCAAACGCAAAAAAAATATCGCCCAATTTATCGCCCGTTCGGAAGAACTGAGCGACAAGTACGGCGGTTATGCCATATGCATCAGCATCTGTTTGCCGTTTCTGCGTCACGCTACGCCTTACGTGATGGGAATGAACCGGATGAAGTTCGGCAAGTTTATGTTGTTTGCCTATCCTTCCGCTTTCGTATGGACGATGATCTACTTCGTATTGGGCGCGTTCGTCGGCGACCAGGTGCAGGAAATAGCCGACCTGATCACCTCTTACGGCCTATGGGCGCTGGCGGCGTTGACCGCGGCCGTCCTCGGGTACGGCATTTACCGCCGTGCCAAACGCAAGGAAAGGGATGCCGGTCTCGACCGTTCGCTATAACCTCGGGCGCATGTCCGCTCGATGCCGAACGGGCGTGGACCGCCGCCGGTTATCGCTCGGCCGTTGGTGCCGGAAGCTTATCCTTGGCCGCCTTTACCAGCTGATAAAACAGTTCGTCGTCCTCCTCCAGCTGTTCCTCTACCTTCAGCAAATCTTCTTCCTTCCCGGATTCGTGCAGAAAAAACAATCCGTAGCCCCAGTCCGAACCTTTCTTGCTGTGAAGCGTCATTTCGTATTGGTTCCTATGGCCTTCCACCGAGAACTGTACTTTGCCTACGTAACCGTCTTCTTTCGAATAGGACATCGAAGCATCCAGGATGGTCAATTGCATTTGCGCGCAGCTCCTTCCCCGCCGGTTGGCGGATACTGTCATTTTTCTGTAGAATAGCACAGGCCCGTCCTCCCCGCAACCAAGCCGGCTGCATGCGGCCGAATAAGCGAACGCCTGCCGGCTTGACTGCATACACTGCAGTACAGCAGCCTGCAAGCCGGCTGCCCTCCAAGCGAGAGGATGATGGAGCATGCCGTTGGACATTACGGCCATTCATTGGGTGTACCTGGCTTTTGTCGTGGCCATTATCGGCTTTATGATTATGCGAAGAGATACGACTCTGATCTGCATCGCGGGCATTGCATGTATCGGAGCGCTTGCCGTTTCGTCCGTCGATGGTTCCGTGAGCGGCATTTTCAACAGTTTTATTTATGCCATTAAGGAATTGATCGGAACGATCCTCATCATTTCCGTCATCGTCGCGCTGAGCCGGATATTGATTCGAACCGGCATCAATGAGCTGATGATTGCCCCGTTTATCTGGTTTCTGAGAACGCCGGCGATGGCCTTCTGGGGAATCGGCATCATTATGATGGTCGTCTCCTGGTTTTTCTGGCCTTCCCCCGCCGTCGCCCTGATAGGAGCGGTGCTGCTGCCGGTGGCGCTTCGCGTCGGATTGCCCGCATTGGGCGCGGCGGTTGCCATGAATCTGTTCGGTCACGGGATTGCGCTGTCCGGCGATTATATTATACAAGGCGCTCCCAAGCTGACGGCCGATGCGGCCGGCATTCCGGTCGGCGAAGTGATGGCGGCGAGCGTGCCGCTGGTCGTCGTGATGGGCGCCGTTACGACCGTAACCGCTTACTGGATGATGCGAAGAGATCAGCGTCTCGGCAAATGGGAGGACGGATTGATCGAATCCGCAGGATCGACTGCGGCACAATCGTCCGGGATGGATGAAGAACAAGGGAAGGAAGCGCTGCCCTATCGCGCAAGGCTGGCGTTGGCCATCGCCGTGCCCCTGCTGTTCGCCTTGGACGTCGTCGTCATGTTTGCATTGAACTTGCAAGGCGGAGACGCGACCGCACTCATCGGAGGCACCGCCATTCTGATTATGGCGGCGATCACCATGCTGACGCATCGCGGGGCGGGGTTGGAAAAGGCGACCGGCTATCTGATTGAAGGTTTTTTGTTCGGGTTCCGCGTGTTCGGCCCTGTCATTCCGATTGCCGCCTTTTTTTATCTCGGCGATTCCGGTTTTTTTGCCATGTTCGGCGAACGGCTTCCGGAAACGTCGGCCGGCATCGTCAATGATCTCGGCCTTGCGCTGGCCGATGCCGTTCCGGTGAACGGCGCCATCGGAGCCGTTACGCTCGCCGTCGTCGGCGCGATAACCGGACTGGACGGCTCCGGCTTTTCCGGCATATCGCTGGCCGGTTCGGTTGCCAATCTGTTCGGTCAAGCGATCGGTCACGGCACGGCAACGCTGACCGCGCTCGGCCAGGTGGCCGGCATATGGGTCGGCGGAGGAACGCTTGTCCCCTGGGCGCTCATTCCCGCCGCCGCCATATGCGGCGTCAGCCCGTTCGAATTGGCCAGGCACAATTTGAAGCCGGTTCTGATCGGGCTCGCCGTGACGACGGTCGTGGCCGTGTTTCTCATTTAGCTTCCGTGCGGTTTCGTCTCCTCTTCGCCATCGCGGCCGCCGCAACGGCTGCAGCAGCAAGCAGCAGAGCGGGCGCTATCCATCCCCCTATGCCGCCGCGGCTGCCGGTTTGGCCGGATTCCGGCTGGGGAGGCACCGAGCCCGCGCCCAGCTCGGCTTTGTCTTCGGCGGCGTCGATCGACAAAGCCGTCCTGCTGCATAAGCTGACATCCAGGCGGCCTTCTCCCGTATCGCGGGCATAGACAAGATAGGTGCGTCCTTGCTCGAACTCGAATCCGCAGCTTGCGCCGGACATCGCGGACTGTACCGTAATCTCGGGAACGACGCCGCCTTTCCACACTTCGTGCACTTGAAACGTCCAGGCGACCGGATCGGCGGACGACCGATTAAACAGTTTTTTCGTTTGTTTGCGCCCGATGACGGTACCTTCGAAGACGGCGTCACTGCGGTTGCGCTCTTCCGCTACGCTCTCGTTGACCGCGCAGCTGCAAGCGCTTGCCCGTTCGGGTTCCAGAGCAATGGAGCCGAACAGCAGCGACGCGGCAATCGTCATCATCAGCCATTTCTTTTTTTTCAAGCCGAATCCCCCCGTCTGTCAGATCGATAAAGACCCATCAAATTAGACGGTTAGAAGCGGCATTAAGTTTCATAAATCTGCACTTTAAGCGAGAAGAAGTCAAAAAAAGAAGCGGCACGAAAGGCGGCTTACCGCCCTTCCTTAGCGGCTTCTTTCTTGTGCTGTCCCGATTCGATGCGACGATCTTCAATGAATCAAATCGCTTGTCGTTTCTTGCGTCTGAACGTTCTCCGCCGGAGGGGCGAACAACGTTTCGGTTTCCCGAAAAAATCGCTCCTGTTCGGATGACGCCATATACCCGAGCTCAAGGCCCGTCGCCTTGGCCACGAACGGATCGATCGCGCACAGGTCGGATTTTGTGATGTCCGACAACGCGGTCTTCCCGAGAGATATGGCGGTCAGCTCCATTTCCAGCACGCAAGCGTTCAAATACCGGGCGAGATTCAAAGACGCTTGATCGATATCGAGCTGATCGGTCATCTTTCCGGTATAGACGACCAGGCTCGTCGGCGGCTCGAACGGTACGGCCTTGATCATCTGCTCGCTTGCCAGCGCCATTAGGGCCGATGTTCCGATATAAACGCAATCCGCTCCTAGCGCCATCGCTTTCAGCATGTGGCCGGGCGTAATGAGGCCGCCCGTCGCGATCAGACTGACGTCTCCGATTGCTCTCTTGCCCGCCAAGAAATCTCTTGCCCTGGACACCGCAAACAGCGTCGGAAGACCTACATCGTCCTGCAGCGTCGGCGCTCCGCCGTGCGTGCCGCCTTCGGCGCCGTCGACGGTAACGAAATCGACTTCCGCCTCGAGCGCGATCTGCAGTTCTTTCTCCAAATGATGCGTGGCCGCGATCTTTAAGCCGACCGGAACGCCCGTCTCGTCCTGCAGACGCCTCACAAGCTTGACGAAGTCGTCCTTGTCGTTGACTCCGGGAAGCCGCGAATGAATGACGGCAGCCTCGCCCGGCTGCAATTCGAACACTTCCCTGTAATCTTCCCCGATGTTTTTGGCGGTCGTCCGTTGCGGCGCAGAGCCTTGCGACCCTTGCCCCAGCTGAATTTCAATGGCATCCAGCCGCTTGTATTTGTCCGGAGAATTGAGCCACCCGCCCCGGTTGTACTGACCGATAAGCAAAGAAGCGGCTTCCCGCTCCTCCTCCATCAGCCCGGCTTCTCCGGTATTGGTCGCCGTGCCGGCGGCGGAAGCCGCTTTGGCGAGCGCAATTTTGGCGCTTTTGCTAAGCGCCCCTCCGAAGGACATCGCCGCAATCATGATCGGAATCGAAATCGTCAACGGCTTGCGGGCCTTGCGGCCGATCGTAACGGACGTTTGGATGCCGACGTTTTCCGGAACCGGCATGCGAAACAGGTGGACGGGATTGAACAGCAGCTTGTCCCACGGCGACAGATGCATCGGACTGCCGAGCGGACGCGGCACGGGCGTTCCATGATTCGCTCTCATCGCGATTTCCATCAGATTGGTCAGCCCGACCTTTTGCGTTGCAGGAACCATCTCGAACAAATTTTCGGTGTACTGATCCCGAATCGTCCGCGTAATCGCTTTATCGACGGCTTCGTTCACCGCCGAGCGTATCATGTTTTCAATGAGTCTCAGCACGTTCCCCACGCTCCCCGGACACTCCGCCGTCGATCGCTTGCTTCATGCTCTCCACCTTCTCGGCCATCGACAGGCACATTTGCTTCATCGTGCCGAGCTGGCGGGAGGCATGCTGCTCTTCGACCGCGATGTCCGTCAGCTCCCGGTGATCGTAATTCGTCAGCTTGTTGTAGTGCTCGCGTTCAATGACGGAAAGCGTGCCGGCCATCGATTCGAGACGGTTCAGCTCCGAATGGAGATAGGAAAGCGTATGTTTCAAGTTGTCGTTGTTCGTCATGGCGCACACCTGACCTTTTTTATTTTTATCGTTTCCCATATCGGTCAGAATATGCTAGGTATTCGCAATCATCGCAAGGAAATTGTGAACGATCGGTTACAAGCGGAACATGCCGCCTCCAATATCGTACTACTGTTTGGGCCGGAAGTATCTCCTCGCTCACTAAACTTATACGAAGATGGGGGTTAACGTCTTGTTGAAATCGCCCTTGGGCCGGCTTCGCTTTATCGGCCTTTACGAAGGCTTGTCGTTTCTCGTCCTGCTTCTCATCGCCATGCCGCTGAAGTATTGGGCCGACATTCCCGAAGCGGTATCGATCGTCGGCAGCCTGCACGGCGTTCTGTTTGTCCTTTACATGCTGGCTGTCATCCATGTCTGGATTGTGCACCGATGGAACATTTGGAAAGTTATTGCCGCGTTTGCGGCCGCTTTTTTGCCGTTCGGCCCTTTTGTGCTGGACCGGAAGCTGCTCGCCAACGAAGCGGCGTAAGCTCGGCAGCTATAACGGAAATTCCGGGTTCCCATCATGCAAAACGGCTATGGACGTCTCCGCTTGTCCATAGCCGTTTTGACTTGTTATAAAATAATGAGTGCAAAAATCGCCGCCAGACCAAAGCGGTAATACGCGAACCAGGAGAGCCGCAGCTTCTTCATCATGTTGATAAACGTAACGACCGCAAGCATGCCGACCGTGAAGGAAGCGAGCAATCCGACCAGAAACAGCGGCAAATCGCCCATCGTCAAAAATTCCCGGCTCCCCAGCAGATCGACGGCGCTGGCGCCCGCCATGATCGGTACGGACACGATAAACGTAAATTCCGCCGCCGCCTTCTGACTCGTTCCGGACAGCATGCCGCCCGATATCGTCGAGCCCGAACGCGAGAAGCCCGGCCACAGCGACAACAGCTGGAAGCATCCGATCAGAAACGCCTGTTTGTAGGTGATGTCGTCCAGCTCCTCCGCCGTCACCGTCCGTTTGGAGCGGTCGGCCGCGATCATCAGGATGCCGCCCAGAACTAGTCCGATCAGCACCGTCTGCGGTCCGAACAAATACGTCTTGATGAAGCTGTGCAGCAAGACCGCGGCAACGCCCGCCGGCAGCATCGCCAGCGCGATGTGCAGCGCATTAAGTCCGCTCCCGGGACCGAATTTAAAATTGAGCAGCCTTGCGAACCTTTGGCGGTATAGAACAAGCACGGCCAGCACCGCTCCCAGCTGAATCACGACCTCGAACGTCTTCGCCCTGTCTCCCGTAAAACCGAGCAGATGCCCGGTCAAGATCAAATGTCCGGTCGACGACACCGGCAAAAATTCCGTCAATCCTTCCACAATCCCCATGACGATCGCTTGAATCAACTCATGCATGACTCCCACTCCCGCTTTGCACCGACTTCTATTCCATTCTTATGCATGTCCGTACTCGTTCATTTCATTTTCGTTGTCCGTATAAATTTCGATTTGGCGAATGCGGTGCTCGTCCCGCTGCCGGACGATAAATTTCGCCCCGTCATACCGCCAAGCTTCTCCTTCCGCCAAATCGGGTTGCCGGTGGTACAGCCAGCCTCCGATCGTGTCGACGCCGTCGACGGGCAGGCGAAGCCCGGCTATTTCGTTCACTTCGGACACAAGCGCTTTGCCGTCGACCATATAATGGCGCTGCTCCAGCCGCTCGATCTCCTTGACCTCGTCGGCGTCGAACTCGTCTCGGATATCCCCTACAATCTCCTCAACGATATCCTCGATCGTCAGCAATCCGGAAGTTCCCCCGTATTCATCGAGCAAAATGACCATATGTACCCGTTCCAGCTGCATAATGCCGAGCAGCTTGTTGATCGGCATCACCTCGGGCACCGACATGGCGGGCTGAAGCAGCCGTTTCAACTCCGGACCTTCGGCGCTGTCGTACAGAAAAAACCGTTTCGTATTGAGTATGCCGATAATGTTGTCCTTGTCTCCCTTCGCCACGGGAAACCGGGTATATTGCTCGCGCCGCATCACGGCGAGGTTGTCCTCGCGGGAATCGTCCACGTACAGGCATACCATGTCGGTGCGGGGAACCATAATTTCGCGGGCAAGCCTCTCGTCGAATTCGAAGATGCGGTTGACGAAGCCGAACTCGCTCTGATTGATAAGACCGCTCTCATAGCTTTCCGACAAGATCATCCGGATCTCGTCCTCCGAATGCGCTTCATGTTCCGAGGCGGGCCGAAATCCGAGCAGGCGGACAAGCTGGTTGGCAGACCCGTTGAGCAGCCAAATAAACGGATACAACACCTTGTAAAACACGATAATCAGCGGAGCCGTCAATTGGCTGACCCGTTCCGCCCGGATGATGGCGATCGTCTTCGGCGCCAGCTCTCCGAGCACGACGTGCAAATACGTCACCAGCAAAAACGAAATGAGAAAGGCCAATACGGTTTCGATTTCCGCGCCAAGCTGCAGCGCATGGAACAGCGGATGCAGAAGCTTCTCCACCGTAGGCTCGCCCAGCCAGCCCAGGCCGAGCGCCGTGATCGTGATGCCGAGCTGGCAGGCGGACAAGTATCCGTCCAGATGGGTCGTCACTTGCTCGACCGCTTTGGCGTTCTTGGCGCCTTCCGCCACCATTTGGCTCACTCTGCTAGGGCGAACTCGAATAATGGAAAATTCGGTCGCCACAAAAAAGGCGGTCAACGCCAGCAATGCAACAAACAACAACAACTGCAGCGCCATAATCGTCTCCTCGCGGACCAGATTGCGGCGGTCATGCCTCCGCTTCCTTCATCCTGTCCGTCGGCGGCGGGCTTCATACGCGCGTATTTGGAGGATTCGGCAGTAAGCGGCTCCCGATTACCAAGGCACGTCGTCTTCGTCTCCGGCGGACGGCGCTATCGGCCGATCCGCCGCAAAGCTTCCGTCCTCTGCGGAGTCCCGCCGAGTTCCGATCAGCGGCAACAGATCGGCAAGCTCGCTCGGCTGCAGCAGCTCGATGGGAGACATCCCTTTCTCGAATTGAAAGGCGTCTCCCTCCAGCAAGGCTACGTACCGTCCGTTATGCTTGGCGAAGTGAATTTTGACGCCAAAGTCGGACAGAAGCCCCTTGACCGCAATCCCGTCCAGCTTGAACGAAAACGGCAGCTCCGGCTTTTGCTCCACAAGCGCCGCCGAGGCGGCCGCCACTTGCTCCTGTGTCCACCATTCCTGCAGCTCGCGCTTTTCGCTCGCCGCCCATACTTCGATGGCGTTTTCTTCTTCGCTGCGCTCCGGGCCCGTCGCATCCTGCCATTTGTCGGCCACGAACTGCTGCACCATCTCGACGACCTGCTCGCCCATCACCTGCGGCAGCGGCTTTTCGTAGCTTACGTACTTTAAGAAGTCTTCGAAATACCGCGCATGGGAAGCCTGGTGAATTTTCAGCTCCCAATGCTCCAGCACTCCGGTTTCCGGCATATGCGGATATTGAATCGATTTGATGCCGCGCGCGCTGATCGCCATCTCCACGTGGGAAATGAGATTTTTCTCGTCGGAGACGCGCGCGATTTTCGGTTCGAAATCGCATTTCAGCACAAAGAGGAACGGCTCGTCGAAGTATGCGTTCAGTTTCGAACGGGCGATGATGAGCGCTCCGCCCCTGACCGCGCTCGTATCCATATAAATGCGGACCAGCTCGTCGGCGATGCCGATAAACCGTTCCTTCGTATCCGCGTCCCGCAGCCGCTGAAATAAGTTGTAGTTGCCGTTGCTGCCCAACTCGTAACCCGGCTCGACCATAAACCGGCCGATTTTCGTCGGAGCGTTGTCCGTATTCGGATTGCGCTCGGCTTTTCGTTTCAGAATACGGACGAATTCCTCGTCCAGAAACCGCTTCAGCTCGCTGTTCTCGTAATCGTGACCGTCGAGCGTCTGGTAATGCTTGAACCTTTTGCCGCCGCCCGACCCTTCTTCCTCCGTCCGGATGACAAAAAACGATAAAAACTGCATCGTCAAATCCATCGTTTGCCGTTCTCCCATTTCGCGAAATCTATCTTTTTGATTCAATCGATCCATCTACAATACCATATCCGTGCCGATCCGGTCATCGGCCTTGCAGCGGAAGCGCTCCAATTCGTAGACGACGCCGAAGGCGCGCTGCCCTGCGGTTACTGATCAACGGTTGATCAAGGTTTGCGTTAGGATTTGGCACAGTCTATCTATCGTCTCTTCGAAGCAAAGGCGTCAGCTTGCCCCGATAGAGCAGCGCAAGCTTATGGAGCGCCCGCGTGCAGCCGACATACAGCAGCTTGGCGTCCTGAACGCCGTAAGCTTCTTCTCCGGCATCCGCGATCAGAACCGCATCGAACTCGAGCCCTTTGGACAAATAGACCGGCACGACGCTCATCCCGCCGCCGTATGCCGGCTGCTTGCTCTGCACGAGGGACGCCTCCAACCCGTGCTGCCGCAGCGCGCTGTAAATGGTGCCGCACTCCTCGGCCGTCCGGCCGATCACCGCAATCGTCTCGTACGTTCCGGCTTGCTGCCATTCTTTCAGCGCGGAAATGACAGCCGGCAGCCAGCGGCCGCCGTCGACCTGCGTTTCGGCGACCGGGTCGCCGCTGCGGAATACCGGAACGGCAGGTTTGACGCCGCCGGGCATTCCTTCGAGCACCCGATTGGCATATTCGATAATTTCCATCGTCGAGCGGTAGCTGCGGTTCAACTCGAAATAGCCGGTTTCTTCTGCCCGGAACAACTCCGTCAGCTCCTCCCAGCTCGTTATTCCTGCATAACCGTGGATGCCTTGCTGCAAGTCTCCCAGCACCGTCATGGAAACCGTCCTTTGGCACAGCTTAAGAGCTTCGAGCTGAAGCGGCGAATAGTCCTGCGCCTCATCGATGACGATATGGTCGAACGGAGAGGTGCGGAGCCCGTACAGCTTCAGTTGAATATAAACAAGAGCCGCCAGATCCTCCGCGGCGGCGACGCCCCGGCCCAGCCGCTCCGCCGTAGACTTGGCCGCGGATTTCGGTAAGCCGGGCACCGCCGTTTTGCCGGCAAACAGCGCTCGGTACAACTGAACCGCCGTATAGGAGGGCATCTTTTTCAGCAGCGCCTGCAGCTTGCTTTTGGCCGATTTCAGTTTGCCTTTGTCGGTTACGCCTGCTTGCTTCAAAGCGGACTCGTGCCATCTTCGGATGCGGCTCGCCAGCCGTTCCCGCTTCACCATCGCCGGTTCGTCGCCGTAATCGGTCTCGAACCATTCTCTCATCTGCTCCGGCGGCAATATCAAGCCGTCCAGCGGGCAGTACGGCTCCTTCGGCACGATTCCGTCCATCAACTCGGCGATGCGCCCGTCGATCGCGGCCTTGCATGCCAGGCTGCCTTTCCAGCGGCCGGGCGCGTCTCTCCACTCTTCTTCCGATCTTCGCTGCTCAAACCAGTAGGCCAGCGACTCCGACGGATCTTCCGGCGCAACGGCATGCTCGAGCAGCTCCATCGCCCAATCCGCGAAGGTCGTTTGGCCGATGTCGCCGACGCCGAGCTCGGGGAGCACCCCCGATATATAGTCCAGAAACATCCGGTTCGGCGCAAAAATGATCATCCGGTCCGCCCGCATCCGGTGGGCGTACTGATAAATAAGAAAAGCGAGCCGATGCAGCGCCACCGTCGTCTTTCCGCTTCCCGCAACCCCCTGTATAAAGAGCGCTTTACCGCGTTCCGCGCGAATAATCCGATCCTGCTCGCTCTGAATCGTCGAGACGATATCCCTCAGCTTGTTGTCTTTCGTTTCGCCGAGCCTGTAGAGCAAAAACTCGTCCGTCGCCGCCGCTCCTTCTTCGCTGCCGCGCGTATAACTGTCGACCATCCGTAGCATATCGCCGCCGCGAATCATAAAGTTGCGCTTCAAAAATACATTTCCCGACACTTCGCCGCCGGGAGAATCGTAGGAAGCGGGACCGGCGCCGCCCGTAAAAGAATAGAACAGGCTGGCCGCCGGCGCCCGCCAGTCGATAACGAGCAGCTCCTTCCCGTTTTTGTCGGCGACTCCGGCTTTGCCGATATAAAGCGGCTTGACGGGAGCGTCCCCGGCGGAACCGCTCTCAAGCTCCTGAAAGTCGAGCCGGCCGAAATACGGTTCTTTCCGTGCGATTTCCAGCCTTTTTTTCCGTTCTTCCTTTTGCAAATCCAGCATCTGTTCGGTAAAGTCGTTGCCCGTATAGCGCGGGCCGATCGACCGCAGCTGCTCCTCGATTTCGCGCAGCGACTCCGCAAGGCGCCGCTGTTCTTCTTGATAGGCACTTTGAGCGTTCATGTCAGTTACCTCCCAAGCGTAAACGGCCGAGCCCCGTTAACGGCAGCTCAGCTCGGTTCGCATCTACTTCATTCGCCCTCAGGCAAACGGATTCTAACTATATCATGCCGGACCTCTCGCGCGCAACCCGGTTGCCGGGATGACGGCGATATGGGCGTCCTGGAAACTATGCGGGAAAATCAAACGCTTGTATGGCCAGCCATCCCCCGGCGGTCAGCAGGACGACCAGATTCAAGGCCAGCAAAAACGGGATGCCGACGACAAAGGAGCGGTGCTGCGTTTTGTGACGCCACGCTTTCATGCCGCACCAGATGCCGAAGGCGCCGCCGGCGGCTCCCGTCAGAAACATCCGTTTCTCCGGGATGCGTCTCCTCTTCAGCTTGGCGTTCCGTTTGTCCGTCCCCATCATGGCAAAGGCGATGATATTGACGATCGTCAAATAAATCAGCAAGGCGTATAAGGCATATTCGTACATATTGCCGCCTCCTCTCGTTCTACTCGTCCGCTTACGCGAATGTACGGCGCGGGACCGGCTCAGCCGCGGGGCCGGGGCTTGGCCCGGTTCGTCGGCTGAGCTGCATACGGGTCGTCCGGCCAGTAATGTTTCGGATAACGGCCTTTCAAGTCTTTTTTCACTTCGAAATAAGTTTTTTCCCAAAAACTGACGAGATCACGGGTAACCTGCACCGGACGATGGGCGGGAGACAGCAGATGAAGCGTCAGCGGAAGCTTGCCGCGTCCTACCTTCGGCGTTTCCTTCAGGCCGAACAGCTCCTGGAGCCGGACGGAAAGAATCGGAGCAGCGGGATCGCTGTAATCGATCGGAATTTTCGAGCCGCTGGGCGCCGTCCAATGGGTCGGAGCGTGCTCGTCCAGCTCGCGGCTTTGCTCCCAGGACAGCATGCTCCCGAGTACGGCGTCCATGGAAAGCTTCTGAAGCTCCGTTTCCTTGCGGATGCCGTACACATGCGGAAGCAGCCAGCTCTCGAGTCTGGCCAGCAAGCCTTCCTCCGACACATCCGGCCAGCCTTCCGCTCCGCTGTGGAACATCGTCCGCATCCGGGCCAGCAAGCTTGCCGCGGATTTGCCCATCGGCAGCATGCCGAGACCGTTGCGGCGGATAGCGCCGAGCAGCGCCCTCGCCGTCCGTTCCTCGTCCGGCTGCGCCATAGGCTGCTCCTTCAGCGTAATCGCGCCGAGCAGCAGCCGCTTCCGGGCTCTTACGGCGCGCGCGTCGTCGTCCCACTCCACGGTTTCCTCTTCTTTTATATAAGAAGCGAGATGACGCATCAGCTCTTCCGCATCAAGCGAAGCGGCCAGCCGAATTTTCCCGTCCGCACCGGCGTCGTCAATCTCGCAAACCGTCAAATATGGCGAGCGGGCGAGCAGCTCGTCGCCCTGCAGCAGCGCGCCTCTTCCGTTGGCCAGGACGTATCGACCGTCGGGCCGTCTCTGGGCGACGCGGTCCGGAAAGGCCGCCGCCAGCAGCGCGCCGGCCGAAATCGTTGCGCGGGGCCGGTCGTTGCGCACTTCGGAGGCGCCGTCTTCCCCGGCATCCGCGCGCCGCTCCATCGCCGACGCCAGCCGCAGCCACTGCCCGGCTTGCGTCTTGATCCGCTGAGCGGCGGCGTCATGCCGCTCCGCTCGTTGCAGCGCCGCCTGGCGGAGCGCGAGATCCGGGCTGCGCTCCTGCGGAAGCAAGTCTCTTTCGCTCAGCAGCGCCGCCAGCTCGCAAGCTGTGCGCAAGCTTGCTTCGCCGTACTCAGCGGCCGTACGAATCATGGCGCCAAGTCGCGGATGAATGCCGAGCCTCGCGATGAACTGCCCCGCGTCCGTCGGACGCCCGTCTTCATCCATCGCGCCAAGACGCTTCAATAATTCGAGCGCCCTTTCGTATGCCGCCTGAGGCGGTGGCGTCAGCCATTCCAGCTCCGCCGGATCGGACGCGCCCCACAAGGCAAGCTCCAGCGCCAGCGGGGCAAGATCGGCTTCCGCAATTTCGGGTTTGCCGAACGCTTCCAGCCCCGCATCCTCCGCTTCCGTCCACAGCCGGAAGCAGACGCCCGGAGACGTCCGTCCGGCGCGGCCGCGCCGCTGATCGGCCGACGCCCTGGATACGCGCACCGTCTCCAGCCGGCTCATGCCGGTGCGCGGCGAGAACCTCGGCACGCGCATCAGGCCGCTGTCCACGACGATGCGCACGCCTTCCACCGTCAAGCTGGATTCTGCGATCGAGGTCGCAAGCACGACCTTGCGTTCACCCGGAACGCACGGGGCGACCGCCTCGGCCTGCCGATCCAGCGATAAGCCGCCGTGCAGCTCCGCAATCCGAACGCCGCCGGGCAGCCCCGCCTCCGTCAGCCAGCGGGCCGCGCGGCGAATTTCCGGGGCGCCCGGCAGAAACGCCAGAACGTCGCCTTCATGCCGCCTGAGCGCTTCCAGCACCGTCCGTCCAAGTCTGGCTTCAAGCGGTTCTGGCGAGGCGGCGGCGGCATAGATCGTCTCCACCGGATAGTCCCGGCCGGCGCACCGCACGAGCGGCGCGCCGCCCATCAGCTCCGACGCGGCGGCGGCGTCCAGCGTGGCGGACATGACGAGCAAGCGCATATCGTCGCGAAGCAGCGCTTGCGATTGCAAGCACAGCGCAAGGCCCAGGTCGCCCTGCAGATGCCGTTCGTGGAACTCGTCGAAAATAACGGCGCCCGCTTTCTCCAGCGCGGGGTCTTCCTGCAGCATCCGGGTCAGCACGCCCTCGGTCACCACTTCGATGCGAGTGGCGGCGGATACGCGGGAGTCTTGCCGCACCCGGTAACCGACCGTCCCGCCGGCCGTTTCTCCGAGCTCGGAGGCCATATAACCGGCCGCCGACCGGGCTGCGAGCCGGCGCGGCTCCAGCATAATAACGCTGCGGCCTTTCAGCCACGGCTCATCCAGCAGCGCCAGCGGCACCCGCGTCGTCTTGCCCGCTCCCGGCTCGGCGACAAGCACGGCGTTTCTTCCGTGCCGCAGCGCGCCGAGCAGCTCCGGAAGCGCTTCGTCGATGGGCAGTCGTTTCATCGTTTCGGTCCTCTCCTGTTATTTCATGATGCGTATCATTTGCACGACGGAACGGTTGTCCCCCGCCAGCGCCGCTTCCTTGCTCAGCAATTGCGAGGAGCCGTCCCCGTCCAAAAAGATGCCGTCCAGCAGCCGTCCTTGCCCGACCGTCTCTGCGACGGCGCTGCGGAACTGCTCCAGCGTCCCTTCGTTTTCGCTGACGACCAGATAAACTTGTCCCCTGTCGTCATATACGGCGCCCGACCGCAGCCGAAGGTCGTCGGGAAACGGAGCGTTTTCCGCCGCGGCTTGCGTTCTCCAGCCCTCCTCATCGCCGAGGCTCATGCTGATCCCGCCTTGCGCCCAGAACCGGCCGGCATCCGTTACCTGCAGTTCGGACGCGGAGCCGGCCACCTGAACGCTCAGCGAATCAGAAGCTGCGTCCCAGACGAGCGTACCTCTTTTGTATTTCATATTTTCGTAGCCGCTGCCGTAAGACTCGTTCGGCCCGTTCACCGCTTGGCCGTTGACGACCGCCAGGCTGATCAGCCCTTCGGCATAAAAGAAACCTCCGTTGACGCCCGTCTTGCCGCTGCGCGTTACGTTGCCGTTGATCACTTCCAGCGTCAAATTGGAAGGCTGGCTCATCAGAACGTGCAGCTTCATGCCGTTTGAAGCTTCGGCGTATGTATAGGCGTACGCTTGCGCCCCATCCACTGCCGGTTTGCCGGCTTTGCCGGCGTCCTTACGCTCGATGGCCGCGAACAGCAGCGCCAACAGTCCGGCTAGGACGATCACGACGGCAGCCATGATCGCCATCACCTTTCGTTTTTGCGCCGCCGTCAACCGATCCGGTTCCACACGTTTCATCTCCCGTCTACTATTTTTATATAACCGGCTATGCCAAACTGCATGGCCTTAAACGAAACAGCGTTCAAAGTAATTCGGCAAAACCGCGCAGTTCATCGTTTTGAACGAGGAATCCTTTCAATTATAACCGCAAATCCGTCCCGCTTGCGATACTTCCTTAACCGAAGGCAGGCATTCCCGGCTTCCTGTCGGAAGCATGGAATGCCTGAATGAATAGAAGCCGTTTATTCGGCCCGCTCGTCCAGCGGATAGAAGATCAGGTTGATCGGGAACGACGAGTTCGCCGGCGGGCTGTATTCGATGACCAGCTCCTTCTCCGTCCCCTTCGTTCTGTGCAGCATGACCATGCCGTCAAAAGCGGTAAGCGTACCCCCGGATGGAGCTTTTACGATCTCTCCGTTAATTTTGAACGGCCCTTTGAACGTTCCCGCTCTCGACACGAGCATGATCGCCATTTTGCCCGGATTTTCGGAATGGAAGCGGTACACGGTGCCGTAATTGCTCTTCAGGAACGTCTCTTCGCCCCGCAGCGGATCGTAACCTTTCACGAAAGGATCTTCCACCCCTTCGCCCAGTACGAGCTTCATCGGCTCGCGTACGGCTTCCTTGCTCAGGTCGAGCTGCCAATCGAAGCCGGCCGCCTGGAAGGTACCCCGAATATGGCCGCTGAACGGCAGCTTGGGGAGCGCCGTCATCGCCGGGGATACCGTCTTGTCGGCCGCGAACGTAAACTTGACCGGTCCGTCCGTCTCCACGTCATAAATCAGGTTGACGCCCTGATTCGGGTAAAAATCGGGAAACTGCTTATAAATGTATGTCGCGCCAGGCGGAATTTCGACCGTTTCTTCGAGCTCGTCGTTCAACAGAAAATCGATCGTCGCCTCGCTGCCGATCAGGTTGGCGTAAATGGAAGGATAAACCTCGCCCTTGTTCGTCGTTTTGACTTTGACGGGCATGTCCGACTCGTTGGTCGCCAGAATGGCGAAACCGACCTTCTCGCCCGTGCCGTTAAAGTGGTCCGCGTACAAACGGCCCAATCCGTTAATCGTATCCTCGTACAAAATGCCGACTTCTTTGAACGTTTCCGGGCTGTCGCTCATCAGCAGCGTCCGGGAATCGTCCACCGTTATCGTCTTGGGCATGGACGGGATGTTCGTATAATACCGTTGCAGCGTCGACCAATCGGTCGAGATCAACCCGCCGGCAGGCGTCGTATAAACCGGGAATTCCTGTCTGGTCAAAAAGACGCTGTCTTCGACGACAATGTTCCGCGTATAAGGATGGGAACGGTTGCCGTGCTTGTCGACGACCGTCAGCGTGACCGGATAGGTGCCCGCTTTAAAAAACGCCGGCTCGTTGCCTTCCCATTCCAGCTTGATGCCGTCTCCGTCCGGATCGTAGCTGAGATTGATATATTTGATCGGCTCGCCGATCCGATACGTCGATTTGTTTAGGCCGAATTTGGCGACCGGCAGCGAATTGTCCTTCACCGGGTCGTACACGCCCGCGGGCTTCCTTACGTACAGCACGTCTACGCGCCTCAAGGCGCTGTTGTAGGTATAGGTGGCTCCCAGGTAATCCGATACCAGGCTCAGCTTCAGCATCGTTTTGCCGTTTACAATCATGACGACATCGTCGAAATTGTGCTCCAGTCCGTTCAGCCAAACTTGCTTGTTTTTGAGATCGATCAATATTTCAGTGCCGGGTGCCGACACGACTGTCGTATTCGTTTCCTTCTGCCAGGTCACCTTAATGCCGAACGAGTCCCCCAGAAATTTCAAGGGCACAAACGTTTTGCCGCCTTTAACCGTTGCGGGTGCTTCCAGCGTAAATTCCTGGCCGTTGACGAACGCCTGGGACTGATTCAAATACAAAATCACGTGCGACGTTCCCGATGTTATCGGCGTTTCCTGTACGGCCGCATAGGCCTGGCCTCCGCTCGTCAGCAGCATGGCGGTGACCAGCAATACGGCTGCCCGTTTCGCGTAAGTTCTGCGATGCCTCTCCATTCCAACAACTCCTCTGTCTCTTTTGCTTTGCCGGTCAAGCCGCCGGGCTCGTCCGCAAAGCCAACATTTCATTAGACGAATGAGGCTGGGAAAAGTTGCGACTTATTTCGGTTTCTTTTGACATCATATCTTGTATCATTATCGCCAACGATGGACGGCGGCAACGAATCTTGACGATAACGCGCGCAAAAAAAACTACGACTGACCAATTAACTAACAAGGATTTCCTAATCCTCTGTCGA
>CALAWP010000067.1 GCA_937895345.1 uncultured Paenibacillus sp. | reverse complement strand
CCACCGTCATTGGCGGTTCCGAATTGACCGTCAATGAAAGTGACCGATGACATCAAGTCTAGTGGAACCCGCGCGTGGCTTAAACGACAAATACCTAAGGACTTGATGGTATATTAAGCAGTTTGCTCTATCTCGGAAAAGGAATGATTATCAGCATTTAGGAATGATTATCAGCACTTAGGCAAGCTGCATGAGGAATCTTTCTTCCGATCGCTCTCGCAGAGGGATGCTTGGATTTCCTTGGACCTTCAATGGTAACCATCCCTCTGCAAAGGCGACCACTGACGTTTCTCCAGTTCGATTTCCTCATTCCGCTTGTTTGGTGTGATTCTCTTGTTAGCTCAGGAAAGAAAAATGCGCCCTGCCATGGTTAAACTTGGCGGGACGCTATCTTTTTGATCCTATTGCTTCTTTCGAGTACTTCTCTGTTCCTTTACTTTCTCCATCATCTTTTCATAGTCTTCTTTGTATCGTTTCAAGGAGCGTTGAACGTCTTCAAATTCCTGCATAATACCGCGTTGGCTGGATTGAGCATGGCAATAGGACCAATCCAAGTTGTCGTATAATACGCCCATCATCTTTGTCGCCCACTCTAACGAACGCATATCGGAAGTGGCGGCAAAAGACTCGATCCTATCTAGAATAATGTCTTCCATTCCTTGAACGTGTACAGTAAGTCCGGTTTCGTCGACTTCGTAGTCCAGGACCCTGTCGTAGGATCCTGAATATTTGCCGGATGGAAATTCTACGATTGAATGAAACTCTGGATGATAACAATCCTTAGAATCTACTTTCACATAACCGATTCGTTCCATTACCCGATACGGAAAGTCTGTGTTCACAGCTATCATATCTATATCCCTGCTTTTGTATAGACCTTGCGTATAAGTTGCAACAACAAGTCCGCCGACGACGATTGGCGCTGCAACATGATTGTCTTCAAATATCTTCGTGATGATACTTGCAAGAGCAAGATCCTGTCTCCACGGGTCTGAAATCTTCTTGATCTTTTCCAATAGTTCCAACAGTTCGGGCGCTACATAAATTTCTTCCACTTGGACACCAACTCTTGTTTCGGTCTAGAAAATTTAGTGAGATCAAGATGCTTTGAAATCCACTGCATTTCCACTGCAATTACCCGGCTCCTCTGTACGGTGTCTCTCGGCTTTGTGTCCGGCAAATTGGGGATAGCATGTTCGAAGAAAGTGACGCGATCTTTTGTCTTATCGAGAATGTCATTCAGCAGTTTTTTTTCAGACATCCGCAGCTCCTCCTGCTTATAATCTATTCCTATTCATTTTCTCCGCCATATTACAAACACATACTTTCTTTTATTGTATCATGGATACGAAATCGTTTGGCTGAAAGTTTGCAGAGTTTGGATCTTAGGCCCGTATCTTGTTGTTTTCCTTCATTTTTTGCATGCCAACATGATTTTCCATGTTGCCGCATTCATTTACAGAAAGCCGAGAAGGTTGTATAGTGTAAATACCTTTGGGCGAAAGTCCGAATTGTTGTTTCGCAATTATTGTAAGCGGTTTCTTGGCGGGCGGGGCGAGGGACGGACGGCAAAATATATGCTGCACAAAACGAGGGATGGCCATGTTGAAGCTGATGATCGTAGATGACGAACTGTTGATGAGAATTGGCATCAGATCCATGATCGATTGGGAGGCGCATGGGTTTCGGATCGCCGCCGAGGCGGCCAACGGCAAGGAAGCGCTCGAAATGGTCCGCACGGACATGCCGGATTTGATCATAACGGATATTAAGATGCCCGTCATGGACGGGCTGCAGCTGATCCGCGAAACGTCGAAAATATCGGCAGACTGCAAATATGTCATATTGAGCAACTTTGACGAGTTTCGATATGTGAAGGAAGCGCTGCAGCTTGGCGCCGTCGATTATTTGATCAAAAG
The DNA here is from genome assembly GCA_937895345.1 of uncultured Paenibacillus sp. GTDB lineage: Bacteria > Bacillota > Bacilli > Paenibacillales > Paenibacillaceae > Pristimantibacillus. The sequence continues at coordinate 12,208 of CALAWP010000067.1, read as the reverse complement.
CGAAATTACGCCGGAGGCGCTGACCGAGCTGCTCGCCGGCATTCGCCGGAAGCGGGAGGCCGGCGGCGGAGGAAACGGGACGCGGATGCTGACGGCGGACCTTTCGCTGAGCTTGTCCCACTTGAAGGAAAGCTTGTTCAAGGATCTGATCAGCGGCTTGCAGGGAGAGAAGGAAGCGGCGGCGAAGGCGGAGCAATTGCATTCCCGCGTCCGATCGGAGCCTCTCGCGGTCGTCAAGCTGCGCATCGACCGGTTTGCGGAGGTGCGGCGCAAATATGTGGAGAAGGACGAGAAGCTGCTGCGGTTTTCGGTGCTCAATATTTTGGAGGAAATTATTCCGGGCAAGTGGAACAAGGAGCTGGTCGTCGAAAGCTCCTCCGAATATTTGCTGATCGCCAATACGCCGGGTGCCGATGCGGCCGCCGTTCGAGCCGATGTCGGCAAGCTGTGCGGAGGCATTCAGCGGACGATGAAGGACTTTATGAATCTTTCCATTACCGTCGGCGTCAGCACCGTCGTTCCGGGTTTCCGCGGCTTGCGGGCGGCGTACCGGGAAGCGGACGACGCGCTGCGGCGCAGCTTTTTTGCCGGGCGCGGGCAAGTTTTGTTTTACGAAGACAAGGGGGATTGGCCGGAGACGGATGCGTCGCCGGCGTCGAGCGAACCGGACGGGACCGCCGGTTCCCATGCGGCGAACGAAGCGGAAGATCCGGCGCTGAGGCACGCGCTGGACAGCGGACGCGAAGAGAAGCTGGCGGCGTTTTTTGATTCGTTCCGGGATAAGCTGGCAGACAAACGGGCCCATGAACGGACAATTCGCGAGGCGTATATTCGGCTGACGGAAATTGTCAGCGCGCATACGGCCCATCTTCGCGCATCTCGCCTGCCGGGGGCGGACAAGCTGCCTTACGAAGCGGTGCTGGCCGCCGAAACGCGGGACGAGGTGCACGACATCGTGCTGAACTATGCGAAGCAATGCATGGCGGCGGACAGCCGGCCGGCCGAGCAGCGGAGTTATGCGGATATGGCGGTCGAGATGATTCACCGTTACTACGCGGAAGATATATCGTTGCAGAGCGTAGCCAATCAAATCAACGTCAACCCGTCTTATTTGAGCCGGCTGTTCAAGCAGGAGAAGGGCGAAAATTTTATTTCATTTCTGACCCGGGTACGCATCGAGCGGGCGAAGTCGTTTTTGGAAAGCCGCCATTATAAAGTGTATGAAGTGGCGGATAAGGTAGGGTATCACAATTACACGTATTTCAGCAAAATATTCAAGAAGGTCGTCGGCGTCAGCCCGGAAGAATACCGGGGTTAGTCGAATCGCGGCGGCCTTGGAACGCGGGGGGGCGACGATGGGAAAACGAATGCCGTTCATTAGCATCAAATCCAAAATGCTGGTGATTTGCCTGACGGTCGTGATTGTGCCGATTTTTGTGATGACGGTCATGTCCTACGCATCCTCCCAGCGGCTGCTGGAACAAAAATATACGGAGCTGCTGATGGATATCGCCAATCAGACAAACGTCCGCATCGACGAATATTTGAAGGAAGTGGAGAAAATATCGCTTGTGGCGAGCTTCGGCATGAACAGCAGCGTCAAGGCGGCCGCCGAAGACAACTATCCGCTCCAGGAATATTTGCGGGACGACAACGAAGAAAACGAAAATATGGCTTACGGCATGCTCATGAATTACATTATGATGAAGGATCGCGATATTTCCTTTTATATCTATAACCTGAACGGCGGGCAGGACTTGTTCGTCAGCACCGATCTTCCTTACGATTACAGCTACAACGCGAAGGAAGAGGAATGGTTCAAGTTTTTTCAGGCGTCTAACAGCAAAATGATGACGCTCGATACGCATGTGGACATGCAGACAAAAAGCAGGAAGCTGGCGATCGCCCATGCCCGCAAAATATTGGATATGGACAGCGGCACCGTGCTCGGCATTATGGTCGTCCGCATCGACCTCGGCGTCATCGACGTCGTAAACAGCCGGCTCCAGCAGTCGCTGCGCTCCCGGTTTACGATCGTGGACGAAGCGGACAACATTATTTACAACGCCGACACGAGCCTGATCGGGCACAAGTTTTCGGACACCGTGCGGCCCGACGAGCGCGACCATCTGATCGTCACCAGCCGGTTCGACCGGCAGCGGTGGACGACCTATTTGTATATGCCGATGAGCGAGCTGTCGGCCGAAGGAGATCTGCTGCGGCAAAACATTTATTTGCTGGCGGTCTTGATGCTTCTGTTTCTGGCCATCATCTCGATTTATTTGTCCAGCGTCATTACGCGGCCGATCAAGAAGCTGATGAACAACATAATACTGGTGGAAAAAGGGCAGTTCGAGCAAGTGGAGGACATCCGCTCGCGCGACGAAATCGGGTTGCTGGCGGCCCGCTTCAACCGGATGTCCCGCGAGCTGAAAGGGCTGGTCTCGCAAATACAGCAGGACGAAATGGAGAAAGCCGCCGCGGAAATTCGCGCGCTGCAATCGCAGATCAATCCGCATTTTCTGTACAATACGCTCGGTTCGGTGAAGTGGATCGCCTCGATGCAGCAAGCGGACACGATTGTGGAAATGACCGAGGCGCTGATCGCCATGCTCCGTTACGCGGCCCGGGCCGAGGGCTCGCTTGTGTCGGTTCGCGAGGAGCTCGACAACTTGCGGAATTATATGACGATCCAGCAGGTTCGTTATTACAACCGGATTCGGATGGACATCGAGGCGGACGAGGCGCTGCTCGAGAAACGAATGCCGAAGCTTATTCTGCAGCCAATCGTCGAAAACGCGATCTTTCACGGACTTGCGGAAAAGGAAGAGGACGGCGTCGTCACCTTACGAATTGCGCGGGAAGGCGGCGGATTTGCCATCGACGTGCACGACAACGGCGAAGGAATGGACGAGGAAACGCTGCGCCGCATTCAGACGTCGCTCGCGGGAGCGGCCGAGGGCGAAAGCATCGGCTTGCGCAACGTGCAGCGCCGCATACAGCTGCATTACGGAAATTCGTACGGCATCGCATGCCGGAGCGCTCCGGGAGAAGGGACGACATTTCGCATTCTTTTGCCCGGCGGGGAGAACGAGCAGGACAAGAAGCATCAAGACGCATCCTAAGGGAGTGGTTCGGGTGGCCGGAAGGACAAAGCTATGGCGTTCGTTCATGATCGCGGCCGCAATCGTTCTGCCGGGCGGCTGCGCCGCAAGCGATGCGGCCAAACCAACCGAAACGGCGGCGCCGCCAGATCCGGTGGTGTTGCGGTATACGAGCTTTATGCTGGATTCGTCGCATACGGGCAGCCGTTACTTTGACGCGATCGCCGCCTTTGAAGCGAATAATCCGGATATACGCATTGAAGTCGACTATATTCAGAATATCAACTATTTGGCGGGACTGAAGCTGAGATTGCTCGGGGGAGAGCGGATGGACGTGTTCGACGTCTGGTCGCCGAGCTTGTTCGAGGAGCTTCGGCGGCTGGAGGATGACGTCTATCTCGATTTAAGCGGAGAACCCTTTTTGAACGATTTCGTGCCCGCCGCATTGGAGCCGGTTACGATCGGCGGCCGCGTCTACGGCGTACCCGGCTTGATGCATACGGACGGGCTTCTCTATAACAAGTCGATGTTTCGGGAGCTGGGCCTCTCGGTTCCCCAAACGTGGGACGAATGGATTCGGCTGTGCGAAACGTTGAAGGAACGCGGAGTCATTCCGATCGCGCTAAATTCCGAATGGTGGGTGCCGCAATTTTTTTTCGGTTCGCTCATGTCCAATGCCGGCGCCGACGAGACGTGGACGGCGATGCTGGAGGCAGGCGCGATAACCGCCGATCATTCGACGCTTCTCGAGGCGATGAAAATGACGAAGGAATTGATCGACCGCGGCTTCGTACCGGAAGATTGGGAGCAGTTGAAGCACGAGCAGTCCCGGGATATGATCGGCGAAGGCAAGGCGGCCATGATCATTTCCGGGACGTGGGAGCTGCCGGATTTGGCCGCCCGCAATACCGAGCAGGAAATCGATTTTATGATGGTGCCCGGCAAGGAGCGCACCGTGCCGAACGTGAACATCGGCTCCTATAAAGTGATCAGCGCCGGCAGCGAGCATCCTGAAGAAGCGAAACGGTTTCTCGCCTACATGAACGGGAAGGAGAACCAAATCAAGCCGGCGCGCGAAGTACTGGCGGTGCCGTCCATCGCCGACGCTGCGGTCGACGACCCGATTGTCCGCCGCATCTCCGAGTTTGTCTCCCGCGAGGACGCCAAAATTTATTGGCCTCACACTGTATCGACGGAGTCGCTTCAGGTGGAGCTGCTTGAGGGACTGAACGAATATTTGCGGGGAGCCGATCTGGAGCGCGTAGCGGCCAAGATGCAGCTTGCAATCGACCGCGCCCGGGAACGGCGCGGCGGAATGTAACGGAAAGAGGCGAACTCCGGCGCGGCGAAATGCCGCAACGGGGAAGCCTCTTTTTTGCGCTTGTTGCACTTTTTTTGCATGCTCGGATACTTTTTTTACTCTGCATCTTCGTTTTTGGTCGATCGGGAATGAACGCGTAAAGAAAGGAACATGAACATGTCAAATGCGTTTCTATCGCCGAAGCGGTTATTTTTTTACAATGAACTCGTACACAACCAAACGATAAACGGGGGGTTCCTATGAGTAAAAAGTTACTGGCTGCCGTAATGACGCTCACGCTTATTCTGCTGGCCGCATGCAGCGGCAATTCGCCGAACAAGCCGAGCGCTCCAAACGCGTCAGAGCCCGAGCAAGCGGTGAAGGAAGACGGCGAGGTCGATTACGCCTTCGGCGCCTACAGCGAACCGATTACGATTCATACGGTCAGAGCCGAATATTCTTCCGCGCAGTTTCCGGAAGGGGACGATATGAGCAACAACGTTTGGACGCGAGCCTACAAGGAGCGGTTCAATATCGAGGTCGTGACGGATTGGGTCACCGACGAATACGATACGAAGCTGAATCTGGCCATTTCGTCCAATCAGTTGCCCGACGTGTTCCACGTCAACGCTACGCAGCTGCAGCAGCTGATCGAAGCGGACATGATTATGGATTTGACTGAAATTTTCGACAAATACGCATCCGACCGCGTGAAAGGGTATATGGAAGCGGACGTCTCGAGCTACGAATCGGGCAAGAAGGACGGCAAGCTGTACGGCATTCCGCAGCTGCATTGGGGCTTCATCGATCAGCCCGACTTTATCTGGATTCGGAACGACTGGAAGGAAGAGCTGGGACTCCCGGATCCGAAAACGATGGATGACATCAAAAATATCGCCCTGAAATTCAAGGAAGCTTACGGCGGTTACGGCATTGCGGTCGACCAGACGCTCGATTACTTGAATTTGCTCGCCATCGGCTGGGGAGCGCATCCGGACATGTGGATTCCGGGAGACGACGGCAAGCTGGTCTACGGCTCGGTGCAGCCGGAAATGAAGGACGCGCTGGCGGCCTGGGCCGAATGGTTCAAGCTCGGCATCATCGATCCCGAGTTTCCGATCAAAGATTTCAGCGCTATGAACTCGGGCATCGTATCCGGCAAAGCCGGGGTGCAGCCGTATTATCAATGGTGGGGATACAATCCCGGCGTCGATACCGTGACAAATCAAGGCAAGGATGCGGTGTTCTATCCGTACCTGATTCCGACCGTCGACGGCCAGACGGCGACGCAATCCGTCTTTTTCGCCAACGGCGCTTACACGGTGGTAAACAAGCATTCAAAGCATCCGGAAGCGGCCATCAAGCTGCTGAACTTCTATGCTTACATTCTCGACGAAGGCGCCGGCAAGGAAACGCCGGAAACGCTGTCCGCCATGCTCGACAAAGATATTGCGCATGTGACGGGCGCCTTCAAGATCATTAATCCGATGACGGACTACGAGCAGTTCGAGCGGGTAAGCGAAGCGCTGCAAACGAACGATACGAGCGCCTTCACGACCAGCGGCATGTGGCAAAAATACAATAACAGCGTCGAGTTTATTAAAAATGCGACGCCGGCGGCAACGGGCGACTATTTGCAGCAAGGTTCGCCGAAGCCCGCGTACGGCTTGGCCAAGTCCATCCTCGACAACGAACAGTACATCAAGACGGCCATGTGGGGTGCGCCGCCTAAGGAGCTTGTCAAGTACGGCTCCACGCTGGACGATATTTTGACCGAAGGTTTCACGAAGATCATTATGGGTTCGGAAAGCATCGATTATTTCGATACGATCGTCAAAAACTGGCATGCGGCCGGAGGCGAGGAAGCGACAGCCGCGGTGAACGCCATGTACGGCCAGCAATAAACCGGCAGGTATGAGTCAGGGAGGCGGGGATGCGCTCGCCTCCTTTGCTGTAACGCGGATGCCGACGACGATCCGAGCCGGCATACCGGGAACGGAGGAATGGAACATGATCAAAAAGTTAAAACAACAAAGAGCATTCCACTTGATGCTCATTCCGAGCGTTATTCTCGTTTTTATTTTCAGCTACATGCCGTTTTACGGGATGATTATCGCGTTTCAGGACTATAATCCGGGTCTCGGCTTCGGTTCGCCTTGGGTCGGCATGGAAAACTTCGAGCATGTGTTCAGGCAGCCGAACTTTGTCCGTACGATCTGGAACACGCTTTATATGTCGGTCTTCAAGCTGATCGGAGGCATCGTCGTGCCGGTCGCGTTTGCTTTGCTGCTGAACGAGGTGGTCCGGGCCGCGCTGAAGCGGACATTCCAGACGCTGGTCTATATTCCGAACTTCCTTTCGTGGGTTATTATGGCCGGCATTATGATCGATATTTTGGGCTCGGACGGCATCGTCAACTCGTTTCTCGGCCTGCTCGGCATGAAGCCGGTTTCGTTTCTCGGCAATCCTGCTGTCTTCCCTTGGACGATGATCGTGACGGACGTCTGGAAAGGGTTCGGCTTCGGCACCGTCGTATATCTGGCTGCGTTGACCAGCATCGATCCGGGTCTGTACGAAGCGGCTTTGATCGACGGCGCCAAACGATGGAAGCAGACGATTTACATTACGCTGCCGCTGCTTGCTCCTACGATCATTTTGATGACGGTGCTGTCGCTCGGCAATATTTTGAATGCGGGATTCGACCAAATTTTCAATCTGTATTCGCCGGTCGTCTACGAGACGGGCGACATTATCGACACTTACGTCTATCGGTTGGGCATTCAACAGGCGCAATATTCGGTGGGCGCCGCGGTCGGATTTTTCAAGTCGATCATTTCTTGCATCCTGGTTGTCGTTTCCTATGTGCTGGCTTATCGCGTCGCAGGATATCGCATCTTCTAAGGGGGGATTATCGTGGTTCAAGACCGCAGCCTGGGGCGGAAGCTGTTCCAACTGTTCAACTATACGGTATTAATATTGACTTCGCTGTTATGCGTGCTGCCGTTCGTCAACTTGCTGGCCGTCTCGTTCAGCAGCAGCGCCGCGGTATCGGCAGGGGATGTCGTATTCTGGCCCGTCGGATTCAACACGAAGGCTTACGAGTTTGCGCTGGAAGGCGGCGAATTTTTCCGTTCCATGTGGGTTTCGTTCCAGCGCGTCGTGCTCGGCACGCTCGTCAATCTGGCGCTGATGGTGCTGGCGGCCTATCCGCTGTCGAAAACAAAGGAAAAAGTGATGGGCCGCGGCATCTATATGGGATTTTTTGTCGTCACGATGCTGTTCAACGGCGGATTGATTCCGACGTATTTGATCGTTGTCAAAACGGGGCTGATCGATTCGATTTGGTCGCTGATCCTGCCGGGAGCGCTGCCCGTCTTCAGCATGATAATTCTGATGAACTTTATACGAGGTTTGCCGGAGGAAATCGAAGAGTCGGCGACGATCGACGGAGCGGGCCCGATGCAAATTTTGGTTCGGATCCTGCTGCCGCTGCTCAAGCCGGCGCTGGCCACGGTCGGCCTGTTCAGCATCGTCGGTCATTGGAATTCCTGGTTTGACGGCATCATTTATATGAACAACACCTCCAATTACCCGCTGCAAAGCTATTTGCAGACCCTGCTGCTCAGCTTCGAGCAAATTATGCAAAGATCGGGCAACGACTATACGCAGCTGCTGGCGATGATGAACGTACGGACCGGCCGCGCCGCCCAAATGTTTTTGGGGGCTCTTCCGATCCTGGCGATTTATCCGTTTCTGCAAAAATATTTTACGACCGGTCTCGTGCTCGGCAGCGTGAAGGGATAACGATCGCGCAGCTCCTTCAAGAGGACGGCAGGCTCCCTTCGTATGGCGAGGGGGGCTGTTGGTTTTTAGAGGGACATTCGCTTCAAGCGCCTGCCGAAACATCATTTATTTTATATGCCGCATCATTCAGGGAGTCGAATAAGGGATCCCGTACAGACGGGCCGTCCGATATTGTCCCGGCGTCATTCCCGTTTGCTTGCGAAACATCCGTATAAAATAATTGACATTGTCAATGCCGACTTGGCGGCCGATTTCGGCGACGGACAGGCCGGTGTTCTCCAGCAGCGACTTGGCCCGTTTCACTTGCAAATGATGCAAATATTGCAGCGGACTCATGCCGGTATACTTCTTCAGGCACCGGGCGAGGTAATATGAGGAGAAGGGGGCGAACCTATGAGATTCCGCCAGATATACCTGGATTTCCACACCTCTGAAGCGATTGCGCCGATCGGAGCGACAAAAAGCAGTTTCAGGAGATGCTGAAGCTGGGCCGCGTCGATTCCGTCACGGTGTTCTCCAAATGCCATCACGGATGGTCCTACCACCCGACGGAGGCGGGCGAGATGCATCCGGGGCTGAGCTTTGACTTGCTTGAGGCACAGATCGAGGCCGCGCATGAAATCGGCGTGAAGACGCCGGTCTACCTGTCGGCCGGACTGGACGAAAAGCTTGCCCGGCGCCATCCGGAATGGCTCATCCGCGACGAGAACGATCAGACGAGCTGGGCGAAAGGGTTTATGCAGCCGGGCTATTACGAATTTTGCTTGAATTCCCCTTATCTCGCCATGTTGATGGAGCAGATCCGCGAAACGGTGTCCCGATACAAGCTGGACGGACTGTTTCTCGATATCGTCGGCGTGCGCCCATGTTATTGCCATCACTGCACCGAAATCGTGCGGCGGGAAGGGAAGGATCCGCGGGACAAGGAAGCGATGCGCGGGCGCTGGGAGCATACCTACGCCAATTATGCGGCCAAAGTGAAGGAGACGGTCGAAGCGCTCAAGCCGGGGCTGCCGATCTTTCATAATAACGGGCATATTTTGCGCGGCCGCCGCGATCTGGCGTTATACAATTCGCACCTGGAGCTGGAATCGCTGCCGACGGGCGGCTGGGGCTACGACCACTTCCCTCTTTCGGCCAGATACGTCCAACCGCTGGGCCTCGATTACCTCGGCATGACCGGGAAATTCCATACGTCCTGGGGCGAGTTCGGCGGCTACAAGCACCCGAACGCGCTTCGTTACGAAACGGCGCTCAGTCTGGCGCAGGGCGCCCGCTGCTCGATCGGCGACCAGCTGCATCCCGACGGCCGCATGGACGAGGCGACTTACGCTTTGATCGGCGCGGCTTACGAAGAGGTCGAGCGCAAGGAGGCCTGGTGCGCCAACGTAACGAACGTCGCGGATGCGGCGCTGCTGTCGCTGGAGGCGGCGGGCGTGCATCCGAAGGCTAATGTCGGGCTGCGGGAGACGCATTCCGACGCCGGGGCCGTGCGCATCCTGCTGGAAGGGAACATTTTATTTGACGTGATTGATAAAGAAAGCGATTTTTCTCTTTACAAAGTGGTGATTTTGCCGGATTATGTAGCGGTAGACGACGATTTGCGAAGCAAGCTGGACGGCTACTTGCGGCAAGGGGGCAAAATTGTCGCGACGGGCTGGTCCGGACTCGATCCGGAAGGCGGCGGCTTTGCGGTCGACCTGGGGGTGCGCTATGCGGGATTAAACCCGTACCGGCCCGATTATTTCCGTCCGCTGTTCAAGCCCGCAAGCCTGGAGCATGCCGCCTTCGTTTTTTATTCCCAAGGACAGAAGATCGAGCTTGAAGGAGGCATCGAGCTTGGCTGCCGCGAACAGCCGTATTTCAAGCGCGATTTGTTCACCTTCTCCTCGCATCAGCATGCGCCCAGCAGCCGGGAGTACGGCGGTCCGGGAATGACGGAGAGCGCAAACGGCATCTATATCGCTTGGAACGTGTTCGACGACTACGCGACCAAAGGCAGCCTGATCTTGAAGGAAACGGTCCTGTACGCGTTAAGGCGACTCCTTCCGGACATAACGCTGCACACGAGCTTGCCGGCGCAAGGGGTCGTCACGCTGCAAGAGCAGAAGAAGGAACAACGGCTGGTCAATCATTTGCTTTACGCTTCCCCGGTGCGCCGGGGCAACGGTATCGAAGTGATCGAGGATATCGTGCCGCTTTACGATATCCGGATTGCCATCCGGACATCCCGTCCGGTGAAGCGGGTGTACCTTGCGCCGCAGCTGGCGACGCTTCCCTATACGGCCGCAAACGGAACGGTAACCTATACGGTGCCTCGACTGGAGTGCCACCAGATGGTGGTGCTCGATTACATGGATGAATGATGGTTGCAGTCAAGCTGCGGAAAGGATGAGCAGAATGGATTTTACGCCGCTGTCCCAATATATCGACCGCATTACGGCATGGCGCATTCCTTGGGCGGAGGTTATCGTCATGCATCGGAACGAAACGGTATTCCGTTACCGCAACGGTTATGCCGACCTGGAACGGCAAACGCCCGCCGACGAACGTAATTTGATCCATATTTATTCGATGACGAAAATCATGACATGCACAGCGGCGCTCCAGCTGGCGGAGAAGGGGGCGATGCTGCTGAACGACCCGCTCTCGGCCTATTTGCCGGAGTTTGCCGATATGACCGTACGGCGGACGCTGCCTGACGGAGAGACTGCGATGGATCGGGCGAAAAAACCGATTCTGGTGCGCGACCTGTTCACGATGACGGCCGGTTTCTCGTACGACCTCGGAGCCCTGTCCATTCGGGAGGCGGTCAGCCAAACGGCCGGCGAGCTGCCGGTCCGCGATTTTGCCCGGGCGCTGGCCAAGGAGCCGCTGCTGTTCGAGCCGGGGACAAGATGGAACTACAGCTTGTGCCACGATGTGCTCGCCGCGCTCGTCGAGGCGGTGGACGGAAGGCGATTCGGCCAATATATCGCGGAAGAGATTACGGGTCCGCTGGGGATGCTCGACACGGGCTTCGATCTGTCCGACGAGCAGCGCAGCCGTTTGGCTCCCCAATATGAGTTCAACGAATCGCTGGGCAAGCCCGTGCGCAAGGACGGGAACGGCTTCCGGATCGGCACGGCATTTGAGAGCGGCGGGGCGGGATTGATCTCTACGGCAAGCGATTACGTCCTGTTTTTGAACGCGCTGACGAATATGGGCACAAGTCCGGACGGAACCCGCATCCTTTCGCCGGCGTCGGTGGACCTGATGCGGACCGACCATCTGACGGACAACATGCGAAACGATTATTCCTGGGTGCAGCTGCACGGCTACGGCTACGGGCTCGGCGTCAGAACGCATACGTCCAAAGCCGAAAGCGGCTGTCTCAGCCCGCTCGGCGAGTTCGGCTGGAGCGGAGCCGCCGGATGCCTCGCCGTCATCGATCCGGCTTCGGAGCTGACCGTCATGTACGCGCAGCACCTGTTGAACAATCAGGAGCACTACGTGCACCCGAGATTGAAAAATATTGTGTATGGCTGCCTGTAAGCCAATGGCTTGCAGCATGAAGCCGGGTCCCGAGCGTATCCCTGCACCGGGAGTTGCCGGCCCATACCCATCACGCACCGGCCGCTTGCGAAAGCGGCCGTTTTTTTTCTGCCGCCGCCGCTTTTGCGTACCTCGATTCATAGTTGATTTTGTCGAAAATTGATGGATTAATATGTAAATTAATGAAATTGAGACGGGCGATTACATTAAATTATCTAAATAATTATTTTTAACATTTCGAATCTTTCTTATAATTTGTTGTTATTCCCCCACTTCACCATTATAATAATAACCATAATAATACTTCAAAATGACCTTATACAGGGGTGGCCAATGGCACAAATCATCGACGCAACGAACTACACCTATTTTTTTGAACATCATCCCGAAGCCGTTCTGGTAGCCGACTATTTAGTTGCTCCTGAAAAAGTCAGATTTTGAAAACGAGAACTTTGGTGGGCTTTGG
>CALAWP010000066.1 GCA_937895345.1 uncultured Paenibacillus sp. | reverse complement strand
GGCGGGCAGCGGCGGCGCGGCTGCCGGGCCTTCCGGCGCGGCATCGGGCGGATCGCCCTCGCCGGGGCCGAAGCAAACGGCGGAATCGTCCGACCGGCCGCCGGCCGCGACACCGCCGGCGAAGCCGACCGCCAGCGCGTCTCCGGCCGCCGGCGGCGGAGAGAAGGACCGGTATTTGACCGATCCCGTGCCGGAAGGCAAGCCGAAGCCGGTGGAATGGCAGGATGCGGCCGTCGACAAGACCAAGCCGCTCACCGTAACGCTGTCCGTCTCGGCGGAAACCGTATTGGACAATATGGACATATTCAACAAAGACAAGCTGGAGGTGCTGCCGGAGGACGGCATCATCTTCCCGGCGCAAACCGTCACCTTTTATGAAGGGGAATCGGTCTTCGACGTGCTGCTGCGCGAGATGAAAAACAACAAGATTCATATGGAATTCGAAATGACGCCAATTTACAACAGCAATTATATAGAAGGAATCCACAACATTTACGAGTTCGACTGCGGCGAGCTGAGCGGCTGGATGTACAAAGTGAACGGCTGGTTTCCCAATTACGGCAGCAGCCGCTATGCCCTTCAGGACGGAGACGTCGTGGAATGGGTATACACCTGCGATCTCGGCCGCGATGTCGGCGGAGGCGTCGCAGCGGGAGACGGGAGTTGACGATGCGGGACAGCTTCTCTGCCTGCCACCCCTTCGTCAATCTGGTATATTTTGCGGCGGTGCTCACGTTCGGCATGCTGTTTATGCATCCCGCCTTCCAAATCGCCGCGCTGCTCGGGGCGTCGGTGTACGCCGTCTTGCTGCGGGGCAAGGCAGCGCTCAAGTTCCTATTGCGGTATATGCTGCCGCTGCTGCTCGCGATGGCGGTCTTTAACCCGGCGTTCAATCATGCGGGAGTGACGATTCTCTTTTATTTGAATAACGGAAATCCGATCACCCTAGAATCGATTTGGTACGGAATCGCTTCGGCCTGCATGTTCGTGACGGCGCTGATCTGGTTTACTTGTTTCAATGTTGTCATGACTTCGGATAAGCTCATTTATTTGTTCGGAAAAATCTGGCCGGCGCTGTCGCTTCTCCTGTCGATGGCGCTTCGGTTCGTTCCTCGGTATGCCGAGCAGTTGAAAAGGATAACCCGCGCCCAACGAAGCATCGGCCGGGATGTCACGCAAGGGAATGCGGCGGCAAGAGCCCGGAACGGGATGAAGATCGTCTCCATCTTGACCACCTGGGCGCTGGAAAATGCCGTAGAAACGGCGGACTCGATGAAGGCAAGGGGTTATGGCCTTCCGGGCAGAACCAGTTTCTCGCTGTACCGGTTCGACGGTCGGGACCGGGCGGCATTGATCGTCATGACGGCGCTGATCGGCATCGTGCTTGCGGGAGCGGCTATGGGCGACAATACGATCCGCTTTTTCCCTTCGGTGAAGATGAAGGAGGCGACACCGGTTAGCTTTGTCGTATACGCTGCTTATTTGGTCCTGTGCATGCTTCCCGTATCTATGAATTTAGCGGAGGAATGGAAATGGAAATCTATGCGATCAGGTCGTTAAGCTTCGCGTATCCCGAACGGGACAGCGAGACGCTGACGGATATCAGCTTGACGATCAAGAGCGGCGAGTTTGCGGTGTTGTGCGGCAAGTCGGGTTCGGGCAAAAGCACGCTGCTTCGGCACCTTAAGCCGGCGCTGACGCCTCATGGCAAGCGGAGCGGAGAGATTAGCTTCCGGGGCGGGCCGCTGGATGCGCTGGATGCCCGCGCACAGGCGGCGGAGATCGGGTACGTTCTGCAACACCCCGATAACGGCATCGTAACCGACAAGGTCTGGCACGAGCTGGCCTTCGGTCTGGAAAGCCTGGGCTGCGATTCGCGGACGGTGCGGCTGCGCGTGGCGGAAATGGCCAGCTTCTTCGGCATCGGCGGCTGGTTTCGCCGGAACGTATCGGAGCTGTCGGGCGGCCAGAAGCAGCTGCTGAATCTGGCCTCTATTATGGCGATGCAGCCGTCCGTTCTGCTGCTCGATGAGCCGACGAGCCAGCTGGACCCGATTGCGGCGGCAGAGTTTTTGGGCACATTGGGCAAAATCAACCGCGAGCTCGGCACGACCATTCTATTGTCCGAGCATCGTTTGGAGGAGGCACTGTCTTTGGCCGACCGGCTAATTGCTATGGACGAAGGCCGAATCATAGCGGATGCTCCGCCCCGCGAGGCGGGAACGCTTCTCCGGAAAAGCGGGCATCCGCTGTTCGCGTCGATGCCGTCGCCCATGCGCATTCATGCCGGAGCGGCAAACGATGCGGCGCAGCCTCCCTTGTCGGTCAAGGAGGGGCGCCAATGGCTGAACGGCTTCCTTCAAAAACAAGACGGACAGAGGCGGCCGGAAGCTGCGCCAGCCCCGGCCCCAGCACGGGAAGGTTCCCATCCCGGCCGCGGCGTTGCGATTCGTTTCAAGGACGTTTGGTTCAAATACGAGCGGAATGGTCCGGATATATTGAAGGATATGTCGCTGGAGGTGCGGGAAGGGGAAATTCATTGCCTTGCAGGCGGCAACGGCGCCGGCAAGAGCACTGCCCTGTCTCTCGTTAGCGGCATCGAAAAGCCGTATCGAGGAAAAGTGCTGGTGGGCGGCCGCGACCCGGCCCGCATGAGCGCCGCCGAGCTGTTTGTCGGTCAGTTGGGCGTCCTGCCGCAAAATACGCAGCTGCTGTTCGTCCAAAAGACGGTGGAGCGGGATCTGCTGGACATGCTGTCCCATACCGGCCTGAGCGCAGGGGAGAAAGCGGCCAAAGTGGACGCCGTCGTGCGGCTGGCCGAGCTGGAGCCGCTGCTGTCCCGGCATCCTTACGATTTGAGCGGCGGGGAGCAGCAGAGGGCGGCGCTGGCCAAGGTGCTGCTGCTGGAGCCCAAGATTTTGCTGCTGGACGAGCCGACCAAAGGGCTGGATGCCCATTACAAGGAGAAGCTCGCCGCTTTGCTGAAGAGGCTGAGAGACGACGGCGCAGCGATCTTGATGGTCTCGCACGATATCGAGTTTTGCGCGAGTCACGGGGACGTTTGCTCGATGTTGTTCGACGGCGGCGTCATGGCGACAAGCACTGCCCGCAAGTTTTTTGCGGGAAACAGCTTTTATACGACTGCAGCCAACCGGATGGTCCGCCATATCTGGCCCGATGGCGTTACGACGGAGGAGGTGGTTGCGCTGTGTCGGAGACGCGAATGGAGGTCCGGCGGATGAACAGACGCACCCTGCTGGCCGCTTTTCTTATTATGGCGGTTATTCCGGCAACGATTTTGCTGGGCGTATGGTTATGGGACGACCGGAAGTATTATTTTGTCAGTCTGGTCATTCTGCTGCTTACGATGCTGCCTTTCGCGCTCGTATTCGAGCGGCGCAAGCCGCAAGCCAGAGAGCTTGTCGTCATTGCGGTGATGGCGGCCATTGCGGTCGCTGGCAGAGGGGCGTTCTTCATGTTGCCGCAGTTCAAGCCGGTCGTCGCGATCGTCATAATCGCCGGCGTGGCATTAGGGCCGGAGGCGGGGTTTCTGGTGGGGGCGGCGGCGGGGTTCGTTTCCAACTTCTTTTTCGGACAGGGTCCGTGGACGCCCTGGCAAATGTTCTGCTTCGGCATCATCGGCTTTATCGCAGGCCTGCTGTTTCGCAAAGGGGGTCTCGGTCGAAGCCGGCCGGCCTTATGTCTATATGGAGGGCTTGCGACTTTTGCGATTTACGGCGGTATTATCAATATCGGATCGGTGATTATATTTACAGGCAGTTTGACTTGGCCGGCCGTTATGGCGGCTTATGCGTCGGGTTTCTGGTTCGATATGGTGCACGCCGTTGCGACCGTGTTTTTTCTGTTCGTGCTGTCCCGGACAATGCTGGAGAAGCTGGAGAGGATCCAGGAGAAGTACGGGCTGCTTCGGGATTAAAAAAAAAGACCCCCTCGGGGGTCTTGTTCGGAAAGAGGCTGGATCCATGTTTCGTGCATGGAGGTTACACGAAACGCCGGATTAGCACCATTTGCCGCCGTAGCCGCCAAAGCCAAAGCTGCAAGCGATGATCACCAGAAGGATAAACAGAACCAGGATAGCTCCCACGTTATTGTAAGCTCCACCAACGCAACCGGACATTGTTACATGCACCTCCTTACGTTTTGGATACGTTGTAGGTTATGCGCCTTAGGAACAATGTGTTTGGGTATTTGCCTTCATGGCAGGTGAACTTCGTCATATGCCCAGCGTTCCGCAGCTGCGGACAAGTCCGGGACAACGGCTGTCGGCCGACGTCTTGAAGGAGGGGCGAAGGCGGAGCGGCGGGCTCGAAGGTTCGGGCTCCGGAGCAAAATCAGCGAACGCACAATTTGCCGAACCGCCTATACAACTTGCCAAAAACGACATAGGATACTGTACCTTAAGAAAAAGGAGCTGAAAAAATTGAACTACGCAGCAAACGTTTCTGGCGGCGCAAACGCGCACTATCCCGTAGCTCCGGCGGTAGGCGGAGCGTTCAACAGTGTCGGTGCTATCCTCGTTCTGTTCATCTTACTGGTCATCATTACTCGCACTTGCCTGTACTACTAATCCTTAAGGCTGAACCGGCTGAACCAGCATAAGGGCATCCACTGCAGAAGAGCACCTGCCTGCTGAAATAGTATGAGCAAATCCCCAAGCGGTTCGCCGTTTGGGGATTTGCCGTTGTCCGGACAGGCGGAAGGTTCGGTTAGTCGCGAATTTCCGCAATCAGCTCGATCTCGACCGGCGTATGGAACGGCAAATCGCTGGTGCCGATGGCGGAGCGTGCATGGCGGCCGTCCTCTCCGAATACGGCAATCAGCAGATCGGAGGCGCCGTTCATGACGTAAGGCTGGTCGCCGAAGCCGGGGGCGCTGTTGACAAAACCTAATATTTTGACGATTTTGACGATGCGGTCGAGATCGCCCAAATATGCTTTCATGGCGGCAAGCAAGTTGATGACGACTTGACGGGCGGCTTCCTGGCCCTGCTCGACCGTCAGGTCGGAACCGACTTTGCCTTCGTACATCAGAACGCCGTCGATGCGGCAGTCGAAGCCGGACGTATAAATCAAATTGCCGGTGCGGTTGACGGGAATATAAGAAAACTTCGGTTCGGATGCCGGCGGCAGCGTGATGCCCAGCTCCGCAAGACGCCGTTCGATACGGGACATGCTCATCTCTCCTTGTTCAACGGATTTTTTGGGGAAAAATTAGATCCGGCTGCAATGGCAGGCGCGGATTAGGACGCCTTCGCGCTTGCGTGTATGAACGCCATGCTCCAGCGTCAGATGCCCTCCGACAACGACATGGGAAATGCCGGACGGATATTGCCGCGGGTCGGCGTACGTGGCCGTGTCCCGGATCGTGCCGGGATCGAAGACGGTCAGGTCGGCGGCGTAGCCCGGCACGATCAGCCCGCGTCTGCCCAGCTTGAATCGCCGCACCGGGAAGGAGGTGACTTTGCGCACCGCCTGCTCGAGCGACAGCACCTTGTCCTCTCGCACATATTTGGCAAACAGGCGCGGAAACGTCCCGTAGGTGCGGGGATGAGGCTTGCCGATTTCGCAGTTCAGACTGTCGGAGGCGATGAGCGATTTGTCGTAAGCGACCACCTGCCTGACGTCGTCGTCGGCCATATGGAAGTAGACGATCGCGATCTGTCCGTCCTCTTCCAGCAGCAAATCCAGCATGCAGTCGACGGGATGCGTACCCCGCAGCTCCGCCGCTTCCGCGATGGACTTCCCTTCCAGCGGCTTGTTCGCTTCCGTATGGACGGCGGAAAGGACGACGCTGCCCCAGCCGGTGGAACAAACGAGATTGTCCCAATCCTTCTGCTCGCGGCCGAGCTCCTCCTTGATGCGGCGGCGCAAGGCGGGCTCGCGGCACGCGGCGAGCGCGGCCTCGATGCCGCCTTCGAGCACCCATGGCGGCAGGACGGTCGTCAGCGTGGTGGATCCGGCATTGTACGGATAGACGTCGACGGTCACGTCCATGCCGCGGGCCCGGGCCTCCTCCACAAGCTCCAGAGCGTCATGCACCTTGCCCCAATTGATTCGTCCGGCCGCCTTCAGATGGCTGATATGAAGCGGGATGCCCGCCCGTTCGGCAATCCAGATCGCTTCCTTGACGGACGGGAGCAGATTGTTCCCTTCGCCGCGAATATGGGCGGACAACAGCCCGCCGTATTTCGGCAGCACGCGGCACAGCTCCGCCAGCTCCTCGCGGGACGTGTAGCTGCCGGGCGCATAGAGCAGGCCGATCGACAGGCCGATGGCGCCGGCTTGCAAGCCTTCCTCCAGCATTTGCTTCATTTCGGCGATTTCCGCCGGGGAAGCGGGGCGGTTGTCGAAGCCCATCACCGCGATTCTAAGCGCGCCGTGGGCGACATAGGAGGCGACATGCTCCGACGGACGGGCTATCGCGAGACGCTCCATATATTGGCCGACGGTTTCCCAAGGCCATTCCCAGGCCGTGCTCCCGAGCACCGGCTGCACGTAGGTTTGCAGCAGCTGGGCTTTGCCGCGGACGAACGGCGCCGGAGCAAGGCCGCAGTTGCCGACCACCTCCGCCGTCACCCCTTGCCGCAGCTTGATTTCGCTGTAAGGATGATCGATGAGCATCAGATCGGAATGGCAGTGTCCGTCGATAAAGCCGGGAGCGATCACGGCGCTTCCGATGTCGATGACGCGCCCCGCTTCCTCGTCGATTCGTCCGACGGCGGCAATGGCGCCGTCCTTAATGCCGACGTCGCCGCTGTACCATGGATTGCCGCTGCCGTCGACGATGCGGCCGTTTTTCAATAGAAGGTCCAGCATATAACTGAGGGCTCCTCTCTGCTTGTCCTTGCGGCTTGCTACTCCAGCAGGCCGCGCGCCGCCACGGCAGCCTTACGAAGCCGGCCGCCGCTTTCCTGAATGTAAATGTAATTATGCAGATTGACGGTGCTGCAAATATGATTCGGAACAACGGCGATGACGTCTCCGACTTTGTAATGGCTGTCCGGCCGGACGCGGAGGATGCCATGCTCCTCGTTCATCCGCTCGAAGACCGCATCCGGATCGCTGACGACATGGCCGAAGCCGCTCAAGTTCAGCGGAGGCTTGCCGGGCTGCACATCGGTCGCAAACGCCTTGCTGCCGCCGTCGATGACGATCCGATCCGGCGCGGGGCGGCTGACGACCGAAGCCCATACGGCTCCGGCGCAATCTTGCAGCGCGCAAAGCCCGAACGCCGCCTGCATCCGGTCCTGGTAAATGTAGGTGCCGGGGCGAACCTCCGTTACGCCGCCAATTTCCGCCGCATAGACCGCCGTCGGCGACGATCCGACGCTTACGTCGTCGATCGCCGCGCCGGTGTCCCGAATCGCTTTGGCCGCCGCCGCCATCAACCGCCCTTCCTCATGGCCGGCGGCCCGCAAATCGAGCGTCGGCCCGCCCTGCAGCATCGCTCCCCGATACGTGAAAATGCCGGTAAGCGCCACACCGTCCATCGCGGTTACCGCTTGCGCGAGCTTGACCGCTTCCGCCGGTTCCGCGCCCGTGCGGCGCAGCCCCGTTTCGATTTCGAGACGAACCTCGAACCGGACGCCGTTTCGGACGGCCGCTTCCGCGATGCGCCGCGCGCCCTCGAGGCTGTCCAAGCCCACGATGAGCCTCACCCCGGCGCGAAGCAATGCGGCCGCCCGGTCCAGCTTGGCCGGCGTCACGACCGGGTAAGCGACAAAGATGTCGCGAATGCCTGCGGCAGCCATAACTTCCGCCTCCGCCAGCTTGGCGGCCGTGATGCCGCATGCGCCGGCGTTTAATTGGCGGACGGCCATCTCCGGCAGCTTGTGCGTCTTGGCATGCGGCCGCAGCTTGACGCCGAGCCTGCCGACGTCGGCCGCCATTTTCGCGATATTGCGATTAACCGTTTCTCCATCGATGACAAGACATGGCGTTTCAACTTGCTGCATAACGCTGCCGGATACGCTCATCCTGTTATTCCCCTCCGTTTGGATGTCCTTCTTGCCGGGTCGATTTGGATTCGTCCAAATAGCTGTACAGCGTATATTTCGATATGCCCAAGTACCCGCATATCCGCTCGCCCGATTTTTTGATCAGAAACGCGCCTTTCTCGTCCAGCAGCCGAATGAGCTCGATTTTATCTTCTTTCGTCATATGCGCCGGCGGCTTGCCTACCGCCTCCTGCGCCTCCTGGATCAGAGCGTCGAGAAGCTCGTTCACGTTGGTGACGAACGATTCGCGGACGGGCGCAAGCCCGCTCGCGGTGAGCGATTGCAGCGTTTTTTCGGCAAGCATCAGATCGGTAATGTCGAAGTTAAGGCATACGGCTCCGATAATTTTTCCGTCGTTGTTTTTGACATACATCGAAGTGGAGCGCAATATGCGGCCGTCCGCCGTCTGGGTTACGTAATTGTGCCGGTTGCCGCCGTCGGTCGTCCCTCTCATAATTTCCAGACCCAGATTCGTTCCGGGGTCGCCGACCTTGCGGCCGGTGACGTGACCGTTTTCGATGATGACGATCGTGCTGTCGTACGGCCTGGACCAGTCGTGTACGACGACCTCGCATTTGTCCCCGAATTGGGCGGCGATTCCTTTGGCCAGCTCGGCGAACAGCTGCAGCTCCTGCGAAATCGATTCCATCCGTGTGCTCCTTTCCTTGGCGGCGCCGAACCGCCGGCCGGGCTGCAAGTCGACGGCTCCGGTAGTGATCAGCTGTCGTCGGCTTAGCGCCAGCCGGTGCAAAGCCGCTCGTTTGCGCCCAATGATTTCCTATGAACCAAATGGTACAACGCGCAACGAAAGAAATCAAACAAAAAATTTGTTTTCCTAAAAAAAAGTATGGTTGTCTGCTGGGAGTCCGCGTGATGGCTGACACGGTTTCTTTTTGAGGAGAGTCCGTGCATTGTCCGATTCGGTTGTCGTCTGCGGTGAGTCCATACATTGGCCGTTGCGGTTGTCGTCTGCAGGTGTGACCCGTACGGCCGCTGTATGTGAAAGTTGCATCGTATCCGGCGATTTTGCCGATGTGCTCGTTGCTTGGCATTTTGCGGTTCGCCATTCGGTGCGTTCAGGCGCAGGATGCGCTATAATAGCTGGAGCAAGCTGCAGTGATTACAAATGATGCAAACGGAGAAGCAGGCCATATGAACAAAGATCCAAATAGAACGGACATTACGCCCGTCCATTTGCTGTCGGGTTTTCTGGGGAGCGGCAAAACGACGCTGCTTGCTCTTATGCTGGAACGGTTTCAAAGCGAAGGTCTGAAGCCGGCCGTTCTCATGAACGAGATCGGCGACGTCAATCTGGACGGTCAGCTGCTGGACGAGGAGGTTCCGTTGGCGGAAGTGCTGAGCGGCTGCATTTGCTGTTCGATGCGAGGCAGTCTCGGCCTTGAGCTCGGCAAGCTGCTGGAGGAGCACAGGCCGGACGTCATTGTCATCGAATCCACCGGTGCCGCCAATCCGATGGAGACGATCGACGGCGTAACGGATGCGGCCATCTCTTACGGCATCGATCTGCGGTCGGTCGCGACCGTTGTCGACGGGCTGGAGCTGCTGGCGCGAAGCCGTTCGGGCAAAAGCCGTACATATCGGCTGATGAAGGAACAAATTCGCTGCGCCACGATGCTGTTGTTGAACAAATTGGATCGGCTGCAGCCGGACGAGCTCGCGGAAGCCCAGCAGCTGCTCCGGGAATTAAACGCGCACGCGCCGATCGTCCCGACGATTCGCTGCCGGATGGACGACTGGAGCTGGCTGGAACCGGACGGCCGGCCTTCCGGCGCGGCGGCGGGCGGAAATGCGCCGCATCCGGGCGGATCCGCAAGGGACGAGCAGGAGCTCAACAAGGGTAAGGGTTCCGCGGTGCATGACCGTCCTTTGCCGTCGCGTTCCGCCGGCCATGACCACGCGCCGCCATCGGATAGTGCGGATAAGCCGCATCCTGTCGGGCACAGCCATGCGACGTCATATAGCGGATCGGAGAATCATCATCATTCGCACAGCCATGTGATGGCATTGACGCATTATTGGCGCAAGCCGATCGACAGTCAAGAGTTCGAGGCGCTGCTGAACGGCTTGCCGGACAATGTGTACCGGGCCAAAGGCGTCGTATCGTTTACCGACTTGCCGAGCCGCTTTCTTTTTCAATACGCCTACAAGGAATCGGACTTTGTCCGCGTTGAACCGCGGGAAGGGACCCGCGACGTCGCGGTATTTATCGGCGAACATTTCGATAGGGATGCGCTGCTTCGAGAATTGTTGCGGTTAGAAAACGAATAGCGGACGACTAAGGCGGACGAGTAAGTCCAACTCTACGGATTCTATCGGATATAGATACGTTATTTCGAGAAAAACGGAGCTTTTCAATAGGTAACGGATGCCAGAGACCTTATTTGCCCCGTCTGCCTCGTTTTTACCGCACAGATGGTTAAAAGCCGCTCTACGATGCTGCAATGCCGATTTTGTTGTTACTTACAGCGCTCCGACAAGCAAGCTGCGAAGTAAACGGGTTACGGGGGGATAAGGGCGGCCGTCTTATGCGGCAGTCCTTTCTTTTTTTGCCAAATGAATGTCTAACTGCGTCGATTGATGGGGAAAATAATCCAGATGAGGTGAAGGAGAGCGTACGCCTCGCACAACTATGCGACGGAAAGGTGAGACGAAAAGCGATGAATAAACGAAGGATTCCCTTGTTGGTTGCAGCGGCGGTGCTGGCTGCCACGGCTTTGACGGCTGCGGCGCCTGCGGTTTCGGCTGCGGCAGCCTCGGCGTCGGATTTGGTGTTGATGCATCCCCAAATCCAAGAGCGCGAAGGCATGTCCCGGCAAGAGTTCGAAAAATTCCGGATGGAGCGGTTAAAGGAAATGGCCGCGTACTTCGGCATTTCCACGAACGGCAAAAGCGCCGAGCAATTGAAGAAAGAGCTGAACGCCGCAAAGGCTGCCGACAAAGAGAAGTGGGAAGCTTTTAAAGCGGAGCATAAGGCGAAACGGCTGGAGCATTTGCAGAAAATAGCGGAAGAGCACGGCATCCGGACGGAAGGAAAGTCGGCGCGGGAGCTCTATGACGAATTGTCCAAGCTTCACGGCGGCAAAGGATTTCCTCGCTTCAAAAAGCCGGACGGAAATATGCGGGGTGAAAAACCGCAGCCTACGATGCCGCCTGCTCCGACCCAACAGCCCGCGCCGACAGGCAAACCCGAATTAAAGCAGCAATCTCCTGGCAAGCTCGACAAACAGCAGCAGTCGCCGGGCAAGTCCGACATGCAGCAGCCGCAGACGAAGCCGGAAATGTCCGGTAAGCAGCCGGATCAATCGAAGGTGAACCCGGATATGAAGGAGCAGGGAAGCAAAGCGCCTGAATCCGGGAAAGGCAAGGCTGACTAAGGACGACGCATCCCGAAGGCCGTCCGTCGACGCGAAGCCGACATAAAAAGGAGTTGTCCGGGCTCATCATCCGGACCGTCGGCGAAGCTGCCGCATCAGAAGGAGCTGTCCGGTCCTTGCCGAACAGACCGGCGACGAAGCCGGTATATAAGAAGGAGCTGTTCCTTCCGCCGCAAACGGGGGAACAGCTCCTTTTTCCATGGCGGGACAATGGCAATAGATGCTGCGAAAAAGTAAGAGCGTCCTGTCAAAAGCTCCAATCTGCCTCCATTTATAAAACGTCTGGCTTTCTGCAAAGCTTCCAGTCTCCTGTAAAGCTTCTTGTATATCGTCCCGCAAATCGTCTGTTCATCGTCCAATCCGTCGTCTCGTCAAATCGTCCATTGCGAATGGACGATCGCACTGAGGAACCAGCCTCCGTCGTGCTCCTCCAGCACGAGAATGAGGCTTTCCCAGTCCATGCCCTCGTATTGCTCGTCGAAGCCGCTGAAGTAGTAGTCGACCTTGTAGCTTCCCGGGAACGTTTCGTCGATGTTCGGCGCCGTGTTTCCGGTTCCTTTGATTTCATTCCATCCGATCGTCTCCGCGTTAATAAAGTCTTTGTCGTAGACGAAACGGTCGTAATAACCCGCAAACGTCAGCTCGATCGGCTCGCCGGAGCCGTCGTATCGGCCCCATGTGCGAACCGTTTCGTCGTTCCAGTCCGGCAGATCCTTCGCCAGAAACGTTTGAGCTTCCGATTGGTCGACATGCGCGTAAGGCGAGAAAAGTATGCCTTTCTCCGGATGGATATAGGACTTCAAGGCGGTTAAATCTTTATCCTTCAGCGCCGTGATAACAAGAGCGGCGGCGTCCTGAGGCGATTCCGCCGATACCGCGCCTTCGTCTGCGCCGTCGTTCGCGTTTTTGCTGCCGCCGTTCAATTGCTCTCTGTTCGGCTCGGGAGAAGCCGCAGGTGACGTCGGACTGCCGGCAGGCTGCTGCTGCTCCTGACGCGCATGGTCCGGCGTGGCCGGCGCTTCGCCGTTTCCTTGGCTGCATCCGGCTACAAGCAGGGCAGCGGCTGCTGCGATGAACACCATTTTTTTCATGGCGGGCTACACATCCTTCTGTGATCTTTTATTCCGTCACCGTTACAGACGGCAATCGGCACCGGAAAAGTTGCATCTCGATAACTCGAACCGCTCTCAAGGAGAAGAGTTCGTGCCGGGGGTTGCGGAAACGGACAACGTTTGTTAACATGATTTTATTCAGTAAAATTATTAACTAAAAATTATCGCACAGAGCCAAATCTAATTTTGCATATCCGACCGTTCGGATGGACTTAACAATTAATTGCGGCAAAACAGTTGCGCCTAAGCCGGCCGACAAGGGGGGACGAGATGGCGACCATTAAAACGATAGCGAAACAAGCGGGCGTTTCCGCGGCGACGGTGTCCCGGGTGTTGAACAACGATCCGTCGCTGTCCGTAAGCGAGGAAACGCGGGCACGCATATTCAGTATTGCCGAACAATTGGCGTATAAGCCGTCCCGTCTTCGCAAGCTCAAGCGGGACGAGCAGCTGTCGCGCAAGCGGATCGGCTTGCTTCTCTGGTTTACGCTGGAGGAGGAGCACGGCGATCCTTATTTTACGGCTATTCGCAGAGGCATCGAAATCCGCTGCGAGGAGCTGGGGCTGTCAATTTCCAAGACGGTCAGATGCGGCGGCGGAGCAGAGTCTGCCGAGCTTCACCGCTTGGACGGGCTGATCGTCGTCGGATCGGTGGACGCCCGCGACGTTGTACGGCTTTATCCGCACCCCGACCGGATCGTCTTCGTCAACCATTCGGAAGAGCTGGAAGGCTTCGATACGGTGAAGCTGAACTTCGAAGGCGCGGCGAGGGCTTCCATTGGACATTTGCAGTCGCTCGGACATGAGAAGATCGCGTATATCGGCGGGACGGAGCATATTCACCGGCTGGACGGGTCTCTGGAAAGCTTGAACGAACCGGATCCGCGAAGAGCGCTGTATCGGCAGCTGCTGCAGCAAGCCGGGACATACCGCCCGGAATACGAAATCCGGTCCGACTGGTCCTCGGGCGGAGGTTACGAGGCGATGCGGGAGCTGTTGAAGCTGGAGGAGAAGCCTACCGCTTGTCTGGCGGGCAGCGATCCGATTGCGGTGGGCGCGTTGCGCGCGCTGCACGAGGAGGGAATCCGGGTGCCCCAAGATATGGCGGTTGTCGGCTTCGACGACATCGAAGTCGCCGCTTTCGTCAGTCCGCCGCTGACGACGGTGCGGGTTCATACCGAGCTGATGGGAAGGACCGCCGTCCAGCTGCTGCTCGAGCGGATCGAAGGACGCGATACTCCGCTTCACGTAACCGTCAATACGTCGTTTATCGTACGGGAAAGCTGCGGCGGCGGGCAGCTGCCGCCGTCCGGAAATGGATGAACGAGAACCTATATTCCAACTTAAGGAGCTGTTAATCGATGAACATTCGTTTTCATGAGCCAACGTCCTTGTTCCATCTGCAATCCGGGGATGCCAGTTATGCCTTCCGCATTACAAAACAAGGTTATCCCGCCCATGTTTACTGGGGCCGCAAAGTGCGGGGAGAAGCGCTGCATGAGCTGCTGGAGCTGAAGGAGCGGGCGTCGTTCTCCCCGAGCACCGACCTGGATCAGCTCGAGCTGTCTCTCGATACGCTGCCTCAGGAATATCCCTCGTACGGCAGCTCGGATTTCCGGATGCCGGCATTCGAGATCATGCATTCCGACGGCTCGACGGTTACCGACTTCCGTTACGAATCGCACCGCATCGAGCCGGGCAAGCCGGCGCTTGAAGGGCTTCCCGCGGTATACGCCGAGAGCGAAGAAGAAGCCGAGACGTTGTATCTGACGCTGCGGGACGAACGCTCGGGCCTGAAGGCCGAGCTGTTGTACACGGTGTTCCGGGATTTTAACGCTATTGCCCGTTCCGCCAGGCTGGTCAACGAAGGCGATCAGCCGCTTCGGCTGCTGCGCGCGTTCAGCATGAGTCTGGACATGCCGCATGACCGGTTCGAAATGCTTCAGCTGTCGGGCGCGTGGGTACGCGAGCGGCATATGCACAAGCGCCGGCTCGAGCCGGGCCTGCAAGCGGTCGAAAGCCGCCGCGGGTCCAGCAGCCATATGCAAAACCCGTTCGTCGCGCTTCTGTCGGAAGGAGCGACGGAGGAGCACGGCGACGTGTACGGCGTAAGTCTTGTATACAGCGGCAGCTTCATCGCCGGCGTCGAGGTGGATCAGTTCCGCAGCGCGCGGCTGTTTGCGGGCATCAATCCGTTCGATTTCGAATGGCGGCTGGAGCCCGGCGGACAATTCCAAACCCCGGAAGCTGTCATGGTCCATTCGCATCAAGGTCTCGGCGGCATGTCGCGCGCCTATCACGACCTGTACCGTTCCCGGCTGGCGAGGGGCGCCTTCCGCGACAGCGTGCGTCCGATTCTCGTCAACAACTGGGAAGCGACCTACTTTAATTTCAACGCCGACAAAATCGAAGCGATCGCGCAGGCGGGCAAGGAGCTGGGCATCGAGCTGTTCGTGCTGGACGACGGCTGGTTCGGCAAGCGGGACAACGACCGCAGCTCGCTCGGCGACTGGTTTGTCGACCGCAATAAGCTGCCGGGCGGTTTGGAGGATCTGGCCAGCCGCGTCCGCAAGCTCGGCCTGCAATTCGGTCTTTGGTTCGAGCCGGAGATGATCTCTCCGGAAAGCGAGCTGTACCGGAAGCATCCCGACTGGTGCCTTCATGTCGAGGGACGCCGCCGCACGCAGGCGCGCCATCAGCTGGTGCTCGATCTGTCGCGTCCGGACGTCCAGGACTATATCGTGCAGTCGGTATCGGACGTTTTGTCCAGCGCCCCTATTACGTACGTGAAGTGGGATATGAACCGAAACATGACGGAAATCGGTTCTGCGCTGCTGCCGGCGGAACGCCAGCGGGAGACGGCCCACCGATATATGCTCGGCTTGTACGCGGTGCTGGAGCGGATCGTCTCGGCGTTCCCGCATATATTGTTCGAAAGCTGCTCGGGCGGAGGCGGAAGGTTCGATCCCGGCATGCTGTACTATATGCCGCAAACGTGGACGAGCGACAATACGGACGCGGTATCCCGGCTGAAGATCCAGTACGGGACCAGCATCGTCTATCCGGTCAGCTCGATGGGCGCGCATGTGTCGGCCGTGCCGAATCATCAGGTCGGCCGCGTCACGTCGCTTCAAATGCGCGGCCACGTCGCGCTGTCCGGCAATTTCGGCTACGAACTGGACCTGACCCGGTTTACGGAGGAAGAGAAGGAGCAGGTGAAGGAGCAGGTCGCCTTGTACAAGGAAATCCGCCACCTGGTGCAATTCGGCGATTTCTATCGTCTCCTCAGCCCGTTCGAAGGCAACGACGCGGCCTGGATGTTCGTCTCCAAGGACAAAAGCGAGGCTTTCGCCGTATTTGCGACCGTGCTGCAGGAGCCGAATCCGCCGCTGGGCCGTTTCCGCCTGCAAGGTCTGGATCCGCAGCGCAGCTATGTGCTGGAGGAAAGCGGCGCCGTTTACGGCGGCGACGAGCTGATGTATGCCGGGCTTCCGAAACCGCAATTCCACGGCGACTTTTCCAGCAAAATTTACAAATTCAAATCGGCATCGGCGCGATAAGGTTTTTGACGCCATGCGTGAAGCGGCGCAGTCTCCCCCTTGCAAGGGGCGGCTGCGCCGCTTTTTTACGAAAAAAATATAGTCGGCCAGCATTAAAGGGCTTGCGCCTGACGTAACGTCAAGTGGTATGCTCGTATCGAAAGGGGCGGTTCGATGAGTGAATCCGAAACATTGAAGCAATATAGCGTAGGCGAGTTCGCCAAATTGACGGGCGTGACGGAGCGTACGCTCCGTTTCTACGACCGCAAAGGGCTGCTGGCCGCTTCCGGCCGCAACGCCCAAGGGCACCGTTATTATACGGATGACGATTTGATCCGGCTGCAGCATATTTTGACGCTCAAATATTTGGATTTTCCGCTGGATGAGATTTCGCGTTATATGCAGGGCACCCGCAGTCTGTACGACGCTTTGGAGCAGCAGTACGGCATGCTGGAACGCAAGAAGCAGCAGCTGGAGCGGGCGATGTACGCAATGAACCGGATGATGAAGGTGCTGGACGGCGCGGAGCGGATTCACAACTCCTTGCTGCTCATGTTTATTCACGGCATTCAGCAGGAGGAGAAGCAGCGTTCGTATTTGGCCGGGCAAATGCCGGAGCCGTTTATTCAAGCGATTTATATGGACAATCTGGAGGATGCGGAAAGGCTGGAGAGGGAACGGACGATGATGTCCTCGCTGCTGGATTTGCTGGAGCTTTGCAGAAAAGGCAAGGCGCCGGGAGATCCCGAGACGGTTGCCTGCTCCAACCGTTTTATTGAGGTAGTCCAGGAATCGCTGGGAGATGCGTTAAGCTCCCTTAGCGAGCAGGAGAAGCAGTGGCTGGAAACGTTGGGGGAATCGGAAGACGCCTTGGATCGCCAGCTGTTTCCGCTTTGGTTAAGCAAGGAAGAGGAGATCTTTTTGCGAGAAGCGTTTGAGCATTCGGACAAGTGGTCGCAACTGATGGGAGGAGATCAGGATGGAAGTTAAAAGATTCGTAGAGATGATCGGGAAGCATCGTCCGGCGGTCTGGATTATCGTCGCAGCGGTTGTGCTGGGCTTGGGCGAGACGGGACTGTCGCTGCTCATTCCGCTACTGACGATGAATTTGGTCGAGGAGGCGTCGGCGTCCATGCTGCAAGGCGCAACGATCGCCGTTTTGGCCGCCGTATTTATTTTTCAGACAGCTATGTCGGGTTTCTCGGTATATGCCATGTCCTATGTCGGCCAATACGTCATCGGCGGCTTGCGCAAGGAAGTATGGGAGCGCGTGCTGCGGCTTCCGGTTTCGTTTTTTGACCGCAACGCTTCGGGAGAGACGATGAGCCGGGTGACGAACGATACGAACGTCATCAAGGAGTTCATTATCGGTCATGTCATTTCGTTTTTGGGCGGCATTATCTCGGTGGTCGGGGGTGTCGTCATTTTGCTCAATCTTGACTGGCGGATGACGCTGCTCATGCTGGGGGCCGTTCCCGCTTCGCTTCTCGTGCTGTGGCCGCTCGGCAGCCGGATGTTCAAGGTGTCCAAAGCGATGCAGGACGAGACGGCTATGTTTCAAGGAGATCTGGGCCGCGTGCTGACGGAGATCCGGCTCGTCAAATCGTCTCTGGCCGAAGAGGAGGAGCGGAAGCAGGGCAAGCTGCGCATTATGGGACTGTTCCGGTTCGGTCTTCAGGAAGCGAAAATAATGTCTATCGTAACCCCTCTCATGATGACGGTCATGCTGCTGATTCTTGTAATCCTGATCGGCTACGGCGGCGTGAGGGTGGCGCAAGGCACGCTGAGCACGGGCGAGCTGGTGGCGATTATTTTGTACATGTTCCAGATTGTGATGCCGTTTACGCAGATGGCCTCCTTCTTTACGCAATTTCAGAAAGCGATGGGCGCATCGCATCGGATCGCGGAGCTGCTGGACGAGCCTTTGGAGGAGCCGGAGGAAGCGCGGAACGCCGCGGCCAAGCAGGATGGCGCCGGCACGGGCAGGCAGCCGCTTCGGTTTGACAAGGTCAGCTTCGGCTACAGCTCCGACCGGACGGTGCTGACCGATATCCGCTTCGTCGCGGAGCCCGGATCCATGACTGCGTTCGTAGGACCGAGCGGAACGGGCAAAACGACGTTGTTCTCCTTGATCGAGCGGTTTTACGCGCCGACGGGCGGGCAGATTTGTTACGGGGATACGCCCATCGACGGCATGACGCTCGACGGCTGGAGGCGGCGGATCGCATACGTGTCGCAGGACAGCCCGATGATGGCGGGAACGATCCGTCACAATCTGGCGTACGGACTCGGCCAGGCCGAGGAGACGAGCATGCTGGCGGCGCTGGAGGCGGCGAACTTAAGCGAGTTTATCGAATCGCTGCCGGACGGATTGGATACGGAAGTGGGAGAAAGGGGCGTGAAGCTGTCCGGCGGACAGCGGCAGCGGCTGGCCATCGCAAGGGCTCTGCTGCGGGACCCGGAAATATTGCTGCTGGACGAAGCGACCGCGCATCTGGACAGCGAATCCGAGAAGCTGGTGCAGGAAGCGCTGCAGACGCTGATGAAGGACAGGACGACGCTCGTGATCGCCCACCGGCTGTCGACGATCAGCAGCGCCGACCGGATCGTCGTGCTGGAGGAAGGCCGGGTAACGGGCCAGGGCACGCATTCGGAGCTGCTGCAGTCGCATGAGCTGTACGGCAAGCTGGTCAAGCAGCAGTTTATCGAGCAAGAAACGATGGCGATATAACGCAGTTTATCGAGCCCCAAAGCCGACGTTCTAACGAACAAGCCGTTTATCGGGCAAGAAACGATGGCCATTTGAGGGCGGTTTTCGATGCGATGCGCATCGGAAGCCGCCTTTGAACGTATATAAAAGCAGTCGAGAAGGAGGCCTGCTTATGCTGACCTGGCTGCGGACGTCGGTTATTTTGCTTGCGATGCTGCTGCTTACCCGCTTTATCCCGTTTTCCGGATTTTTTCGCAACGTCAATACGCTCATTCACGAGCTGTGCCATGCCATAGCGGCATTGGTGCTTAAGGGCAGCGTCATGAGAATTGAGCTGAACGCCGATCAAAGCGGCGTGACGCTGACCCGGTTTCAGGAAGGATGGATGTCGATTCCCATTTCTCTTGCCGGTTATACGGGCGCGGCGGCGTTTGCGGCGCTGCTGCTGGCACTGTTCGCCAAAGGGAGAGTTAAGGCAGGGCTATTCATCGTTGCCGCGGCGGCCTTGGTTTCCTTGGTGCTGTTCGTTCGGAACGGCTACGGAATGATGTGGTGCGCCGGCTTTGCCGCGGTTTCGGCGGCGGCCGCTTTTGCGCCGGGGTGGCTGCAAAAAGGGTACTTTTTGCTGGTCGCCTTCTTATGTCTGGAGGAAGCGGTCGTGTCGCCGCTGGTGCTGGTCTATTTGGCGGTCACCGATCCGGCGGCGGCCGGAGACGCGGCGAATTTGAGCGGGGCAACGGGCGTGCCCGCCATCGTATGGTCCGTATTTTTTCTGCTGTTTTCGCTCGTTTGCGCCAAGGCCGGCCTGAACCGCCTGTTTGTCCGGGATCGTGAACAAGCTGCAATGACAGCCCGGCAGTTTTAACTTGACGTGATGGCAGAACTGCAATGGCGCCATATTTTATGTGGGTACGCAAGGGTAGCGGGTTTGCACATGAAAAGCGGCTCAGGGGACTGGTCCCTTGAGCCGCAAAGCTTGTCATGCCAAGATTGCCCGCGCTGCGGCGAGCTACAGCTGCTCCGGCGCCGGCGCGTCCTCGGCTTCGTATTCGATTCGAGTTACCCGGACCTGCATAGACCCGGCGGGCGTGGAAATGGAAATAACGGCATGCAAAGGAGCCATCAGCAGCTGGCTGCCGACTGGCGACAAAAACGAGATGCGGCCGTTTTCCGGGTCCGCCTCCTGCGGAAATACGATGATCAGGGAATCGGTCGTTCGGTATTCCAGGTACTCAACCTCAATGCGGCTGCCAATCAGCACGATCGGCTGCTCGTAGCTTGCGGGTCTGGAAATAAAAGATTTCAGACATTCGGTATACTTGTCCGCCAGCGCTTCCATTTCCTTGCGTTCCTTGTCCCCGTGCCGGTAAAGCTCCTCGAGAAGCCGGTTTCTTTCTTCGGCCAGCTGCTGCAGCTGCTCCAACAGCCGTTCCCTCAAAGCGTTCTGCCTCACGTCGCTTTCGCGGCTGCGACTACGGTTCATAGTAGATTTCACCCCCGATTCGTTTCGGCGTCATGCGGCTGAACTGTTCGTTGCTTCTTTTCATGGCATTGTCCTCCTCGCAGAAATGAAGGCCTCCACGGGATGGGGCCTTAACCACTATCTTACCAGACAAAAAATATAAGTCTACCTAAAGCGCTTAATATTATTGGAGAAGGGGACGCTGGCGGAGCTGTAAGCAACACAATCAGCGTTGCAGGCAGGAGCGGGCGTCAGCGGCGGCGCTGCAAGTAACAAAATCGGCATTGCAGCGCCGCCCGACTAGGATCGACAACGTACGAGTTCAACGGTCCGTATATTTAACGACCGGCCACTTCACCTTTCTCAGCGCATCCAGCAGCTCCGGTCCGATATGCAGGTTTTGCCCGACGAGCTCGCGGGGAGTGAGCGCCATCCATTGATTCAGCGAAACGTCCTCGAATCGGCTGCTTTTGAACATTTCGAGAAACCACAAGCTTTGATCCCCTGTATTTTGCACGTAGTGGCCGAGCGCAAACGGCACGTAACCGACGTCGCCGGCTCTGACATCGAACGTCCGGGCCGTTCCGTTGGCGGCAAATACGGTCATTCGCCCCGTTCCTTTTATATAATACTGCCACTCGTCGTTGTTGGGATGCCAATGCATTTCGCGCATTCCGCCAGGCTTGATTTCCACCAGCGCCGCCGCAATATTGACCGATGCGGGAAAATTGGACGAATCGGCGATCCGCACGGTGCCGCCGGGCGTAACGAGCGGCGTTTGGGCCAGCAGCCGATGGGTAAACCGACGGGGCACCGTGCCGTAAGGGCTGCTTACGGCCTGGCTTTCAAGCGGACCGGGCACGGTTCCTTGGAAAATATAGACCTGCTGCTTCGGAATATCGGAGAAGGCCGATTCCGGCACGCCGAAATTGGCGGAGAGCACTTCCTTCGGCGTATGGGCCAGCCAGTCAGAGATGGACAGCGTGTTCAGATCGGAAAAGCTCCCGTCGTCGAATACGAGCAGAAACTCGCAGCCCTCCTCCATTCCTTGAATAGAATGGGGGATGCCGGGCGGAAAATACCACAGATCGCCGACGCCCACATCGGCGATAAAATTTCGTCCGTCCTGGTCGACTGCCGTAATGCGAGCGCGTCCGACGAGCATAAAGGCCCATTCCGCCTGCTGATGCCAATGCAGCTCGCGAACCCCACCCGGCGTCAGCGCCATGTTGACCCCCGCAAGCGTAGTGGCGATCGGGAGCTGCCGCACCGTAATTTCCCGCGACCAGCCCCCGTGATTCAATTGCATGTAAGTATCGGAAAAGGAAAACCTCAAATTGGGCATCGTGCCGGCGTCGGTAACTGGGGGGACCAGCATGTCCGGATTTTGCATATCCCTTACAACATCGCGGGGGCCAAAGTCCCACCAGCCTTCGCCATCCTTACGGATCGGTTGCGGTATACCACCTGCCGGCGCCAAGCCGCCTTGCGGACGATCAGTCATCGGACAGCACCTCCTCTTGTCGGTCGTCATGGTCAGGCATAGGCGAATGCGGAGCCTGAAATCCTGAAATCAGATTATGAACGACGCGGCCGATCGGGAACTTATCCGCGACAAACTCGACAATTGAAACTTCGTCCTTGTCTTTATTTACACGGCATGCAGCCCGGCCTGATTGAGCAGGTTAACCGGCTTGTTGTAATGCGGCTGGAAGAAAAAGTCCACAAACCCGAGCTGCTCCATCGTCATGCCGTTGTGAATGCAAACCGACATCGTGTTGATGCATTGGGTCAGATCGGCCTTCGACATAATTTGCGCGCCGACGATGCGTCCCGTATCCGCTTCGTACACCACTTTCAGCGTAACCGCCTCGTAATCGGGCATAAATTCCGGCCGATCGTTGTCCATGATTGTGACTTTTTTCACATTCAATCCTGCGGCAATGGCAGCCGTTTCGGTCATGCCGGTCGACGCGATATGATAGTCATAAATTTTAATGCCCGAAGTGCCTTGCGTGCCTTCATATTTCACGGCCGGCTTCATCAGGTTGCGCGCCGCGAGCTTGCCCATTCGTACGGCATTGGTGGCAAGAGGGATATAGGCGTATTCGCCCGTCGGGTTATACCGGACCGCGCAGCTGTCGCCTGCGGCAAACACGCCGGGTTTGCTTGCCCGCATATATTCGTCCACGACGATCGCTCCGTTCGGCAGCATATCGATTTGCCCTTTCAGCAGATCCGTGTTGGGGCGGAAGCCGATGCACAGCACGACCATATCCGCTTCGAACAATTCGCCTTTGTCGGTCACGACCGCGTTGACCCGTCCTTCTCCGTTGTCGCGAAACGCGGCGACCGTCTTCCCGAGTTCAAGCCGAATGCCGCGTTCCCGCAAAGCTTGCTCCGTAATGCCGGTAAATTCGGGGTCCAAATATTTGAACAATACCCGGTCCATATTGTCGATCAGCGTCACTTGTTTGCCCAACGTTTCGAACGCCTCGACCAGCTCGATGCCGATGTAGCCCGCGCCGATGACGGCGATCCGATCGGCTTGCTTCGCTTTTTCGATAATCGTTTGCGCATGCCCGTAATTTTTGCACAACAGGACGTTGTCCAGGTCGATGCCTTGCATCCGGGGAATGACGGGCCACGATCCGGTCGTCACGATCAGCTTGTCGTACGTATCGGTGAAGGCGTCGCCGGTTGCCAGATTGCGGACCCGAATCGTCTTGGCCTCCGTGTCTACCGCCAGCACTTCATGCCGCATGCGCGTTTGTACGCCTAGGTCTGCGAGCTGCTGCGGCGTCGCGTAGAACAGCTCTTCGGCTTTGCGTACGACGCCGCCTACATGAAGGGCGATGCCGCACGACAAAAACGAAATATTATCGTTTCTTTCATAAACGGTAATTTCTGCGTCGGGATACAAACGAGTCATTTCGGTAATGGCAGCGGTGCCTGCATGCGTGCATCCGATAACGGCAACTTTGGTTTTCATGGTGATGCGCCTCCTTGGGGGATAATGTGATATATTTCACAAATATATGTGAAACAATTCACAACCTTTTCGTATTTCAATCATATTCCATCGTGCGGCATTTGGCAATGTCTATTTTGTGACAAAAATCACAAAGTCCCGCCCGTTTTCTATTTCGCGACCGTTTCGTTTACAATGTAGGCAAAAGATGAAGGAGGAAATCGTATGGCGGAAAGACCGTTCGAGGGTAAAATAGCGCTTATTACGGGGGCGGCCCAAGGCATTGGCCGGGAACTCGCGAGGGCTTATGCACGGGAGGGGGCGCTGCCGGTCATAGCGGACAAGAACGGCCGGGGGTTGAAGGAAACGGAAGAGCTGCTTGCCGGCGAAGGATACGATTCGTTAAGCTTCGTGGCGGATATGGCCGTGCCGGAGCAGGTCGAACGCATGATGCTGGACATCGGCGAGCTGCAGGGAGGGCTCGATATTGTCGTCAACAACGCGGGATACGGGATATGGAAATCGCCTTACGAGCTGACGATCGAGGAATGGGACGGCGTCGTCCATACAAACTTGCGAGGGACGTTCGTTTGCTCGCGGGAAGCCGCCAAGCTGATGAGGAAATCCGGCGGAGGCTCGATCGTCAATATCGCCTCCACGCGGGCGCTGATGTCCGAGCCGAATTCCGAGGCTTACGCCGCCTCCAAGGGCGGCATATTGGCCTTGACGCATGCGCTGGCGGTTTCGCTCGGACCGGACGGCATTACGGTCAACGCCATATGCCCGGGCTGGATCGAGACGGGCGACTACGGCAGCCTGAGGCCGGAGGACCACAGCCAGCACCCGGCAGGCCGTGTCGGCAAGCCCGAAGATATCGCGCGGGCTTGCCTCTATTTGACGGATCCGCGCAACGACTTTGTCACCGGCGCGCATTTGACGGTCGACGGCGGCATGACGGTCAAAATGATTTACGAGGAATAGTCCGGCGGCGCGACGGTTACTCGTACGGCGTTGCCGATCCGCAATAATCGCAAGTTGCCGCTTCGTTAGGCAGCACGCTCTTCTGCGCTCCGCAGCCTAAGCATACGACCATCTTCGCACGGACGGAGGAGGCCGTCATCCGCGCCGGCGCGGACGGCGTCCCGGGAGTATGAGGGGAGGCTGAAGAGCCGATCATTGCAGCGTGATTGGCATTATTTCTGAGTCGCCGCCCGAAATAAATAAGCAAAAAGGTTGGCAGGCCGATTAACACAAATAGAAATATAAAGAAGATGACATAAGCTAACGGCGGGCTTGTATCATCGACTATGGAAACAGGCACCATGACCAGCAGAATAATACCTAATAAAATCGAGCCCAATATGCCTAAAATAAACAGGATGTTGCCTACTATCCGCATGTTTGTTGTCTCCTTTGTATGGAATCAGCGTCCGCCGTCATCCGGCAGCAGCCGGTTGCTCGGCGCCGCAATGCCGGCAAAACTTGTCACCGCCCGAGATTTGCTCGCCGCAGCTAATACATGCTTTGGGAAGCGAGGCTCCGCATTCGCGGCAGTTGACGCCGCTCTCGGCGTTGTCGGCTCCGCAGGAAGGGCACGCGCGGTACTGGTCTCCGCATTGCATGCAAAATTTGGCGTTCGCCGCCAGCGGAGCGCCGCATTTGTTGCAAGGATGCAGCTTGTCCGCCGCGCCGGAGGAAGACTGAGGGGCCGCCGTCATCGCCTGGCCGCAGAGACTGCAGAACCGGGCGCCTGGAGCGACTGCCCCTTGGCAATGCGGACAAGCGGCGTGCTGCGGCGGCAGCGGATTCATGGCGCCGGTCAGCTGCGACATGTGGCCGCCAAACGCCGCTCCGGCCGCTCCTCCCAAGTTGGCCGCCATCATAAGCGAAGGGATGCCTCCCTCGTTATTGGCCGCGTCCTCCAGAATGTCCAGCGACCGTTTCTGCGTGTAGGAAACGCCGATCAAATCCATTTCAAGCTTTTCGTTCAACACGCTGCGCAGCTTCTGTACCGAAGCATCGTCTTCGGGAACGCTGACATTTTCGACATAAAAGTGATCCAGCTTCATGCCAAACTGCTGCAGCGTCTCTCCGATTTGCGACCCGGCGTGCGCGGAAAGCTCCCGGATATATGCGCTGAGCTCCAGCGCGCTGATTTGCCGGCCGGTCAAATAAGAAGTTATAATTTCCGTTATATTCATGACGACCATGCCGCGCAAATAACTGGACAGCGTCTCGCGCGTAAACTCGCTGAGAGTTCCGACCAGCTTTAACAGAAAGGCGCGGCTGTCTTCGATCTTCAAGCCGAATTGCCCGAAGGCTCTGACCGGTACGAAAATATTGTATTTCGGATCTTTGACCTGTATAGGGGCCGCCGTTCCCCATTTGACGTCAAGGGAACTGATTTTGTTCACAAACCAAACCTCGGCCGTAAACGGAGATTTTCCTCCAAACGGCAGATTGACAAGATGGTTCAGTATCGGGATGTTGGCCGTGCTGAGGGTATGACGGCCGGGACCGAACATATCCAAAGCCTGGCCCCCCTTGAACAAAATCGCTTCCTGCGACTGGTTCACGATCAGCTGAGTCCAGGTGCTGAGTTCCTGGTCCGGAAATTTCCAAGCATATACGTGGGGCTCGCCGTCGTATTTGACGACATCGATCAATGCCATCGCGCTCACCTCTATGACCTGTGTATTTAGTACTATAACGTGCGAGAATTGTCGGCGTTTCTTTTATATAGTAATAGAAAATGGGCGGAACGGCTAGAAGAAAGTGTCAACTCGTCCTGCAATTCCTTTCGGTTGCCGGCGTACAGGAGCAAAGTATCGAAACCGGCTGTCAGCTTGAAAGATTTCGGTGTACTATTAACCATATGCGTTTATAATTATCGCAAGGTTACCGATAACATTCCGTATAAGGAGCTGATCGAATGTTGCTGGAAGTAATTGCGATAAGCGAACGGGACGTCAAGGACGCCGTTCGCTGCGGGGCGGACCGGATTGAGCTCGTTACCGGCATTGCCGAAGGAGGGCTGACGCCGAGCCTCGGATTAATCGAAGCCGCGGTCGAAGCGACGGACAAGCCGGTCAACGTGATGCTGCGTCCGCACAGCCAGTCGTTCTGCTATGACGACGGCGACCGAACAACGCTGCTGCGGGACTTGCGCCATATTCGCCGCACGGCGGCGGCAGGCGTCGTCTTCGGAGCGCTTACCGCGGAGGGGAAGGTCGATACCGCGCTGTTGCGGGCGGTGCTCGAAGAAGCCGAGCATTTGGACGTGACGTTTCATCGCGCGTTTGACGAATGCGCGGACCGGCTTGAGGCTTTGTACACGCTGGCGGATTATCCGCAGGTCAGCCGCGTGCTGACGTCCGGAGGGCCGAATCCCGCGTCGATGGCCGTCCCGGAAATCCGCCGTTTGACGGAGGCCGCAGCCGGACGCAACATTGCCATATTGGGCGGACACGGCTTGACGCCGGACAACGTCGGAGCGTTTATACGCGCCGCCGGAGTGAAGGAAGTTCATTTCGGTTCGGCCGTTCGCGCCGGAGGCAGCTTTGCCCGCCCGATCGATCCCGAACGGATGGCGAAGGCGCGGGCGGCGGTCGATGCCGCCCGCGCCGGGCAAGGGTAAGCGGGGGGAATCGCATGAGAGAATGGGGAGTCCGATCTTATCAAACGAAGCTGTTGCTGGTGCTTTGCGCGGTCAGTCTGCTGCCTTCGGCGCTGATCGGATGGCTGGCCTATCAGAAATCGCAAGAATCTCTCGAACGGAAGGTGCGGGAGGATTTGCAGGTGATCATCGGCCAATTCAACAATACGCTGGCGGCGCAGGTGGAAGAGCTCGACCGTTTCAGCACGATTCCTTATTCGATCGAAGAAATTTTCGACATCATCGCTTCGCCCAACGCGCCGACGGAGCTGTGGGATATTGCGGAGCTCACGAAGCAGCAGCGGTTTACCGAGCTGATCGCCTCTTATCCGTCCATCAACAATACGGTGGAGGCCATGCTGTTCTACGGCACGAACGGAAGCGTATACGGCTACCGGGTAAGCGGCGTCAAGACGCTGGATAAGATGGTCGATGCCCGCGAGGAGCCTTGGTTCAAGGATGCCGTCGCCCGCAACGGCGGGCTTGTCATTTCGGGATTAAGAACGGAACGGCAATTTAGCGGCGATCCCTTCGAGACGCTGACGGTGGCGCGGATGCTCGTCGACCGGAAATATGAGCCGGCCGCGGTCATCGCCGTGGACGTGAAGCCCGATTTTATCCGCAAAACCGTTCGTTCCCTCGGCTTCAACAAAGTCCATGTGACGGTGTCCGGTCCGTACGGCTACGTTTATTCGACCCAGCCCTCCATCTATGAGCAGCTTCTGCTTGAGGAAGAGTCCGAAGCCGGCGGGGGCGGGAAACGCTCGACGATCGCTCTCGACACGACGGTGGACGGTAACAGGGAGTCATGGATCGGAGTGAAGCAATTCGACAATTATACGGGCTGGACGACTTATTTGCTCGTGGACCGCGAGGAGCTTCTCCAGGAAAGCGCTGTCATTAAGGACTTTACGCTGCTGATCGTCGCGTTGATCGGCATCGCGGCCGCGATGCTCGCCTGGCTGTTGGCCAAAGGACTCACAAGGCCGATCCGGGGCCTGATTTCTTCCATGCGCGAGGTGGAAAAGGGAAACTTCATTCTTCCGGAACTTACGAGCTACCGGAGAAGGGACGAGTTCGGACAATTGCTGTACAGCTACAACCGGATGGTCATGCGGCTGGACGGATTGGTCGCCTCGATCGGAGAGACGGAGCGGCAGAAGCGGGAAGCGGAGCTGA
This sequence comes from uncultured Paenibacillus sp., assembly GCA_937895345.1. Taxonomy (GTDB): domain Bacteria; phylum Bacillota; class Bacilli; order Paenibacillales; family Paenibacillaceae; genus Pristimantibacillus. The sequence continues at coordinate 105,959 of CALAWP010000066.1, read as the reverse complement.
ACGCGCTGCGGGCGCGGATTACGCCTCATTTTTTGTTCAATACGATCAACTCGATTCGGATTCTGGCCATGCTGCAGCAATCGAAACAGATCTCCGAGCTGCTCCGTTCGCTCAGCCGGCTCATCAACGCCAACATGAAGCTGGATCGGGAGCTGGTGTCGCTTCGCGAGGAGACGGCGTTTCTGGAAGATTATTTAAAGCTGATGGATTTGCGCTATACCGACAAATTTACGGTTGAATGGCGCATCGCGGACGATGCGCTGGAGGCGCAGGTTCCGGCCATGATCATGCAGCCGCTGGTCGAAAATGCCATCTTCCACGCTTCCGAAGGGATTGACGACAAGATCCGCATTACGATTGCGGCAGGCATCTCGGAGGACGGATCCATGCTTGTAGCGTCGGTCGTCGACGACGGCAAAGGGATGGAGCCGGAGGCGGTGAAGCTGATCAATTCGGAGCAAAGCTTGCCCGAGCAGGGAGGAATCGGCATTCGCAACGTCCGGGACCGGATCCGGTTCCGATTTGGCCTCAAATACGGGCTGACCGTAGAGAGCGCCCCGGGCCGGGGAGTTGCGGTGAACATCTTTATGCCGATCTTGACGCAAGGAGGAAATGGACATGTGGAACATGATGGTCGTTGAAGATGAGTCCATCGTTCGGATCGGACTGCGCTACATGATCGATTGGGAACGGTACGGCGTTTTCTGGAAGCACGAAGCCTCCAACGGCGAGGAGGCGCTGAAGCTGATGGAAGAGCACGACATTCATATCGTCATTACCGATATTCGAATGCCGGTCATGGACGGCATCGAGCTGGTTCGAAGGCTCAAGGAACATTATCCCGACGTACAAATTATCGTGATCAGCAGCTACAACGATTTTCCGTATGTGCAGGAAGCGCTTCGGCTTGGCGTCGTCGATTATTTGCACAAGCCGACGATGGCGGACGAGGAAGTGGAGGAATCGCTGAAGCGGCTGCTGTCCCGGCTGCGGAAGGCGCAAACGCCCAAGTCCGCGGCCGCTTCGCCGGACATGCTGCTCCAGCGGCTGCTGGAGCGGCTTCCGGTCCGCGAAGATGCCGGTCCTTATTTGCCCCCCAGTCCGGACGAACGAAAGGCTTTCGCGGCTTCCCGTTTGGCCGGAGGCTATTGCCTCGTACTGTTTCGGCTGGAAGAGAGCGCGGAGGAGACGGATCGGGCCGGGGTTCCGGGCCCGTCCATCTTTCCGTCCGTTGCCGCCTTGATCGAAGGGTTTGCCGTCCATTCGGAGGGCAGCGTTCTGGCGGCGAAGGAAGGCCGCGAGCTGATCTGGCTCAAGCCGGCCGCCGGCGGCTTCAATGCAGCCGAACTCGAACGGCAATTGGGCGACATTCGGCGGAACGTAAGCCATTTGCTGCACGTTACTGTAGCCAGCTCAGCAAGCGGCGTTTATGAAACGGCCGAGGCGGTGCGGGACGCGTACGAGGAAGCGGCCGCGGGTCTTCCCGGCCTGAACGGGGGATACAGCCGGACGGTCCGGCTCGCCAAGGAGTACGTGGACATCCACTTTCGCAGAGATATCTCGCTGTCGGAATGCGCCGAATACGTGCACGTCAGCAGCGGGCATTTGAGCCGACTGTTTGCCAAGGAAACGGGCATGAACTTCAGCGAATACGTGAACATGAAGAAGATGGAGCATGCCAAGCATTTGCTGCGGTCCACCAACATGCGGGTACGAGCCGTGTCCGACGAGGTCGGATATTTGAATCCCCATTATTTCAGCAAGCTGTTCAAGGAATATACGGGGATGTCGCCGCGGGATTACCGCGCCTGAAAGGCGGACCTGATGGGTGGACCTGAAGAGCGGACCTGATGGGCGGACGACAGCCCCGGCGGCACGGTTTAATGTCCCCGTCTGGAAGGCGCATACGCGAGCGCCTCCATCTCGATCCGATAAGGACCGAGTCCGCTGAACACCGTTATTCTTGCCGGGTATGGCGCGGCGATCATCCGCTCATACACGTTATTGTATTCGTCCTGATCTTCGGTATGGCTAAGATGGGCGGTTATCTTTACGATATGATCCAGCGTCAGCCCGGCGGCTTCCAACACCGCCTCGATATTGCGGATGCATTGCTCCGTCTGTTCCCGAATGCCGCCGACCGGCTCCAGCGTTTGCGGATCCACGCCGACCTGTCCGGCTACATAAACGAAATCGCCGGCTCGCACCGCATGGGAAAACGGCAGCGGGAATTTCGGAGCTTTGTCAGAGATAATTACAGCGGTCATTTACATGCCTCCTGTTTTGTCATTTTTGGGTAAGAACGAGGGGCCTAGTGCCGCTTACAAAGGCGCGGCTAGACGATGCCATCCGGTTGCCGTCTGGTAACGGTGTCCGACGGCAATAAGCGCCGCTTCGCCCATAATCGGGCCGGCCAGCTGCATGCCGATCGGAAGGCGCGTCGCCGGATCCAGCCCGATCGGGACTGTCATCGACGGCAGACCCGCATTCGTAAACGGCCCGTTGAACATTGGGCTTCCCGTCTTGTAGCCGGGAAGGGGGAGCGTTGGCGTTGAAGGCGTGAGGAGGATGTCAATGCCTCGAAACAGCTTCATCATTTCGTTGCGGAATACGGTCCGCACGCGCTGCGCTTGCAAATAATCGACCGCGCTCAGCTCATAGCCGAGTTCCAATTGCTCCCGCATTGCCGGTCCGTAGCTGTCGGCTCTCGTCCGGTACATCTCCATATGGTAAGCGGCGCCCTCGGCCCGCATAACCGTCTTGTGGGCCGCGACGGCTTCTTGCATGCATGCGGGCAGTTCCACCCGGCGGATGCGGATGCCAAGCGACCGCAGCGCATCGACGGCTTGTTCCAAGGCGGCGGCAATCGCTTCGTCTTGCGGGGCGAAGAAGCCGTCCGGAGCGGGAATACCCGCCGTCATCCCGTTCACGTCCCAATGAAGCGCGTTCGTGAACGGCGGCATATGTCCTTGCAAGGTGGACGGATCGCGGCTGTCTTCACCGGATATCGCCTCCAGTACGAGCGCATTGTCCTCGACGGTCCTCGTAAAGGCGCCGATATGGTCCAAGCTCCAGCTGGCGGCGAAGACGCCGAACCGGCTGACGCGGCCGAAGGTGGGCTTCATGCAGGTCAATCCGTTGTAGGCGGCCGGCCGGATGAGCGAGCCGAACGTTTGCGTGCCGAGCGTGAACGAGGCCATGCCGGCCGACACCGCCGCGGCGGAACCGGAGCTCGATCCTCCCGGCGTTCGGGCCAAATCCCACGGATTGCGGGTGGGCGGCTCGCCTCCTTGATAGGCATATTCCGTCGTCGCCGTCTTGCCGAGCAGCACCGCGCCCGCGGACTTCAGCTTGTCGATGACGGCGGCGTTGGCCGCGGGCACGTAGTCGCCGTTTGCTTGCGAGCCGGCCGCAGTCCGCAAGCCGGCCGTGCAAATAATGTCCTTCGCTCCATAGGGAATGCCGTGCAGCGGTCCGAGAACACGGCCCGCCATGACGGCTTGCTCGGCCTCTCTGGCTTCCTGCAGGGCCCGTTCGGGATCCATGACGGCCCATGCTTTCACCCGGGGCTCCAATCGGTCGATGCGGGCGAGATAAGCTTCGGTCAGCTCCACCGGAGACAGCCGTCTGGCCCGGATAAGCGCGGCGGCCTCGGCGATCGTCATTTCATGCACAGATGCCGCAATCATGGCTTCATCTCCCCCCGGTAAGCGGCGTTGGGCGCGATATGCTCCGGAAGGAGGAACGAGCGGATAAGCCGCAAGTCGCCGGCGAAGCTCTCCCTTTCTTCCGGGGTTACATGCCCGTCCTTATACTTCGAGTGTTCAAGCGCGATAAAGGCTTCATATTCCTGCTGTTGGCGTTCAGGCATGCGAATGCTCCTTTCCTTGTTCTCGGCCTACGGCATGAAGCTGGAGTCGACCATGTCCCCGTAGGCGACGTCCTTCTCGAGATTTCCAATAAACTTCTGCATGTCGATGGCGGTTTGAAAAGCCGACTCGGTCAGCGTCCCGTCCTTCGGATACACTTGGCTGTCGATCATGCGCTGCACCGCGCTTTCGACGACCGATCCGTCCAGGTTCGGGAATTCCTTCTTGGCGATTTCCTTCGTACCGGCCGGGTCTGCATGAATATAGTCGAGGGCGGCCTCCAGCGAGGCGACCATTCGCTTGACCAGATCCGGATAATCTTCGATGACTTTGGCGGTCGTATTCAGCGTGGCAAAGGCAAAGTCCGGGTAATCTTTCGTAAAATCGTAGACGATATGCAGCCCCTGTTCCAATCCTTGATCCAACTGCGGCTCGTAGACGACGGCGATGTCGGCCTTGCCCGCCAACAGCGTGCCCAGCTCGGAGCCGTTCTGCACTTCGACGATCGTAACGTCCCGGGCCAGGTCGATGCCGTTATCGGCAAACAGCTTGCGGAGAAGGCTGTTGGAGCTGGTCGGCGCGATGCCGGTGACGATCGTTTTGCCGACAAAGTCTTGGGGCGAATCGATCGTCGTGCCGGCATGCGCGACCGCCCATACCGGCGCGCTTCCGGACAGGATGCTGATCGACTTGGCGTCTCCGCCCTTCGCTCTGGCAAAGGCGACATGCTCCGGTCCGTGGAAGGAGAACGCCGATTCGCCGGACAAGACGGAGGCGAGCGCCGCGGGCCCGCTTCCTGCGGCCGTGATGGACGAGATTTCGATGCCGTTTTCTTCCAAAAATCCTTTTTCCTTCGCCACGTACAGCGGCAAGTAGAGCAGATTATGGTAAACCTCGCTGACCATAATGACGTCCTTCTTGGCCGGGGCGGCCGTCTGCGCGGCCGGGACGTCCGCCTTCGATCCGCCTGCACCGGCGCCGTTGCCCGATGTACCGTTATGGCCGCCTCTTGCTCCGCCGCATGCGCTTAACAGCAACGTTCCGATCAGGACAATTGCCGACAACTTCATTATGTTTCCCATTTGCATCGTCTCCTCGAATTATGAATGTTGTGTTTTTTGGTTAAACGGAAGGGGTTCGTTTTGCTTTGCTTTTCGTTTCGTTCCATGGCAGCAGCCGGTTTTCGGCAATACTGACGCATGCATACAGGAGCGCGGCCACAAGCATCAGCGTAAAGACGCCTGCCCAAACGGCGGGTAAATTAAACAGATTTCCCTCGACAAAGATCATATGGCCGAGTCCTTTGTCCGAGGAGATAAACTCGCCGCCGACAACCGATACGAGCGCAAGCCCGATATTGATCCGGAAGGCGGAAATGATCCAGGGCAACGAGGAAGGGACAATAATTTTCGTAAAAATTTGCAGCTTGCTCGCGCCGAACGACTTCATCAGGTTGATTTGCGATTCGTCGATTTGATGGGCGGCCTGGCAGGCCGACATCAAAGCGACAATAAAAGTCGAGACGGCGGCCAGTACGATCTTGGACGTCAAGCCCGAACCGAACCAGATAATGATCATTGGCGCGAGTGCGATCTTCGGAACCCCGTTCAGCGCGACAATGAACGGATCTATAATGCGGGAGATCGTCTTGGAAAACCACAGCAGCAGACCTCCGATCGATCCGATCAGGCTGCCCAGCGCAAATCCGGCGACCGTTGCCTTTACCGTCGCGTAAGCGTCGGTTGCCAGCTGCCCGGATTCGAGCATCGATACGGCTGCCCGAAAGATGGCGCTCGGGGAGCCGATCAGAAACGCATTAACCGCTCCAGCCCGCACCAGCGCTTCCCATGTCCCCAACAAAACGGCGATGACGGCGGTACGCCACAGCATCGCGACGCTCCATTGCTTGAACGCCGCCGAGCGACGCGGATGGAGGCCTCGGCCCTTACCGCTCTTGGGAACTGCTCCGACCGCCTTCAGCTCCATTTTTCCCGTCGTGCCTGCCATCAGCTTAACCTCCCCATTTGAATGTCCAGCTCGGACCAAATTTGCTCGAAAAACGATTTGAATCTGACGTCGCTGCGGGCTTTCATGGCCGATCCGTGCTCGGCTGCCAAGCCGACTTCATACGTTTGCTTCACGTATGTCGGCCGTTTGCTCATCACGATGACCCGGTCGGAGACGGAGATGGCCTCCTCGATGTCATGGGTAATCAGCACGCCCGTTTTGCCTTCGTTTCGCAGAATCGACAAAATCTCATCTTCAAGCACCAGCCTGGTCTGATAGTCCAGCGCCGAGAACGGTTCATCCAAAAGGATGATGTCCGGTTGGGTAACCAGCGTGCGGATCAGCGCGACCCGCTGACGCATGCCGCCCGACAGGGCGGATGGATACGCTTTGGCGAAGGAGTCGAGACCGTAGCGGTTCAAATAATCCATCGCCGCGGTTTGCCGATCCTTTTTGCCGATCCCTTGGACCTCGAGGCCCAGGGTCACATTGTCGAGCACCGTTCTCCATGGCAGCAGCAGGTCCCGCTGCATCATATAGCCGACATGTCCCGTTGACTGGCCGATGTCGGCCCCACCGACCAGCACGGAGCCGGAACTCGGTTCCAGCAGACCGGCGATAATGTTGAAGATCGTGCTTTTGCCGCAACCGCTCGGTCCTACGATGCTGACGAATTCACGTTGACGGATCTCCATCGAAATGCCGTCCAGCACGCGGATCTCTTCGCCCGCAGTATTCAGGAACGATTTGGTAACGTCCCGAACGGCGATTGCCGCTTGTTCTTTCTTATGAAACCCGGAACGGTATTCGGCAGCTGCTAATCCATGCATGCTCTCAGCTCCTTTTGAATAAATCGTTAATCTTATGTCAGGAAATATGACATTACTGATGGTGTTAATATTAAACTCCGGAAGAAGTTCCGTCATCGGCCGATCCGTACAAATTTGAAATCGCAAATTGGATCTATCGTCCAAAGGGGTCGCGTTTCAGCATCGGCTCGATGGCGAACGCGACTTGAAAGCCGAAGGCGGCTTCGGCGTCTTTAAGGCTTCGGCCCGTCAATTTCTCGCATTTTTCCAGCCGGTAAACGACGGTATTGCGGTGAACATAAAGCGCCTTGGCTGTGTCAACGAGATTGCAATGGTTATCGTAATACGCCTTTAAGGTCCTTATGAGCTCGGCGCGGTCATGGCCGCCGCGGCCGAGCAGGTCCTTGAATGCTTCCAGGTAATACCGTTCCATCTCTTCGTAGGGAAGCATACGTAGCAGGCGGCCGAAATCCATCGTTCGATACAGCTGCGCGAATCTTTTCCGGTGCATGCGGCGGCCGCTTGCCAGCGCCTGCAGCGCCTCCCGGTACGACAGTCCCAGATCGAGCGCGCTGGCGATCGGATTGCCGACGCCGAACGAGAAGCCGATTCCTTCGCGGTCGTCTATCAAGCGGGCAGCTTCTTCCAGCCTCTTTAAAAATGTAGCTTCGTTCCAGTTTTCTGGATCGTGAAAGAATAGTGCGCCGATCAGATCGTTTTTGGAAAACAGGACAAACGGCTCCTCCAACAAGGATAAAGCCTGTTTGACCACCTCGTAGTGCCGGTCTCTCTCGGCGCTCAGCCGCTCCTCGGCCGTCCGGCTGCCGCCTTTTCGCTCCGCGCCATCCTCCTTCGCGAGAACCAGGATGGCGGGTCTGCCGGCGCGCAGGCCGTATTTGGCGCCGCGGTGCAGCGCCTCCTGCTCCGTGCTTACGTAACCTTCGATCAGATCGGAGAAGAAATCGTTTTTGTATCGCCGGGAACGTTCCTTGACGGCATGTTTCTTGGCGAGCTCGAGGCCGATGACATGGGCCGCTTGCTCGAATGCGAGCAATTCGGGCCCCGGCCTTGTCCGTCCGCCGTGGAAAGCGAGAAGATGCCCTTCTCGGCGGAACGTATGGATCGGAATGACGTCCGCGTGCCGCAGCTCTGCAGGCCGGGCATGGGGAAAGCACAACGCGGCATGGCTGGCAAGCTCCATGGGCAGAGAGGCCGCGGCTTCGGCCGCCTGCGATGGCAGCTCGTTCAGCTCGGGATGATCGAAATGCGGTGAGGCCGCCAGCTGCCGTCGTTTGTCGTCCAGAAGGAGGACCGGCGATTGCAGCAGCGCGGCCAGCTTGCCGATGATGGTAGAGAGGCCTTCTCCTTGCACGACCATGTCGGCAAATTGTTTATGAACGGTCAGCGCGTAATGCAGCTCCTCGTTTTTGTTGTCCAGCAGAATGCCGGTCGTCTGCTGGAACAGGTCGCCGAGCGTCGCTTCGATCATGGACAGCTCCAAAATTGGGAAACCCAGCTTGTCCGCCTCCTCGAGCGCATCGCGGGGGATGCTGAGGGAGAAGCGCCTGGTCTTGATCGCCAGTCCTGCGCAGCCTTTTCGGTGCATACCGGCAATGAATGCCGCAAACTTCTCCGGCCGATCCTTCAGCAGGTAGCCGTTCGTCAGGAGCAGATCGCCTTTCTTTAGAAACGTTACGATGTCCGGGGCGTCCATAATATTGACGGAAAGCACCTCGCGGTTCGATAAGCCGTCGGCACCCGCAATGGCTTGCGCTTTGGACAGAACAGGCAGTTTCAGCAGGTCGGCCAATAACATCGAATCACGCCTTTCATATTTATGTTATAAAAGTTAACATCAATGAGCCGGGGTGTACAGTATATAATTGGATGACAAGACTGAAAAACGCTGAGAAGTTAGTCGATTGATACAAAACAGGCAAAAAGCGAGAAGGGGGATGTGATTGAAATACTGACAAAGTGATATTTGTGTAATTTAACATAACATTATCGGTCATGGTAAAGCGGTTCCAAAAACAAAAGAATATACAAAACGTTAAAATTTGACCCTATAATCCGATAGAAACGGAAAAAATGCTAAAACTCATAGGTGAAAGATCAATTATATGTGATATGAAGTGACATAACGTCATTGTAAAATAACGGTAGCCTCATCAAACCAACAAAGAGAGGGTGCAGTCATTTGCCGAAAATGAAAAGGTTGAGTCTCGCCATCGTATTTTTGCTGCTGACCGCCATGCTGGCGGCTTGCGGCGGCGGCAACGGAGGGAACGGCACAAACGGAGAACGCAGCGCGGGGAACGGAGAGGGAACGCCGGAGCCGGTTACGCTCAAGCTGACGACTTGGAATCCGATCAGTCAGGCGGTACTCGCCAAATTCCAGGACGCCTATCCGCATATTACGATCGAGCATGACCATATCGCGGACCAGTACCGGGAAATCATTCGGACGCGCATCGTGTCCAAGGCGGACATGGACATGATCTGGATGTTTCCGAACCAGCTTCGCGAATATGCCGATCAGGACGTGCTGATGGATATGACCGGCGAGCCGTGGCTCGACAACTATCTGGAGTCCGCGGTGCAAGTCGGCACCGTCGACGGCAAGACGTACGGACCGTCCTACAACTACTATGCGGTCGTCTTCTTCTACAATAAAGACATCTTCAACGAACTGAAGCTCGAGGTTCCGACTTCGTGGGACGAGCTGCTCGAGGTCAGCGCCACAATCAAGGAAAACGGCATCGCTCCGATCATTACCGGCGGCAAAGACGCTTGGGCGACGCAGTTCATCACAAGCAGCAATTACGGCTACTATCAGAACGACAATCCGCAAATTTTCGATTTGCTCGCCTCGGGGGAGAAAAAATGGACCGATCCGGAGTTCGCGAACTTCTTCGATCCGCTGATCGAGCTGGCGGACAAAGGGTATTTTCTCGAAAACTCGGTCGGCCTCGGCAACGATCAGGTCAAGCAAGTGTTCAAGGAAGGCAAGGCGGCCATGTATCCGATGGGCACCTGGTCGCTGGAGGACTTCCCCGAAGATTTCAAGGAGTTTGAAGTCGGCGCGTTTGCGGTGCCGCTGAACAAGACGGGGGAGCCGCTCATCGTCAACCTCGTATCCGACAACATTTTTACGGCCGTCAAATGGACGAAGCATCCGGAGGAAGTCAAGCTGTTCATGTCGTTTATATCGGATCCCGAAAATGCGCGGCTGTGGTCTGAAGATACGAAATCCGCCGTTACGGTCAAGGGAGGAACTTCGTCGAGCTATCATCCGATCGCGGCCGAGCTGACTCAGGTTATCGACAGCAACATTACGTCCATCTTCCCCAGCCTGACGCCGTCGATGGAGCCGGTATATTTCCCGATCCTTCAAAAGATTTTGCTCAAGCAAAATGCCGCTCCGGCCGAATTGCTGGCCGAGATGCAGCGGGCGCAGGAAAAGGATTACTAGAATCGGAGGGGCCCGGTCGAGATCGGGCCTTCTTCCTTCCGCACAGAAGCCGCAGCCGGGGAGGTACGCATGAAGATTATAACGCTACGCACGTATTTGCTGTTTCTGGCGCCTGCCTTTCTGCTTTTTGCATTATTTTACGCGGCGCCGATCTTAAGCGGTTTTTATTACGGATTTACCGACTGGAAAGGGCTGAGCTTCTCGGCCAACTGGACGGGGCTGGACAATTTCGTTGCCGTATTCAACGATCCGCTTTTTACGACGGCTTTACGAAATATATTGATTTTGTCCGTCGTCGTTTTGCTGGTGCAGCATACTCTTGCGATTTTGCTGGCGGTCGTGCTGGACCAGAAGCTGAAGGGCGTCTCGTGGATGAGGGCCGTCATTTTTTATCCCGCCATCCTGAACACCGTCGTAATCGGTTATGTATGGAGCTACATGTATTCTCCGTTCGTTGGCTTCCTGCCGAAGCTGTTCGAGCTGCTCGGACTTAAGCAGCTGGCGGCGGTCGATTGGCTCGGCCGGCCCGATCTGGCGATCTATTCCGTCGCTTTCGTCATCATTTGGCAATATGTCGGCTATTCCATGATGATTTATATGGCGGGCTTGCAGAGCATTCCGCAGGACATCTACGAATCGGCCAGCATCGACGGGGCGGGTTCGTTCCAGAAGTTTTTCCGGATTACGCTGCCGCTGCTCATCCCTTCCATTACGGTCAATACCGTATTGTCGGTCATCGGCAATCTGAAGCAATTCGAGCATATATGGGTCATGACGCAGGGAGGTCCGGCCAACTCGACCCAGGTGTTCGGCTCGCTCATCTTCCAGTTTGCGTTCCGCACATCCCAGCCGGGCTACGGCACGGCGATGGCCATCATTTTGTCCGTCTTCATTCTGGCCGTCACCTTTGTGCAGATCAGGCTGCTTAGCCGTTGGGAGGTCAAAAATTGAGCGAAAAAGATATGAACCGGATCAAAGCCGCCGCTTCGTACGCTCTGGCCTTCTGCGCTCTGGCCTGCGTCATCGTTCCGCTGTTCGTGCTGGCAACCGTCTCGCTGCAGGACCCGAAGGGCAGTCTGAATCCGCTGGCCCTGCCCGATGTGTTTCATTGGAGCAACTACTCCGACGCCGTCCAAACGGGCAATCTGGTCCGCTACTTCGGCAACAGCCTGACGGTGGCCGCGCTGACGACATCCGTCACGCTTCTGGCGAGCATGCTGGCGGGATACGCGCTGCGGCACGGCAAGGCATGGAAATCGGATCTGATCTTTACGTTCTTTTTGATGGGTCTTATTCTTCCGGGGTTTGCGGGCACGATTCAATCGTTTCTGCTGCTGCGGGAGCTGCATTTGCTCAACACGCACCTCGGGCTGTCGATCATTCAGATCGCGGGCGGCATGGCGCTGCCGATTTTTTTGTACCTGCAATTTTTCCGGGCGTTTCCGCTGGAGGTGGAGGAGGCGGCGCTTATCGACGGCTGCTCGCCCATGAGCATCTTCTGGAAGGTCGTGTTCCCGCTGACGCTGCCGGTAACGTCCACCTGCGTCATTATTATCGCCCTCAACTCGTGGAACGATTTTTTCAATCCGCTCGTTTATTTGTCTTCGCCGGACATGCGGACGCTCCCGACGGGGCTGATGGCTTTCCGGATGCAGTACCAGACGAACTGGCAGCAGCTGTTTGCAGGCTCCATCATGATCGCGGCTCCGATTACGCTGCTGTACGTATTTGTTCAGCGGTTCATTATTAAAGGACTGGTCGGCGGAGCGGTCAAAGGTTGACAAGAAAGGAGAGCGTGGCATGAAGGAAGTTGCGCTGGTAAAGGAAACGCGGGGCGGCGTCGTGGAATGCGTCCATGCCGGACATATATGCGGCCTGTCCGACAAAGGGTTAATGTACAGCGCCGGCGATCCCGGCATCCCGGTATTTTTGCGCTCCGCGGGCAAGCCCGTTCAGGCGCTGCCGGTCTTGATGAGCGGAGCGGCGGAGCGCTTCGGGCTGACCCGCCGGGAAATGGCCGTCGTGATCGGCTCGCATCGGGCGGAACCGGAGCATGTAGAGGCACTGGATTCGCTCATGGGCAAGCTTGGCGTAACGGAAGAGGCGCTGGTGTGCAAGCCGGCTTATCCGCTCGGTCCGGCCGCCTTCGAAGAGGTGCTTCGGAACGGCGGCGGCAAACGCAGCATTTACCACAACTGCTCCGGCAAACATCTGGGACTGATCGCCTGCTGTTTGATGAGAGGGTACCCGGTTCAAGGGTATTGGGAGCCGGACCATCCGGTTCAGCGGGAAATTGCGCAGCTGCTCGAGACGCTGTCGGGCGCGGAGGCCGGCGAGGTGAAGCTGGGCATCGACGGCTGCGGCCTTCCGGTGGCGGCGCTGCCGCTGAGCGGGGCGGCCCGCATCTATTTGCGCCTCGCTTGCCCCGATCTGATCGAGGACCGGAAGCTGCGGGCAGCCTGCGCCGAAGCGGCCGCGCTGATGGCGGAGCATCCTTTGATGATCGCCGGCACGGACCGGATTTGCACGGAGCTGCTCGCGGATGCCAACATCGTGGCCAAGGGAGGCGCCAAAGGGATTTATTGCTTTGCGCTGAAGCGGGAACGGCTGGCGTTTGCGATCAAGGTGACCGACGGCTCCGAGGACGAATGGCCGCTTATCGTCGCCGAAATTTTGGAGCAGATCGGCTACGCGGACCGGGAGGCCGCCCAGCGGATGAGGCGCATCGCGCCGGCGGTCATTCTGAACGACAACGGCGTCGCAGCCGGCCGCAATGAAACGGCGTTCAGGCTGAAGCTCGCGGCAAATACGGAAGAGGCCGCTGCGGACTGCAAGAGGGAGGCGGGAGTATGAAGCTGGGATTCAGCACGTATTGCATGGAAAGCGAGCTTCGGGAAGGCCGAATGTCGGTGACCGACCTGTTGGAGTGGGCCTCCGATCATCAATGCGACCATGTGGAGCTCGTGCCTTACGGCTATACGCTGGTCGACAACGCGGAGCTGGCCGACCGCATTCGAGACAAGGCGGCATCACTCGGAATCGTTCTGTCCAATTACGCGATGCCGGCCAACTTCTGTCAGCCGTCGGAAGCGGAGTTCCTCGAGGAGGTGCGGAGAGTCATGAAGCACGTGGACGTGCTGCGCCGGATGGGCATTCGATCGATGCGGCACGACGTAACGGCGTTTACGATTCCCGCCGAACAGGCTTCGCTCGGACAATTTCTCGATTGGCTGCCGCAAATCGTCAAGGGAAGCCGGATGATTGCGGATTATGCGGCTCAATTCGGCATAACGACGCATATCGAAAATCACGGCTGGAGCGTACAGCACAGCGAACGGGTCCGGCATGTTCTCCGGGCTGTCGACCGGCCGAACTTCAAAGCCGTTCTCGACATCGGCAACTTTATGTGCGTCGACGAAAATTCGCTTGCGGGCATTGACCGGTGTTTGCCGTTTGCCTCGATTGTGCACGTCAAAGATTTTTACGTTCGTCCGTCCTATGCCGACCCCGGCGAAGGCCGATGGTTCCGCAGCGTCAACGGCAACTATTTGAGAGGCTCCATCTTCGGCCACGGCGATTTGCCCGTTCGGGAAGCGCTCAAGCGGATCAAGTCGAGCGGCTACGACGGATTTGTGACGCTGGAGTTCGAAGGGATGGAGGACAACCGGCAAGCGACCGCGATCGGCTTGCGCAATGTGAGGCGGTTATGGGAGGAAGCATAACGGAAATGGAGATGAGAATCGGGTGACAGCATCGATCGATGTATTGCGGCGGAGGAAAAAAGTGCAAATTAAAGAAACGATCCGCGGAGGGCCGTTTGCGGCGAATTGGGAATCGTTGAAGGGAAGCCGCATCCCGTCCTGGTACGAGGAAGGGAAATTCGGAATCTTTATCCATTGGGGCGTCTATTCGGTGCCGGCCTTCGATAACGAATGGTATCCGAGAAATATGTACCGGCAAGGCTCGGCCGCTTATGCGCACCATATGGAGAAATACGGACCGCCCGACGTTTTCGGCTACAAGGATTTTATTCCGATGTTTACGGCGGACCGATTCGACGCCGACGAATGGGCGTCCTTGTTCAAGCGGGCGGGCGCCAACTTTGTCGTTCCCGTCGCCGAGCATCATGACGGATTTCCGATGTACGACTGCCCTTATACGGAATGGAATGCGGCCCGTATGGGGCCGAAGCGCGATATTATTGCGGAGCTGGCCGATGCGGTGCGCAAACGGTATATGACGTTCGGCGTTTCTTCTCATCGCGCCGAAAACTGGTGGTTTTACAACGGGGGAAGAGATATCCCTTCCGATGTGGAGGAAGCCGCGTTTGCGGGGCTGTACGGTCCGGCGCAGCGCTGCCTGGGCGACGCGCAGTTGCCCGTGCCGCTGTTCCAGCCCAGTCAGGAATTTCTCGACGATTGGCTTGTCCGCACTTGCGACCTGATCGACCGCTTCGGTCCGCAGCTGCTCTATTTCGACTGGTGGATCGAGCAGCCGGGCTTCGAGCCGTATCTGCAAAAGCTCGCGGCGTATTATTACAACCGGGCCGCGGAGTGGGAGCGCGAGGTGGCGATCAACTACAAGTTCGGCGCATTTGCGGAAGGAACGGCCGTCTACGATATGGAGCGCGGCCTGCTGGACGACATTCAGCCGAGACTGTGGCAGACGTGCACGTCGGTCGCCGAAACGGCCTGGTGTTATGTGGAGGGGCATAAATACAAAACGTCGGAAAGCATTATCGGCGACCTGGCGGACATCGTCAGCAAAAACGGCGTCCTGCTGCTCAATATCGGGCCGAAGGCCGACGGCACGATTCCGGAGGAGGAGCGTTCTCTCTTGCTGGCCATCGGCGACTGGCTGGGGCGCAACGGGGAGGCGATCTACGGAACGAAGCCGTGGACCGTATACGGTGAAGGCCCGACGCGGATCGTGACGGGAACGTTTAACGATACGAAGCGAAGCGCGTTTACGGGAAGCGATATTCGCTTTACGTCGCGCGGCGACGTCTTATACGCGATCGTGCTGGGCAAGCCCGATGGCCGCCGCGTCTCGATCCGATCGCTGGCGGGCGACAACCGGCTGTACCCCGGCGAGATCGGGAGCGTCGCCCTGCTTGGATCCGAGCGGGAGCTCCAGTGGACGCGCACGCCGGACGCGCTGGAGATTGAGCTGCCCGGCGGCACGGAATCGCGCTTCGGTCCGGCGTTCCGAATCACGAAACGGCAGCCGTAGCGGACTGCTGCTTCCGCCGCCGCGCCATGGAAGGGCGAACGAAAAGGCTGCACCGGCGTCATAAGCCTCAAGGCTTGCATGACGCCGGCGCAGCCCTCGGGGGGCGGCCGTGTGCCGCTTATTGGCCCGATTTGTTCATCAGGCGCTTCAATTCTTCTTCAACGTGAGCCTTGCGCTGCTCGGCTTGCGGATCGTTAAAGCCGTCGGCGCGGTAACCGCTGTACGGCGCCTTGGCCAGCTCGCGCTGCGCCTCCCATTCCATCAGCTTCTGTTCGATACGCTCGAAGCCTCGGGCGGCCTGGCTCCCTTGAAACGAACCGGGCGATGCGGCCGAGTAGGAAGCGTTCGCGCCGAAGCCGGATTTGCGCATGCGGGCGATCAGCTCTTCCTTCTTGGCCTGGAGGCGGGCCTTTTCTTCCTTCAGCGACTGTACGCGCAATTCCAGCTCCGCCGCCGCCTGCTTGGCCGTTTCCTGCAGGCGGGCATTTTCTTCGGCTTGCTCCAGGTACAGCAGCTTCGCTTCGAGGGCGGCGCGGGCTTCTTCCTCGCGTCCTTCGGCTGCGGCTTGCTCCGCTTTGCTTCCGTAATAATCCGCCTGCGCCTTAAGCTCGGCGATCTTGGAGCCGAGCACGCGCTCCTGGCCTTGCTGCTGGAGCAGCGCGCCTTCCGCCTTGCCGATTTCCTCGTCCATATCTCTCAAATAATGGTTCAGCATCATGGCCGGACTTTCGATTTTGTCCAGCACCTCGTTCGCTGCCGCCCTTGTCAAATTCATTACCCGTTGCAAAATACCCATCGTTCATCTCTCCTCGATTATAGTTATAGGGAATAATTAGAATTGGTCGAATCGGAAAGCGGGCTGCGGTTCTTTCGGAACCAGCAGAGCGGCAAGCACGTAAACGACGATCGTCGAGCCGAAGCTGAACAATGCCGTGACGACAAACAGCAATCTGACGACCGTCGAATCGATGCCGAAATATTGCCCGATGCCGCCGCACAAGCCGGTAAGCTTATTGTCCGTAACGGACCTGTACAATTTCCTCATAATGGGATCATCCTTTCGCTTCGCGTTTTCTATGTCTTCATTGTAAAGCGAAGCCGGCGCGGGGGTAACGGTCCCCGGTCTATTGTTAGAACTGGTCTTTAGGCGGGGAAGGCATGCGACGGCAGACGGGCGAATATTATTTCGTTGTTGACATAGGATTGTCAAGTTTCATGGAGTATGATGGACGCATAAGACGCTGAGGAGTGATCGTTATGGTAAAAGTGGATTATAAAAAAGATTTCAAGCCTTTGTATTTGCCGAAACCGGAGCCCCAAATCGTTGAAGTCGGGCCTGTGCCGTTTTTTATGGTCGACGGTTCCGGAGACCCGAACGGCGGGGAGTTTGTCAAAGCGGTGGAGGCGCTGTACAGCCTAAGCTATGCGGTCAAAATGTCGTATAGAAGCGACGACGCCCCGGAAGGCTATTATGCCTACACCGTATTTCCGCTGGAGGGCGTATGGGATTTGATCGATTATTCGAAGCCAGCGACGGACAAGAGCAATTTAAAATATACGTTGATGATCCGGCAGCCGGACTTTGTGACGGAAGCGTTATGGAGGAAATATGCGGAGCGAACGGCAAAGAAAAAGCCGAATCCGTTTTTGGAGAAGGTCGTCTTCGGCACGATAACGGAAGGCTTATGCTGCCAAATGATGCATCTTGGAAGCTATGACGACGAGGCGAAAAGCTTTGCGGCTATGAAGGCCTATTGCAGCGACAACGGCTATGTCCGGACAAGCCTTCTTCACCGGGAAATTTATATATCCGATCCACGCAAAACGGAGCCGTCGAAGAGAAAAACGGTGCTGAGATTTCAAGCGGCCCGATCGCGCCCGAGAGTCTGATCCAAAGGACCTGATCCCAAATGCCCGGATCGAAAGGGACGTTAGTCGCGTAGACGTATTTTTTGAGTCATGGTAGAATTTAGGGAAAATTTTTATGTTTATCAAAAGGAGATGCAGATGAAAAAGAAAGCCGTTGTCGCACTTGTCACCTTACTGTTCGTTAGCGCCGCTTTTTCAGTGGCAGGTTACGCAATCGGAAAGAACGAAGTCGTCGCTACGCTCGCGAAGCACATTAAAATTACGAACGAGGGAAGAAAAATCGATATCGGAAGCGACGCCCCTTTATTGTACAATAACAAAACTTATTTGCCGGTACGGGCAGTGGGCGAAGCTTTGGGTTATGAAGTCAAGTGGTTGGGCGAATCTCATACGGTGAATTTTTCGCTGCCGGATAGCGCGTACCCAATCATCTCTTTGGACGGCATTGAGATTGTAGAAGTATCGCCGTCGCTGAACTTGATGTCGGCAACCGCTATACAAAGCGCTAATGTTATTGTCGAGCTGACCAAAGAATTCGAGCATGAGCCGATCCTGATCTTGGAAGTGCTGAAAGGCGATACGGTAGTCGATTCTAAAACGGCTAAACTGGAAAAAACGCCTGGCCGATACGTCAAAGAAATCAAATCCGGCCAATTCAGTCACTCGCTCAGAGACATGACCGCTGATGAAAGACTCGAAAAATATAACGCGCAATATTCCTATCGGATTAAGATAAAATAAAGGAAGCGATCGGGTCTGCCGTCAGGCAACCGGCAAAAGATGATTTCTGTACGTTCGTATGGTACAGGGATCATCTTTTTTTATTCCCAGCGGTGTCTATGGAGGGGGATTATCTTCCTTATATATAACGTTTATAATGTAGTGTAGCAAAGAGAGAGCTTAAGCTAGAAAATATCAGAGGTGAATGCGTTTGAAAAACAACAACCGTATAAAACGAATGGCGAGTTTTCTGATCTTATTTCTTGTATGTCATATTATATTTTTTCAACCGGCGGGTATTTCAGCGGCATGGTCAACATTTTCGCAGTCCAGTAATCCAATTAGCTTAAGCTCTAGTACGGATCCGACTGTGGATTACATGTACAATCAGGATGGATTTAGTTACAGCGGACTTATTCCGGCTCAACCGCTGGGTACAGAGATTGAAATGATTGGCTATCAGGATTGGCCGGAAGGTTTTACAAAAGACGGTTATGCCTTTGCTGGCGGGATATTTGACGGTCAAAGCATTTGGATGCTTCCGTTCAATGCGGATCGGGTAGTGAAAGTAGATAGCGATACCGGGCAGATGACGGGGTACAACTCCTGGCCCAGCGACCTTGATCTGGGGGAGGGCAGCTCAAGCCTCTTTGTCGGATCGTTCAGGGGAGGGGCATTTGACGGAGAGAACATCTGGATGGTCCCTTATAATGCCAGTCAGGTTGTTAAGGTGAATAAAGCAACGGGCGAGATGAGTGGCTATAATCATTGGCCGGAGGGATTTACCAAAGGAGCAAATGCCTTTTCAGGCGGGATCTATGCTGGTAAAAGCCTGTGGATGCTTCCTGCGTCGGCCGATCGCGTCATCGAACTGAATACGGAAACGGGTGAGATGACAGGTTATGACGCTTGGCCAGCCGGATTTACGAAGGATCCGTATTCCTTTACGGGCGGCGTGTATGACGGTCGAAACATTTGGCTGATTCCTTATAATGCAGACCGGGTTGTGAAGCTGGACACGGAGACAGGCGAGATGACAGGCTATAACCATTGGCCGGAAGGTTTTAGAAAAGATCCGTATGCCTTTGCGGGCGGCGTGTATGACGGTCAGAACGTTTGGCTGGTTCCTCTAAACACTCTGCAGGTGGTTAAAGTCAATACGCTGACAGGCGAGATGAATAGTTATGACTTGCCAGGCGACGCTTTGCAAGGAATCGGGAGCGTCTTTCAAGGCGGCGTGTATGATGGTCAAAGCATCTGGCTTCTTCCTTATTCGGATGGGACCGGGGTAGTGCGAATTGATAAAACGACAGGCGAGACGGCCGCCTATAAGAATTGGCCAAGCGGCTTCTCAAAGGGGTTAGCTGCTTTTAATAGCGGTATATTTGACGGCCAAAATATTTGGATGATCCCTTATAATGCCGACCGTATAATCAAACTGGTTCCGCTGACTTACTCCATAGAGGAGATCCGGGACCAGCAAATGATTCCGCTAACGGAGGGGTATGAGCCGGGAGCGCAAGAGATTAAGACCGTGACGATGACAAGGAATGGAACGGGTGAGTTAACGGGCCTTGCGGTGGCGTTAAGCGGTGCGGATGCAGATGCGTTTGAGATTAGCCAGCCTATTGCTGCAACATTGAATAATGAGACAGGTTCAACGACCTTTACCGTTCAAGCGAAGGATGGACTGGCTGCGGGTACATATACAGGCTTGGTGACGGTCTCAGCAGACCAAATGGAGGACGTTGCCTTTACCCTAACGCAAGTCGTTGTTGGAGTGCCTGATAGTGAGATAAGTCCGATGACGGCGAGCTTTGACAAAAACACGGCTTCTGCAGCTTATGCAGATGTAACAACAGTAATAACATGGAATGGAAATACGCTGAGCGCTATAGAAAATGGAGAAATGACGCTGGTCCCTGACAGGGACTATACGCTAACCGATAACGCAGTGACGATCAAGAAGGAATACTTGGCTGCTCTGCCTCTAGGCGCCGCTAATCTGACGTTTACATTTAGCGCTGGGGAACGGCGGACACTGGTTATAACGGTCAGGAACTCGACTAACAATGGCGGTACAAATGACGGCTGGGGTTGGAGCTTACCTCCAAATACCCGCTTGATTTCGAATGCCGGGGCAGCCGTTTCGTTTCAGGGAGGCCAAATTATGATCCCTGAAGGAGCGTGGAGCGGTTCTTTTTACCTTACGATTAATCAGCTAAGCAGCACAGAGGTTTTGGCTTTAGGCGATACGCTCTCTTCAACAGAAAAAGAGCGGTTTGTTAGTGAAGTCATCGAGCTGAAAAAAGATCAAGCAGGGAAGTTTCAAAAGGAAGTTACCATAAGATTGGAGTTAACCGAGCATGAAGACCTTCTTAAGAGCGAAGGCATGAAAGTGTCCCTGTATTGGTTGGACGAAGCAACTAAAGAATGGGTCGAGCTAGACAACGTTAACGTAGATGCGGAGAAAAAAATCATTAGCGGAACCGTCGACCATTTTACTAAATTTGCAGCTATTGCTTCACAGACCGAAGACAAAGAAGCGGCAGTACCGGATGTCCATTTCTCCGATATTAGCGGACACTGGGCCGAGGAGAGCATCCATCGTTTGGCAGCGAGGGGGGCCGTTAGCGGTTATCCGGATGGAACCTTTCAACCAGGCAAATCCGTGACAAGATCAGAATTTGTGACCATGCTGGTGCAAGCTTTTCGGCTTAAGCCGGAAGATGGACGCACGGCTGCGCTTCCTTTTGAAGACGTGCACGAGCATTGGGCTGCTGAGATGATCTCTGTTGCTTACGCTCACGGTATCATTCAGGGCTATACCGAGACTGTTTTTGGTCCAGATGATCGGATGACACGCGAGCAGATGGCGGCCATGATCGGTAAGTTGCTGGAGTTAGAAACGGCAGCGTTCAACCCGATATTTGTGGATCAGGGGTCCATTTCCGACTGGGCTAGTCCGCGAGTTATGGCCGTCGTCCAGCATGGGATCATGAACGGGTATCCGGATCAGGCGTTTAGACCGGAAGCTTTTGCCACTAGAGCGGAGGCCGCTGCCGTTATCCTTCGTGCTTTGGAGCTGAAGTAAGCTAAATTACACAGAAGCATATTTTTATGCAAATCTGGCTTCGGCAGCAAGCGCAAGCTGCTCATTAGAGGAACCTCTCGGGGTTCCTCTTTTGTTGTTAGGAAACGACTTGTCATGCTCGTCAATCCTGTCCGCATAATTGGCCGGGTCCCCACATAGACATGTTATCAGCCAGTTAAAAATTGTGTGAGGGGATGATTACATGCGTCGCATGACATGGACCGCGGCATTGGTATTGTGCTTTACTTTGATCCTTTCCGCTTGCGGTGCGAAGGACGCCGAGTCCGTGGTGAAGGATCTCGACAAATTTGTCAACAGCATGGAGAGCTATCAGGCGAGCGGAACGATGACGCTGCACAACAGCCAGCAGCCGCTCAAGTACCAGGTGGATATCGCGTACCAGAAGCCGTCGTATTACCGGATCAAGCTGACCAACGAAGAAAAGGACATTACGCAAATCGTGCTGCGCAACGACGACGGCGTATTCGTGCTGACGCCGAAGCTGAACAAAGTGTTCCGCTTCCAAAGCAACTGGCCGCAGGATCAAGGCCAGGTCTACTTGTACCAAACGCTCGTCAAGAGCATCTTGGTCGACGGTTCCCGGCAATTCGCCGAGAGCGACGACGCTTACGTCTTCGACGTCATGGCCAATTACAACAGCGGGGCGCTTGCCCGTCAAAAAATATGGCTGAGCAAGGACGATTACAAGCCGATGCAGGTTGAGGTCAGCGACACGAATGCGGCCGTTCTCGTCGACGTGAAGTTCGACTCCTTCGAATTCGGCAAAAAATTCGATAAGCGCGTGTTCGAGACGGAAGCCAACATGAATGCGGGCGCTTCCGGCGGAACCGAAAGCGGCTCCGGTGATCAGCCGACGACGGCCGATCCGGATGAGCAAACAGGAGAAGATTCAATGGCTCCGGGCGATGACGGCGTCGGCGGAGAGGAAGGCAGCGAGGTTGACGGCGGCAACACCGGCAAAGAAGACGGAGCAGCCGAGGAAGGCGAGGAGATGGATGCCGAAACCGGAGAAGAAGGCGCATCGGCGGAGCCTGACAACGCGGAAGCGGCGCCGTTCGTGGCGATGGGACCATCGTATACGCCGACCGGCGTTGTCGAGAAGGATCAGACGGACATTGTGTTCGGAGGCAACCCGGGTCTCATGATCCGCTACGAGGGCGTCTACAACTATACGCTCATCCAGACGGAGCCGAAGGACCAGGCCGCGACGCTCGTGCCGGGCACCATCGTCGATCTGGGCTTCTCCAACCTGGGAGAGCTGACGTCGAGCGACGAGCTTCAGACGTTGACCTGGATGTATAACGGCCATCAATTCAGGCTCACGAGCGCGGATTTGCCGGAAGCCGAAATGCTGAAGATCGCGCAATCGGTGCAAGGCGAAATCGGCAAGTAACCGGCAGCCGGCCGGATGCCAAGACGTACCAGCCAATTCCGCCTCTCATTTCATTGACAGTGCCTTCGGCAGCGTATAACATTAAATTTATTAATGTTTAAATGCTGAACGTTCATGGGGCTGACATGAGGAGAAGGTGAACGAGACTTGGATTCGTATTATCGCCCAACCTGGGCTGAAATATCGCTGGATGCGCTTCGAGGCAATATGGAAGCGATTCGGACGGCTTTGCCCAAAGGCTGCAAATTGATGGCATCGGTGAAAGCAAACGCGTACGGACACGGAGCGGTGGAGATCGCGCGGGCGGCTGAACGCTTTGGCGCAGACTATTTGGGAGTCGCCTTTTTGGACGAGGCGCTTCAGCTGCGCAAGGCCGGCATTCAGTCGCCCATTCTCGTTCTGGGCTTTGTGCCTGCGGAAGGGCTTTCTTTGGCAAGAGAGCACGGCATCGCCATCAGCTTGTTTCGGGACGACATTCTGCAAGCCGCGGCGCAGCTGCCGCCGGCCGCAAACGGCAACAAGCTGAAGGCGCATATCAAGATCGATACCGGCATGGGCCGCCTCGGCATTATCGGGCTTGAGCGCGCGCTGGCGTTTATCGAGGACGCGTTCCGAACGGAAGGGCTTGAGGTCGAGGGACTGTTTACGCATTACGCCAAAGCGGACGAAGCGGACAAAAGCTATACCGAACGGCAATACGGCCGGTTTCGCGAGGTGGCGGAAGCCGTCAAGGCGCGCGGCCTGCATATTCCGATCGTGCATGCCGCCAACAGCGCCGCCGGCATCGATACGCCGGAATGGGCCTGCGGCATGGTGCGGCTCGGCATCGCCATGTACGGCTTGTATCCTTCCGATGAGGTCAATAAGCGGAAGGTCGCCCTGGAGCCGGTATTATCGCTGAAATCGAAGATTGCCTATGTCAAGACGGCGCCCGCCGGCTGGGGAATCAGCTACGGCACGAGATACGTGACGCGGGGCGGCGAGAGAATCGGGACGATTCCGGTCGGCTACGCCGACGGGTTCAGCCGGATGCTGACCGGCAAGGCCCATGGTCTCGTGCGCGGCGTCAAATCGCCGATTCTCGGCACGATTTGCATGGACCAGTGCATGATTGCGCTCGACCATGCGGAGCAAGCGGCGGGCGAAGGCCCGGTCGGCCCGGACGAGGAGGTCGTGCTGATCGGCAGGCAAGGCGGCGCCGTCATTACGGCGGAAGACATCGCGGCGCAGCTGGACACGATTCCTTACGAGGTGATCTGCATGCTGTCCGCCCGGGTTCCGCGCGTCTACATGCAGGACGGCGAAGTGGCCGCCGTCAACAATGCGCTGGCTTGAGGCGATGAACTTTTTGCGAATTTCTCGCGACAAAGAGGAATTTAGCTTTTTTGCTCGAATTGTAACAACTTGTAGGTATAGCATATTTGATATACCGCCTTCATAGATATGGTGGAGTATAGCTTAGGCGGTATTATGTCATAATGTGTAATATGGTCTTGGAAAAGTTTTGGAGGTGCGAGTTCGGTGGCCAATGTGCATAATACGAAAAGAATCATGATCAGCCTGCCCGATCAATTGCTGGAGGAGGTCGACGGCATCGTCGCCAAAGAAAATTCCAACCGCAGCGAATTTATCCGGCAAGCCATGAAGCTGTATTTGGCTGAACGCAAAAAACGCCAAATTCGCGAGTCCATGCAGCGCGGCTATATGGAAATGGCAAAAATCAACCTGAACATGGCCTCGGAAGCATTTCAGGCGGAGGAAGAAGCGGATCATACTTTGGGCCGTCTCGTTAGCGGGGTGTAGAGCGTGATCGTAAAACGCGGAGATGTATTTTTCGCCGATCTGTCGCCAGTGGTCGGCTCGGAGCAAGGCGGGGTGCGTCCGGTGCTTGTCATTCAGAACGACATTGGCAACCGGTTCAGCCCAACGGTCATCGTAGCGGCGATTACGGCGCAAATCCAGAAAGCCAAGCTGCCGACCCATGTGGAAATGGATGCGAAAACGCATGGCTTCGATCGCGATTCTGTCGTATTGCTGGAGCAGATCCGGACCATCGACAAGCAGCGGCTGACCGACAAGATCACCCATCTGGACGATGAAACGATGAAAAAAGTGGACGACGCCCTGCTGATCAGCGTAGGGTTGATCGATTTTTAACGGAAATTTTCGAAAATAGGGATGGACAACTTTCGACTCCATTTGCTATTATAGGCTCAACTAAGATTTGTAAATCGAATCGAGCACGTGAATGCGAAGAACGCAATCGACGGCGCCCGCCTGGGCGTATCGGATGCGTTCTTTTTTGCGTTGCTGACGCGCTCGGGAAGGAGAGATTATGATCGGCAGAAGAAATTTGTGGATCGGCCTGACGGCCGCGCTGCTGTCGGCGGCGATCGTATACGGGTTGTACGAGCTTCAGCGCATGCAGGTGGCGCGGGAGGAGACGATACCGGTCGTCGTGCCGAGCCGGTTCATCGCCGCGGGCGAACGGCTGGAGCGGATCGATCTGGAGCTTGTCAGATTGCCTCAAGGAGCGTTTGCGCCGGACATGCTGACCGATCCGGCGGAAGCCTACGGCATGGAGGCGGCCGTGCCGATGGGGAGGGGCGAGCCGGTGCTGAACTGGAAGCTGAACGAGCATTATTTGCAGCCCCGCGGCGCGGAATCGACGTTTCAGATCCCGAAGGAATATATTCGTTCGATTTCGAACGGCATCCGGGCGGGGGACCGGGTGCTGCTGTATGCCTCGGGGGAGACGGAAGCTTCCGGAAGGGTGTTTCCGCAATCCGTCGTCGTGGCGTCCGTCAAGAGCTCGGGCAACGTGGAAATCGACAGTCCGGAGCGGTCCCATCTGATGTCGATGGCGGAAGGGAACAAGCAAGGCATGTACGCCGCAAGACGCGATGCGAACGCCATGATCGAATATTTGAACCTGAACTTGACGGAGCAGCAATGGCTGGCGATCGACCGGCTGTGCAAGGACGGCGCGGTCAAGCTGGTAGTCGCCTACAGTCCGGAGTCTTATAGCGCCGCGAAGCCGGCCGAAGCCGCCGCGGGACGGGAGGCGGCCGAATGAATATGACCGCAGCCGCGCCTATCGCCGCTTTCGTCGGCACGACGCCGAATATCGGCACGACGGCCGCCGCCTTTGCCGCCGCGTTCCGGCTGGCCGAAGCAACCGGCAAATCCGTCGGTTACTTCTGCTTGAACCTGAAGGGGGCGAAGCTCCATCGGTTTATCGGCGTCGACGAGCCGGACACGACGCTCGACGAGCTGCATCCCGAGCTTCGTTCGCAGGCGCTGACGCCGGATATGCTTCGAAGGGCGATGCACAGGCTTCCGGGCCAGGCCAATCTTCATGCGCTGTTCGGCAGCATGAACCGGGATCAGGCCGAGTTCGTCCGGCCGGAAGACATCCACCACCTGATCGACACGGCCGCGCGGGCGTTTGCCTTTGTCGTGCTGGACGTCGGCGCCTATTGGGACAACGCCGCCACCGTATGCTCGGTGCAGCGGGCCGGCTCCCGGATTCTGGTGACGACGCCGGCGCTGTCCCATTTCCAGGAGGACGGGCGGCGCTGGATCGGACAAGTGTCGCCGCTCTTTCAGGTGACGGCGAATCAGTTCGATTGTTTGGTCGTTCAATACCCATGGAGCAACGGAGGATATGATATGAGGCATATTTGCAAGGAATTGGGCGCTTCTCCGATCGGGCGGCTGCGCTTAAGCGAGTCGATGTTCGGCGAGCTGGACAAGGGCGCGTATGCCGAGTGGCTGAAGCTCGACCGTACGGGACGTCTCGCCATGAAGGAGCCGGCGCTGACGCTGCTTCGAAGGCACCGGCTGCAAGAGGCGGCGCTGCCCGCGCATGGCCGTCAGCCTTGGTTCCGCAAGCTGCTCGTTCGGAGAAGCGGGGGAGCGCGGACGTCATGAGGACGGGTGCGAAAGGATTTTCGCCTGCGGAATTTGCCGCCCAGATTAACGGCGGCCAGCGGGCGGTTGTTCCGCCGCCCGGGGGGACGCTGCCCGAGCAAGCGGCGCCGGGGGAGGAGTTCGGTAAGCTTGCGGATGAAATCCGAACCTATTTGAGCGCGCCGCGCGGCATGACGGAGGAGGAGCGAAGGCAATACGGCGAGACGCTGAATCGGGCCGTATTGGGTTTCCCTCATGAAAGGAAGCAAGTGCTCGCGATGATCGAGGACAGGCTCCTTCGGATGCGCGTGCACGGCCTGGAAGATTGGAGACGTCCTTACGGGAGCCTGGCGGAGGCTTTGTTTGCCGAAGTGGTCGGCCTGAACGTGCTGGAGCTTGTGCTGGCGGACAAGGACGGACTGGAGGAAATTCAGGTGGTGGGGGAACGCATTTACGAAGTGAGGAGCGGCCGGACCCGGCTGTCGCCGTACAAATTCGAAAGCGTCCGCGAGGTAGAGCGCATTCAGCAAAATCTGGTGCTGTATAACAACGACCGGATCAATCCGCGCAAGCGATGGGCGGAAGTGATGCTGATCGACGGCTCCCGCGTCACGATGACGGGCTTCGGATTTACCGCTTGTCCGACGCTGACGCTGCGGTTCTATACGGTCAGAAGCTTTGATCTTGACACGTTGTGCGGCCCGGAATGCCGCACGATAAACGAACGGGTGCGCAACCTGCTGCAAGCGCTGTTGAAGGCCAGATTCAACCTCGTGGTGATCGGGCCGACCAATACGGGCAAGACGCATCTGATGAAGGCGTTTATTGCCGAGCTGCCCCCGGAAGAGCGCATCGTGACGATCGAGAGCCGCCGCGAGATGATGCTTGGCCGGGACTTTCCGGACCGCAACATTATCGAATACGAAGCAGCGGAGGACGATCCCGTCCACGGTCCGGCCAAGGCGTTCAAGCTTGCGCTGAGACAATCTCCCCAGCGCATTATTCATGCCGAGATCAGGGACGAGGACGCCAATATTTATGTCCGCGCCTGTACGCGGGGGCACACGGGCAGCATGACGACGGTCCATGCCAACCGGCTGGAGGACGTGCCGGAGGCGATTACCGACATGTGCATGCTGGACGGCAGAGGAATGAATGCGCAGCGTCTGGTGAAGCGGATCGCGGAACAGGTAACGGAAATCGGCATTGAGATGGCTTTTGCGGGAGGCAGGAGAGTGATCCGCCGCATCGGGGAACTGGAATGGAAGGACGGAGAGGTTCGGGTGAGAGACTTGGCGCTCTACGACCGGGAGAAGGACGATTGGCTTTTTCCGGAGCGGCCGTCGGACCGAAGCGTTATGAAACTGAAAGCGGGGGGCGGTTGGCATGAATAACGTTTCGATTGCGGCCGCATGCGTTTTGCTGTTCATGATGTCGTTTGCCAGTCTGTATTTTTTGGGAACCGCTTGGTCGGACAGGCGCCGCCTTCGAGGCCGATTAACCTACGAGTCGCCATTCGGCTGGAGAAAGCTGCTTGAAGGACGGTTGAAGCTTTACGGGAAGCTGCGGACCCATCTGGGCGAACTGCTGGAGACGCTCCGGTACCGGATGAAGCCGGATGCGTTTGTCGGACTGACGTTGGCGCTGACGCTCGGCGGACTCGCCTTCGGAGGCCTGTTTTTTCAAACGGCCAAAGGCACGGCCGTGTTCGGCCTTATCGTCGGGCTGTCGCCTTATGTGCTGCTCCGGGCGGTGCTCATTCATCGCCGAATGAGCGCGCAAATCGATTTTTTGCCGGCCGTGGAGCTGTTCTATCAATGTTATCTCGTTACGGGGGAACGTCAAATCCGGGTTGCCTTGCAGCGGACGGTCGAGGAAAGGAGGCTGCTGGGGCCGATGCAAGCGGTGTTCGAGCAGCTGTACCGCAACTTGTCCGTCAGGGGCGACGATGAGGCCAGCCTTCGTCTGATGGCCGCGTCGCTCGGCCATGTTTGGGCCGATTATTTCGTCAATATTTTGCGCGTTGCCTTGTCGGAGGGCGCTTCGATTTCCGACAGCCTGCGGGAACTGATTGCGGATATGCGCAAGGCGAGAAGGGCGAACGAGCAGGAGCGGCATCGCCTGCTGGAAATTCGGCTGGCCAACTTCGCCCCGCTGCTGTTTCTGGCGCTGTTTATTGGCATCAACATGCGGTACAACCGGGCAAACTCCTATTTCTATTACTTGATCGATCCGCAAGGCAGGGACATGCTTCTGAATGCGATGCTGCTTATTTTTGCGTCGTTTCTGATGGGGCTGTGGCTGTCCCGCAAAAAAATGTAAGGGAGACCGCGTCATGTTCGAGTGGTTGAATGAATGGCTCCGCGCGGCGACGGCGGCGGGACAAGTACTGTTCGGCACAGCAGCCATTTATATGCTGCTTCAGCTGCTGCCCCGCCGTCCGGCGAGGTGGCGAAGACTGGCGGCGCTGAACTGGAAGACGTCGCCGGCGCCGGAAGGCTGGCTGCGTGCGCTTCGCATTTCCCGGTCGCATCCTTCCTGCATGGAGCGGGAGGCGCTGCTCGCGGGCTGCGGCATCAGTGCGGATCCCGCCTGGTATTTGCTGCTGCGCAAAGTGGCAATCTTTGTGCTCCCGTTCATGGGAGGTTCGGCTTTTGTCTGGTACGGCGGCTCGCTGCTGTCCATCGCTTCGCAGCTGCTTGCGGGTCTGCCGCTTCTGCTGACGGCCGCCCTGCTTGCGGACAAGGCGTGGCTGCGCTCTCTTCGCAAGCTTCGAGCCTTGCAAATGACGAAGGAAATATACCGCGTCAGCAATCAGCTGCTGTATTTGTCCGATTCCGCCCTGCATATCCATGCCAAGCTGGCGAGGTGCGTTCCGTATACGCGCACGATCCGCAGCGACCTGGAGCGGCTTCTTGCCGAGTGGTACCACGACCCGTCTCTTGCCCTCCAACGGTTCAAGCAGCGGATCGGAACGGACGACGGCATGAGCTTTGTCGAGACGGTCGACGCCCTTCGGCTCCATGAGAGCAGGGAATATTACGACCTGCTTCGCATCCGGATCGCCGATTACAAGGAAAAGCTGGAGCTGGCCAAGGAAAGCCGGAAGGAATCGACGTCCTATGTGCTGTTCGTGCTGGCGGGCATTCCGATTTTGTATACGTTCCAGGTATTTATTTATCCGTGGGTGATGGAGGCTCAGCAGTTGTTTCAATCGCTCGGTTGAGAGGCTGTATAAATTGAATCGGAGAATCGCACGAAACAAGCGGAATGAGGAATCGAACTGGAGAAGCGGCAGTGTTCGCCTTTGCAGGAGGATGGTTATATTTCATTGAAGGAGGTGATGGCATGCGCAATATTTTGATCACGGTCATGATGCTGGTGGTGGTCGTCGTCTTGTTCAATTCGATAATCGCCCAGGACACGACGGGCACCCGCAGTCAAATTCAATCTCAGGGCAACGCGGCCAATACGCGAATCAGCCAGATGCTGCCTTAACCGGCGCGGCGGCCGGCAACATTTTCATTCGGGAGGCGGTGCAGTTGCGAACGATATTAGTGACGCTGTTGCTTCTTATTACGGCGGTCGTCATATATGCGGCGGTCGCGGAAGGAGAGGACGGCATGAATCGTCAGGTGCAGCGGACCGGCGGCGCCATGAGCGAGTATATAAGGAAGATGAGTCCATGAAGCAGCTGCTTGTATTTGTCCTGTTCGCCGCCATGCTCTGCTGGATTTTATTTTCTCCGATTTACAAGCATGTCGTCATCGTCAGACAGGCGGTGCTGCAGCAGGAAGTCGATTATTTGCTTGAGGTCGGGGCAAGCGGGACGTACGGGTATATCGACGGAGAGATGCTGCGCCAATCGGCGGAGCGTATGGCTCGGCTTGGCTTGAGGCCGGAAGCCGTTTCTTTCGAAATTGCCACGACGACCGGGGCGGACGGCGCGAATCCCGCCGCTCCGGTGCCGCGCGGAACCGGCATCATGCTGACCATCAGTTATCCGTACGAGAACCTATTTATGATCGACCGGCTGATCGGGATCGAGCCGATCTCGTCCGACGATCGAATGCGGGCATTCGGCATGAAGATGAGCGAATATGTCCCGTAGCCGGAGAAGGGAGAATTCGCATGCATAAGCTGTTGCTGATTATCGCGATGATGGCCGTCTGGCTGACGACGCATCTGCTGCAGGTGGAAGAGGAGATGGCGATGAAGACGCTGTCCCAGAGCAAGCGCGCCGTCAACCGGGCGGCGCATGCCGCGGCGCAGCAGCTCGACAAGACGGCGCTGTCGGACGGCGAGCTCCGCATCCACGAAGGAGCCGCCGCGCAGGAAGCGGCCCGTTATTTGGCGGCCAATTTGCAATTGGACGGGAGCGGGACGCCGCTGCCCGGCTCGTTCCTGCGCCACCCCGTGGAGGTGCTTGTGTTCGAGGTCATCAATTCGGAGCAGTCGTTTCCATACGTCTACCGCAACGAAACATTTGAATTTGAAGCGCTGTTCCGGCAGCCGGGCGTCGTGCTGATCGCCAAGGTCGTATACCCGAGGGCGTTCTCCGTCATAGAGCCGATCGAATGGGAAATCCGGGGCGCGGCAGAGCTGGTAGCTCATTGATTTTGTTACATAAAAACAACTTTTGATCGAAGCTGGCGAATGTCGGTTAATTGCGAGGCCCGATATCGTTTGATGGCTGCCGGTATTGCAAGCCGCGTCTAGTCCGTTAAAGATAAGCCTCGTCTAGTCCTTGAAAGGTAAGCCGGGGGTGATAACGAACCTGGGTGAGCTTATTCGCTCTGTAATGGCTGGTTTACGATTTTAACGAACGCCAGCGGGCTTATTTGCCCCAGAAAGGCTGAATATAGTCCGAAAATGGGGCAATAGCGACGCAGAGATTCGTTACAATTTCAAACTCGTCATTTTGACGGGTATAAGGATTGCCAGATTCGTTAGCCGTGAGCGCCAAGCGACTGTCAGGCTCGTGAGCGACCGGCGACTGCCAGGTTCGTGAGCGCCAAGCGACTGCCAGGCTCGTGAGCGCCAAGCGACTGTCAGGTTGCGAGCGGCTGCCAATTGTGAGGGGCGCGATTAGCGATTGTCAGGTTCGTCATCGTCTTAGCGGCCAGCGGCTATGTCTGCCGTCCGCTAAGGGAGGACGCGCCAGTTGCCGTTGCATTCGGCGTGGATGACGCCGCGCTGAGAGATGTATTCGGCCATCATTTCGGCGTAATCGAGTTCGATTTCCTTGACGACCGGCTTGCCCCGGTACATGTCGAAATCGCCGCCGCCTGCCGCCCGGTAGCTGCTTATGACGACATTGTATTCGCCGCTTAGGTCAAGGTCTTGTCCCTGACGCGTCAACTTGACGATGCGTTGGCCGATCGGCGCCGACACCCGAATTTCGTAATCGATGCCTTCCCACATATCGTAATTGTAATGCTGCGGCTTCGGCTCCGTATATTCCCGGCTGACTGCGATGCGCCCCTGTTCGTCGAGATCAAAATAGCGGGCGGACTGCTCCAGGGCATCCTTAATGTCCTGCCCTGTTAAGCGCAACACCTTCAACGTGTTCGGATACATAAAATTCGTCAGCACATCGCGCATCGTGACCGTTGGCCCGAAGCCGCGGCTTTGATTGCTTAACAAGGCGGCTGCGGATATATCCGCGCCCGAAATCTCCAGCTGCACGCGATTCATCAGTTCGACGAAGGGGTGATCCTCCAGCCGCACGCTCATCGGATCGATCACCGTCATATCGCCGTCGACCGTTCCGATCGGCTCGTTCAGCCATGCTTGCGTATCGGCTTCTTCCCGTCCGAGCAGCTGAATGAGTTCAGGGACTGCTCCGGTATCCGTTTGGACCGGAATGAGCCGCTCGGTCTTGTCCGCAACGGTCCAACGGCCTTCCTTCGTTCGCTCCAGCTCGATCACCACTTCGGCCAGCGCTTGTCCATTGCAGCCGGGCTGCACGACGGATACGCCGTTTATCTTGCCGGCCAGCATCCGATGCTGATGGCCGGTAATCAGAACATCAATCCCATCCACCTCGGCGCATAGGGCGTAT
The DNA here is from genome assembly GCA_937895345.1 of uncultured Paenibacillus sp. Lineage (GTDB taxonomy): Bacteria > Bacillota > Bacilli > Paenibacillales > Paenibacillaceae > Pristimantibacillus. The sequence goes on along the minus strand of CALAWP010000066.1, from coordinate 73,494 downwards.
CCTTGGTTTTCGCCGGTCAGCTTCTCCGTCTCCCGTCCGTTCGACGGGTCCCGCTCAAGGCCTCCGTGATAAGCGACGATCATCAGATCGGGCCGCTCATTTTCCCGGATAAAGCTTACCCACTTTTCCGCGCACTTTACCGCGTCGTCGAATCGGAATTCGCCGATATGTTCGGGTTTTTCCCAATTGGGTATATAAGACGTCGTCAAGCCCAGCACCGCCGTTTTGACTTGGCCGTGAAGCAGCTTGATCATGTAGGGCTGCCCGAAGGCCGGCTCGCCGGTGCGGCGGTCGATTACATTGGCGGACAGCCACGGAAAGCGGGAATCGGCCACCGCCTTGCGGAGCAGCTCCGGCCCGTAGTTGAATTCATGATTGCCGATAATCGCCGCATCATAACGTAAATGATTGCATGAGGCTACGCCCGGATGCGTCAGGTGCCGGTTATATTTGGCATAATGCGAGGCAAGCGGGGAGCCTTGCAGCAAATCGCCGTTGTCGATTAGCAGCGCCGCCGCATAGCGGGCGCGCTCTTCGCCGATCAAGGCGGCAAGCTTCGCAAGGCCAAAAGGCTGCTGCTGTTCGCTGCGGTAATCGGTCGGATAGATGTACCCGTGAATGTCGCTTGTCGCCAAAATGGCGCATGTCAGCTGTGTCGAATTGTTTGTCATCGTATGTTTGCCGCCTTTCTTGCCGGTTTAGGCTACATGAATAAGAAGATTGACTGGTTTTCTTATTTAATCATAGCAGGTGCCGGGCCTTATGGAAGAACCCTTACAAAGGATTAACAAAAGGATGACAATCCGTTAATAAATCCTCTCTATAGTAAAAACTGTTAGTTCATTATACAAGTTTGAGAGGGGATTTTTGTTTTGAAGCATTCATTGAAAGCGATCGTTCTGATGTTGACAGCTCTCGTATTTCTTAGCGCCTGCGGCGGCGGCAACAGCGGCAATGGGGGGAATACCCCGCCTTCTCCGACTAACGCTAACGGATCCGGCAGCCAATCGTCCGGTGAAGAAAAGCCGAAGGAAACCGAAAAGCCCGCCGGCTACGTTCCGACGAAGCTGACCGTTCAATTTGTTCCTTCGCAAAACGCGGACACGCTCGAAGCCAAAGCCAAGCCGCTGGAAAAGCTGCTCGGCGACCGCCTGGGCATCGAAGTTAAAGTAAGCGTATCGACCGATTACAACGTCATCATCGAGGCGATGGCTTCGAAGCAAGTGGACGTCGGATTCCTGCCTCCAACTGCTTATGTCATTGCCAAAGACAAAGGAGCGGCGGAAGTGCTTCTGCAAGCTCAGCGCAAGGGCGTAGACGACGCGACGGGCGCGCCTACGGAAGACCTGGTCGACTTCTACAAGTCGATGATTATCGTTAAGAAAGACTCTCCGATTCAATCGGTCGAGGATTTGAAAGGCAAAAAGATTGCGTACCAGAACGTAACTTCGTCCGCAGGCTTCGTATGGCCGGCGGGCAAACTGATGGAGCATGGGTTGGACCCGCTGAAGGATGTGCAGCCGATCACGGTAAAAGGGCATGACCAAGGCGTACTCGCCGTACTGAACGGCGATGTGGATGCGGCAGCGATCTTCCAGGACGCCCGCAACACGGTATCGAAGGATTATCCGACGGTTTTTGAGGATACAAGAGTGCTGACGTTCACGCAGCCGATTCCGAACGATACGATCTCCATCCGTCCGGACATGAATCCGGAGTGGGCCGAAAAAATCAAGGAAGCGTTCATCAGCCTCGGCTCCGATCCGGAAGGTTACCAAATCATCAAGGACATCTATACGCATGAAGGGTATGTAGAATCGGAAGACAGCGTCTTTAATATCGTTCGCGAGTATAACGAAAAAGTGAAGACGGAATAGCCATAGCCGGAAAGATTGTACGGCCGGAGCGCTGCATGCACAACGGGCAACTGCGCCGCAGACATGCAGCGGGACAAGCTGCCGGCAGCGGGGCACCAAGCCAGTCGGGATTGTTGATCCCGTCTGGCTGTCCCTTTTTTAACCTATATGCAAGTATAAGTTTCAACTTATATGGAGCTAATAGGTCAACGCGAAACGTAAGCTGCGCCTCTAAAGGACGGCGTCAGACATTTACGCTTATAAGTCAAATAGTAAGGAATGATCCTGCATGATCGAAATGGTAAACGTAACCAAGACGTATCCGAACGGAACGAAAGGGTTAAAAGATATAAATCTGACTATCGGCAAAGGGGAGTTTGTGGCGATCGTAGGGTTGTCCGGCGCGGGCAAGTCGACGCTGCTGCGATCGGTCAACCGGCTCCATGAAATATCGGAAGGCGAAATTTTGATCGACGGGAAATCGATTACGCAAGCGAAGGGCAAGGAGCTGCGCATGATCCGCCGCGATATCGGCATGATCTTTCAAAGCTTCAACCTCGTCAAGCGCGTGTCGGTGCTGCGCAATGTGCTGGCGGGCCGCGTCGGCTACCATTCGACGCTGCGCACAATTTTGGGGCTCTTTCCGGAGCATGACGTCCATTTGGCGTTTAACGCGCTCGACCGCGTCAACATTGCCGAAAAAGCGTATTCCCGCGCGGACGAGCTGTCGGGCGGCCAGCAGCAGCGCGTCGCCATCGCGAGAGTGCTGGCGCAGGAGGCCAAAATTATTTTGGCCGACGAGCCGGTCGCGTCGCTGGATCCACTGACGACGAAGCAGGTGATGGACGATTTGAAAATGATCAACGAGGAGCTCGGCATTACGACGATCGTCAATTTGCACTTTGTCAATCTGGCCCGGTCGTATGCGACCCGGATTATCGGCCTGCGAGCGGGCGAGGTCGTCTTCGACGGGCCCGTCTCGGAGGCGACGGACGAAGTGTTCGCCGAAATTTACGGCCGGCCGATTCAGAAGGACGAGCTGCTGGAGGAGCCGGTGGCATGATTGCGAATACCGAACTGAAGCGGCCGAAGCCGCCAAGCCGTCTGAAGCATTATTTGACGGCCGTTATTTTGCTGCTGATTCTGTGGGGGAGCGCCGTCCAAACGGAATCGACCTTCGGGAAGCTCATCCAAGGGCTGCCCAATATGCTGGATTTGCTGAAGGAGATGTTTCCGCCGGATTGGGGTTATTTTGCCAAAGTTACGCATGCGATGCTGGAAACGATTCGCATGGCGCTGCTCGGCACGACGTTCGGAGCGATTCTCGCCATTCCCGTCGCGCTGCTGTGCGCCGGCAACATTACGAGGGCGAAATGGATCGTTTATCCGATGCGCTTTCTGCTCAATCTGAACCGGACGATCCCCGACCTGCTGATGGCGGCTCTTTTTGTCGCGATTTTCGGTCTTGGCCTGCTGCCGGGCATCTTCGCCCTGATGCTGTTCTCGATGGGCATTATCGCCAAGCTGGCCTACGAAGCGCTGGAAGCGATCGAGAAGGGACCGCTCGAAGCGATGACGGCGGTGGGAGCGAACAAGGCGCAATGGATCGCCTTCGGCGTCGTGCCGCAAATTCAGGCGCATTATATGTCTTTTGTGCTGTACACGTTTGAAATCAACGTTCGCGCCGCCGCCATTCTCGGCCTCGTCGGAGCCGGCGGGATCGGTCATTATTACGAGGTGACGCTCGGCTTTCTCCAATACGATCGCACAAGCACGATCGTGCTGTATACGCTGGCGGTGGTGCTGCTGATCGATTATGCGAGCATGAAACTGCGGGAGAGACTGTTATGACGAAAAACTGGAAAGCGATCGTACCGAAGCCGAAGAAAAATCGCGCCATTCGCTGGACGGTGGTGCTGCTGCTGGCGGCCGTTTATGTATGGGCGTTCAGCGGCGTGCAGTTTACGGGGTTCAAGGAGACGGCCGGCCAAATTACGAAATCGATCCTCGCCGGCATTGCGTCGCCGGATTGGGATTACGTCTATATGCCGGAGGGCGAGGATTTGCTGAGGGGCCTGCTCGATACGCTGGCCATCGCGGCGCTAGGCACTTTTATTTCCGCTTTTATCGCGTTTCCTCTGGCCTTTTGGGCCGCAACGAACATGAGCCGCACCGGCGCGGTATCGGGAACCGGCAAAATGCTCCTCAGCTTCATTCGAACGTTTCCCGAAATCATCATGGCTATACTGTTCATCAAAGCGGTAGGGCCGAATTCCTTTGCGGGCGTGCTGGCGCTCGGCCTTCATTCCGTGGGGATGCTGGGCAAGCTCTATTCCGAAGAGGTGGAAAATATGGACGCCGGACCGACGGAAGCGTTGCTGGCGTCCGGCGCCACCCGCTTGCAAATTTTATGGTTTGCGGTTGTGCCGCAAGTGCTGCCCGGCTTTTTGTCCTATACGCTGTACCGGTTCGAAATCAACGTCCGGTCCGCTACGATCTTGGGCGTCATCGGAGCGGGCGGCATCGGCACGCCGCTTATCTTCGCGCTCAGCACGCGGCATTGGGACCGGGTCGGCATCATCTTGCTCGGCATTATCGTAATGGTGACGCTGATCGACTGGATTTCCGGCAGCCTGCGGAGAAAAATCGTTTAAGCTGCGGCGTACGCCGTCCGTGAGGATCGGACGAAATGACCGACGGCGTGCGCATCGGATCTATGTGGTTAAACTAGAGAATCGCACGAGTCAAGTGGAATTCCTCATGCAGCTTGACCTGGGTGCAGAATAGCATTCGTTCAATATATAGCAACATAAAGCGGGCGTCTGTCAATGACGGCCTTCTTTTATTGTCGAGTTGACGGGTTTGTCAAAAATTGATGTAATAGGAGAGGATAACAGATAAGGAGCGAATATAATGGTGCGCGAGCTTAACGGAAGGCTTCACCGTGATTACTTGAAGGCGTATCGCGTGACGGAGCTGATTTCCAACGGAATCTTTTTGCTGCTTATTGCGGTCTACAGCGGTTTGGCGATTTGGCTGGAGTGGACGCTTATTCCCGCCTGGATTGCGCTCGGAGCGCTGGTCTTATCCCTCCTTTTGTTTACATGGCTCATTCCGAAGGTCAAATATGCGCGTTTCCGCTACGAGCTGTTCGACGACGAGCTGGAAATCGAGTCCGGCCTGCTGTTCATCAGCAACGTGCTGGTGCCGATGGTTCGCGTGCAGCATGTCGAGCTGGGAAGCGGACCGCTGATGCGCAAATACGATTTGGCGACCGTCTCGGTCGTCACCGCGGCGACCACCCATCGCATCGTCGGCTTGAAGCGGACGGAGGCGGAGGCGCTTAAGCGCCGCATCGGCATGCTGGCGAAGGTGGAGGAAGAGCATGAGTGAAAGACGTTCGCTTCATCCGCTGTACTTATTGATTAGCGTAATCGGCGCGGTGCGAGGCTTCATTCCCGTCGTCGCCATCGTTCTTCTGAGGGGCGTGAACTGGGAGGAGGCGCTCCGCTGGTATTGGATCGCAGGCGCCGCCGCGCTGCTGCTCGTGTTCGTCGGCTTCAGCTATTTGCAATGGCGCAAGTTCGGCTTCTGGCTGGAAGAGGACCGGATCGTCATCCGAAGAGGAATTTTGTTCCGCGACGAAAAAACGATTTATTATACGCGCATCCATTCCGTCAATGTGGAACAGCCGCTTATGCATCGGCTGCTGCGCGTAGCCAAGCTGAAGATTGAAACGCCGGGGGGCGGCAAGCAGGCCGACGGTTATCTGGACGTGCTGTCCATGGCGGAAGCGAACCGGATCAAAAGCTTGCTGCGAGACAAGGCGGGTCAGACCGGAACGGCGCAGGCCGGCCGAATGGAGCCGGATCGTGCCGGCGCCGGGCCGGCTGCCGGAGAAGCGTCCGGCACGGCCGCAGCCGCCGGGGGACATACGGTCCCCGAAGACGCGGGAGCGATGCGGACGGCGGAGGTTTCGGCTCCGCAGTTGCCGGGGGGCGTCATGGAGAAGGAATCCGGCGTTTATTTTCGGCTGGATACGGCGAAGCTGCTTCAGGCGGCGGCTACATCGCTTAACTTTGGGCTTGTGGCCGCTTTTGTCGCGGGTTTGATTTCGTTTGCGGACGACTTTATCGATTTGCTTCTGCCGGAGCATTACTGGGAGCATGTCGTCGAGGATTCGATGGACTTGATGCCGGGTTCGATGGTTGTAGCGATTGGCGCGATTATCATCATTTTGTTTGCATGGCTGCTGTCGCTGGTGCTGTATATTGTAAAATACAGCGGCTTCGAGGTGCGGCGGGAAGGCGGCCAGATCGCGTTGTCGTACGGTTTGCTGGAAAAAAAGTCGTTTTTGTTCGAACCCAAAAAGGTGCAGGCCGTCCTGATCAGCGAAAGCTTGCTGAGGCAGCCGTTCGGCTACGGCGAAATCAAGCTGCAGGTCATCTCCTCCGACAAGCAGGAGCAGCTGATGCTGCATCCGTTCATTAAGCTGTCCCGGGCGCAGGAGCTGATCGACGAGTTCGTGCCGCAGATGAAGCTGCATGCCGCCGACAAGCTGGCTCCTTCGCCCCGCAGGGCGCTCCTTTATTACGTCAGAACGTATTTGCTCATTGCCGCTGCCGTCTGCGCCGTGTGCATCGGCTGGTTCGGCACGCCCGGCGTATGGTCGCTTCTTCTGATTCCGCTCGTGTTCTGGTGGAGAGTGAGCTGTCACCGTTCGGCTGGAATGCTGCTGGAGGGCGGCCAGCTGGCGCTGCGCAAACGGCTGTTGAACCGCACGACCTATTATGTTCGCCGGCCGACGATCCAGCGCATGAAGGTAAGGCGCAGCCGTGCCCAGCGGCGCAAGGGACTGATATCGCTGTCCGTGCATGCGTTGGGAAGCCCGATCGACTACAGCGCGGCTTGTCTGGACGAGGCGGATGTGGAAGCCGCATGGCGCTGGTACAGCCGGAGCATGCGGGAAAGCGGCCGGGCCGCGGACCTGTCGTCTTAATCGATAGGCGCGAGTTGCCGTATCTTCGGAACATATTTTATATACAGGGGAAGCAGCAGCGGATACGACGTTCCGTTGTTGCTTCGTTTTTTTGTAATCAAAATGAACGAAACGGGCAGGTTAGCCGTCATAGGTATATACGGCCACTAGGAGAAAGGAGCGCCAACATCGGTGCAGGATGAGGAAGAGCTGCTTAAAGCCGCGATTCGCGGGGATGAACGCGCATTGTCCAGGCTGCTGCAGCACCATTACCCCTTTTTGTTCCAATATGCGCTTAAGCTGACGATGAACAGGCATCGGGCCGAAGATATCGCGCAGGATACGATGCTGAAGGCGATCGAAAACATTTCGGGCTTTCAGTTCCGGGCCAAATTTTCGACCTGGCTCCTGACGATTGCCTCCCGGCTGGTCATTGACGGAGCCAGGCGCCGGGAACGGGAGCGCAAGTGGCTGCGGAAGGAAGAAGCGGAATGGACGAACCGCGGCGCCGAGTCGCGCCGAATGAAGGACTGGCCCCATGCGCTGCAGGCGCTGGGCGAGCTGGAGGAGCAGGTCAGAATACCGGTGCTGCTCAAATATTATTACGGTTATTCCCAGGATGAAATCGCCGATATGCTGGACATTCCGGCAGGCACGGTCAAATCCCGGCTGCATGCGGGCGTGAAGCGGCTAAGAAAGGAGCTGGCGGACAGTGAGTAGAAGACATCACGAGGATAAGGATTTGGAAGCGGACCGGATATGGTTCGAGCGCCATGTCGGGCAGGAGCTTGCGAAGCTCGATGCCGATTCGGAGCCTTCCCCGGTGCGGATTCAGGACATGGAGCGGTTCGTCGCGGAGCATAAGCGGCATGTCAAAGCCAAACTGCGGAAGGAGCTGGCTGCGCTGTGGCTGATCGCCGTCATCCTGTTCTGCGGCATGCAGTGGGTGGTCGAACGCAGCTGGATCTGGTTTGCGGCCTTTCAATCCGCGGCGGCAATTGGCGGCATCATGGGCGCGGCGGCATTTTACGCAAAGGGGTTGCGCGCATGGAAGAAGCGTTAGCGAGGTCCGTCTGGTTCTGGCTGGCCGTCGCCGCGGTGCTGGTCTGCCAGTCGACCTGGCTGTTTGTAGACGCGAGGAAGCGGGGGAAATACCCGTGGTTTTGGGGGTTGTGGGGGCTGATCCAGTTTCCGCTGCCGCTGCTCGTCTATTGGCTGGTCGTGCTGCGCAAAGCGCGGAGCGGGGCTTGAGGAAATAAAGAGACAGGCAACTAAAGGAGGAGAACGTTGTGGCGGAAACGGAACGTTTGCTGGATATCCCGAAACTGTTGGCGATTTTGGCGCCGATTATCGTGATTCAGCTCATTCTAATGATTACGGCGCTGATCGTGTGCATGAAGACGGAGCAGACGAGGGGACCGAAGCTGATGTGGGTAATCGTCATTATCGTCGCCAATATTGTCGGGCCGATCGCATTTTTGCTGTTCGGAAGGAGGAATGACGGTTGAGCGAGCTGCTGCGGGTACAAGGACTGGTCAAATCGTTCGGCGGCGTACAGGCCGTCAAAGGTCTCGATTTTGCGATTGAGGAAGGCCGCTGCGTCGCGCTGCTCGGTCCGAACGGCGCGGGCAAAACGACGACGATCCGCATGCTGACGGGACTGTTGAAGCCGACTGCGGGAGAAATGAGGTTCCATGGCGTGCCGAAGGGCGGCGATCAACGGTCCATTATCGGGTATTTGCCGCAAACGCCGGCTTTTCTCCCCTGGATGACCGGACTCGAATTTGTCGTCTATGCCGGAAGGCTGTGCGGATTAAGTTCCGGGGAAGCGAAGCGGCGAGGTCAGGAATTGCTGCAGAAGGTCGGACTTGCCGGCGCGGAAAAAAGACGGATCCGGGGGTATTCGGGAGGGATGAAGCAGCGGCTCGGCCTGGCGCAGGCGCTGGTGCACCGTCCCAAGCTGCTCATTATGGACGAGCCCGTATCGGCGCTGGACCCGCTCGGCCGGCGCGAGGTGCTTGGCTTGCTGCGCGAGCTGAAGCGCGAGACGACGGTGCTGTTCTCGACGCATGTGCTGCATGATGCGGAGGAGCTGTGCGACGACGTGATGATTATTCGAAGCGGCCAAATCGCGATGCAAGGCGCGTTGAACGATATCCGGGTGCGGCACCGGAAGCCGGTGATCGAGCTGCGGGTGGAGCGCGACGAGCGGTCGGAGAAGTGGCTGAGCGAGCTGGTGCGTGGCTTGTCCGCCGGGTCTTGGGATGCGGCGGGCCGTCATGGGGCCGCCGGGCTGTTCGAGGAAGCCGAGATGGCAGGCGGCGGCGCAGCCCGGCTCATCGCCAAGGACGTCGATGCCGCGCGCGAGCTGCTGCTGGAGTCGATGGCGAAGGAGCAGATCAAGGTCGCGCAGCTGGCCGTCGGCTACTCCTCGCTCGAAGATTTATTTATGAAGGCGGTGAGTGAATGAACGGCAAAGGAATGGCGGCATGGAGCGTCATGACCGGCAAGGAGCTGCTGGAGCTGGTGCGCAGCTTCAAGCTGATCTGGGTCCCGCTCGTATTTATTTTGCTTGGGGTCATGCAGCCGGTAACCAGTTACTACATGCCGATTTTGTTGGAAAAGGCGGGCAACCTGCCGGACGGAACGGTCATTGAAATACCGCTGCCCTCCGGTTCCCAGGTGCTGGCCGATACGCTGTCGCAATATGGCGTCATGGGCATGCTTATTCTCGTGCTTGCTTTTATGGGCATCGTCTCCGGAGAGCGCAACAGCGGTGCGGCTTCCATTCTGATGGTCAAGCCGATTTCCATACTCTCCTACATCGGCTCCAAATACGCGGCGATGCTGCTGCTCGCCTGGGGCTCCCTTTTGGCCGGCTATCTGGCGTCGTGGTATTATACCTGGCTGCTTATCGAACGGGTTGATTTTGCGCCATTTATGTATAGTTATTTGATTTATAGCTTATGGCTGGCCTTTGCAATGGCGGCGACGATATGGTTCAGCACGCTGCTGCGCAGCGCGGCGGGGGCGGCGTTCGCTTCGCTCGGTCTGGCTGTTCTGCTGTCCTTGCTGGCCGGCTTGATGCCGAAATATTTTGGCTGGAATCCGGGGGCGCTGCCCGGCTATGCCTATCAGGCCGTAACCGGTGAAATCTCGCAGGCGTCGCGGTTCGGCTGGTCGGTCGGCGTCACGCTGCTGCTCGCGGCCATTTCGCTTCCAGGTTCCGCCTGGCTGCTGCGGCGCAGCCCGTCCATCGATTGAGATGGAGCGATGAAGGAGGAGGCTGGCTTGCCCGGTCATTCGTTACATCGTCTGCGGCTTTCGGTTATAATGGGAGGACGAAGGGTTGCGTGAATCCCGGATCGATATTAAAGGAGCTGACGGGCTATGAAACTGACGGTTGAGCCGGCCGCGGCCAAATGGTACAAGGAGCAAATGGAACTGGCCGACGGCGACAGCCTGCGCGTTTTCGTTCGGTTAGGCGGCTGCGGCAGCGTCCATCCCGGCCTGTCGCTGGGCGTGACCAAGGACGAGCCGCGAGCGGCAGGCTTGTCGCACGAAGCGGAAGGCATCACCTTTTATATGGAAGAAGACAATCTTTGGTATTTGGAAGGCAAGGAACTGGTTATTTCGTTTAACCCCAAATATGAAGAAATTCGGATGGATGTCGTCTGAATGCACATTATTGCTCTTGGATGTCCATTTTTGAGTCGAATAGGCGATTTCCGGCGACACCTAATGCTTGATGAACGATAAATCGTTCAAATGGGCGCTGCAGGACGGTAAAGTCGAAGGTTTTGAACGATAAATCGTTCAATATAGTCCGCAGCGGCGGCTTGGGCACGGTGGCGGGCGGTGTGCAGCGATGCGGCAGCGTCTTCGGTGGCGGGTGGTGTGCTGCAACTCTGGATGCTGAGCATCGGCCCGTCATCGCGCAGCCTGCGGCTTCGGTTCGCTTGCGCGACTGCGGCCCAGCCGAAGTGTCCTGGCCGAACAAGCGCCCAGGCCGGCCGGGCCCTAACCGTCCGCCATTGCGGCGAGCTTGTTGACCGTTGCCCAGTTGCGGGTCGTTGCCGGCAGCTTCAGCTTGCTTTCCAGAAAGTTGTTGGAAAACTTGCTGGTGCCGTAGCCTTTGCGGCAGAGCAAATAAACTTCTCTCGGGGCAAAGGCGTATTCGTCGACATCGCCGCTATAGGCGGCCAGCCGTTGGACGGCTTCCGGTTCGGGCTCCCCGGCCAAAAAAGTAACGTAAAGCTGGTCGCCGTCCGCCAGCTCGCGAAACGCAAAAGGATTGCGATCCAAGACGGCGCGCAGCTCGTCCTTCGTCCGGATGACGACGTTGACGGCAAAGCCGTATGCGCGCTCCAGCTCGCGCTCGATCGTGCGCTCGAGCCGGCGGGGATCGCGCTCCTCCGATTCGAACAGCACGTTCCCGCTTTGGATGTACGTTCGGACGTTGGCGAAGCCGGTCGTTTCGAATACCGATTTCAGATGCGCCATGGCGATCTTTTTGTGACCGCTGACGTTAATGCCCCTCAACAGGGCAATGCAGGTGGTCATACTGAATGCCTCCAGACATAAGATATTGGGCAAAAGGCGAGTTCCGCCCGACATGAGACGGCAACGACGGACGCGGATTGCCCCGCCAATTTCAAAAACCGGCCGGACCGGGCAGCCAACGAAAAGGAGCGAATCGTCATGCGGACCATGAAGTTGACGGAAGAGCAAATCGGCATGAAACTGGCGGACGCCTCCGGCTGGAAGCGGGAAGACGGCAAATGGATCGTTCGCAAATTCCGTTTTTCGGCGTTTATGGAGGCGATAGCGTTCGTTCATTCGGTCGCCGAAGCGTCGGAGGCGATGAATCATCATCCGCTGATCGCCATCGATTACAAGGTGGTCACGTTAAGGCTGACCAGCTGGAACGCCGGCGGTTTGACCGCGCTTGATTTCGAAGCGGCGCACAGGTTCGACAGCCTTTACGCCAGCCGCTGACTCAAATTCATTTCGCCGACAAAAGCCGCCGCCGCGTTGGACAACGGCATCGATTTCAGCGTGACGACCGCGACTTGCGACGGCGGCAGGCGCTGCTCCAGCTGCAGCTCGAACAGCGCGCCTTCCTCCAGCTCTTTGGCGACAAATTCCTTAGTGACGAACGACAGCCCCATCCCGCGTTTGGCGAATTCGATGAGCAGATCGACGCTGCCGAGCTCGAACTCCGGCTCCAGCCGGTAGCCTTGCTCCCGGAACAGTCGGGTGACCGCCGAACGGGAATGGCTGCTGCGGGAAAACATGACGAGCGGATAGCGGAGCAGCTCCTCCAGCGTCAGTCTTTTCCCCTTCAATGCTTCAAATTTCGGTCCCGCCACAAACGTATCCTGCAGCATGATTCCTTCCCGCACCTCCAATTGGGCGTCGTGCACCGGCATCCGGACGACTCCGAGGTCGATCTCCCCTTCCTTCAAGTACCCGATAATGTCCGGCGTCGTGCCGTGGAGCAAATGAATTTGAACCCCCGGATAACGCTCGTGATAAAGCTCGATAAACGGAAGCAAATAATGCTTGAACAACGAATCGCTGCCCCCGATGCGCAGCTCGCCGCTGCTCAAGCTGCGGAGCTCCTTCATTTTTTCCTCGGCCATATTCAAAAAATGACAAGCTTGCTCCACGTATGAAAATAAAATACGGCCCTCGCCCGTCAGCTCGACGCCCTTGGAGCTGCGGGAAAACAGCGCCGTCCCGAACGCCTCCTCCAGCCCCTTGATCGCATGGCTGACGCTGGGCTGGGTAATATACAGCATTTTGGCGGCTTGACTGAGGCTGCCCGTCTTGGCGGCCCAATAAAAGACACGGTAAAGCTCATAGTGGATCTGATGAGTCATATAAACACCTTCTATAATCAGTGTCGATATTATTAATTACTTATATAGCGTTAACCCCTATTATACTGTGAATAACCAATCCAAACCAGATAGGGGAAAAGAAACAATGACGACATCAATCGATACGTTGTGCATCAATGCGATCCGAACGCTTGCCATCGACGCCGTGGAACGGGCGGGCATCGGCCATCCCGGCATGCCGATGGGAGCGGCGCCAATGGGGTATGCGTTATGGACGAAAGGAATGAAGCATAATCCGGCCGATCCGGCCTGGTTCAACCGCGACCGCTTCGTCCTGTCGGCGGGACACGGCTCGATGCTGCTGTACAGTCTGCTTCATTTGAGCGGCTACGACTTGACGATGGACGACATCAAGAGCTTTCGCCAATGGGGCAGCCGCACGCCGGGCCATCCGGAATACGGGCATACGCCGGGCGTCGAGGCGACTACCGGGCCGCTGGGGCAAGGACTGGCGATGGCGGTCGGCCTGGCGATGGCCGAAGCGCACTTGTCCGCCGCGTTCAATCGCGGGCCGTACCGGGTCGTCGACCATTACACCTTCGCGATTTGCGGCGACGGCGATCTGATGGAGGGCGTCGCAAGCGAGGCGGTGTCGCTGGCCGGACATTTGAAGCTTGGCAAGCTGATCGTCCTGTACGATTCCAACGATATTTCGCTCGACGGCGAGCTGTCGATGTCGTTCTCCGAGAACACCGCCGCCAAATTCGAAGCTTGCGGCTGGCATTATTTGCGGGTGGAGGATCAAAACGACGTTAATGCTATAGCGGCGGCCATCGAGGAAGCGAAACGCGTATCCGGTCAGCCGACCCTGATCGAAGTAAAAACGACGATCGGCTACGGCAGCCCGAACAAGGCCGGCAAGGGCGGCCATGGCGGGACGCACGGCTCCCCGCTCGGCAAGGAGGAGCTGCGGCTGACAAAGGAGGCGCTCGGCTGGCCGGCGGAGCCGGAGTTTTACGTGCCGGACGAAGTATACGGCCGCTATCGCGAAGCGATGGAGCAAGGGAAACAGGCGCAGGCCGCATGGGAAGCAACGTTCTCGGCTTACCGCGATGCGCATCCGGAGCTGGCGGAGGCGCTGGAAACGGCGATGCTCGGAGAGCTGCCCCACGGGTGGGAGGAGCGGCTGCCGGAATACGCTCCGGAAGACGGCGCCGTATCGACCCGCGCCGCATCGGGCAAGGCGATTAATGCGCTGGCGCCTGCTTTGCCGCTTCTGATCGGCGGTTCGGCCGATCTGGCCAGCTCCAACATGACGGCCATGGCGGAAACCGGCGCTTTCGGGCCAGGCAGCTACACGGGACGGAACTTATGGTTCGGAGTGCGCGAATTTGCGATGGGAGCGGCGCTGAACGGCATGATGCTGCACGGCGGCTTGCGTGTGTACGGCGGAACGTTTCTCGTCTTCAGCGATTATTTAAGGGGCGCGATCCGTTTGTCGGCGCTGATGAAATTGCCGGTGGTCTATGTATTTACGCACGACAGCATTGCCGTAGGAGAGGACGGGCCGACGCATCAGCCGATCGAGCAAATTCCGTCGCTCCGGCTCATTCCGGGCTTGACGCTGTTCAGGCCGGCGGATGCCAACGAAACGTCCGCCGCATGGCGATATGCGTTGGAAGCGAAGGAAGGACCGATCGTGCTGGCATTGTCCCGCCAGAACTTGCCGGTATTGCCGGGGACGGCGGAGAAGGCGGCGGAAGGCGTCGCCAGGGGCGGCTACATCGCGGCGGAGTCGGACGGCTTGGGCGGTCCGAACGGCGGAGAAGGCGGACGGCCCGATGTGCAGCTCATTGCGACCGGCTCGGAAGTAAGTCTGGCGATCGAAGCGAAGGCTCTGCTCGAAAAGTCCGGCATTAAAGTGCGCGTCGTCAGCATGCCGAGCAAAGAGCTGTTCGAGCGGCAGCCTGCCGAGTACCGCCATGCCGTCATCGATCCGGCGGTCAAAGCGAACGCCGCCATCGAGATGGCGCATCCGAGCGGCTGGGAAAGCGTCGTCGGAGCCGAAGGACTGCTGATCGGCATCCGAACGTTCGGCGCGTCCGCGAAGCAGGCGAAAGTGATGGAGGAATACGGCTTTACCGCCGAGCGTGTCGCGGAGCGCATCCGGACGGCGTTCCAACTGTAGGCGGGGGGCGCCATGCGCCATGCGCTATACCAGCGCTCCCCCGCAAACGCGTTTCGCAAAAAATGGAGCCGGCGGCCCCGCCTGAGCTCCGGGCTATTGCTCGGGAGTTTCAGGCGGTTCGCTCAGCTCCTTTAGCGACTTGATTTTGCCGTGAGGCTGCTGGTTCTGCTTCCGTTGATTCCAACGGTTTGCCCGGCGGCTTTTGGACGATGTCATGCCTCATGGGCACCTCCTTTCCCCGTTAGAATGGCGTAAAGGCCATCTCCGTATTCCATAACGGGTGCAAAGGAGGTTCGGCATCGGCCTTATACCCCGGAATAAGCCATAAATCCGCCGTCGACCGGAACGGTAATCCCGGTAACAAAGCCGGAGGCCGTATCGTCGGCCAGCCACAGCAGCGCCCCGAGCAAGTCGTCGGGTTTGCCGAACCGGCGCATCGGCGTATGGGAAATGATTTTGCCCGACCGCTCGGTGAGCGATCCGTCTTCGTTCAGCAGCAGCCCCCGGTTTTGCTCTGTCAGGAAAAAGCCCGGCGCGATAGCGTTCACCCGTATGCCCGCGTTCGCCATGTGAACCGCCAGCCACTGGGTAAAGTTGTTGACAGCCGCTTTCGCCGCGCTGTAGGCGGGCACCTTCGTCATCGGCGAAGGGGCGCTCATCGAAGAGATGTTGATGATCGTGACGCCCTCGCGCCCTACCATTTGCTCCGCATAGACCTGGGATGGAATGAGCGTCCCGATAAAATTCAAATCAAGCACCTGCCGGAACCCGTCCACGCTCAAATTGAGAAAGGTCGTGACGCCGGCCTTGTCCAGATCGTCGAACCGGAACGTTTCGTTCGTCGTATTGGCGCTTGGATGATTGCCGCCGGCTCCGTTGACCAGAATGTCGCATTGACCGAGCTTTTCAAGCGTCGTGAGGGCCGCATTCCGCATGCTGTCCGGGTCCGTCGCGTCGCAGGCTACGCCGATGGCGGTGCCGCCGGCTTTCGCAATTTCGGCTGCAACGGCGTCGTTTTTCGCCGCGGTCCGGCCCAGAACGGCGATCTTGGCTCCTTGACGCGCAAGCTCGAACGCCATCGCCCGGCACAGCACGCCCGCACCGCCGGTAATGACGGCGACTTTGCCTCTGAGCGACTCGTGCAGCGGCTGCTCCCGGTGCGGCGCCTTTTGCTTTTCGGAGTCCAGCTTCATTTTATCTCTCATTGCGTTTCCCCTCCTCGCTTGCTCTGGGCCTCGGCGTAAGCATATCCGTCCCACAAGCCCCACAGATGCATAATGCCCAGAGCCCGGTCGTACAGTCCGTAGCCCGGCCTGCATTTCTCGTCCCAAATATGGCGGCCGTGGTCGGGACGGGCATATCCGGTAAAGCCGATGTCGTAATAAGCTTTGACGATTCCGGCAATATCGACGGTGCCGTCCTGGGTGCGATGAGACGTTTCGATAAAATCGCCGTTCTCGTACACGCGGACGTTGCGGATATGGGCGAACGGAATCCGGTCTCCGAATTCGTGAATCATCGCAATAATGTCGTTTTGCGGATTGGCGCCCAGCGAGCCGCTGCACAGCGTAATGCCGTTGGCGGGATGGTCATGCAGCTTCAGCAGCCGCCGGAAATTGTCCCGGTTCGTCATGATGCGGGGCAATCCGAATACCGGCCAAGGCGGATCGTCGGGATGAATGGCCATGCGGATGCCGCTTTCGGCCGCAACGGGTACGACGGCATCGAGAAAATAAGCGAGATGGTCCCACAGATGCTCTTCCGTCACTCCCCGGTACGCTTCGAACAGCTTGGTCAAATGCTGCAGCCGCTCCGGCTCCCAGCCCGGCATCGTCAGCGCGGAATCGGCATTGATCCGTTCCGTCAATTCGAACGGGTCGATGTCGGCGATGCGGCTGCTTTCATAAAACAACGCGGTCGAGCCGTCTTCCATTTCCTTGAACAGATCGGTGCGCAGCCAGTCGAATACCGGCATAAAGTTGTAGCAGACGACCTTGACGCCGGCTTGACCCAGCTTGCGGAGCGTATTGGCGTACCGTTCGATGTACATGTCCCGGTCGGGCAAACCGAGCTTGATGTTCTCGTGTACGTTAACGCTTTCAACGACATCGATATGAAGCCCCGCCGCTTCCGCCTGCGCCTTCACCTCCAAAATTCGCTCCATCGGCCATTCTTCCCCTGCCGGAATGTCGTGAAGCGACCAGACGATGCCTTCAGTTCCCGGAATTTGCTTGATATAGTTCAGCGGGACGGTATCGTTGCCTTCGCCGAACCAGCGAAATGTCATGCGCATAGTTGTTCGTCCTCCTTATAAAATTAACTGAAATAATGAGGGTATTGTTCCTTCAGCAGCGCCAGATCCGACAGGCTGGGAGCGAGATGCTCCTTCATCAGCCGGCCGGCGGCATTCGCGTCTCCGGCTCGGATGGCATCGGCCATCGCCAGATGCTGCTCGTACAAGTGGCGCCAATCCCGGTCGACCTCGAGCTTCAGCTTGCGGCTCCGCACCATATGTACCGTCAAAGCGCTCATGGCCTGCCAGGTATTCAGCTTGCCGCAGCCTTCGAACAGAAGGCGGTGAAACTGCTGGTCCAGCTCGAACATCGAATCGTTGTCCCGCTTGCGGACGCTCTCGTCCTGCAGCAGCAAATTGATTTCGAGCCGGCGCAGGCATTCGTCCGGAAGCTGCCCGCACGCCAGCCGAATGACGGCGCATTCCAGCTGTTCTCTCATAAAATGCGCTTCCTCCGCAAGCTTCATATCGATCAGCGAAACGTAAGTCCCTCTTTGCGGAAGCACTTGCATCAGCCCTTCCTGGGCCAGCTTCATAAAGCTTTCCCGGACCGGCGTGCGGCTGACCTGAAAGCGGACGGACGTTTCGTTTTCGGACAACGGCGTTCCCGGCGGCAGCTCCAGACTCAAAATTTGCTCCTTGAGCGCCGCATAAACGGTATCGCGCGCAGAGGCGGCCGGCGTTTTGTCCAGCGTCATGTACAGTTACCTCCTTTCGTATTGTGTGGTGCGTAGCTTTGTTGATGCTCAGGTTGCTGATGCCAAGTTGATTGATGCACATGTTAGCTCGTTCGGCGTGCTGATACACGGCATGCGAGTGTCTGATGTACACATGCGAGTGTGCAGATGCACGGCTTTTTGCCGTTTTTTGCGCACTCTCGGTATTGTTGTTCGCTCTACTGCCATACTACCATACAAGTTAGGGCGGGCGGAAGGGGGAAAATTCGCTGCTGCGTTAAAAAGGGGGGTATGGGGCGAGCCCCTACGTGCTGCAAGTGCCAAAATCAGCGTTGCAGCGGTGCGTAGAGTGTGCGGTGAGTGCTGCAAGTACGAAAATAAGCGTTGCAGCTGTGCGGAGCGGGTGAAGGGCGAAGGGGATCGACGTCCGTTGCCGAGCTACCCCAACACCCCCAGCAGCTTCATCCTTTTCGCTTATATTTGGCGGGGGTCATGCCGGTCAGCGATTTAAATTTGCGGTGAAAATGGGGCAGGCTGTCGAAGCCGCAGCGTTCGGCGATGTCGGCCACCGTCAAATCGGGCTCGAGCAGCAGCTCCTTGGCCCGGATAATTCGCTTGGCCGTGACGTAATCCGTGACGTTCATGCCGGTCAGCTTCTTGAACGCCCGCGAAAAATGCGCCGGCGTCACGGCGGCCCGGGCAGCCAGCGCCGACAGCCCGAGCGGCTTCGAAATATGCGAATCGATGTAAGCCAGAGCGGCCGACATCCAGGCCGGATGCGCGGACGAAGGCGGCGCGGCAGCTTCGCGGACCGGCGAACGTTCCGGCAGCCAGCGGCTCAGCTCCAGCAACAGCTGCTGCAAATGGAGCAATACGGCATGGCGGCTTCCGAGCCGGCGGCCGGCGTATTCGGCATGAATCCGTTCCAAAGCTTCCGTAACCAGGCTTTGCCGCTCCTCGTCCAAAGCAATCCGGTACGTTTGATGACGTTTGGCTTGCTCGAAAGGATGCAAGTACGAAAACGAATCGCCAAGCGGGGCATGATGGACAAGCGAAGCGCCGAAATAAAGCGCCGTCGACGTTTTTGGATCGTCGGGTACGGGAAAGGAGCGATGCACCGTATTGCCGGGAATGAGGAAGATGTCGCCGGGCCGCGCATCGTATATCGTCTGGTCGATAAAAAATGTGCCTCTCCCCGAATAGACATAAGCCAGCTCGTACCAGTCGTGTATATGGTCGGGCAGCTCGCTTTGGGCGCTTTTCGTATCCCGGTATAAGCAATCGAACGGAAATTCCGCGTCGTAACGGAACTGTTTGCGATAAGGCTGTATATTCATCCACTCCCCACCCCTCCGGTCATAATATATGTTTCAACTATATCAATATCGGTTATGTTTATGCAATAATCGAACATTTAACGGATCTTTATTGTTTTCTATAATGGAGAAAAGACGCTGCAGCGCACTGGGCTGCAGCATGGAATCGCGGACGGAAGGTTCGCACTTAAACGCCAAAGGGGTGCTGTTGAAAATGAAGACGTTGGGACGCGATTGGCTGTACGACAACGGAACGGACCGAAATCCGGCTCATGAACCGGTAACCGTCTTGCAGATCGGGGAAGGCAACTTTCTGAGAGGTTTCTTCGACTGGATGATCGCGGAATGCCGCAAGCAAGGGTTGTATAAAGGAACAATCGCCGTGACGCAGCCGAGACCGGGAGGGAAGCCGAAGATCGAGGCGCTGGCGGCGCAGGACGGCTTGTACACGCTGGTTACCCGCGGTCTGGAACGGGGGGAGCCCGCCGAGCGCCGTGACGTCGTCGACGTATTTGGCGCCGTATTCGATCCGTATGCCGATTGGGAGCGCTTTCTGGCGCTGGCGGACAATCCCGAGCTGCGCGTCGTCGTCTCCAATACGACGGAGGCGGGCTTGGCTTACCGTCCCGAGGCGCATGAAGAAGGCCGGCCGGTGCAATCGTATCCCGGCAAGCTGACCTTGCTGCTGCACCGGAGATTCGAAACGTTCCGCGGAGCTCCGGACAAAGGCTTGATCTGCCTGCCCTGCGAGCTGCTGGAGCGCAACGGCGACACGCTGCGCGAGTGCATTCTCCGTTACGCCGACGACTGGAACTTGCCGGAGCCGTTCAAGCAATGGGTGCGGGAGCATAACCGGTTCCTGAATTCGCTAGTCGATCGGATCGTGACGGGGTATCCGGAGGAGGCGCAGGCGGAAGCCTGGTTCGCCGAATGGGGGTACCGGGATCCGATGCTGACGACGGCGGAGCCGTACCATCTGTGGGCGATCGAAGGGGAAGCGGAGCTCGACGAGACGCTGCCGCTGCGCAAGGCGGGACTTAACGTCCATTGGGTGGACGATTTGAAGCCGTTTCAAATGCGCAAGGTTCGGATCTTGAACGGCGCCCAC
Source organism: uncultured Paenibacillus sp. (assembly GCA_937895345.1). GTDB lineage: Bacteria > Bacillota > Bacilli > Paenibacillales > Paenibacillaceae > Pristimantibacillus. The sequence continues at coordinate 53,232 of CALAWP010000066.1, read as the reverse complement.
ACGCTGATGACGCCGATCGGCATTGTGCTGGGCGTCCGCCACGTCCGCGAGGCGATGCAGCATCCCGTAGTCGGAGCGCTTGTGAGAACGACGGTGGAGGAAGAAATCGTACCGTCCCTGCCGATGGATCAAGACGCGCTGAAGCATTACGCCGGCGAAGTGTACGAGCGTTTCCTGAACCCGTTTATCGAGCACCGGCTGGCGGACATTGCGATGAACAGCTTAAGCAAATTCAAGGTTCGGCTGCTGCCGTCGCTGCTGCATTACGCGGAGGCCGGCCGTCCGGTGCCGGAAGGGCTTGCAGTAGGGCTGGCCGGGCTGCTCCGCTATTACCGGATCCAACCTGCCGACGGCGGTTATGCCGGGGAGTCGCTCGATGGAACCGTCTACACGGTCCGGGATGACGCCGCCTCGCTGCAGCTGATCGCTTCGATATGGAGCGATGCTAAGACGCGCGGCCAGTCGACCGAAGAGATTGTCCGCAGACTGCTCGGAGCCAAAGAGCTGTGGGGCTGCGACTTGAACGAAACGTATGGGGCGCTGGCATCCGCCGTCGCCGCCAAAATGAACGAATGGGAGCGAATGAAACATGAATAGCTGGATAAGACTGCACGAACGCGACCATGTCGTCGTGGCGCTGAAGCCGTTTGGCAAAGGGGAAAAGCTGGAGCTGGGAGACGGAGAAACGATCGAGCTGCTGGACGATGTGCCGAAAGGGCATAAAATTGCCGCTCGCGCCGTCGCTCCGGGCGAAGACGTATTGAAATTCGGTTATTCCATCGGCAAAGCGAAGGAACCGATCCGCCCCGGAGCGTGGGTGCATACGCATAATATGGGGACGGGCCTCGGCGCCATTCTCGATTATCAATACGAGCCGGCCGCTGCCGGCGGCGCGGAATCGGCGTCGAGAGACGCGGGGCGAACGTTCCGGGGATATGTGCGCGAGAACGGCGAAGCCGGCATCCGCAACGAAATTTGGATTATTAACACGGTCGGCTGCATTAACAAGACCTGCGAAATTGTAGCCAACCGGGCGTCCGCCATGCTCGGCGGCCGGGTGGACGGCGTTTATCACTTTGCCCATCCGTTCGGCTGCTCCCAATTGGGGGACGACCTGACTTATACGCAGAAGCTGCTGGCTTCCCTCGTTCATCATCCCAATGCGGGCGGCGTGCTGGTTGTCGGTCTGGGCTGCGAGAACAATCAGATCGACTCCTTCAAGGAGGCCATCGGCGAGTACAATCCGGAACGGGTCAAATTTATGAAGTCCCAGGATGCGGAGGACGAGATCGAGGAAGCGCTGGAGCTGATCGAGGAGCTGGCGCAATATGCGGAGCGGTTCCAGCGCGTTCCCGTGCCGGTGTCCAAGTTGAAGCTGGGGCTCAAATGCGGCGGCTCGGACGGCTTGTCCGGCATTACGGCCAACCCGCTTGTCGGCGCGGTATCGGACCGGCTGATCGCGGCCGGCGGGACGGCGATCTTGACGGAAGTTCCCGAAATGTTCGGAGCCGAGACGATTCTGATGAACCGTGCCGCGGATGAGGACGTTTTTGGCCGCACCGTGCGGCTGGTCAACGACTTCAAGCAATATTTTATTCGCCATAACCAGGAAATTTATGAAAATCCGTCCCCCGGCAACAAAGCCGGCGGCATTACGACGCTCGAGGAAAAATCGCTGGGCTGCACGCAAAAGGGCGGCCACGCCGTCGTGACCGACGTTGTGCCGTACGGGCGGCGCGTCGTCAAGCCCGGCCTTAATCTGCTGGAGGCGCCGGGCAACGATCTCGTTTCCGTTACGGCGTTGTCCGCAAGCGGAGCCCATATCGTGTTCTTTACGACGGGCCGGGGCACGCCGTTCGGTGGTCCGGTGCCGACCGTCAAAATATCGACGAACAGCGAGCTGGCGCAGCGGAAGAGAAATTGGATCGACTTCAACGCCGGACGGCTGCTGGAAGACCGCAGCATGGACCAGCTCAGCGACGAGCTGTGGGAGCAGTTGATTTCCCTGGCCTCGGGGGAGACGAAGACCCATAACGAGCGCAACGGCTTTAAGGAAATTGCGATATTCAAGGACGGCGTAATTTTGTAAAAAAAATCCATGTTTAGCTGCTGTTGGCCGGAAGTTCAACGAGTTGTCACATTTACGGGGGATTCATGCTCTCCCGCTGTTGACTCCCGGCCGCCAGCCGTGTCATAATGAATATGCTGATGATAATCATTATCACAATTGTGAGCGATTATTCGGAAGCCTATTTTTTTGAGTGTCATTGAGAATGATTATCTGCGTGAATCGTCTGCGTGGAAGACCCGTCCGGATTGAGGTTGCATGCAATGAAGCTTTGGCATTTCCTAACCGCATTAATTGTGCTTTCCTTCGTATCGTTGTTCATCGGGAACATGTCGCTGTCCCCGCTGGACTTGTTCAGCATGACGCCGGAGCAGTGGCAAGTGCTGTCGATCAGCCGGATTCCCCGGCTCGTCAGCATCCTGATCGCGGGCGTCGGCATGAGCATCGCCGGCTTGATCATGCAGCAGCTCAGCCGCAACAAGTTCGTATCGCCGACGACGGCGGGCACGGACGATGCCGCCAAGCTGGGCATTCTGGTGGCGATGCTGCTGTTCAGCTCCGCGACGACGATGACGAAGATGCTGATCGCGTTCGCTTTCGCGCTCGCGGGCACTTATATTTTTATGAAGTTTCTGGACCGGATCAAGTTCAAGGACGCGATCTTTATTCCGCTGGTCGGATTGATGTTCGGCAACGTCATCAATTCGATTACGACCTTTTTCGCTTACCGAAACGATCTGATCCAGAATATTACCTCCTGGCTGCAAGGAAGCTTCTCGATCATTATGACGGGCCGCTACGAGCTGCTGTACGTCAGCTTGCCGCTGCTGGTCATTGCGTATCTGTACGCGAACAAATTTACGATCGCGGGCATGGGCGAGGAGTTTGCGGTCAATCTCGGCTTGAACCATAAGCTGGTCGTCAACATCGGCCTGGTCATCGTAGCGCTGATCTCGGTCGTCGTCATTTTGACGGTCGGCACCATTCCGTTTCTCGGCTTGATCATTCCGAACATCGTGACGCTTTATTTGGGAGACAACCTGAAAAAGACGCTGATCCATACGGCGGTGCTCGGGGCGTTGTTCCTGCTCGTATGCGATATCGCGGGACGCCTGATCATTTATCCTTACGAAATTCCGATCGGATTGACGGTTGGAGTTATCGGCAGCGTCATCTTCCTGTACATGCTGATGAGGAGAAAAGCCTATGAAACTTAAGCTGACGCTGCTCGCCGCGCTGGCCTTGTCGCTCGTTGCCGCTTTTCTGTTCGTCGGCCTGCCCCACAACTGGGAATATGCTTTGTCCAGACGGTTTGACAAGGCGCTTGCGATCGTGCTGACGGGAGGGGCGATCGCTTACGCGACGCTGATCTTCCAGACGATGACGAACAACCGCATTTTGACGCCGAGCGTTATCGGCCTCGATTCGCTGTACATGCTCATTCAGACGTTTGTCGTCTTCGTATTCGGCGCCGTCAGCCTGCCGAGCGCCAACAAGCATTTGAACTTTTTTATAACCGTCGGCATTATGATTCTGTTCGTCGGTCTGCTGTACCGGCTGCTGTTCAAGCGGGAAGGAAACAATCTGTTTTTTCTGCTGCTGATCGGCATTGTGATGGGCACGATGTTCGGCAGCGTCACGACCTTCCTGCAAGTGCTGATCGATCCGAACGAGTTTTTGGCCTTGCAGGGCAAGATGTTCGCCAGCTTTAACAAAGTCAACAAAGATCTGCTCCTGCTGTCCATCGTGCTCATCGGCCTTGTCGTCTTGTACGCCATGCGGTTCATGAAGTATATGGACGTCATGTCGCTGGGCAAGGAGCAGGCGGTGAATTTGGGCATTCCGTATGATTACACGGTCAAAAACCTGCTCGTCGTCGTCGCCGTGCTTATCGCCATTTCGACGGCGCTGGTCGGTCCGATCACGTTTCTCGGCCTGCTCGTCGTCAATGTGGCGTACCAGTTTTTGCGAACGTACCGCCACAGCATTCTGATACCGGGCGCGATGCTGATCAGCATTATCGCCTTGGCGGGAGGACAACTGCTCGTTGAGCGGGTATTCGTCTTCGAAACGACCGTCAGCGTCATCATCAACTTTGTCGGGGGCGCCTATTTCTTATACTTATTGCTAAAGGAGAGCCGAGCATGATCGAAGTGAAAGGGGTATCGAAGGCGTACGGGGGCAAGCCCGTCGTCGACAATGTGTCGCTGCAGATCAGAGAAGGAAGCATTACGTCCTTCATCGGTCCGAACGGGGCCGGCAAAAGCACGCTTCTTTCCATCATCAGCCGCCTCCAGGCAAAGGACAGCGGCGAGGTGCTGATCGAAGGAAAAGAGGTCGCCAGCTGGAACAGCACCGAGCTCGCCAAGCGGATTTCGATTCTGAAGCAGTCCAACCATTTGACGCTGCGATTGACGGTAAGGGAGCTCGTCAGCTTCGGCCGCTTCCCGTATTCCCAAGGCAAGCTGTCGAAGGAGGACTGGCGCCAGGTCGACGAGGCGATCGAATATATGGATTTGACCGACATGCAGCACAAGTTTCTCGACCAGCTCAGCGGCGGCCAAAGCCAGCGCGCGTTTATCGCCATGGTCATCGCGCAAAATACGAAATACATTTTGCTGGACGAACCGCTCAACAATCTGGACATGAAACATTCCGTTCAAATTATGAAGGTGCTGCGGCGTCTGGTGGAGGAAAAGGGGAAGACGGTCATTATCGTCATCCACGACATCAACTTTGCGTCCTGCTATTCCGATTATATCGTAGCGCTGAAGGACGGACGCATTGTGAACGAAGGAGCGACCGATGCGATTATCGACAGCTCCGTGCTGGAACATATTTACGATATGGACATTCCGATCGAGGTCGTCAACGGCAACCGGATTGGCGTCTATTTCAAATAAACATTTAATCATTTTACAGGGGTGGAGAACAAATGAAGAAAAAGACATTTGGCCTATTGGCGGCGATTCTGACATTCGCCATGGTTTTGGCCGCTTGCGGCGGCAATAACGGCGGCAACGCCGGAGGAAATGCCGGCGGCAACGCGGGCAATGGCGGCAGCGCAGGCAATGCGTCCAATCCGCCGGCAACGGAAGCTTCGGCGCCGTCCGAAATTACGGTCACGCATCAACTGGGCGAAACGCCGGTTAAAGTAAACCCTTCTACGGTTGTCGTCTTCGATTACGGCACGCTCGATACGCTGGATAAATTCGGCGTAGATGTCAAGGCTTTGCCGAAGACGGGATTGCCGGAATATTTGTCCAAATATTCGGCAGATCAATATGTGAACGCAGGCTCTTTGAAGGAGCCCGATCTGGAAACGATCCATGGATTGTCTCCTGACCTGATCATCATTTCCGGACGCCAAGCCGACTTTTACGAGGACTTGAGCGACATTGCTCCTACCATTTATATGGGCGTGGATGCGGCCGACTATATGGAATCGTTCAAATCGAACGTGAAGACGCTGGCGCAAATTTTCGGCAAAGAAACCGAAGCGGAGGCGGCTTTGGCGGAAATCGAGGGCACGGTTCAGTCCGCGCGCGATAAAGCGACCGCAGCCAGCGCCAAAGGCTTGATCATATTGACGAACGAAGGCAATATCAGCGCGTACGGCCCGGGTTCACGCTTTGGCATTATTCATGACGTGCTTGGCGTAGAGCCTGTCGATCCAAGCATCAAGGTCGACACGCACGGCGACGAAATCTCTTCCGAATATATCGCGGACAAAAATCCGGATTACTTGTTCGTCGTAGACCGGACGGCGGCTGTCGGCGGCGAAGGCGCGGCCAATTCGACGGTCGAAAACGAACTGGTCAAAAATACGAACGCCTACAAAAACGGCAATATCGTCTATCTGGATCCGCAATACTGGTATCTGTCCGGCGGCGGCCTCATCTCCGTAGCCGAGATGGTCAAAGAAGTGGAAGCTGCCATTAAATAATTCATAAGCGCCGCCCTTTCCTCGCGAAAGGGCGGTTTCTTTCCACCTATAAGAAAGTATAAGTTTCACCTTATACCGAGCTTGCTTGTAGGTCAACGCGAAACGAAAGCTTCGCCTCCAGAGGACGGCGTCAGCCGTTTACGCTTGGTTACGGCGTTTACGGGATGGGACGGCGTATGGCGCCGCGCAAGCAGGGGCACACTGACGGGGAAGAGATCCGTACAGGGAGGTTGCCGCTCAAGTGTCCAATAAAGGATTAGCGACCGCGCTGGCCGCCGTCGGCGCCGCGCAATTGTTGAAGGTGCCGTTCGAACGCCGCAGAACCGGCAAGTGGGAATGGAGCAAATTGGCCGGCTCCGGCGGAATGCCCAGCTCGCATTCGAGCGGGGTGACGGCATTGGCTGTCTATACGGCTATTAAGCACGGCATCAAGACGCCCGAATTCGCCATTGCCTCCATGCTCGGCATTATTGTCATGTACGACGCCATGAACATTCGCAGGCATGCGGGCGAAATCGCCATACAGGTCAACGATCTGGACGAGGACGTGGAACGGCTGGCGGGCCGCCATCCGGGCATCTATCATAAACGCCGGCGCGAGCGGCTGAAGGAAACGCTGGGTCATCAGCCGCGAGAAGTCGCGGCCGGTGCGGTGCTTGGCGCGATCGTCGGATGGGCGGGGGCGCTGTGGCCGTCGCGGCGTTGATCGGGGTCCGGCACTTCGCATCACGCATTGATTCGATACATGGTCAGGCCGTCCAAAGGCCTGGCTTTTTTTTGCGGCTGGGAACGCCTTTCGTTGACAGGGGAAATTAAATTGTATAAAATTTAATTAAACAAAATTTAAATCGGGAGAGTGCTGCAATTGTCCATTTACGATATTGAAGTGAAATCGATCCGGGGCGAGGTCGGCACGCTGGAGCCTTATAAAGGGAAAGTGCTGCTGATCGTCAATACGGCGACGGGCTGCGGCTTTGCGCCCCAATTCAAAGGACTGCAAAGGCTGCACGATGAATACGGCAAGCAGGGGTTTGCCGTTCTCGGATTTCCATGCTCTCAATTCGGCAATCAGGAGAAGGGGAGCGACGGCGAAGTGGCGCAAACGTGCGAAATTAATTTCGGCGTGTCGTTTCCGCTCTTTTCGAAAATCGACGTTAACGGGAAGGATGCGCATCCGCTCTTCAAGCTGTTGACCGACCGGGCCCGAGGAGTGCTGGGCTCCCGATCGATCAAGTGGAACTTTACGAAGTTTCTCGTCGACCGGAACGGAAACGTCATCAAACGGTTCGGCTCGGCCGATACGCCCGAACGAATCGAAAGCCGCATCCGCGAGCTGCTGTAACGCCAGACGATCCGCTATCCGCCATCCACTGTCCCGGCCGGCCAAACATTTTATTCGCATTGGATTTCAAAAGTCATTATAATTAGAAAATATGGCGATAAAGGCTGGATCATCTGGAGGTGTGCCGGGTATGGCGAAAATCAAAGAGCATAAAAAGATGCCCGTAAGAGAAATCGTGAAGCGCATGATTTTTATTACAATCGGTTCGATTCTTATGGGCGTCGCGCTGGAAAAATTTTTGGTTCCCTACGAGATTATTGACGGGGGCATCGCAGGTATTTCGATTATGCTGTCGGCGCTGACGCCGCTGCCGCTCAGCGTCTACTTATTCATCGTTAACGTTCCATTCCTCATTTTGGGCTACAAGCAATTGGGCAAAACCTTCGCGTTATCGACCTTGTACGGCATTACCGTGATGTCCTTGACGACCGCGCTCCTGCATCATTCCGGACCGTTTCCGGAGGACAAGCTGCTGGCCGTTCTGTTCGGCGGCGTTATACTCGGCGCGGGCGTCGGCCTGGTCATCCGGTACGGGGGGTCCCTCGACGGCACGGAAATCGTAGCCATACTTATTTCCAAAAAGCTCCGGGCAGCAGTCGGCCAAATCATTATGCTGTTTAACGTCGTCATCTTTATTGTGGCCGGATTCGTCTTTGAATGGACGTCGGCGATGTATTCCATGTTCACCTACTACATTGCGATCAAAGTGATCGACATTGTCGTGGAAGGGCTAGACGAATCGAAGTCGGTGACGATCATTTCCAAGGAATTCGAAGAAATTTCGCAGGCGATTATGGACCGTCTCGGCCGGAGCACGACGCTTCTCCAGGCGCGCGGCGGATATTCCGGAGACGAGACACAGGTCATTTACTGCGTTGTGTCCCGTCTCGAGCTGGCCAAGCTGAAGGGCATTGTGCAAACGATCGACGCCAAGGCGTTTATTGCGATCGAGCACGTGTCGGATGTCATGGGCGGCAATTTCAGCAAAAACAGCATTCATTAAAGAGATGACAACCCCGGTTTACGCGCCGGCGCGTGTGGAAGCCGCACCGGCCGCGGAAACGTCCTTCCCCTTGTCCTTAACGCCCAGCAAGCATAAGAGCGCCAGAACCATTCCGCCGGAGGCCGTATAGAACAGGACGGAATAATCGAGCCAGTCGATGATGAGCCCCATGAGCGGAGGCGAGCTGATGGCGGCCAGCGAAGAGGCGAAATAATAGATGCCCGTCCTCGTTCCGATGCTGCTCTCCTTGCCGAGCGAGACAATAAACGGATAAGAGTTAATATTGATCAGCGCCCAGAACATTCCTCCCAATACGAGCATGATCCGAAGCGCAAGCAGCGATTCGATCAACGAGATGGACGCGAAGATGACGATCAGTCCGCATACCCCTGCCGTAATAACCGCTTTTTTGCCGAAGCGCTTGCCGAGAAGACCGCTCGGAATGGCCGTCAAAACGAAGGCGAGCGAGAAAAAGGCCAAGGAAAACGAGGCTTGCCCTTCCGTCAGCTTCAGATGATTGATGCCGTACAGCGTAAACAGCGCTTCAACCCCCTGATAGGCAAAAAACCAGAAAAAGATGGCGCCAAGCAAAAATAAGGTTGGCTTCGTCCATTCGCGCCTGTAGGAAGAACGTTTCGACTCCTCGGGGGGAGCGTAATAGACGGCGTCGCGCTTTTCCTTCACGGCAAATAGAAGAACGAAGAGGCAGACAACCGTCAGGACGGCCGCAAATAGAAACGGGAAGGACGGATGTTGGCCGTACAAATAAGAACCGCCCGCAAAAGCGATGATCGAGCCGACGCCGCCCATAAAATTGATAATGCCGTTGGCTTGCGTACGTTTGGCGGGAACGGTGATATCGGGCATGAGCGCAACGGTCGGCGACCGGTACAGACTCATGGACAAGTTCATCAGCACCATAAACGCGACCAGCAGAAGCAGGCTGTTGTGCCATGGAATCAGCGCCCCGAAGAGCGCCGCCAGCGGCATGCCGACGATGAGGAACGGCATCCGCCGGCCGTAACGGGTATCGGTGCGGTCGCTGATTCTGCCGATGAGGGGCTGCAGCAAAATGGCAAAGTAGTTGTCGATCGTCATCATAAAGCCGATCAGCCATACGCTCTTAATAAAATCGTCGAGAAAAAACGGGACAAAGGCGTTGTACAGCGCCCAAGTAATGCTGATGCTGAAAAATCCGAATCCGAGCAGCCACGTCTTTTTCATGTCGCGCTGGCTCCTTTCCGGTCAAGAAGCCCGGCCATACGGTCAGGGTAATCGGTAATGATGCCCGCCGCTCCCGCATGCATCAGACGCTCCATCTCGGATAATTCGTTGACCGTAAACGGATGGTAGGCGATGCCGACCGCCGCCGCTTCGGCGATCCATTCGGGCAGCACCGCATATTTGTAGGCATGGAGCGCGTCCGCTCGCAGCCGCGCCGCATACTCCCACGGACGGTACAAGCCTTCCATATACAAAATGCCGGTTCGGATATGCGGAGCCAGCTCCTTGCAGGCGACAAGGGAGTAATGGTTGAAGCTTGAAATGACGATCCGGTCGGCCATGCCGTACCGGTTGACCATCTCGATCACTTTGTTTTCCAATCCCGGATATTGGACGATGCCGTTTTTGAGCTCAAGATTAACGACCTCGGTTCCGTCGGCGATCCAATCGAGCAGCATCTCCAGCGAAGGAACGCGTTCGCTCGAGAAGGAAGCGTCGAACCAGCTGCCGGCATCGAGAGATTGCAGCTCGTCCCAGGTAACGTCCTTGACCAATGACGGGTTTCTCGTCGTACGCAGCAACGATTCGTCGTGTATCAGCACCGGGACGCCGTCTTTGGTCATCTGGACGTCGGTTTCGATGCCGTCGGCGCCCAGCTCCAGCGCCTTGCGAAAAGCGGCCATCGTGTTTTCCGGACAAACTGCGCTTGCTCCTCTATGGGCGAAGATGACGGGTCTTTTCATGCCTATCCATCCTTTCGAATTATGAAATCACATTATTTGGATCGTAGCATATGGGAATGCATAATCATAGGGGAGACGGGCAATATATAAAAAAGAAAAATAATCTTTACATACCAGAGGGGGGTATGGTAAGATGAGGACGAAGAAATTATACCCCCTATAGGTATAATGATTAAAATAGCGGGAGGAGATTTACGATGAGCCATACAGTGTTGAAGGTGGAGGGCATGAGCTGCGGCCATTGCGTCCAATCGATCGAGCAGGCTTTGACGCAGGTCGGAGCGAAAGGAAAGGTCGATTTGGCCGGCAAAAAGGTCGAGGTGGACTATGACGAAAGCAAGCTGACGATCGAGGCGATCAAAGAAGCGATCGAGGATCAGGGCTACGATGTTGTGGGTTAAAAAAAGCGCCGTTCTGGCGGTTTCCCTATTGCTGCTTGCCGCCGCCGCAGGCTGCGGCGGCGGTGAGCGGGACGACGGGCATGCCGGGCATGAACAGGAAACTGCCGCATCGGCGAATGCGGTACATGATGCGGATCATGGCGGCGACGAGCAGCCGGGCGAAGGCGGACAAGCCGGTGGAGATCACGGCGGGGCGCACGGCAGCCACGGCGGCGAGGCGACGGCATACGAGCTGGAATGGACGTACGAGCCGGAGCAGCCGAAGTCCGGCGAGCCGGTTTCGATTCGGACGCAAGTATACGATGCGGAAGGCAAGACGGTCGAGCAATTCGAGCTGTCGCATGAGAAGCTGATGCATCTGATTGTCGTGAGCGAAGATTTGAGCGTGTTTCAGCATTTGCATCCCGATAAGCTGGATTCGGGGCAATTTGCAGTGGAGACAAGACTCCCCCAAGCCGGCGGCTACAAGCTGTTCGCCGATTTCGTTCCGGAGGGGGGCTCCGATATGACGGCTGTTGCCCGCTTGCGCGTCGAAGGAGAGCAGGCGGAACCGCATAAGCTGGTTCCCGACGAGAAGCTGGAGCAAACCGTCAACGGGATCGACGTTCGGCTGAATCTGTCGTCGAACAAGGCCGGCGAATCATCGGAATTGACTTTTACGTTTGCCGATGCGGATACGAAAGAGCCGGTAACGGATCTTGAGCCTTATCTGGGAGCGATGGGCCATACGGTCATCGTAAGCGAAGATTCGGAGCGTTATCTGCATGTTCATCCCGTCACCGAAGATGGCGGCGGGCCGGAGGCGAAGTTTGCCACCGAGTTCCCCGAACGAGGCATATACAAAATTTGGGGCCAATTTCAACGAAGCGGGGAGACGTTTATCGTTCCCTATGTCGTCAACATCGACTAAAATTGGACAGGGCTGAATGCCTGCGGCTTAAATCCGCTTGCGTTCAGCCCTTGTTTATATTTAACCCGGCGTGTCCGTTGCTTCCGGACAGCCTATTCCATTCCCTCTTAGCGTAGATGACTGCATGCGCCGGCTGGCGGAGATCCGGCATTCCAATACAACGAAAGCCCTGCCTCTCTTTCGTCCTTGCGGCTCCGACGGCCGCTCCAGTGTGAATCAGAAACGACAAACAACTTGTACAACATGAATCAGCGGTAGATTTGAGAACTAAAATCGGAAGGTGATTTAAATCTCTGGGGAATTAGCAGGGTCAAATATGAAATTCCTTATAATATAACATATAAATGAATGGGAATCAAGAGATTGTTTGGGAGACCTTGGCTCGATAGCCAGCATGCATGACCTTAAGCCAATTGGATAAGCTAATGCGGAAAGGGGGAATGCACGATGCCGGACTGGCTGCAAATTATCGTCCGCACGTTGGCGGCGGTCGTCATATTGTTTATTATGACCAAGCTGCTTGGCAAACGACAGCTGTCGGAGCTGTCGCTGTTCGAATATATTACGGGCATTTCCATAGGCAATATCGCGGCTTACATCTCCCTGGATCTCGACAACCTTTGGTATTTGGGCATCGTCTCGCTGATTGTATGGGTCAGCATTTCGGTCGGCATCGAATTATGGACGGTTCGAAACAAGAAAGTCCGGAATATCGTTGACGGCAAAGGCCGGGTGCTGATTCGGAACGGCAAGCTGCTCAAGCAGGAACTGCGGCGGGAGAGACTGACGCTTGACGAATTTCTTGAGCAGCTGCGAAGCAAGGATGTGTACCGGTTAGCCGATGTGGAATTTGCGATTATGGAAGCGAGCGGCGAATTGAACATCCAGCTTAAGCCGGAGCATCAGCCGCTGACGCCGGCCATGCTTGGATGGCAAATGACGCCGGCGGATCCGCCGACTACCGTCGTCATGGACGGCACGGTGCTGCAAGAGGCGTTGAAGACGGCTGGGAAGGATAAGATGTGGCTCGAAAGCCGGTTGAATGAGCTTCAACTGAAGGCGGAGGACGTCCTGATCGCGCAAATCGACGGCAACGACCGAATAATTGCACATACGATGGACGGCAAAATACATGAACATGGCGGCAAAGATCATGCAGCGAAACGAATTGCGCAATTAACGGAGCAGCTTCGGGCGGAGCTTGCCCGTCTGGACGGGAAGCTGCGCAGCGAAAGCGAGCGGGAGGCTTATGAGCAGGCCGTCGAATCGTTGCGGGCGAGCTTGTCCAAATCCTGAGGGGAAGGGTTTCCGTATAAGGAAACCCTCTTCCTCTTTCGGTGCGGCGACAACCGCATATATAATAGTAGAAATTAATTGCTGTGCCGTGTCGCCTCGCGGCGTAACCGCTGCACGGAGTAAGGCGCATCCTGGCCGGGCTGCGTAATCGGTTCGGGCATCACGTTGCCGCCTCCAAAATGATATTGGACCACCGTATTGAACGCGTCGGTCCACGGCGAGAGCGGGCGGCCGCCCCAAGCTTCCTTGGCGAACTCGCCAAAGTAATTGACAAGCTCCATATTGGCCGAAATATGAACCTCCTGCACGGCAGGGGCCATGTCGCGGACGGCTCGGGCCACGGTCTGCTTCAGCTCGTGCGACAAGTTATGATGATCGTTAACGGAGTAATAGGAGTTGTAAGGCGTAACAAGGACGCGGTTGTTGCCGAAATTGTTGCCGGTGTCGGCATTGTAAATGCCCTCGGTCATCCCGCTGTTGTTTTGCTCGTCCGTACCGCCGTTACCTTTCGTACCGACGGCCGTCCAATCCAGGACTAGCCCGACATAAGCGTTTTTGTCGGTCAGCATGACAAAAGCGGAGGAAATGCCGTCCAGATCGCTTATTTTGCGGGATAAGGCCGAGCTGTATTCAAAAAAGGCGTTGTCGTGCTGATCGGGATTGGCCGACAGCGGGCCGTACGCCCTGGCGCCAAGCGCCTTCGGATCCCCGGGCTTTCGGCTTCCGTAATCCTGGGTGCTTTGCTGTACAAGCTGCTCGTAATTGCAGCCCGGCGCCGTCACCAGGATGCCGGCGGCCAGCAGCATATAAGCCCATCGTCTGAACATCGTCCTGACCTCCAAATCGTCTTTACTGTATCGTTAGTGTGGGTCAGCCGGGAGCAAATATGCGCCTCCCGGCCGATACATAATCGACCATGGATTTGGCGTACAATGAAGGATAGAGATGGAGGCCCGCCGCGATTCGGAAATGCGTCCGCGGACCCCCGAAAAACCTTTAACGGCGCGATTTTGACAGCTTTGAGAACAATTTGTGAACTCTCTGTGGAACATTGACAAATAGGTACTTCAACTTTATATTTAATAAAGTGATTTAAGTTGCAGGGGTTGAAACAACATCTGTGCTACACGCAGCGTGCCGCTTGCCACATGATATCGGGCCGCTGCGAAAACGTCAAAAGTGGGGTTGATTAATGATGAAACGGTGGCAAATTGTAAAACGTCTGGCACCGCTGACGGCCTTCTTGGTCTTGGTGCTGGCGGCTTGCGGACGGGAGGACCTGTCTACGCTGAATCCCCAGGGCCCGGTAGCGGAGGAGCAATTCGGCCTGATGAAGCTGGCAATCACGATTATGTCGATCGTTGTCATTGTCGTGTTTGCGATATCGTTGTATGTCATCGTCCGGTTCCGCCGACGTCCGGGTGACAAGACGATTCCGAAGCAAGTAGAAGGGAGCCACAAGCTGGAAATTATTTGGACCGTGATTCCGATCATCCTGCTTATCATTCTTGGCGTTCCTACGGTGCAATCCGTATTTAACTTGTCCAAGGACTACAGCAAAGACCCAGAAGCGGTTAAAGTTATCGTTACGGCGCATCAATACTGGTGGGAATTCGAATATCCGGAGCTTGGCATCAAGACGGCGCAGGAGCTCGTTATTCCGACCGGCAAGACGATCGCGATCCAAGCCAAAACCGCCGACGTGCTTCACTCGTTCTGGATTCCGTCCCTTGCAGGCAAGATCGACACGAATCCCGGCGGCAACATAAACCATATGTATTTTTCGGCGCCTAAGGAAGGCGTTTACTTAGGGAAATGCGCGGAGCTTTGCGGCCCTTCCCACGGTTTGATGGATTTTAAAGTCAAGGCGGTTAATCCGGATTCGTTCGACCGCTGGTCGGCGGCGATTACGGAACCTGTAGCGCTTCCTAGCGATCCGGCCATTGCTCAAGCCTTCGAAAGCAAATGTCTGGTATGCCATGCCGTCGGCGAATACGGCGGACCTGCGTTCCCGAACTTGACCGGCATTGCCAGCCGCGAAAGCGTAGGCGGCATTCTCGTCAACGTCGAAGAGGGCGAGAAGCAGTACAAGCACGAGGATACGCTGTATAACAACCTGTACAAGTGGATCAAGGATCCCGAAGCGGTCAAACCGGGCAACGGCATGAGCAATCAGTACGATTTGACTGAAGAAGAGCTCAAGGGCATAACCGAGTACTTGTCGAGCCTGACGCTTGATTTTGAATAATTTTATCATCCGTGATTAAGGAGGTTCCTACCTTGGCTCATGCAAACGCGCATGCGGTCAAACGTTACAGCGGCATCATGGACTGGCTGACGACGGTTGACCATAAAAAAATCGGTATTTTGTATTTGATCGCGGGAGGGTTCTTCTTCCTGGTAGGCGGCTTGGAGGCGATCCTCATTCGCGTTCAGCTCTGGGCGCCGCAAAATGATTTTGTCGGAGCAGATACATACAATGAGCTGCTCACGATGCACGGCACCACGATGATCTTTCTGGCTGCGATGCCATTGCTGTTTGCGTTAATGAACGCCGTTGTGCCGCTGCAAATCGGCGCACGCGACGTTGCGTTCCCGTTTGTCAACTCGCTGGGCTTCTGGACGTTTCTGTTCGGCGGCGTGCTGCTGAATATCAGCTGGCTGACCGGTCATGTGCCGGATGCGGGCTGGACGTCCTACGCTCCGCTGGCGGGCACGACCTACAGCACGACCCACGGCGTCGATTATTACGTGCTCGGCTTGCAGATTGCGGGGATCGGCACGCTGGTCGGCGGCATCAATTTCCTGGTTACGATTATTAACATGCGCGCTCCAGGCATGACCTTTATGCGCATGCCGCTGTTCACCTGGACGGCGTTCATTACATCGGCGCTGATCCTGTTCGCTTTCCCGGCGCTGACGGTCGGTTTGGCGGCTCTGATGTTCGACCGTTTGTTCGAAGGCAACTTCTTCGATCCTGCCGCAGGCGGCAACGCGGTACTGTGGGAGCATATTTTCTGGATTTTCGGACATCCTGAGGTATATATCCTCATCCTGCCGGCGTTCGGCATTATTTCCGAAGTCGTCAGCACCTTCTCCCGCAAGCGCTTGTTCGGCTACAGCTCCATGGTGTTTGCGACGATTCTGATCGGCTTCCTTGGCTTCATGGTATGGGCTCACCATATGTTCACCACGGGACTCGGTCCGGTCGCGAACGCCTTGTTCTCGATCGCGACAATGCTGATCGCGGTGCCGACGGGCATCAAGATCTTTAACTGGCTGTTCACGATGTGGGGCGGCTCCATTAAGTTTACGGCCGCGAACCTGTTCGCCGTAGGTTTCATTCCGACCTTCGTTATGGGCGGCGTCACCGGCGTCATGCTGGCGGCGGCACCGGCGGACTTCCAGTATCACGATTCGTATTTTGTCGTTGCTCACTTCCACTACGTTATCGTCGGCGGTCTCGTACTTGGCATATTCGCGGGCTTGCATTACTGGTGGCCGAAGATGTTCGGACGGGTGCTGAGCGAATCGCTTGGCAAATGGACGTTCTGGACGTTCTTTATCGGCTTCCATCTGACGTTCTTCGTACAGCATTTCCTTGGCCTGATGGGTATGCCTCGCCGGATCTGGCAATATCTTGACGGTCTCGGATTTAACGAAATGAATATGATCAGTACCGTAGGCGCGTTCCTGATGGGCTTGGGTACGATTTTCTTCCTGATCAACGTGGTCGTCACTTCCGTTAAACCGAAAAACGCGGCCAACGACCCTTGGGAAGACGGACGGACGCTGGAATGGACGATTCCTTCGCCTCCTCCGGAATACAACTTTGCGCAAACTCCGCTCGTACGCGGATACGATGCTTATTGGAAGGAAAAGATGGACGGTCACAAAGGCATGACGCCTGCGGAACCAATCGGTCCGATTCATATGCCTTCTCCTTCGATTCTGCCGTTCTTCATGGGCGTCGGCCTGTTTATCGCAGGATTCGGCTTCATGTATTCGCCGGATTGGGGCGACGTCGGATTTATGAAGACGGGTCATCTTGTCGGAGCGATCGGATTGCTGATCACGCTTGGCTGTATGCTGCTTCGTTCGATGATCGACGATCACGGCTTCCATATCGAGGAAGAGGAAATCCTTAAAGATCAGGGGGGTAAAGCATGAGCGCACATACGCATGCAGACGGGCATTTGCCTCATGAGCCGGAAAAGGCGACCCTTGAGGGACGCAATAAAGTACTTGGCTTCTGGTTGTTTCTTGGCGGAGAAACCGTCTTGTTCGGTACGCTGTTCGCCGCTTTTCTCGCCCTGCGGCATCAAATATTGGACGGACCGCATCCAAATCACTTGTTCGACCTGGGTCTCGTCGCGTTGGCGACCGGCATCCTGTTGACATCCAGCTTGACGAGCGTGTTTGCGATTCAAGCGATGCATCAGCAACGGACGAAAAGCTTGATCAACTGGCTGATTATCACGGTCATTTTGGGCGCTGCGTTTCTTGCGCTCGAAATTTACGAGTTCTCGCATTACATTCATGAAGGCCATAAGTTCAACACGAGCGCTTTCAGTACATCGTTCTATACGCTGGTCGGCTTCCATGGCGCGCACGTGGCGTTCGGCATTTGCTGGATCACGCTGCTCATTATTCAGCTGTCCAGGAAAGGTCTTACCGTCGTAACGGCGCCTAAAGTGTATGTTGCCGGCATGTACTGGCACTTTATCGACGTTGTATGGGTATTTATCTTCACTGTCGTGTACCTGATGGGAAAGGTGGGCTAACGAATGGCAAGCAATCATTCCGCCTCGGAGCAAAACACCAAGCGGCATAAGGTCGAAGGACCCAAAAAGCATATCATTGCGTTTATCTTTTCCATTCTGCTGACGGTCATTGCGTTTGCGGCCGTCATGGGCGGCGAGATCAACACCGATTTCATTTACATTATTTTGATCGGCACAGCCATCCTTCAAGTATTCGTTCAGATGGCATTCTGGATGCATATGAAGGACCGCGGTCATACGTTTGCGATCATCGGCATTTTATCCGGCGTAGTCGTTGTCTTTACTTGCGTCATTATGGCGGAGTACTGGGTTTGGTGGTAACAAGATCGGCAAGCTTGAACTGAACAGAGGAGGGTCCCAGAAGGGTCCCTCTTCTTTTGTAAGCAAGGCGAGATGCAAGAGAAAGGAGCTTCCCCATGCTAGGATTAGACTATTTTACGTTTGAAGAATTATGGTCTCCGATGTTCTTTTTTGCGATGGCAGCCGTGGTTATTCTATATTTTTATTTGGTAGGACCATGGCGTCTGAAGCATTTTCCGGAGGAAAAGGGCGCAACGGGCCTGCAAAAAACGATGTTCGTGACGGCGGTCCTTTTCTTCTATTTATGCCATGGCGGTCCATTGAATTTGTTAGGCCATCTGATGTTCACCTTCCATATGGTCAATATGTCGGTGTCCTATTTGATTGTGCCTCCAATGGTGCTGATGGCGGTTCCGGCTTACGTATGGCGCCGCATGTTCGGTGCGCCGTTCTGGAGGAAGTTCCGTTTTCTCATGCATCCAATTGCGACTCTCGTTCTGTTTAATATGCTGTTCTCGATCTACCATGTACCTGCCGTACATGATTACGTCATGACGAACTTTACGGTACACCGGCTCTATTACGCGGTTTTGCTCATTACCTCGTTTATGATGTGGTGGCAAATCGCTTGCCCGGTCAAGGAATGGGCCAGACTGACGGATCTGAAAAAGATGGCGTATGTATTTGCAAACGGCGTGTTGTTGACGCCGGCTTGCGCTCTGATCATATTTGCTCCGGGATCGCTGTATGCGACCTACAACGATCCGCAGGTGTGGGCGACAGCCATGGGATACTGCATGTCCCGCGATACGAGCATATTGCTGGAGGAATTTAGCGGACCCCAGTTCTTTAATCTGATGGGGGTGGCGGAGGATCAGCAGCTGGGCGGCATTATTATGAAGCTGGTACAAGAGCTGATGTACGGCATCATATTGGCTTATATTTTCAGGCAGTGGTTCAAACGCGAGCATACGGAGGACGAATTGCCAAATCCGGGTACGGCCTAGCCGTAATAAATTGCAAACTTCATATGGAGCGTGGATATTACGATGATGGACAGTTATACGCTGATGCCTACGATCAGCACCTTTTTTATTGCGCTTAGCGCGATTCTGGTGGCGATCGGCTGGCGGCTTGCGATTCGGCGCAAGCTGGAGCAGCATCAAAAAACGATGTTCTATGCCGCAGTTGCGGCCGTGCTCTTTTTTATCATTTATGCGTCCCGCACGATTTTCGTAGGCAATACGACATGGGGCGGTCCTGAAAGCCTGAAGCCTTTTTATCTCGTCTTTTTGTTTTTTCATATTATATTGGCAACCATCGCGGCCGTATTCGGCATTACGACATTGATTCTGGGCTACAAAAAACGGTTCGCCAAGCATCGGAAGCTTGGCCGCGTCACTTCCGTCATCTGGTTTATTACGGCCATTACGGGAGTGACCGTTTACGCGCTCCTGTATGTCATGTATCCGGGCGGCCATACGAAACCATTTATAGACGCCTTGTTCAGCTGGTAGATTGACCCGCAATACCGTTTATTTCAGTGAAGCGCAAGATTAGGGGTACCGCACCTGATCTTGCGCTTTTTCTGCTTCAAACGACCGGAAGGTTTGAAAAAAACGATGATTTGATGGGTTGACAAAAGGGGAGTTGCGTGAGTATACTGTGTATAAAGATATATACAGTATATAAACATACACAGTTCGGAGCCCGTTGGAGCCGAACCGAAATGAATCAGGTTGAGTATGGAGGAGGCGGTTGAAGGAATGGGCACATGGCAGGGCGCCTGGTATTTGGCGAAGCATGAAATGAAGAGAGCGAGATGGAAGCATCTGCTCACGGTGGTGTTCATTGCTTATTTGGTTATCTTTTTGGTGCCGATGTTCGGCAATGCGATGAAAGGAGAGGCCGAGATTCCGATCAACTGGACCGTCGATTTTCTGACCGTTACGCTTGTCCCGCTGCTCGGATTGATGGCTTTGCAGTCGAGGGCCTTTTATTGGAGAACGGACGTCTACACGCAGAAGCTGGCTTACTGGCGGACGCTGCCGATCACGGCCGGGCAAATCGCCAGAGGCAAGCTGCTGGCCTATCTTGTTAACGCGCTCCCGGCGCAAACCTTGTTTTATTTGATTTATTACCTTGGCATTCGAACGTTGACGGAACAGATCGATCCGGTTACATTTGCGCTTCACTCCGCTTTCTGGATCGGCATCGGATTCTGCACCGCCATGCTGTACTTGTACAGCGAAGTCAGCATGTCCGGCAAAGCGTACTTTATCGTATGTCTGGTCGTCGTCATTGTCGTATTGCTCGGGGCGATTCTGTACACGGCCGTTACCCGCAAAAGTCTGGTCTACGACAGCTATATGGCCATCGACAGCGGAGCATGGTATTTGCCTTTGGCCAGCCTGGCCGTTGCGGCCGTTACCGTCGCGTTCACTGTCGGGAGCATGGAGAAGCGGATTCGAACGAGAAGCTACGGTTCGTAACATGCTGGAATCGGGGCGCGCGCGGCAGACGCGGCGTAAAAGGAGGGCTGAACGATGCTGCTGCCGATCCAAATCAATGAACAGAGCGCCGAGCCGCTGTATCATCAGATCGAGGTTCAGCTGCGGGCGCTCATCTTAAGCGGTCAACTGGAAGAAGGGGCGATGCTGCCTTCGATCCGGGAGTTGGCCCAGACGTTGAAATGCAGCGTCATAACGGTGAAGAGGGTTTACAGCGATCTGGAGGCGGAAGGGCTGCTTCGCACAAGACAAGGAACGGGCACCTTCGTAGCTCAGGTCGGCGCGGGGGAACGCGACCGGCACCGTCTGGCCTCCGTGCTCGAGGCGATGGAGCAAGCGGTCGCGGCCGGCAAGAGAGTGCAGTGCAGCGCCGAGGAGTTGCAGCAATTGTTTGAAGAGACTTTAACGAAACATTACGGCGGGGGAGGCAGAGCGACATGACGGACAGACCGGCCATACAATTTGAAGAGATCGAGCACAAAAGACTGAACTTTCGGCTTGGGCCCGTTACGCTGGACATCCCGAAAGGGATGATTACCGCAATCGTAGGGCCCAACGGCAGCGGCAAGAGCACGTTGTTCCGAATGGCGCTCGGATTGGTCAAGCCGACGAAAGGGCATATCGCTTTGCTGGGGCGGCAAGGCGACATGGGCTGCGACGAGCAGTTGAAGCAGCGCATCGGTTATTTGCCGGAAAGCGATTCGCAATTGGACGACAACTGGAAGGCGCATGACAAAGCGGAGTTCCACAGCAATTGGTACGACAGCTGGGATGCCAACCGGTATCGGGAAATGCTGAGAGTATTTCAAATCAACGACGAAATCGCCCTGGGCAAAATGTCCAAAGGCATGCGCAGAAAATTCGAATTTACGCTGGCGATGGCTCATAATCCGGAGCTGCTGCTGCTCGACGAGCCGTCCTCCGGCCTGGATCCTATGGCGTGGAAAACGATGATCGATATGCTGCATCGTTATATGGATCAAGGAGAACGGACGGTGCTCATGTCTACCCATATTATTGAAGAAGTGAAACGGCTTGCCGACTATATCGTATTTATGGTTCAAGGCAAGGTGCTCGGCGTATATGAAAAAGATGAGCTGTTCCGAGGCTGGTTTACGTTCTACGTAAGCGGTGAAGGGTTAAACGGATCGAGGCTGTCCGAGCTGCCGGGCTTAAGCGGACTTGAACCCGCCGGCGGAACGACCTATCGGGTGACGACAAGCAAGGCGCTGGAGGCGGAGCGTTGGCTTGAAGCGGAAGGGCTCAGTATCGTCAGCAGATCGCCGCTGGAGCTGGACGATATTATGGGCGCGCTGATGGAGCAGCACGGATTGGGCATTCGAGTAAACGAAACGAGAGGAATGAGACCATGAAATCATTGGAAGTAGAAAACCTGGTCAAGCAATACGGGGACAAAACTGCCGTAAACGGCATCAGCTTTGAGGTGGACAAAGGCGAAATATACGGATTGCTCGGCGCCAACGGGGCAGGCAAGACGACAACGATGCGTATGGTGCTGGGGCTGATATATCCCGACGGCGGAACGATCCGCTATCACGGCAAAGGCTACAGCAACGAACAAATGAGCATGATGGGATATCTTCCCGAAGAGAGAGGCTTGTATCCGAAGGTGCGGGTGAGCGAGCAGCTGATATACTTGGCTCAGCTGCGCGGCATGTCCAGGAAGGATGCCGACAGCAGCTTGAAGCAATGGCTGGAGCGGTTTGAAGTGCCGGAAAACTACAACAAAAGAGTGGAGGAGCTGTCCAAGGGCAATCAGCAAAAAATCCAGTTTATCGCGGCCATCCTGCATCGACCGTCCATTGTCATTCTGGACGAAGCGTTCAGCGGACTGGATCCGGTCAACGTCGAACTGCTGAAGGCGACGGTCAAGGAGCTTCGCGATGCGGGCACCAGCTTCCTGTTTTCCACGCATCGCATGGAACACGTCGAGGAGCTCTGCCGCAACATTACGATTTTGCACCGCTCCAATGCCGTGCTGCAGGGCAACCTGAAGGAAATCAAGAGCCGCTTTCCGAAGGAGCGCGTCTTGCTCGGCACGGAATCGGAGGTGCGCGGCCTGGAGGGAATTTCCGGCGTGACGGGCGTCATCCGACACGAGAACGTCTATGAGATCGGCATCCGCAACGAAGCGGCCGGAAGCGAAATATTGCGTTTCGCGATGGAGCAGTCCGCGATTACCCGATTCGAAATCAAGGAACCGACTTTGAACGAAATCTTTATTAAAACGGTAGGTGAGCGCCATGAATAGTTTTTGGACAGTCGTCAGCTTCACGGTCAGGAACAAAGTCAGAGGCAAAGCGTTTATTATTTCCACGCTCGTATTGGCCTTATTGCTTAGCATCGCGATCAACATTCCTTATTTCGCCACGCAATTTAGCGGCGGCGGCGACAAAACGACCTCGATCGGCTATATCCAGGCCGGAGAGGACGATGCCGGAACCGTCACCGGCAACGGGCTTAAGGCCTATTTCGAAGCGCAAAGCGATTCCGGCGTAAAGCTGGTGTCGTATGCGGATCAAGAGGACGCCGCGGCCAACGAGAAGCTGCTGAAGCAAGCGATCAAAGACGAAACTATCTCCGGGTATCTCACGTTCGGCGACATGACGGCAAGCGGCTTTCCCGTCGTCACGTACAATTCCGAGAAGTTGATGGATTATAAGATTCCGTCCATGCTCCAAAACGCGCTGCAAATCATTCGCCAGACCGCGGTGCTGCAGGACGCGGGACTGACGAGCGAGCAGATGGCGGTGCTGAATGCGCCGATCGAAATTTCGGCGCACCAAATTTCCACCGCCGAAGGCGGGGAGGGCAAGTCGGAAGAGGAACAAGGCGTCAATATGGGACTCGTCTATTTCATCATTATCTTCTTGTTCATGGCCGTCATGATTTCGGGGCAGATGATCGCCTCGGAAATTACGGCGGAGAAGAGCTCCCGCGTCATGGAAATTTTGATTACAAGCGTAGCTCCGCTGAAGAGCATGTTCGGCAAAATATTCGGGATGTTCGTCATCGTCATGCTTCAAATCGCGGTCTATGTTGCCGTCATCGTGCTGAACGTATCGCTGCCGCATAACCGCGAAACGTTGACCGATCTGAACATCAACCTGTCGACGGTCGACCCGATGCTTCTCATATATTCGCTCATCTTTTTCCTTACCGGCTTCTTCCTGTTCGCGACGCTGTATGCCGCGGTGGGCTCCATTGTAAGCCGCACCGAGGATCTGGGGCAGGCGGTCATGCCGATGACGATTATTTCGCTGGCCGGCTTTTATATCGCCATCTTCAGCATTAGCACGCCGGACAGCATTTTGGTGAAGGCGACATCGTTCATTCCGCTGTTCTCGCCGTTCGTTATGGTGCTGCGGCTTGGATTGACCGATCCGGCGACCTGGGAAGTGCTCGTTTCGATCGGGCTGCTGCTTGTGGCCATCTATATCTCGGTCTACGTGAGCGCGAAAATTTACCGCACCGGCGTACTGATGTACGGCAAACGCCCAAGCTGGAAAGAGATTCGCAAAGCGATGAAGGCTTACAAAATTTAAGTCAGGTTGAAATAACGCAGTTGCTGCATCGCCGGCCGGCAACATAGGGGGGACGAGTGGAATGGAGATTTTGACAGAAATATGGAAGTATATCCTTGTGTTTGTGCTCGGCGCAATTCCTTGGGTCGAAATTGCGGTCGTCATACCGGTCAGCATCGTGGCGGGAATGAACCCTTGGTTGACGGGGCTGATGGCATTCGCGGGCAATTTGTCCACCGTCTATTTGCTAATTTTATTCTTTGACAAATTCAAGCAGTGGAGAAACCGAAGGAAAGGCGAGGAGGGACAGCAGTCGAAGCGAAGCCAGAGAGCCGTTCGTTTGTGGAATCGCTACGGGCTGCCGGGTATGTCGCTGCTAGGGCCTCTGCTGATCGGCTCGCATATCGCGGTATTTATCGCCATTCTGTTCGGGGCGCGAAAGATGGGCGCGCTCATATGGATGACCGTCAGTTTAGCGATATGGACCGTTACCTTTACGGTTGCATCGGTATACGGATTCGATCTGATTAAATATTTAAGAGGGTAACCGCGAGAGGAAGCCAAAGTATTTGTTGTGCGAAAGCAGCAGTCAGGGCAGTTGAAGGCCCTCGACCGCTGCTTTTTAGTTGTCCCGATCCATCAGCGGATTTGACCGCGAATTTCGCCGCCGGGGTATGTGCGAGTCAGAACATTGACATAGGCGTTGCCGCGGTTGATCTCGCGAACCAGCCGGACGATGGAGGTTCCGGCGAGCGGACCGACCAGATCGCTGTCTTGAAGCGTGCCGGTTACGGATCCGTTATAGAAGACGGCGCCGCGGCTGTTCGGTCCGTACAGATAAGCGACGACGGGACCGTTCGTTCCCGGCTGTCCCAGATGAATATGGGCCTCCGTCACGCGTCTGATGTTGAGAAGCCGAAGTCGGAACTTGAGCCGCAGATGTCGGTTGACGGTAACGCCGGTTCCGATTTGATTCGCATTGCTGCTGATCGGGACCGCGCCGCTTCCGATGCCGCCGCCATTGCCGCCGCCGCTGGGGACTGCGCCGCTTCCGATGCCGCCGCCATTGCCGCCGCCGCTGGGGACTGCGCCGCTTCCGATGCCGCCGCCGCCATTGCCGCCGCTGGGGACCGCGCCGCTTCCGATGCCGCCGCCGTTGCCGCCGCCGCTGGGGACCGCGCCGCTCCCGATGCCGTTGCCATTGCCGTTGCCTGAGCTTGAGCTGTCTTTGCGCAGAAATTCCTTAAACACGGCAAAGCCGGATGCATTCGTGCGGACCGGCGGGACCTCGTTCCTGCCTCGCAAGCTGGCTCTGAATGTCGCGATAAGTCATCACTCCTTAGCTTGAATACACTAATATATTCACTTTAGCCAGGAAGAACTTGTTCGCTTGTACCTGCGGCGTACGATTATATTCGCCGGCTAATGGCGCTGGCCGGCGCAAAGGCGGACGAGGCTTCATCGCGCAATAACCGATCTGTTACTCGAACTTCGAAGGGGGGACGCGGTAATATTTTTTAAACGCTTTGGAGAAGGTGAAGGAATCGGGATAACCGAGAAGAGCGGCGATTTGCTGAACGGAATACGATCTGGCGTGCAAATAGTCCTTTGCCCGGTTCATCCGGATCTGATATATATATTGCCCCGGCGTAATGCCCAGCGCCTTTTTGAAATAGGTAATAAAATATTTTTCGGATATGCCGACAAGGGATGCAAGCTCCTTCATTTTGATCGGTTCGTGCAGACGTTGATGGATATGCTGGAATACCGGCTGCAGGACGTCGAGGCTTCTCCCGGAAAGGCGCTTTGCCCCTCCGTTCCGGAACGTGCCGGCATAACGGCCTTGCCCGTGCAATTCGATCATTTTGGCCAGTACGGCCGTCAGGCAGCCTTTTACATATAACCGGTTTCCGGGCGCGGCGCTTTGCGCAGCCGTTGAAAGACTGGCTTTGCCGAACAGCTCGGCTTCTTCGCGGATCAGTTCCCGGGAAATAACGCCGGCCAGCGGAAAATCGTCTAATATGCGCTGCTGGCTGCCGATGCCGAAGTCGAAATGGACGTAAACAAACCGGCAGCCTTCGCGGGAAGCGGAAGCCATATATGGAATGCCGGGATAAAAAAAGACGACGTCTCCCGGACCCGCAATATGCTCCGCCCCGTCAACCGCAAGCCGTACGGTGCCGGCTTGAATGAACCAAAGGTCGTAATCGCCGTGAGATTTATGCTCGAACCAGCGGCCGTCATGCGACTGCTCCCGAAACGACTTCATGCGAACCGATATAAATTCAGACAAATCGTTCAGAAGCTCTACGTCCGCCGTTTTGTGTTGTTTCATCATATCCGCATCCCGCCCCATTTCCGCGCCAGTGATTAACTGTCTGACATGATGAGCTTAGTTCCAGTATAACACTGATGAAATCCTTAAGTAATCATCGTACGATTTGACATATATCCGCAACTATCTAATATTCTTCTTTTCGGCCATTTTCCTATAATGAGGGTATATCTCGATTAGGAGGATGAAAGATGAGCGAAAAGAACGTTGCACAGCCTAAAGTTGTCGTGATCGGGGCGGGCAGCTTGTTTTTTGGCCGTCAATCGATCTGGCAAATGGTCCACTCGCCGTATTTGAATCAAGGCACGCTGGCGCTGGTGGATACGAATGAGGAACGGTTGAACAAAATGGTGAGCCTCGCCCGGATGGTTGCCGCCGACAACGGCGTATCCCTCAAGGTGGAAGGCTCGACAGACCGGAGGCAGGTGCTGCGGGGAGCGGATTTCGTTGTGCTCAGCTTTGCCGAGAACTCGGTCAAATACCGCGGCATCGATTGCGAGGTTTCCTTAACATACGGCATCCGGATGTGTTCCGGCGATACGATCGGCCCCGGCGGCATATTTCGGGCGATGCGCGAGCTGCCGGTCATTATGGCATGCGTCAAGGATATCGAGGAGCTGTGTCCCGATGCCTGGGTGATCAATTACATCAATCCGTCGACCGTTCACGGCATCGCGCTTAGCCGCTATGCGCCGAAGCTGAAATCTTTTGCGCTGTGCGACAGTCATCATATGCCGTACAAAAAAGCCGATTACGCCGTTCGGGCTGGCATCATTTCGCATCCGAATCAATTTAACGAAGAGATCGACCGGAAATTCGATTTTCGGGTAGCCGGCGTCAATCATTTTACGTGGCTGTTGAAGGCGGAGGTTGAGGGCGTCGACGTTATGCCCGAAATTGCCGAGGCTTTAAGAAAATCGGCGGGAACGGAAAACAACGGCGGCGATACGGGAGCGAAGGCGCTTTACAATGATGCGATTACGTACGAGCTGTACGATATTTTCGGCTATATCCCGACCTGTACGGCTCACACGAAAGAATATGTCCGCTATTGGCAAGGCCTCGGCAAGACGAAGGACGCCATTCCGCCGTTAAAAATATGGGAAACCGAGGACCGGTACAAGCGCCATGAAGAAATGTGGGAGCAGGTGGACGGCTTTCTGACCGGACGAACGCCGATTTCCGACTATATGAAGGTATTGGGACCCGACCACGCCACCGATATTATCGAAAGCATGGCGGGCAATCTGGGCAAGCGCTTCTTCATCAATACTCGCAATAACGGCGCGGTGACGAACATGAACGACGACGCTTTTCTCGAGCTGCTGTGCGAAGTGAGCATGGATGGGGTCAAGCCGCTTCGCGTCGGCGAAATGCCAAGGGGGATCCGCGGCATGCAGGAGCTGGTGCTGGATACGCATGAGCTTACCGCGGAAGCCGTTGTGGAGCGGAGCTTCGCGAAGCTGAGAAGGGCGATGATGACCGACCCGCTGGTCAATTCCATCGGTGACGCGGACAACATTATTCGGGAGCTGCTGGAGCGGGAGCGGGAAATGATCCCGGATGATTGGTACGAATAAGCCGCAACAAACGATTGTGCAACGAATCATAAAAAATTGCAATGGCGCATAAGCGTCCGAATGAACCACAATGGGGGTGACAATACACGCAGCCGCCGCGCGTTGCGGGTTGGCTCCGATCGAAAGGATGACTATGTATGCCGGCACAAGTAAACGGGTTCGCAAGAAATGTAACGTTTAGCGTGGAGGACTGAGCGCTGCGCTTGGGACGGCTTGAAGCGGAAGGTTAGAGCGGCAGTTATTTCGATAAGCACCGTGAGGATGGAAGCTGTTCCGAAGGCCGGCAAGGTCTTGGGGCAGCTTATTTTTATTGGCGCTCTTAGCGATCGTCAGGTTCGTTAAAGCTGCGGCGAAGAATGCAACGAATCTGAGCGAGCTTATTCGCCTCAAAACAAGGAACCTCGGATTCTAACGAACACCATCGGGCTTATTTGCCCTAAAATGACTGAATGAAGGCCAAAATAGGGTAATAGCGCCGACTGGGTTCGTTACATTTTCAAAATTGTAATATTGGCGCTCTTAGTGATTGTCAGGTTCGTTAAAGCTGCGGAGGGACGAGATTTAACGAGCGAATGGCGGAAATGGCGGAAGTGGCGGAATAGCGGAAATGGCGGAAATGGCGGAATAGCGGAAATGGTGGAAATGGCGGAAAGCGTTCGCGGTCCCAAGCGGGCTCCGGGCATTGCGATATTATTAATGTGAAAATTTTATAATAGTGAAAGCGCGTACAATTTTGTATGCTTAGAGTATAAATCCTTCGGATGCGACCGATTGAACAGAAAATGGGGGGGGGCTAACCATGAGAATCGGATTACAGAGAAACGGAGGGACGTTATTTACTCACCTGATCCTTTCCTTCACCTTATTGGCCGTTGTGCTGGTCGGCTTGGTCGGAGGCTATTTGTATGTGCAGGCCAACAAGCTGATGACGGAGGAAATCGCCAGGGAAAACGGGCTGCGGCTCCAGGCATCGAGCGACTTTATCGAAACGACGATGTTGAAGCGTTATGAGAACAGCTTGCGCAACCTGGCTTTGTCCACGATGTCGCCGGACGGTCAATCGCTGCTGAGCGCTTTGCTGCACAGCAGCTGGGAAGGGAATGCCAGCCGCATCCTGGCTTTGAGCTCGGAGCTCGAATTGTTCAAAGCCGGAAATGAAGGCGTTTACAAAATTACGGCGCACTTCAAAAACGAGAATTACGTGGTCAACAGCAGCATGTTTTATATGAGCCGGGACAATTCTCCCGATGCGGAGTACTTGAAGGAGTCGGCGGTTTTTAACCGGTGGGCGCACCGGACGGTCACGGAAGGAACCCAAAGCTTGGAGGTGCTGACTTACGCGATTCCGCTGCCGTACGGTTCTTCCCCGGAGCACTCGGCCGGGACGCTTTATTTGGATGTCGACATGAGGCATATTAGCCGAATGGCGTCCAGCATGATGAGCTCGCCAAGCGATCGTTTGTTTGTTTTCGACGAAGCGGGCAAAGCCGTCATGCAGACGGGCGCGAAGGACGACGCGCATGCCGCAGTCGCAGAAAGATGGATGCAGACGGAACGCGGCCATCGCCATTTCGAGTTCAACAACCGCGATAAATACGTGTTGTCTTATATGGACGAATCGTCCTCCAACGGGTGGCATTATATTTTGATCCGTCCCGTCAATTCGTTCGTTTCCTCCTCGGATCAATTGAAAGGCGAAATATTTTTCAGCTGCTTGCTCGTATTGTTTATCGGCTTGCTCATTTCCTATTTGATGTCCAGACAGGTATACATTCCGATGAAAAAGCTGGTGTCGAACATTCGCGGCTTTTACAATACGGGCGCCTCCCATCAGCTCAAAAACGAATATGCGATTATCGGCACCGCCTTGAACGCTCTGGAAAGCAAGGTCGAAACGCTGGAGACGATCGCCAAAGCGCACGAGCTGAAAAATTTTGTGCTCGGCGCCGGAAACGGATTGGATCACGACGATCTCGTGCCGGCAGGCAGGCTGTACATCGTCGGTTATATCCGCTTGCTGAAGGGAAGCTGCGAACAGTTTGCCGATCTGTACGATCAGCACGCCGCTTACCGGCATTACCGAATCATCAGCATCAACGCGCAGGAAGCGGCGGTATTGTACCATGGAGAGCCGCAGGCGGCGCGGGAGGAGCTGGAGCGTTCGCTGCTGGACGATTTGCGCAAAACCAAGGGCGCAGGGCCGGTCTTCGGCGCCGCCTTCGGTTCGCTCGTGCAGACGCCGGAGGAAATCCCTTTCTCCTATCAGTGCGCGGTTCATGCCTACCGCTACCGGTTTTTGTACGGGGCCGAGGCGGTCGTGCTGCATTCGCAAGTTTCGGCGTTTCCGATGAAGCCGCAGCTCTTTTCTTTCGACGTATACAAAAATGCGCTGAAGGCCGGCAACGAAGTGGCGGTCAACCGATTCATCGACGATTTCCAGAAGGAGATGGAAGAAGGAAACGTGCAGTTGGAAACCGTCGAGCTGGGGCTTCTGCAGCTTGCGACCATCCTGTATCAAGTCGTGATCGATCTGGATTTGCAGCAGATGGTTCCGGCTTCAAGCCTGTTCGACGAGCTGAAAAAAGAGACGCTGGCGGCGACGCTCGAGTCGATCCGGGCGCTGTCGGCGCGGATTACCGCCCATGTGCAGGAAACCGGGAATCACGCCCATACGGAAATGATCCGCAAGCTCAAAGCGTTTATCGACAACAACATGCACGAAGATTTGTCGCTGAACCGACTTTCCGAGGTGGCTTCGCTCGCGCCTTCCTATATTTCCACCTTGTTCGGAACGGTCATGAACGAATCGTTTACGGAGTATGTCACGAGAATTCGGCTGGAGAAGGCCGCGCAGCTGCTCACGGAGAACAAGCGGCTGTCCGTTTCGGAAATATCGGCCATGGTCGGCTACCGCAACCCGCAATACTTCCATAACAAGTTCAAGTCCCGTTACGGAGTCACGCCGATTCAGTACCGCAATTCGCGGGAGGCCGGCAGCCTGGCGATCGAATAACGGCCGAAGGAAGAACTTGTCCGCTCCATAATTTTGCCGACAGCCGGCGTCTGGCTAGAACAGACGCCGGCGTTATTTTTGGACCGATTGCAAAGTTTTAATATTTAATAAATGTATACCGTTTTGAATAAATCTGCAGTTGGAAAACGGCCGCAAGCTCCCTATTCTAAAGCTATGAAAGCGGTGACACAACAAGCGTCCTGCACAATTGCGAAGGAAGGGGAATACATGCATGGAAGCGGCTAGCGCGGTTGGAGCCAAGCCTCCCAAAACGTCGAGATGGAGGGAAAATCTCCGGTTATATAAGAAACATAAATGGCTGCTGCTCATGCTGCTGCCGGTCATGGCCTGGTACGTCATATTCGCCTACGGCCCGATGTACGGCATTCAGCTGGCGTTCAAGGATTACAATTTTGCCGAAGGCATCTGGGGCAGCCCATGGGTGGGGATGAAGCATTTTGTCTACTTGTTTACGTCCTCGCCGGACTTTCTGAACATCCTGAAAAATACGATCGTCATCAGCTTCTACCATATTATATTCGGATTTCCGGCCCCGATCATTCTGGCGCTGCTCTTTAACGAAATCCGCGTTTCGATCTTCAAGAAAGTGGCGCAAACGATCTCTTATTTGCCGCACTTTTTGTCCTGGATCGTCATCGGGGGCATTCTTGTTACGATTTTGTCGCCGACGACCGGCGTCGTCAATCATGTGCTTAATCTGATTGGCATCGACCCGATTTATTTTCTGGGCAGCGAAACGTATTTCCGGTTTACGCTGGTGTTGTCCGGCATTTGGAAGGAAGTCGGCTGGGGGACAATCATCTATTTGGCCGCTCTGGCCGGCATCGACCAGCAGATGTATGAGGCGGCGGTGATCGACGGAGCGAACCGGTGGAAGCAAACGATTCATATTACGATTCCGACGATAATGCCGGTCATTTCGATTCTGCTTATCCTGCGCGTCGGCGGCGTGCTGGACGCAGGCTTCGACCAAATCTTGACGCTTTATTCGCCGGCGGTTTATTCCGTCGCGGACGTCATCGATACGTATGTCTACCGGATCGGCTTGCAAAACTTTCAGTTCAGCCTGACGACCGCCGTCGGCTTGTTCAAAAACGTGGTCGGACTCATGCTTGTATTGTTCGCCAATTACATCATTAAGAAAATGGGCCAGGAGGGCATCTACTAGATGCCGGCCGCAGCGGAGAGGAAGGATCGTTGTGCGTTTAACAAGAGGTGAAAAAGCGTTTCAGGTTGTGCTGATCCTGTTTATATCGGCTTTATCGGTGACGATGCTGTATCCGTTTCTGCACGTCGCCTCCATCTCGCTCAGCACGCCGGCGGAAGCGTTGCGCCAAGGCTTTCATTTTTATCCGAAGGATGTAACGTTCGTTGCCTGGGAACGGGTGCTGTCGTCGGAAACGGTATGGAGGACGATGGGCAATACGGTATTCCGCACCGTCGTCGGCACGGTGCTGACCTTGGTCTTCCTGGCGATCGGCGCTTATCCGCTGTCCAAAAAATATTTGCCGCACCGGAACGTGTTCATGACGGTCATCGTCATCACGATGTTTTTTGGCGGGGGGCTGATTCCGACTTATATGCTGATCAAGGGGCTGGGCTTGATCAATTCCTTGTGGGTGTATGTCATCCCGGGACTGGTCAGCACGTTCTCGCTCATCGTCTTGCGCAACTTTTTTATGAGCATTCCGGAGGAACTGGAAGACTCGGCCAAGATGGACGGAGCGAACGAGTTCCGCATTCTGTTCACGATCGTCGTTCCGCTCTCTAAGCCGGTGCTGGCGACGCTGGCGCTGTGGAGCGCGGTCGGCCATTGGAACGCCTGGTTCGACGCGATGCTGTACATGCAGGACCAGTCGAAGATCGTGCTGCAACTGTTTCTGCGCCGGCTGGTCATCGCCAACATGGGCGATCCGATGCTGCCGGTGCCGTCCATCGAGGAGACGCCGGAAACGGTGAAGGCGGCCATCATTATATTTACGGCGCTGCCGATTTTGCTGCTGTACCCGTTCTTCCAGCGGTATTTTGTCAAAGGGGTTATGATCGGGTCGTTGAAGGGTTAAGGTTGTTAAGGCGGGTAAGGCCTAATGGCCGGGCATGCGGTTTAACCAATCCGCCCCAAGCGGGTTGCTTAAATAAATAGATTTGGCGATACACAAAAAGGGAGGAAAAACAATGAAACAGTCAGCCAAGAAATGGACAGGACTGCTGGCGCTGATGTTATGCGCATCGCTCATCATGTCGGCTTGCAGCAGCGGCAGCGGCAAAGGGGGCGCATCCAGCTCGCCGACGAGCTCGCCGGGCGCCGCAACGCAGGGGGAGAACGAGGCGCCGATCGAAATCGTGTGGGCCAACAACTTTAACGCGCCCGAAGCGGACGGCAATTATGTGCAAACCGAAATCGAGAAAAAGTTTAACGTTAAAATCAAAAACGTGAAGCTTGAGCGCGGAACGTGGAGAGAGCAATTTTCCGTGCTGCTCGCCGGCGGCGACATTCCGGACATTTTCCCGGTCGACGCCAACGAGACGGACATGGCGCTGTGGGCGGATCAGAACATTATCGCCAGCCTGGACCGCGCGGAAATCGAGCAGCATATGCCGAAGGCTGCGGCGGCGATCGCCGCCATCGACGAAGGCGCATGGGGCGTCGGTCTGTACAAAGGCCAAAACTGGGGCATTCCAAAGCTTTGGCCGAACGGGCTCAGCGGTTTCCTGCCGGGTTATAACGAAGCCTGGCTCAAAAATGTAGGCTACGAAGCGCCTCCAACGACGCTGGAAGAGTTCGAGGATGTGCTGACCAGGTTCGTAAACGAAGATCCCGACCGCAACGGCGCGAAGGATACGTACGGCATGAGCGCCAGGGGCAAGCTGCCGATCCAGATGTTTACGTCGGTATTCGCCGCTTACGGCGTCTCGCCTTACCAGTTCAAGCTGGACGCATCCGGTCAGGTCGTATGGGGCGGCATTACGGAAGAAACGCGCCAGGCGCTTGCATTGCTGAACAGCTGGTACAAGAAGGGCATTATCCATCCGGAGTTCATTACGTCGGACAACAACGAGCTGAATACCGCTTTCGTCAACCAGAAAATCGGCGTCATTGACAACGCGGGCTGGGGCAACTTCAACAAAAACTCGGGTTATATTGCCAAACCGGCCGACGAAGTGGGCATCAACTATATTCCGGGCAAGCCGCTCATCGGACCGGCCGGCCAAATGAACTCCTTTACGTACGGAGCCCGCCAGGCTCCGGTGCTGCTGGGCAAGCAGCTGGAAAAGGACGAGAAGAAACGCCTCAAAATTTATGAAATTTTGGAGTGGGTGTCCACCGACAAGGAAGGGTATTTCTTGACGGCTTGGGGACAAGAGGGCGTCTCCTACGACATGGAAGGCGATTTCGTCGTCGGGCGGCGCACGGAGGAAGAAGTCGGAGCCGTGAAGCTGGGATACGGATATTTCTACAATCCGCTCGGCCATATCGAGACGGCGTTCGACATTCATAAGACGCGCCCCGAAGATTTGGAGCAAAAAGAGCTTCTGAACGCCGGCGTCCAATCGCTGGTTGATGTGCTGGGACCGGCCGTCATGGAGACGAAGTCGCAATATTGGGCCAACCTGACGACGCTGCAGGATACGTTTATTATTAAGGCGATAACAGGCGAAGCCAACACGGAAGCCGACTTCGACAAGTTCAAGGAAGATTGGCTGCGCTCGGGCGGTCAAGCCGTCACGGACGAAGCGAACCAAATTTATAAAGAAAGACAGCAATAAGCGCAGCGCGGCATAGTCTGCCGGCGGCAACAAACGGATGATAACAGCCTCGCGCCGATGGACCGATCGGCGGGGGCTGTTTCTTTGCGTCCAAGAGCAAGCCCCGCCAACTTCCCGGAAAAATGGATTGCGCATCGGCGGGAAGTTGATTATAGTAGTGTTATTAGATTAATAAAATTATTAATTTAATTAATAATTTTATTAATTCTATGAAGATTGGAAGTTCACGGCAACGACTACTTTATCGGAGGTGTCATTCATGAAGGAAACCGGGACATTGAGCATATATGCCGGGCAGAAGGGCGCCGAGCTGGGCGACCTGTTCGGCATCTTTTTCGAGGATTTGAATCATGCCGCCGACGGCGGATTGTATGCGGAGCTTGTTCGGAACCGTTCGTTTGAATTTGATCCGATTGATCGCGGCGACTATCACGCTCTTACGGCGTGGGAGAAGATCGAGCGCGGCAACGGGCGTCTTCATGTCTCGATTGAGAAGGACAACCCGATTCACGAGCGGAATCCCCATTATGCCGTGCTGGACATTATCGAACCGGGGGACGGCGTCGGCTTGATGAATCTCGGATTTAATACGGGCATCCCGATACGGGAGGGCGAATCGTACCGGTTTTCCGTATATGCAAGAAGGGAAGGGAGCCATGACCATCCGATCCGCATTGCGCTTGAGAGCAAGGACGGCCGCCTGTATGGGCAAACCGAAATTATGGTCGTTTCCGACGAGTGGCGCAAATACGAAGCGACGATAACGGCCGGCGATACGGACTACGGCGGCCGGTTGACGATCGTGACCGCGCGCGCCGGGAAGCTGTGCCTTGATATGGTTTCCCTGTTTCCGGCCCATACGTATCGCGGGAGGAGCAACGGCTTGCGGACCGATATCGCAAACATCATCGCGGAGCTGAAGCCGAAATTTATGCGCTTTCCCGGCGGCTGCCTGGTTCATGACGGCTCGCTGAACGCCGACGACCGCAACTCGATGTACCGGTGGAAAAACACGCTCGGGCCGGTCGAAACGCGGCCGCCGAGGCGCAACAATTGGGGCTACAACCAGACGCTGGGGCTGGGCTATTACGAATATTTTCAATTTTGCGAGGACATCGGAGCGAAGCCGATTCCGATTCTGCCCGCGGGCTACGATCCGCATCACAAGCGCATCGTGCCGCTGGACGAGCTGCAGCCGTGGATTGACGACGCCCTGGACCTGATCGAATTCGCGCGGGGCGACGCGGCAACGAAGTGGGGCGCCGTGCGCGCGGAGCTGGGCCATCCCGAGCCGTTCGGCCTGGAGTATATCGGCATCGGCAATGAAGAAGTCGGGGAGCCGTTCTTCGAACGGTACGCCTATTTCCATCGGGCGATCAAAGCAAAATATCCCGATATTCATATTATTAATTCCAGCGGCCCGTTCGCGGCCGGCGGCGAATACGAGCGCGGATGGAAGTCGGCGAGGGACAACGGATCGGATTATGTGGACGAGCATTATTATATGGCGCCGGAATGGCTTCTCGCCCATATCGACCGTTACGACGGGTTCAAGGCAGACGAGCCGAAGGTGTTTTTGGGCGAATACGCCTCCTGGGGCAACACCTATTACAACGCGCTTGCGGAAGCGGCATTCATGACGGGCCTGGAGCGCAACGCGCATGCCGTCGGCCTGGCTTGCTACGCCCCGATGCTGTGCAACGCCGACTATGTGAACTGGAAGCCGGATATGATCTGGTTCAACAATCATCAAGTTTACGGGACGCCCAACTATTACGTGCAAAAGCTGTTTATGCATCACCAGGGCGACCGGCTGCTGAAGATTGAGGCCGAAGGCTTCCCGGCGCCGCAAGCCGAATCGGCCGAACCTCCGATCGCCGGTCGGATTTATCTTGGCGCCGACTCCTGCCGTGCCGTCTTCCGGAATATTCGATTGATGGATCACGCGACAGGCGAAACGACCGACTTCGAAAGCGCGGAGGCGTCCGATACGGCGGAAGACCGGGACCGCGGCCAAGCGCATCCGTTTCATGCGCTGACGGAAACGGCCGGCGGCCATTATACGCTGCGCATGACAGCCGTCAAGGTGAGCGGACCGAAAGGCTTTGTCATCAAATTCGGCCACAAGGATGACCGGAACGGCCTGAAATGGGAAATCGGCGGCTGGCAAAATCAGGACGCTGCGGTCGTTTCCACGGTGAACGGCAGAGGCTCCTGCTTGACCCAAAGCTTGTTTACCGTCGAGGAAGGAAGAGAGTACGAGCTGGAACTGGAAATAGAGGGAAGAAAGATTCGAACCCGCATCGACGGAGTGACGGTGAACGAGACGGAGGACCGGCTGCCGGTTATTCAGCCGCTGTACGTGTCTTCGAGCATTGAGGAGTCGACCGGAGACATAATCGTGAAGGCGGTCAACGTACAGGATCGGGAAGCGGCGGCCGAGATCGTCTGGGAGGACGTCCAGGACGAGGCGGCCGTCATTGAGGTGCACGAGCTGTCGGGGTACGCGCTGGACGAGGAGAACAGCTTCGAAAATCCGGAGCGGATCGTGCCGAGGTCATTCGAGCAGACCGTTCAGGGCAACCGGATGAATTATACCTTTCCGAATCATTCGGTCACGATCATTAGACGCAAGGCGCTGAAATAAGGGGAGGGCATCGCAATGGAAGCTTATTTGTTTGTTTATTTTAAAGAGAAACGAACGGTAGACGGAGAACAGGTCTATTTTGCGCTCAGCCGGGACGGCTTTCATTGGGAAGCCGTCAACGAAGGGCGGCCCGTACTGTGGAGCACCTTGGGCGACCAAGGCGTCCGCGACCATACGATAACGAGAACGAACGACGGCAAGTTTGTTATTTTGGCTACCGATTTGTGCCTGGCGGGCTGCTTCCGCGACAAGTACAAGGGCAGCTGGGCTAACATTGCCCGGGAAGGCAGCAAATGTCTGTCCCTGTGGAAATCGGATGATCTTGTGAACTGGTCGGAGCAGCGAATGGTCGAGCTGGGGGATGAGGATTTCGGCTGCCTGTGGGCGCCCGATATCATTTATGACCGCCGCAGAGGAGATTATGTTCTGCACTGGTCGTCGGCCCACGCCTCGAATGGTTACGGCCATAAAGCGATCTATTATTCGAGAACGAAAGACTTCGAGACGTTCTCTGCGCCGCAGATGCTGTGCCGGAAGGACGGGAGCGGCATTATTGACTCGGCTATTTATGAAGAGAACGGCGTCTATTACCGGTTTCTAAAGAGCGAGGCGGATCCGGCGGCGATCATTATGGAGAAAGGGACGACCTTGACCGGCGCTTATGAGCGGATCGAAGCTTTCGACCGGGAGATGGAGAAGCTCGCCAGATGCGTGTACGAAGCGCCGACCGCATTCAAGCTGCCCGACGGCAGATGGTGCCTGATGCTGGACTTTTACGGCGTCGAAGGCGAGGGGCAGGGGTATGTTCCGTTTATTGCGGACGATATCGACAGCGGACGATTTATTCGTTCGGACGAAAGCTTCAGCTTCCCTTACCGCTTCAAGCACGGCACGGTGCTGCCGATTACGCTGGAGGAGTACGGCCGGATCAAGGACATGAAGGTCAAGCCGGCCGACGGCCGGTCCGTGGAATAACGCCCGCCTTCGTGCATCGCGTTTCGGGGGAATGGACGCCAGACGGCCGCCGAATACCTTTCGCCCGCTTTGGCGGTTTGCGGGAATGGACTCGGTCCGGGCGTCTATGAGAAAAGGTTGATATCTTGCGATGATGTGGAGACATGGCCTAATGGGTAAAATGTTCGAGCCCGTCGTGTTTCGACGGGAACCGATCTTTTGGGATTACAATATGAGCACCGTCCGCGACTTCAAAGGCTACTACCATTGGCATCAGGTCTGCGAGGTACTGTTCGTCCACGAAGGGAAAGGGACGATCGTGATGAACCGGGAAGCTTATGAAATCCGGAGGGGGATGCTGTTTGTCTTTCAGCCGTATCAGCTGCATCACGTCTACGCCGACGTCAGTCCGGAATCGCCGTACCGGCGCTCGATCATGTATTTCGATCCGCCGTTTCTGGAGGAGCATCTGACGCCTTTTCCGAAGCGGGCCGCCTTGTACCGGGACATGTTCCGGCTTCGGCACGCGGCCCATGCGTACGACCTCGCCGGCGAAGCGGACAACGTCGAGCGGATTTACGCCGGCTATCAACAGGCCAGAAGCAGAGGCGCGGGAAGCGAAACCGAGGAGCTTCTCCTTCTGTTTCTGCAATTGCTCACCTGCGTCTCCGGCCGCAGTCCGCTCGGGAGATCGGAGAAGGACGGGGACCGCGCCTTGCGCAGAAGCGCGGAATACGCCCAGGCCGTCTTTCGCTGGATCGAGGAGCATTACGCGGAGGAATTCAGCCTGGACCGACTGGCGCAAGCGGTGCATTTGTCGAAGTTTTACGTGACGAAGGTATTCCGCGAGGAGACGGGCAGCAGCGTGACCGACTATTTGACGGCGAGACGGATGAAGCAAGCGTGCAGGCTGCTGGAAACGACGGATCTGCCGGTCGAGGAGATCGGCATTCGGGTCGGCGTGCCGAATGCGTCCTATTTTATCCGGCTGTTCAAGCGGGTCGTCGGAACGACTCCGTTGAAGTACCGTAAAGAAGCGTAGCGGCGCCAAAGAAAAAGGCGGACGGATGTAACGGTCATGAGAGAGGCTTAGCGAGTCCAAAGCGGGAGCGGGCAATCGTAATGGTCATGAGAGCAGCTTAGAGACGAAAAATGCCGTATGAATTGCCCATATCGTCTTCTAAGGTGCGCCTATGTCCGTTAGAATGACTGAGTTAAAGAAGGAGCGCTCTAAGCTGCCGGGATGACCGTTAGCGAATGGAACGAAGCGACTGGCGCTCGAAAACAGTTTGCAAGATAAACCCGGCGAACTCCGCTCCGACCGATGAGAGCAATGCCGAATGAAGCCTTGCGGCGATGGCCGCAAGGTTTTTTTGACATATAAAGAAAGTAAGTTTCACCTTCACCCTGTACTAAGCTTATATGTCAACGCGAAACGAAAGCTGCGCCTCCCAAGGACGGCGTCAGCCGTTTACGCTTGTGTTGCGAGATATCGCAATATCTCAACATTTTCGCCCCGATTTCGATCACTTTTGCCATGGCCCGGAAGCTATAATGAACGCGACAACGGCTGTATGGCCGATACAGGAAAGAGGGATGCCCCATGTTAAACGCTGCCGATCAAGCCTGGTTGAATGAAGTCATCGGCAAAATAACGGCCAAGATGGAGCGGGTCAGCGAACGGTCCGCTGCAAAAATTCCGTATACGACGATTGACGGCACGCATGACGACCGGAGCGCCTGCAACCCGTCCGGCGACGCGGCGGACGGCATTAACTGGTGGACGAACGGCTTCTGGGGCGGCATGATGTGGCTGATGCATCATGAAACCGGTGACGACAAGTACAAGGAGATTGCCCGGCAATCCGAGCAAAAGCTGGACCGCTGCTTTCAGGAGTTTTACGGCTTGCACCATGACGTCGGGTTCATGTGGCTGCCGACCAGCGTGGCCAATTACCGGGTGACGAAAGATCCGGAGTCCCGCAAAAGAGCGCTGCATGCGGCGAATTTGCTGGCGGGCCGCTTTAATCTGGCGGGCGGTTTCATCCGCGCCTGGAACGACTTGGAGGAAGGCGATACGCGTGGATGGGCGATTATCGACTGCATGCTCAATATCCCTCTTCTCTACTGGGCGACGGAAGAGACGGGAGATCCCCGCTTCAGGCAAATGGCGATGAAGCATGCCGATACGACGATGGACGCTTTCGTCCGCCCGGACGGCTCCGTCCACCATATCGTCGAATTCGATCCGTTTAACGGCGGCCTGGTTCGGACTTACGGCGGACAAGGCTTCGCGGAGGGTTCCTCCTGGACGAGAGGCCAGAGTTGGGGGCTGTACGGCTTCATGATGAGCTATATCCGTACGGGCAAGGATGCATATTTGCAAACGGCCAAGCGGATCGCGCATTATTTTATCGCCAACATTCCGGAGGACGGCGTCATTCCGGTCGACTTCCGGCAGCCGGCAGAACCGAAGCTGGAGGACGATACGGCAGCGGCCATCGCGGCTTGCGGCCTGATTGAAATCGCCAAGGCTGCAGGACCATACGAGAAAAAGCTTTACTTGAACGCCGCTCTCAAGCTGCTCCGTACGCTGGACGAATCGCGCTGCGACTGGTCGGAAAGCTCCGATTCCCTGCTTCAAAGAGGGACGGCCGCTTATTACGCGAAAATCCATCATCAAGCGATCATTTACGGGGACTACTATTTTATGGAAGCTATTTTTAAATTAAAGGGCAACGATTTGTACTTGTGGTAGATTTCGATAAGCTGCGCCGGCGAACGTCAATGCGGAGGGAAAGGCAGCGCTTCGCCGGCTGTTCCCGAGGAGGGCTATATGAAGGGCAAAATTATAAACCCGATATTGAAGGGATTTAATCCGGATCCATCGATTATACGGGTCGGCGACAATTATTATATTGCGACGTCCACCTTCGAATGGTTTCCCGGCGTGCAAATCCACCACTCCAAAGATCTGATTCATTGGGAGCTGATCGCGCGTCCGCTGAACCGCGTCTCCCAGCTCGATTTGCGGGGAGTCGGCGCGTCACAGGGCGTCTGGGCGCCTTGTCTTACTTACGACAACGGAACGTTTTATTTGGTGTACACAGTCGTCAATTCCTTTTATGTCAAAATGTACGATACGCATAACTACCTGGTGACGGCGACGGATATACGGGGCGATTGGTCCGAACCGATATACCTGAACAGCTACGGCTTCGATCCGTCTCTGTTCCATGACGACGACGGCCGTAAATATATCGTCAGCATGGTGACGGATCACCGGGTGACGAAGCCATACAAAGGCCATCTCGTCCTGCAGGAATATTCGGTTTCCGAACGGCGGATGCTCGGGGAAGCGCAAACGATTTACGCCAGCCGCGACATTTTCCTCGAGGGCCCTCATATTTACAAGCGGAACGGCTACTATTATTTGTTTGCCGCCGATACCGGCACCGGCGAGGGGCACGGGCAGTCGATCTTGCGCTCCCGGAGCTTGTTCGGACCTTATGAATATTACGAGGGCAATTCGCTGATGACGTCCAGAAACGATCCCGGGCTGCCGCTGCAAAAGGCGGGACACGGCGATTTGGTGGAAACGCAGACGGGCGAGTGGTACATGGTTCATCTGTGCGGCCGCCCGCTGGAGTGCCGGACCGAGAAAGGCGAGCGCAAATATACGCTGGGCCGGGAAACGGCGATTCAGAAGGTGGAATGGACCGAGGACGGCTGGCTCAGGCTGGCCAACGGCACGGTGCTGCCGGATGCGGAAGTCGAGGCGCCCGCGCTGCCGCCGCATCCGTTTCCGGTCAAACCGGCGAGAGACGACTTCGAGCAGGAAACGCTGGACATCCGCTTTCAGTCGCTGCGCATTCCGCTGGACGAGACCTATTATTCGCTGACGGCGAGACCGGGGCATTTGCGCCTGTACGGCCGGGAAGGGCTCGGCTCGAAATACCGTCAAAGCCTGATTGCCAGGCGGTGGGAAGACTTCGTCTTCACCGCCAGCGCCAGCATGGAATACGAGCCGACCGTCTACAAGCAGCTGGCCG
Organism: uncultured Paenibacillus sp.; assembly: GCA_937895345.1. GTDB lineage: Bacteria > Bacillota > Bacilli > Paenibacillales > Paenibacillaceae > Pristimantibacillus. The sequence continues at coordinate 10,790 of CALAWP010000066.1, read as the reverse complement.
GTCTCATTTGCTGGTATGATACGCAAAACTATTATTATTTGCATGTGACCCATCACGACGAGCTCGGGAGATGCATCGGCATCCTGTCGGCCGTCAACAACGCGTACGAGGAGCCGGCCGGCTTCGTGCCGCTTCCGGAGCATGCCGCGCGGATATGGCTGCGCGCCGAGGTCGATCGCGACAAGCTGCAATTTTATTATTCGATCGAAGGCGAGGATCGTTACGAGCCGATCGGCCCGGTGCTCGATGCCAGCACGTTGTCGGACGAAGCTTGCGCGGAGGGGTGGTTCACGGGAGCCTTCGTCGGTTTATGCTGCCAGGATTTGACCGGCTTTCGCAAGCATGCCGACTTCGACTATTTCGAATACAGGGCGTGACGCCGCACCCGGCAAGCCGGTATTGTCCCACGATAATTGGGACGGCGACGGAAACTATTCCGTCGCGATGAATATGTGGTGGGGCACGAACGGTTCCGAGTACCGCCTGTACGAAAACGGAGTATTGATCGACACGAAGACGCTGAAAGAAGCGACACCGAACGCCCAGCAGGCCGTCACGCCGATTTCCGGCAAGGCGCCGGGCGTATACGAATACCGCTGCGTGCTGATGAACGCTTTAGGCGAAACGTTCAGCGAGGCGATTACGGTTAGCGTTGGGAAGTCCATGAAGTAATACCGCGTTGCGAAAATATTGGGCAATAGATTCTTTGTCCATATGAGGTGGCCAGCCGGAGTTCCGGCTGGCCTTCTTGCCGTTTGCTCCCGAAACCAAACAAAGGAATCAAAAATAACAATAAATTAGGATTGACCATTTTGTTATTTAGTGAGAATATTTGATATGTAATCATACCATAACGATAATAACATAATGTTCTGCAGTTATGCGCCATGAGGAGGCCTTCATGAAAGAAACGAGCATCGTTTTGCAAGATTGGAAGTTTAAAGCCTGCGAGGAAAAGGAGTGGCTGCCGGCCGCCGTTCCCGGCTGCGTCCATACGGATTTGCTTCAAAACGGTTTGATCGAGCATCCCTTTGTTGCGACGAACGAACACGATTTGCAATGGATCGACAAGTTGGATTGGGAATACGAAACGCGTTTCGATGTGCCGAGCGAGCTGTTTCGGATGCCGGCGATCGAGCTTCAGTTCGACGGGCTGGACACTTATGCCGACGTTACGGTTAACGGCACGGCCGTCCTGAGCTGCGACAATATGTTCCGCCGGTGGAGCGCGAATGTGAAGGGGCTCGTTAAGGAGAAGGACAATGTGGTTCATATCCGGTTCCGGTCGCCGGTGCAGGAAGATTTGCCGAAGATCGCCAAGCTGGGCTACAACCTGCCCGCGGCGAACGACCAGTCCGAGCTGGGCGGGCTGGGCGGCGACAAGATCAGCGTATTTGCCCGGAAAGCGCCGTACCATTACGGCTGGGACTGGGGACCGCGCTTCGTCACGAGCGGCATATGGCGCGAGGCGCGGATTGCCGGCTGGCAGACGTGCCGGATTACAGACTTGTTCGTCCGTCAGAACCGGGTGACGGCGGAGCTGGCAAGCTTGACCGTCGAAGCGGAAATCGAAAGCCTGAACGAGCGGGAAGGCACGATTCGGCTGACCGCCGCCGCTTCGGGCGATTCCGCCGCCCAAGGCGATGCGGAGACGTTCGCTTGGGAGCAGTCCGTTCAATTGAAGCGGGGTGCTAATTCCGTTCAGCTGCAGGTCGACATCGCCGATCCGAAGCTGTGGTGGTGCCGAGGCTTCGGGGACGCTCATTTGTATACATTCAACGCGGAGCTGCGACTGGAAGGTTCGGCGGATGCGGCGGCCAGCCGGTCGGTGCGCACCGGTCTCCGGTCGGTCCGGCTCGTGAGGGAGAAGGATGAGCAGGGCGCAAGTTTTTATTTTGAGCTGAACGGGGTGCCGGTGTTCGCCAAGGGCGCCAACCATATTCCGAACGACAGCTTCATTACCGACGTCACCGTCGACCGGTACCGGCACGAAATCGTATCGGCGGCCGAATCGAACATGAACATGCTGCGAGTATGGGGCGGCGGCATTTACGAGCAGCCGGCGTTCTACGAGCTTTGCGACGAATACGGCATCATGGTCTGGCAGGATTTCATGTTTGCGTGCAGCATGTATCCTTCCGACGAGGCGTTTCTGGACAGCGTCCGTCTGGAGGCGGTCGACAACGTCAAGCGGCTGCGCAACCACCCGTCCATCGTGCTGTGGTGCGGCAACAACGAGATCGACTCCGCGTGGGCCCAATACGACGAGAACGGCGGCTGGGGCTGGAAAAAGAACTATACGGCCGAGCAGCGGGAGACGATTTGGGCGGGATACGAGCGGATCTTCCATGACATTTTGCCGGAGGTCGTTCAATCGTATGCGCCGGACATCGACTATTGGCCGTCTTCCCCTCTCGTGTCGCTGACGGGAGATATTAAGCAGCACTCCCATCCGCTGACGAAGGAAGGGGATATTCATTACTGGGGCGTATGGCATGCGGTAGAGCCGTTCGAAAACTACAACGTGAAGGTCGGCCGGTTTATGAGCGAATACGGCTTCCAATCGTTCCCGGAATACGATACGGTCATGACCTTTGCGACGGTGGACGATTTGGCGCTTGATTCGAAGGTGATGCGGGCCCATCAAAAAAACGGCGACGGCAACCGGCTGATCAAGCAGTATATGGACATCTATATGAACGAACCGAAGGATTTCCCTTCGTTCCTGTATATGAGCCAGGTGCTTCAAGGGGAAGCGATGAAGATGGCGATCGAAGCGCATCGCCGCAACAAGCCGTATTGCATGGGCACGCTGTACTGGCAGATGAACGATTGCTGGCCGGTGGCGTCCTGGGCGGGGATGGACTATTACGGCAAGTGGAAGGCGCTGCAATATGTCGCAAAAAACAGCTTTGCGGACTTGCTCGTTTCGTTCGAGCGTTCGGAAGCGGGGGACATTTCCGTCCATCTGGTCAATGACAGCCTCGCTCCCGTATCCGGGACGTTGACGGTGTCGCTATATGAGCTGAACGGCAATCTTCTTCGCTCGCAGGAGATGCCGGCATCGGTCGGGGAGAACGGAGCGGCGGCGGTCGCCCGGCTGTCCGAGAGCGAGTGGCTGGCGGAACGCGAGCCGGGCAGCGTCGTGCTGTACGCCGAGCTGACGCTGCCTGACGGCGGAACGTGCGGGCAACCGTATTATTTTGTTCCCGACAAGGAGCTTCGATTGGTTCCGGCATCCATTACGGCAACGGAAATCGAGGGAAGCGGCGGCACGGCGTTCCGTCTGGAGACGGACACGCTCGCCAAGGCGGTCTGGCTGACGGCGGAGCGGGAAGGATTGTTCTCGGACAACTTCTTCGACCTCATTCCGGGCTTGCCGAAGGTCGTCGAGTTCCGCAAGCGCGAAGCGGGTCAGCCAAGCAGCGCTCCCGCGGCGGCCGGACGCGTGACGGCGCGGTCGATGATCGACTTTATCGACGCCAAGCTGCCGGCCGTTACGGAATAACCGAGAGCGGGTAGTAAGGCGGGCAAATATTAATATGATTGTATAAGGTAAAAGCGATCGTTCATGGACAGGTTTCATGGACGATCGTTTTTATTATCAGGGTATATAACTATCTGCCGATTCTTTCTACCATATTTGTTTTAATTAGATCAAACGTAGATACATCCGGTAACTTAAACCTGAGATTCCGGTGCACATAAGTGGAACAAGTAACAGCGGGCTGTAAGTACGTGTATGACCTTGGAGCGTGAGCGAAGCGGGAAAAAGCGGGCTGTAAGTACGTGTATGACCTTGGAGCGTGAGCGAAGCGGGAAAAAGCGGGCTGTAAGTACGTGTACGACCTTGGAGCGTGAGCGAGGCGGGAAAAAGCGGGCTGTAAGTACGTGTATGACTTTGGAGCGTAAGCGAAGCGGGAAAAAGCGAGTTGTAAGTTCGTGTACGACCTTGGGGCATAAAACGAAGCGAAGAAATGCGACTTGTAAGGATATAGCGCAGAAATATATGGAAACCGCAGTTCGAACGGCTTGACGTAAGGGGTGGCGTGAGCTATTCTGTGAATATATAATAAAATCATTCATACAATCATTATCAGGCGCAAAAGGAGACCGGGCATGCCCAAGAAGTTTACGGAACAAGAACGGGAGTGGATCAACGGAAAGCTTTTGGCGGCGGGAAGGCAATGCTTCGAGTCGTACGGCCTCGCCAAGACGAGCATCGCGGACCTGACGAAGGCCGCGGGCATATCGCAAGGCGCGTTTTATTTGTTTTACGGGTCGAAGGAGGAGCTGTTCTTCGAAGTGCTGCAGGAGGACGAGAGGCATATTCGGGACAAAATGCTGGAGGCGTTTCCGCCCGGCAAAGCCGTCGGCAGAGAGGACATCCGCCGCTTTTTGCTCGAATCGCTCCGCATGCTGGATGAGAACCCGCTGCTGCGCCGGGCGATCGGGGGACGCGAGCTCGAAGGCGTCATGCGCAAGCTGCCGCAGGAGAAGCTGGAGCGCAATTTTGCCGAGGACCGGGATGCGCTGCTGCCGGTCATAACCGCTTGGCAGTCCGCCGGACTGTTAAGCGGCTGTCGGCCCGAATTGATCGTCAGCATGATTCGTTCTCTTGTCTTGCTGTCGCTGCATCGGGAGGAGATCGGCGAGGAGCTGTACCCCGGCACGATGGAGCTGTTGGCGGAAGTGATGGCGGCGGGCATTGCGTCCCTTCCGTCCGGAGCCGAAGGAGGGGTGAAGCGTGATTGAAGTGAGAAATTTAAAATTCAGCTATCCCGGGGCGGAAGCGCCCGTTCTCAAAGGGCTGGATTTTGAAATTCGGAAGGGTGAAATTTTCGGTTTTCTCGGTCCGTCCGGCGCGGGAAAAAGCACCGCCCAAAAAATATTGATCGGAGCGCTGAAAGGGTACGAAGGCAGCGCCAAAGTTTCGGGGCAGGAAATTCGCCGCGCCGGAACCGATTATTACGAGCGGATCGGAGTTGCCTTCGAGTTTCCGAACTTTTATATGAAATTTACGGCCATGGAAAACTTGAAGCTGTTTCGGTCGCTGTACAAAGGCGAAACGGAGGACCCCGAACGGCTGCTGCGTCAAGTGGGGCTGGAGGAAGCCGCGCACCTGAAAGTGTCGCGGATGTCCAAGGGAATGAGAATGAGGCTTAATTTTTGCCGCGCCCTTCTGAACCGCCCCGAGATGCTGTTTCTGGACGAACCGACTTCCGGACTGGATCCGGTCAACGCATCCGCCATGAAAGAGATGATTATGGCCAAGCGGGCGGAAGGCGCCACCGTGCTCATTACGACGCACAATATGGAAGCCGCCAGGCAATTGTGCGACCGGGTCGCTTTTATCGTAGACGGTCGCATCAAGCTGATCGAATCTCCCCGCGAGCTCATGATCAGGCACGGCAGCAAGAGAGTGAAGGTCGAATACCGCCGGCCGGACGGCAAGACGGCCGAGGAGCAATTTTCGCTCACCGGCATCGGCGGCAACGCGCGGTTCCAGCAGCTGCTGAAAGAGGCGGACATAGAGACGATCCATTCGATGGAAGCGTCGCTCGGCGACATATTTATCGAGGTCACGGGGAGTCGGCTGACATGAGATTGATATCGCAGACGCTGTTCAACGTCCGCTTCCAATGGCGGCACGGATTTTACGCCGTTTACGTGTTGGTGTGCGCCTGTTACTGGCTGCTGGTAAGGGCGCTGCCCGAAGCGTATCGGGAACAGGCGGCGCAGCTGCTGACGTTCAGCGATCCGAGCGCGCTGGGACTCATTATGGCCGGCGGCATCATTTTGCTGGAAAGGGACCAAGGCGTGCATGATCCGCTGTTCGTGACGCCGGTCCGCATTGCCGAATATTTGGCGGCCAAAGCGATTTCTTTGGGACTGCTGTCATTGGCGGCGGCTTGGGTCATTCATCTCTATGCGGCCGGCGTCCCGGCATCGCCGCTTGCTTTCTCGGCCGGCATAGGGCTCACCTCGAGCTTTATGACGCTGCTTTCGGTTTGCAACTGCCGTACGCTGCCGCACGATCAACGGCTTTATTTTGTTGTCGCAGGCTTACGCCATGCCCTTTATTTTGCCGCTGCTCGGTTTTTTTGGCATATGGGAAACGCCGCTTTATTGGGCGCTGCCGACCGAAGGCAGTTTGAGGCTGCTGCGGGAGCCTGCCGGCATGGCCGAAGTCGTCTGTTCGATCATGGTCTTGATCCTATGGAACGCGATCGCCTTCGGATGGGCGCACCGATCGTGCAGGCGCCACTTGAAAGAACGGATCGGAACGGGGGAGGCGGGCGCATGAGTTATAAGGTAAAAGAAATCGCAAGCGCCGGACCGGTCGGCCCGCCGGGCCCAGGAACGGGAGACGGCAAGGATCGGCGGCGGAACGGCGTCGTCCGTTCCAAATACGCCGCGCTTCTTCTGAACGATTTGCGGCAGGGATGGCGCGACCCGATGCTGCTTGCCGGAATAATCGGACCGCTCGCGCTTGTTGCAATCGTTCGTTATTTGTATCCCCCGATTTCCGAATGGGTTGCCCTGCAGTTACATTTTCGGCTTGAGCCGTATGACGGCTTCGCCGCTTCCCTGCTCGCGTCAGTCATTCCGATGCTGCTCGGGATGATGTCGGGCCTGCTCATGCTCGACGAGCGGGACGCCAACCTGATCGCGTATTACGCCGTCACTCCGCTCGGGCGCGGCGGCTATCTGGCTTACAGGCTGGCGCTGCCGTGCCTGGCATGCATCGCTTGCCTCGGCCTGTTCGTCGGCGCCTCCGGCCTGTTCGGCGATGCGGACGGGCTCTCCATCCCCCTTCTGAATCCGCTGCATCTCGGGGCGGTGCTGCTGCTTGCGCTGGAAGCTCCCTTGTTCGCCTTGCTGTTGGCTTCGTTCGCCTCGAACAAAGTGGAGGGGCTGGCGTTGTCCAAGCTGGGTGGTCTGCTGATCGCCGGTCCGATTGCCGCTTTCTTCGCGCCCGGCGCCTGGGGGCTGCTTGGCGCCTGGATTCCGTCTTATTGGCCGGCGGCCATATGGCTGAAAGCGGGAGGAAGCGCGGCGGAGGCGGCCGGTTATTTCATTGCCGGCTTGCTGGTTCATGCGGCGATGCTGTACGGAATGCTGCGGACGTTCAAGCGAAGGACGGATTAACCGCGGCCGTTTCACTTTGGAATCGCTTATGCTATCATTTAGGGCAACAAAGCGTTTAGAGGAGAATGAACATGAGCTACAATTTCGATACGTTAATCGACCGCCGCAATACGAGATCGTACAAATGGGATCAGGTCGGACCGCTGTTCGGCCATGCCGACATTCTTCCGCTGTGGGTGGCGGACATGGATTTTCCGAGCCCTCCGGCCGTGCAGGAAGTGCTGAAGAAACGCGCGGCGCTGGGCGCCTACGGCTATGCGATCCGCACGGACAGCTATCTGGAAGCGATCCAAGGGTGGTACGAGCGCCGTCACGGCTGGTCGATCGACAAGGAATGGATTCTCGATTCCCCCAGCGTCGTCACTTCGCTGAGCCTGGCGGTCGAGCAGTTTACTTCGCCGGGTGACGCCGTCGTGCTGCAGTCGCCGGTCTATTATCCGTTCTACGATGTCATTCGGGGCAACGACCGCGTCGTGGCCCGCAATCCGCTTGTGCTGCGCAATGGGCGTTACGAGATGGATCTGGAGCAGCTGGAATCGCTGTTCAAGGACGGGGCCAAGCTCATGCTGCTTTGCAGCCCGCATAATCCGGGAGGACGGGTATGGGAGCGCGACGAGCTGCTGCGGCTTGGCGAGCTGTGCCTGCGGTACGGCGTAACGGTCGTATCGGACGAAATTCATTGCGATCTGGTCTTCCCGGACAAACAGCACGTGCCGTTTGCCGCGCTTTCGCCGGAGATTGCCGATATAACGATTACCTGTCTGGCCGCTACCAAAACGTTTAATTTGCCGGGACTCCATACGTCCTTTATCGTCGTCTCGAACGAAGGCATGCGCCAGCGGCTGGACAAGCGGATGAAGACGCTCAGCCTTCATATGGCGCAGCATTTTGCCCAGGACGCGGTGGAGGCGGCCTTCAACGAAGGCGGGGAATGGCTCGACGCCATGCTGGCATACGTGAAGGACAATCTCGATTACGCCTTGTCGTATTTGAGCGAGCATCTGCCGCAGGTCAAGCCGATGGTGCCGGACGGCACGTATTTGCTATGGGTCGACTGCAGAGGTCTGGGATTGGACCGCAGCGGTCTGAAGGACCTGATGTTCAACAAGGCAAAGGTAGCGTTCAACGACGGCACGATCTTCGGGACCGAAGGCGAAGGGTGGCTGCGCATTAATCTTGCATGTCCGCGGTCGATCTTGAAGCAGGCGCTCAAGCAGTTTGGCGAGGCGGCGCAGCGGGAGTTCGAAGCCGGCCGGGCTTAAACAGGCGCAAGAAAGGCAAACGCGGAGTGCGAAGGCAGCAGGCGCTAAGCGCAAAAGTCAACGGGGGATCGAAGCCGGCCGGGCGTAAGCGCAAAGTGAACGAGGTGCGAAGCCAAGCGGGCGCTAAGCGGGCGCCAAGCGCGAAAGGTTGCCGGCCGGGGCGCGGACGGACGCGCCCGGCGGCCAGACGTACGGCACCCGCAAAAGAGCGCCCGTTGACGGCGCTTTCAGCCCGTGCGTATAATAGACGTAATAAATAGCATGTGACGGAGAAATCGGAGAACCACAGCCAAGCGACGTTCCGAGCGGAACGATTCTTTGTTGTGGTTTTTTTGTTCGCATCGGGAACGGATTCTCCAATACGATGGCGGGAGGTACATGATGAAGCAATCTTATATTTTATCGATCGACCAAGGCACGACCAGCACGCGCGCGATGCTGTTCGACCGGCAGGGGAGCGTCGCCGCTTCCGCGCAGCAGGAAATTCGCCAATATTACCCTAGGCCCGGATGGGTGGAGCATGACGCGAACGAAATTTGGCTGTCGGTGCTCGGCGTCATCTCGTCGGTTCTCTCGGATTCGGGCATTGAGCCGGACCGGATCGAGGCGATCGGCATAACGAACCAGCGGGAGACGGCGGTCGTATGGGACCGGCATACCGGGCTGCCCGTTCACCATGCCGTCGTCTGGCAATCGCGCCAAACGTCGGAAATTTGCGAAGAGCTGAAGGCGGCCGGATATGAGCCGGCGTTTCGTTCCAAGACGGGACTGCTGATCGATCCTTACTTTTCGGGCACGAAGGTGAAGTGGATCCTCGATCATGTCGAAGGGGCAAGGGAGAAGGCGGAGAGAGGAGACCTGCTGTTCGGGACGATCGACAGCTGGCTCATTTGGAAAATGACCGGCGGCGCGGCGCATGTGACGGACTATACGAACGCGTCCCGCACGCTCATGTACAATATTCACGAGCTTCGCTGGGACGAAGAACTGCTCGGCCTGCTTGGCGTTCCTTCGTCGATGCTGCCGGAGGTCCGCTCATCCTCGGAGGTATACGGCTATACGGACGAACATCATTTCTTCGGCCGCCGCCTTCCGATCGCCGGCGCCGCCGGCGACCAGCAGGCCGCCTTGTTCGGGCAGGCGTGTTATGCGCCGGGCATGGCCAAAAGCACGTACGGAACGGGCTGCTTCATGCTGATGAACACGGGGGAGCGGGCGATCGAATCGGAGCACGGGCTGCTGACGACCATCGCATGGGGCATCGGAGGCAAGGTGGAGTATGCGCTGGAAGGCAGCGTCTTCGTCGCAGGCTCCGCCATCCAGTGGCTGCGCGACGGCTTGCGGCTGATCGGGTCGGCGCAGGAAAGCGAAATTTGCGCCTCCAAAGTATCGTCCACCGAAGGCGTGTATGTCGTGCCGGCTTTCGTCGGACTTGGCACGCCGTATTGGGACAGCGACGCCCGGGGCGCCGTATTCGGCCTGACGCGCGGGGCGAGCAAGGAGCATTTCGTCCGCGCGGTGCTCGAATCGCTGGCTTATCAGGTGAAGGACGTCATTGCGGTGATGGAGCAGGACGCGGGCCTGTCCTTGAAATCGCTGAGGGTGGACGGCGGCGCCGTCCGCAACGATTTTCTGATGCAATTTCAATCGGATATGGTGCGCGTCCCGGTCGAGAGGCCCGTCGTCAATGAAACGACGGCGCTCGGCGCGGCGTATTTGGCCGGCCTGGCCGTCGGGTTCTGGAAAGATTGCAGCGAGCTTGAACGGAACAGCCGGCTTGACCGCTCGTTCGCTCCGTCCATGCCGGAAGAACAAAGCGATGCATTGTACGCCGGCTGGAAAAAGGCAGTTCAGGCGGCTAGAGCGTTCAAATAGCGCTATCGACTTACAGGAGCGACTTAGCTCCATTTATATAATGTTCCATAAAGGAAGGGGAAATTTCTTGAACACCTTGTCATGTACGATATAATGAAGTAGTCAAAACCATACACTTTTTGGATGATCTTCTTATCGAAAACAAGAGATTCAGCGGTTTGCAAGGTGAAGAATTGGAATAGTCTGCAAGATTGAGTAGCTCCTGTAGATTGAACAATCATGAGCAGCTTTAAAATTTATGCGTCAGCATAGTTGCAAACATGGAGGAGTGAAATATCAGTCATGAAGAATTTGGCCTGGTTAAAGGGTTTTGTATATGGAATTATTCTTTCCGGTGTAATTCCGTTAATTTTTATGTTAATCGGTCAGACTTTCGCAGGAGGGGTAACTTCTCTTTGGGGGGAAAGCTGGCTTTATTTTGCAGTATTAATTCCGTTTATATTAACCCTGAATCCGTGAACTGAGCCCTGCAAAATACATAGATTTCAAGAGATAATCGGA
>CALAWP010000065.1 GCA_937895345.1 uncultured Paenibacillus sp. | reverse complement strand
CGGGTGCTGGAAAATGACTCGAAGTTATGTTCTAGAAATACTATACGAGGAGTGTTATCCATGTCTATGCAAACCGCGGGCATTCATCATATTACCGCGTTCGTTAGGGACGCGCAGGCGACAACCGATTTTTACGCAGGCATTTTGGGACTTCGGCTCGTGAAAAAAACGATCAATTTCGATGCGCCGGAAGTGTATCATCTGTACTTCGGGGATGAAATGGGCAGTCCCGGCACGATTATCACATTTTTCCCATGGAAGGATTCCCGCAAGGGCCGAATCGGCGGGGGGCAAGTCGGGATAACGAGTTACGCCGTGCCGAAAGGCTCATATTCATTCTGGAAGGAAAGGCTGGAGAGGTTCGGCGTTGAGGTGCAGGAGGCGAACCGTTTCGGAGAAACCTATTTGCAGTTCAGCGATCCGGACGGGCTTCGGAACGAAATCGTCGAGCGCTCGGAAGGCGATGAGAGCGGATGGTCGTTCGGCGGCGTGCCGGCCGACAAAGCGATTAAAGGATTTGGCGGAGCGGTATTGCTCAGCACGGCTCCCGACCGGACGGCCCATGTGCTGGAGAACGTAATGGGGCTGCAAAAAATCGGCGAGGATGCCGGGTATGTCCGCTACCGCTCCCATGGCGATCTCGGCAACGTCATCGACTTGAACGGTTCGCCGGTTCCATTTGGCGGCGGCGGACACGGCACCGTGCATCATATCGCCTGGCGCGCCAAAGACGACGCCGAGCATGCCCGCTGGAGAAATCATGTGGAACAAAGCGGCTTTCAGCCGACGCCGATCGTCGACCGTCAATATTTCAACGCGATTTACTTCCGCGAGGAAGGCGGCATTTTGTTCGAAATCGCTACCGATCCTCCAGGCTTTGCAAGGGACGAGGAGCCGAAACGGCTGGGCGGCAAGCTGATGCTGCCGGAATGGTACGAGCCGCACCGTCCTCAAATCGAGGCGATGCTGACGCCGTTCGAAGTTCGCGAATTGGAGAGGGGATAAGGGGATGAAACATTTGTTTGCCAAAGGCAAGGACGAAACTGCGCCGGTACTGCTGCTTCTGCACGGCACGGGAGGGACGGAGCGGGATTTGCTCCCGCTTGCGGCGCTGCTGTCGCCGGAATCGTCGGTTCTGAGCGTTCGGGGCAATGTGCTGGAAAACGGCATGCCCCGGTTTTTCCGACGGCTGGCCGAAGGCGTATTCGACATCGAGGATTTGAAGTATCGCACGAAGGAGCTGTTCGACTTTATAAATTCCGCTGCGGAGCAATACGGATTTGACCACGGCAACGTCATTGCGGTCGGTTACTCAAACGGAGCGAACATCGCGGGCAGTCTTCTGTTTCATTACAAGGACGCCCTGAAGGCCGCCGTGCTCCATCACCCGATGGTCCCGCTGAGGGGCTTGGAGCTGCCCGATATGTCCGGTCTTCCCGTATTTGTCGGAGCGGGCGAGAACGACCCGATCTGCTCGCCGCAGGAGACGAGAGAACTCGTTGCTCTGCTCGGCGGCGCTGGAGCGAACGTTCATGTGCATTGGGAACGATTTGGCCATCAATTAACCGGCACGGAAGCGCAGGCTGCGGCGGAATGGCTGCGCAAGGAGGCGCTCGCATGATCGCCGTCGATCCCGCCGCCCAAAGCGCCCGCGACAACTACAAGCTGCTGATCGGGAGCATCATTCCTAGACCGGTCGCCTTCGTGACGACACTGTCGGAAGACGGCGTCGTCAACGGAGCGCCGTTCAGCTTTTTCAATGTCGTATCCTCGGACCCGCCGATGGTTTCGGTATCGGTTCAGCGCAAGGACGGGCAACCCAAGGATACGGCCCGGCATGCGGCGAACCGCGGCGAGTTTGTCGTCCATATTGCGGACGAACGCAACATTGAAGCGATTAACCGAACGGCGGCTGCCCTACCGTCCGATGTGAGCGAGCTCGAGCTGGCGGGTCTGACGGCCGTTGCAAGCGATGCGGTGACGGTACCCGGCGTCGCCGAGGCGCGAATCCGGATGGAATGCGTGCTGGAGCATGCGCTGCAGCTTGGGGGAGAAGACGATAAGCCGGCATGCGACTTGCTCATCGGACGCGTCGTGCGGTTCCATATTGCGGAGGAGTTGTATTCGGACGGACGGATCGATGGCGAGAAGCTGTCGCCCGTAAGCAGGCTCGCCGGGGACGACTACGCCAAGCTCGGAGAAACGTTTACGCTGGTCAGACCCCGGTGACGGATGATCTGCGATAGGAATGGCAACTTAATCGGCGAAAGCGGTTTCGGTCCATCCGTTTTCGCCTTTTTCCAATTGTCGCCTATTTAATAGAGGAGTTGTGCAGTCGTTAACATTGGGGTATATTTATTTACATACCTATTATTTATAAGGATGGGACCCGAATGAAAATCGATATATCCCAGCATTCCCTCCCGGTCTATGAAGCGCTGGCCAGCAGCGTGCGGATCGAAATGATTCGTCTGCTCGCCCAGAAGCCGATGAACGTCAAGGAGCTGGCGGAGGCGTTGAGCCTGAGCAGCGCAATTATGACGATGCACGTCAAGAAGCTGGAGCGCGCCAGCATTATTAAGACGTCGATGCAGCCCGGCAAAGGCGGGGCCAAAAAAGTATGCACGCTTGTAACCGATTCCATTGAAATCATTTTTCCTCCCAAGGTTGAAACGGTATTCCGCGAATGTCACGTTACGGAAGTATCGGTCGGACATTACACCGACTTCGAAGCGAATCCGACCTGCGGATTGGCGACAACGGTCAAGGTTATCGGAATGTTCGACGAACCCCGCGCCTTTTTGGAGCCGGAGCGTGTCAACGCCAAAATTTTATGGTTCGGACAAGGATTTGTGGAGTACCGTCTGGCCAACTATTTGATGAAAAACGAAGAACCGGTCGAGCTGGAAATTTCGATGGAAATTTCGTCGGAAGCGCCGTTCGCCAATGAGAACTGGCCGTCGGATATTACGTTTACGTTGAACGGCGTCTTGCTTGGCACTTGGACGAGCCCCGGCGATTTCGGCGGCGGCAGCAGGGGCCGCTACACCCCGGACTGGTGGTGGGACGAAATCAACCAGTACGGCTTGCTGAAGGTGCTGAAAATCAACAACGAAGGCACGTTCATCGACGGTACGCGGATCTCGGACGTCAAGCTGGCCGATCTCCAGATCGACTTGAAGCAATGGACGTTCCGTATCGCAGTGCACGAAGACGCGGAAAACGTCGGCGGCGTCACGCTGTTCGGCACCGGCTTCGGCAATTACAACCAGGATATCGTCTTTAAGCTGTATTACGAGAGAAAAGCGATCGCGGAAGCCGAAGGCGAATAATTTCGGGCGCGTCCTGCGCCGGCCGCAGACGGCGCCTGCGGGCGCCAGTGGCCAGGCCGGCGAGCGGGCGCCAGACGTCAGGCCGCCGAGCGGGCGCTCCGGCTGCCGATCAAGCACAAAGGAAGGCCGCACAGGCCTTCCTTTGTGCTGATTGTATTGGGGCATCCTGCAAATGACGACGCTTTCATCGCGAGTGCCGGCACATGCGAATGCCGCACCCTTATCGGATGCGGCATGGTTGGCTGCTTAAGCGGCTTGCTTGCAAACGGTCAGCCCTTTTGCAATAAAGCGGGAACGGCCGGAGCGGGAGCCGGCGTGCCGAATTGCGGCATGCCTTTCTCGTCCCATGTAAAGGCTTTGACGCAGGTATGGCGGTTCGGATCGTACAGCGGGTCGCCGTCGATTTGCGTATAACTGCGGGCATGATAGACCAGCAGGTCGGTCTTCCCGTCCTCCGCAACCGTAAAGCTGTTGTGACCGGGGCCGAATTGGCTGACCGAAGCGTCGGATTGGAATACCGGCGTCGGGGATTTGCTCCAGGAGGCCGGGTCCATCAAATCGCTGTTTTCGTCCGCCCACAGCAGGCCCATACAGTAATTGTGATCGGTTGCGCTTGCCGAATAACTGATGAAGATGCGGCCGTTGCGCTTCAGCACCGCCGCTCCCTCGTTGACGAGAAAACCGATCTTTTCCCAATCGTATTCCGGCGTCGTGATGCAGGCTTGCGGCCCCTCCAGCGTCCACGGATTGCTCATTGGGGCAATGTACAGGTTGGAGTTGCCGACGATCGAAGGATCCTTTTGCGCCCATACGAGGTAACGCGTTCCGCGGTGTTCGAAGGTGGTGGCGTCCAGGGCAAACGATTCCCAAGCGGTGCGAATTTGGCCTTTTTCCGTCCATTCGCCCTCAAGCGGGTTGGCGCTGGCGTTCTCCAGAACGAACATGCGGTGATCGAACAAGCCGTCGTTTGTTTCAGCGGTGCGGGCGGCGGCAAAATAAATATACCATTTGCCGTCGATATAATGGATTTCCGGAGCCCAGATGTTGGCGCTCATCATTCCGGTTTCGTATTTTCTCCAGCAGACGACGGGCTGCGCTTCCGCCAAGCCTTGAACGGTCAACGATCTTCTCAATTCGATGCGGTCGTATTCCGGTACGGATGCGGTGAAATAGTAGTAGCCGTCCGTATGCTTGTAGATCCAAGGGTCCGCGCGCTGCAAAACGACTGGGTTTATATAGGCCTCGGTTTGCGGTAATGAGCTCATGATGTCCTCCTTATAGGTTAATAAAAATATTAAATGTTTTATAATGATATTAATAATACATAAAGGCGCATTTTTTGTCTAGTGTCAGAAATGGGAAGGCGTCGTTGGCATGAGGGGCCGTATTATACGATATACATATACGAAAGGTTTGGTTTGCACGAAAATTCGGCCTGTTAGCTGGAGGAATCCGGAATGATGATGGATTGCGCGGTAATCGGCGGAGGGCCTGCCGGATTGAATGCCGCATTGGTGCTGGCCAGGGCCAAAAGAACGGTTATGCTGCTGGACGATGGCAAGCCCCGCAATGCCTCCACGAGACATGTCCACGGTTTCGTCACGAGAGACGGCGTCGATCCCAAACAATTTCGCTTATTGGCGTTGCAGGAGCTGTCCCGATACCCTGCAGCTGTTCATAGGTCCTTGAGAGTATTGGCGGCCGTCCGCATAGGCCGCGGGTTTCGAGTGACCGCAAGCACGGGCCGCAGCTTCGCCGCCCGCAAGCTGATTCTGGCTACGGGACTTCGGGAGAGACTGCCGGACGTTCCGGGTATTGAAGCTTATTACGGCATCAGCCTGTTCAGCTGCCCGTATTGCGACGGCTGGGAACTGGCCGACCAGCCGTTGGCCGTTATCGCGGACGCCAGCGACGCGATGCGCTTGACGAGGCTGGTTTATCAATGGAGCCGCCGCATAATCGTGTGCACGAACGGAACCGGAGCGCTGAAAGAAAAGGAGTCGGCAGATCTGGCGCGCGTAGGGATAAAGGTGCATGCGGGAAAGATCAGGCAATTGCTCGGAACGAACGGGAAGCTTGGAGCGATGGTGCTGGACGACGGATCCCAGGTGGAGTGCAGGGGCGGGTTCGTGTCCACGCAATGGCGGATGGCCTCGGCGTTAGGGGAAATGCTGGGCTGCGCGTTCAACGAAAAGGGGTTTGTGCGGACGGACGATTGGGGACGAACGAGCGTATACGGGGTGTATGCCGCCGGCGACATGGCATCCGCCTCCCCGCCGCAAGCCATAATCGCCGCCGCGGCGGGAAGCAAGGCGGCGATCGGAGTAAACTCGGATCTGATTGCGGAAGATTGGCCGATTGCGTAGCCCGATCATAGCAGGCGGCCGTATGGCCTGGTTCCGGCATTGAAGGCACTCTCGCCATACCCAGCATTACGGATTGGCAGAGGTTCATTATAACTAATATCTATAAGTAAGGCGGCCGGTCGCCGCCTTTGCCGCTTAGGGTGACGCCGTTTCTTTCTACAACGTAAGCGTACCAATAGGAGCCCTGTTGGTCGCCGCCGGTCCAATGCTCGGTAAACGTAACTTCATATTTGCCCGCGTCGAGCGGAACCGCTTTGGTCGACAGGGAGACGTCGTAACCGTCAATCGACGTCCGAACGGTGCCTTCTTCGTCCGGGAAGCGGTCGATGACCGTATTGTCTCCTCCTGCCGTAGCCAGAGATACGGCATCTGCGGCTTCGAACGGCGGAAGCGGCGGCGACGGGCGATGGAGCGAGACGAGAATCGCGACGGCAACGGCGATCGGCATCACAAGCAGGACGGGGTATCTCAGCCTGGCGGTCCGTTTGCCTTGCCAATAGACAAGAAGCCGGTCCGCCGCGAAGAAGAAGGCGGCCGTGCCGATGCAGGCCCATGTAAAGCCGTCTGGATACATGAGCCGCCGAAGCGTCGATCCGCCCCCAAAGAGGGAGAAAAATAATGCTCCGAATATCCAGCCGCCAGCGACATGTCCGAGGCCCGAAAGCAGATGTTTTACAACTTGGGGCCAACGGCGGCGGTTAAGAATCAGGTCCATGCCGATGGACACAAGCGAGCCGTAGACCAGCGCGATCGGAAAGGCGTACAGGCCGGCCAGCACGAGCCATCCGGCAAAACTGCCGAAGCGGTCGGCGTCCGAACCGTCATGCAGCGCTGCGTTCAGCGCAAACCAGATGATGCCCGCAAAAGCGGCAAAATAAGCGCTGACGGCTTTGCGGATCAGCATAAGGATCACCCCGTCCTTGATTGGAATGAGATTGGGAAGAAAATGAAGAAGGGAGAAGGTTTACTTCTCCCCCCGATAATCCTCTACAAGCAGCTCCAGCGCGCCGGTCGAAGGATCCATGACAAATCCGTGCACGGGGATGGCTTCCGGAAACAGCGGATGGTTGCGAATCATGCGCACGCTGTGCATGACGCCTTCCTCGGGACGGCTGAAGCCTCTAAGAAACTTTTCCATCCGAATGCCCGAGTTTTCCAACGTTTGAATAACCGTCGGGTCGATGCCGTTGTCGATAAATTTGTTGACCAGGCTTTTGGAATCCAGGTTCGTCATGCCGCAGCCGTGATGCCCGATGACGAGCACTTCGCGAGCGCCCAGCTCGTAGACGGCAACGAGGATGCTTCGCATGGCGCTGCCGAACGGCTGAGTCAGAACAGCACCCGCATTTTTAATAAATTTAGCGTCGCCGTTTTTAAGGTTGAGCGCCTTCGGCAACAGCTCCATCAAGCGCGTGTCCATACAGGTCAATATGGCGATCTTCTTTTCCGGATATTTATCCGTCAAATAAGCTTCATATTGTTTTTCTTCCACGAACTTTTGGTTGAAATCCATCAATTGCTGTACAATGGACATTTCTAGTCACCCTCCTCCAATATCTAATGTTTATTATTTACCGAAAGAGTTTGGCCGTCAATTGAATGATTATGCATAAAGCGTAAATCTATTGCGTTAAGCCCGAAGAAGGGCGGGATCGAACGGCGGAACGAGCCCTTCGGCCGCGGCCCGGCCAAGCAGCGCTTCGACGGCGGCGTATCCGTCCTCGCCGAGATCGCGGCTGAAACGATTGACGTATAAGCCGATATGGGATTGCGCCACGTCCCAGCTCATTTCCTGAGCATGGCTCATCACATAATCGCGGGAAGCGCCGGGGCTTGCCCAGGCATAATCGAGGGATGCGCGAATCCAGCCGGCGACGGCTTCGCCGTCGAGCTCGCGGCGGGCAATAATCGCTCCGAGCGGAATAGGCAGCCCGGTGTCGGATTCCCACCAGGCGCCCATATCCGCCAGCATATGAAGCCCGTAAGACGGATAAGTAAACCGGGCTTCGTGGATGACGAGCCCGGCGTCGATCCGGCCGTCTCGGACGGCGGGCATAATTTCGTGAAAGGGCATCACGACGATTTCGCCGATGCCGCCCGGAACCTGCTGCGCCGCCCAAAGGCGGAACAGCAAATAGGCCGTCGACCGTTCGCTCGGCACGGCGACCCGTTTGCCCTCCAGCGACTGGCCGCCGCTTTGGGCGGTCCGCTCGTCCTTCGTCAGCACGAGCGGACCGCAGCCGCGGCCAAGCGCGCCGCCGCAAGGGAGCAGCCTGTAATCGGACAGCACCCAAGGCAATGCGGCATACGATATTTTCAGCACCTCGGGGCCTTCGGCGCGGGCCGCAAGATGATTGGTAATGTCGATATCCGCATAGGTGACGTTCAGCTCCGGCGCCCCCGGCACAAGTCCGTGCGCCCATGCGTGAAAGATGAAGGTGTCGTTGGGACAAGGGGAATATGCGATATTCATCAAATAGGACCTCCTATGATCCGACTCTTCGGTGTCGTCCTGCTTATGCCAAATGTTTGCGGAGCGCCGCCGCCGCCGTTTCGAGCGCCTGCAGCGCTTCCGCAATGCGCCAGGCGGCGCGGTCCCGGGGGCCGACGGGGTTGGAGACGGCCCGCAGCTCGGCGGCCGGAATTCCTTTCATTCTCGCCGCCGCCGCCGCTCCGCTCCCTTCCATGCCTTCGACGGCCGCTCCGGGCGCCAGCCTGGCGCGCAGAGCGGCCGTTTCGGCCGTACCGGTCGCCGTCGACACCGTCAGCGCCGTGCCTGTAATCACGGCCAGCCCTTCGCTTTCCAAAGCCGCTTTCAGCCGGGCGTGCCAGCGAAGGTCGACGGGTTCCGCCGCCGTTCCGAATCCCAGCTCGTCCAGGCCGATAAACCCGTCCGGGGATTCCGCGCCCAGATCGGCGGCAATAATGGCGTCTGCCAGCACGAGCGAGCCGATCTCGGCCCGCCCCGGAAACCCGCCCCCTATGCCGAAGCTGACGACCAGATCGCATTCGGCCTCCGCCAGCGCAAAGGCGGTGGCCGCCGCCGCGTTTGCCGGGCCGACGCCCGCGGCTATCGCCCTCGCTTCCGGCCAGCCGTTCAGCACGGCTTGCCGCTCCGCTTCCACCGCCGTGACGAACAGAATGCGCGAAGGCCGGCCGTCGGCGCCGCCGGGCCTCCTGCCATTCCCATACGGTTGATCCTCCTTGCCGGCCGCCGCCGCTCGCTCATATAAGCCGTTTCGTTCCATCATCGCGAAGTCTGTCTCTCCTTTACATGCTTCAGCTCTTATGTTAGAGCTTAGCGCAAAGGGAAGGCGGGAATCAAGCGTCGGGACAGACGGGCAGCACAATCTCGACGCATGTCCCTTGACCTTGCGTGCTTCGGAAGGCGATGCTGCCCTTGTGATTATCGATAATTTGCTGGCTTACCATGATGCCGAGACCGTTGCCTTCGTCCTTGCGGGAGAAGAAAGGCTCGCCCAGCCGCTTCAAATCTTCCGGAGAAATGCCGCACCCCTGGTCGATAATTCGAATGATGACGCAATTCGGGTCCGGCGAATCGATTTCGACGGCCAGTTCTCCGCCATCGGGCATCGCTTCCACGCCATTTTTGATTACATTTAGAAAAACCTGCTTCAGTTGGCTGCCGACCCCGCGAACAGGCGGAATGACGTCGGCCGTCTTTCTCCAAACCAGCTCCGTTCCGTACATCTTCGCTTCGGGCTCGAGCAGCACCAGCAAATCGCGAACGAGATTCTCGACGTCCAGCTGCTCCAGCCGGTTGGCTTGAGGCTTGGCCAGTACAAGAAACTCGCTGACGATCATATTGATCTGGTCCAGCTCCCGAAGCATCAGATCCAAATATTGCGGAGACAACGAGCCCGTCTGCTTATGAAGCTGCACGAAGCCTCTCAGCGTCGTCAGCGGATTGCGCACCTCGTGGGCGACTCCCGCCGCAAGCTGGCCGACGACGGACAGCTTTTCGGATCGCCTGATCATTTCTTCTGCTTGTTTCCTGGACGTAATGTTGCGGGTGATGGAAGCGATGGCGGCAATGGCGCCGTCTTCGTCCCGAATCGCCGATACGGTGATGCTGACGTCGATCGCTTCGCCCGTCTTCGTATACCGGACCGTCTCGTAATCGGTAACCGATTCGCCTTGCAGCACCTTGACGATCAGCTCGCTTTGCTCCTTTTCAAGCTCGTCCGGGATGTTGGGGAGGGGCCGGCCCAGCACCTCGTCTTCCGACCAGCCGAACATCGTCTCGAACGCTTTGTTGACTTGCGTGATGCGGCCTTCCAGGTCGACGGCATGGATCGCGTCCGAGGTTTGGCTGAAAAACGACTCCAGATGCTGCTTCGTCCGCTGCAGCTCGCTTGCCGTTTGCTTCAGCCGGTTCGTGTAATCGTGCAAATTTTGCCCCATCGTATTGACCCGGGAAGCCAGCGTGCCGAGCTCGTCCTTGTTCCGGATGGAAATCACGGCTTGGAAGTTGCCGGCGGCAATGGCGTTAACTTTATACAAAATCTGATTCAAGGAGCGCATCATGTACCCGGCGATAATATAACTGGCCGCCATCGTAATGAGGACGAGCGAAAGCGATATGATCGAATGCAGAATCAGCTGCTTTTGGATTGGCTTTTGAAGCGCCTTGGCGTCGAAAGCGAGACCAATTACAAAAGGTTTGACGGATTGTACCGGGATAAAGGTTCTCATCACTCGCTTATCGCCGGCTTCCGCGTAGGAGGTGACCGGTTTTCCCCTCATGATCGCCTGACGGACCAGCTTGTTGTCTTCCTGCTCGTTCCGGTACCGGTATTCGCCGAACACGATGCCCCTGACGTCAAGATTATGGACGGGCACGCCGCCCTTCATCTTAATAATTTGCTGTTCGCCAAAATATTTCGGATCGAAGCCCGTAATTTCCAGCATGTCCGGTTGATTGGCCTTCAGTTTGGCAATAATGGCGTTGGTTGCGTTGACGTAGTCGTAATGGACCTTGGTGCCGACCTCGATGATCGTATTGATCATATAATTGGTCGTGCCGTCATAGTAATAACCCCATTTGTTGATATCGTTCGGGTTGGAGACGGCAAAGTTGACGGGGCCCGACCAATAATCCGGCAGCCCCTGCCCTTCTTCCACCGTTACCTCCTGGCGGTCGAACAATTGATGGAAAGCCGTGTTCCAATAATCCCAGGTCGAGGAATTCATATGGAGCTCGTTCGGATTGGAGGATCGGGTGGAGACGATTTCCCCGTCGATCCGTTCCCATAACGTAATGTCGGACAAGTCCAGCTGCTTGGCGAGCGCTTCCAACTGTTCGTTCGTGACGTTGGCGATATCCGGGTCGAGCTGCTGCTTGACGGCGATGGCGGCCATGCGCAAACTTTCGGCCAGCTCCTGGTCCAGCGATTGCTCCAGCGATTTCATCGATTCGATCGTAACGGCAAGCTGCTTGGCGATGGCGTGCATTTGATCTTCTAGCGCAGCTTCCTGCGAGCTCTTGGAAGAAATATAATGAATGGCGACGTTTAAGGCCAGTATAACGGCGACGATGCCGGAGATTGCCGCGGAAAGCTTGGCTTTGATCGACACAATTTCCCTCCCGATATCTTGTCTAGGTTGTTGTTCATTACAATAATTAGACATCGGGAGGAGAAATCCTGTCTTGTCAGGGGTAGTGTAAAATAGTACCAATTTCTTGGAGATGCGGGGTTGGTTCCGGAATGACCGGTCGGGGCTTTAGTCGGTTTTCCGTTTAATCAGCATAAACATGGCGCCGACGACGACGAACAATACGGCGAAGATCGGTTGATCGATGAGGAATTCGTCGATAAACGAACCCAGCGAGAATACGGCGAAAAAGAGGATCGACAGCACAGTCAAAATGTTGATCGGTATGAGCAGCCATTTGTTGCGGCCACCGAACCAATAAAACTCGAACAAACCGACCGCAGGCGCCAGTATAAAGCCCGGCCACATATATTCCCAATTGCCGAACAGCATGGCGATCTGGCACACGAAGCCGACTGTCAGCAGAATGCCGCCGGGAATCAGCAAGCCGGCTGTCTTTCGCCCCATCATGTTGAAATACAGCCAATGAAAGAACAGGCCGAGAGGGAGGACGAACAGCGACGGCCAAAAGTAGGCGAATATGGTCCCGGGGCCGAACGATTCCCCCTGATTCAGCAGCATGACGGCTCCGAGCAGCAGCAGAACGGCTCCCGCCATGGATTGAACGCTAATTTTCATCTCTTAAACACTCCAATTCGTTGGATTTAGGTATTGCGAACAACGGCGGGTCAACTGGTGACGGCCTGTGCTTCATCGTCCGGACAGGGCTCGGCTTCGGCCGAGACCGCTGCAGGATGCGCCCGCTCCCGGCCGGCCGGGCGGACCGGGGACGCCGCACTGCCGGGCCCTCTGCGTTCCGGCTCGGTGCCCGGCACAGCGTATGCAAGCGCAAAGGCCGTCATGCTGCGGGTCGAGAAGAAGAGCCAGACCAGGCCGCAAGCGGCCGGCAGCGCGCCAAGCAGCGCGGCGTCCGTCCAGCGCAGCGGAGACGCTCCGGGAAGCTGGATAACGAGCGCCGTTATTGACAGCAGCGCCGCGCAGAAGAACGGCGCGACCAGCGCGGGGTGGCCGCCGAGACGGCTTTGGGCCACCATCGGCGGACGTAGCGAGCGCTGCTTCGTCCGCTTTATCAGCTTGCGGATCCGGCGCAGCGCCGGAATGCCGGTCAGCAGCGCGGAGGCGGACGTCATCGATAGGCGCAATACGATGCGCTCCGCTCCCATCGCCGTCGGAGCCGCGGCGGTTCGCAGCAGCTGCGCCGCCAGCGCTGCCGCCGCCAGCAGCGTCAGGCAGACCGCCCATTTGCAAAGGCTTCGCGTTCTGTCGTGCAGCTCCTTCTCCGTAGTTGCGGACATTAAACGCGAAGCGATGCGAGCGGCCGCCGTCCCCGCAAGCAGCAATATAAGAAGTATGCCGTATTCTATGTACATGACAGCGGTATTCATGGCATATCCTCCGATACGAAATAATGGGGCATTCCATGGACTTGGGCGTCTTGGAATTTTCAGGCCGTCTTAATCGTATCCGTTAACGGCTGAACGCAAAACGGCCGACAGTCTTAACCTTATACTAGACTTGAGTCGAGGTGCTGTAAAGGCCTTTAATGACAAGCCAATAAACGCGATAACTTCTTATTTTGCGACAATTTGCACCCCTTGCCGGCGTCTTTGAAAGCGCTACAATGAAGATAGCTGATGAAGGGGAGGTGATCAGAATGAGCCAGGAACAAGAGGCAATCCAGGACGCCGCCGAAACGCCGGTGGAGCTGGCCGAAGAAGAGGAAATCGCGGTTGCGGAAGCTGAAGCGGAAGAGGCTGCCGAGGAAGAGGCGGGCGAGGAAGAGGCTGCGGACGAAGCGGAAGCCGGGCTGGAAGCGTCCGAGGCGGAAGAGGAGCTGGAAGCGGCGGCGGCAGCGGCGGAGGAAGCCGCGGAGGAATAAGCGAAATCATGGTATGGATTTCATTTCGAATATCGAATAAAAGCTGTTTCTCGTCGGCATCCGGCCGCCTGGAAGCGGCTTTTTTACATTAGATCGGGGGCGCTTTGAGTAGCGACAGTGCCGAGTCGATGCAATTTTCGACCCATTCCGGACTTGGATTGGACTTCTTTAATACGGTTATTCCGATGAAAGCTGCCACAAGAGACTGAGCTGTTGCCCGGCAGTTGACCGACCCATCGATCTCACCGGAAGTTATACCCCGTTCAAGCGTATCTTCAAATATCGCCGCTAAATATTGTTGATGCTCTCTTGTCAAAATTTCAAACTTTGCGTCATGCGGAGCCATCTCCACCATTGTATTAATGCAGAAGCAACCATTCCGTTTCTCCGTTTCGTCAGGGAATGCCCCTTCCAGAAACAAGAGCCTGAAAGCAGTTTTGACACTCGCAGCTTTGGTAAGCTTCAAGCGAACGGATTTAGCATGTAATTGATTATATTTTCGAAGAGCCGATTCAAACAAAGACAATTTGTCTCCGTATGCAGCATATAAACTAGGTTTCTGAATC
>CALAWP010000064.1 GCA_937895345.1 uncultured Paenibacillus sp. | reverse complement strand
GGTAATTTCCAATTCGACCGAATTAGGGACTTGACATTATACCGCTGGACTTTGCCAATTTATACCGATAGTATATCTAGTATATTTTCGGTAGTCAATAGAGGCGAAAAAATATTGCGAAAGTTTTACAGGGCGAATGGCCGGCGTCAATCGAGCGCCGCCGCCAGCCATTCCAGCTTTTGAGCCGCAATAAGAGCTTGAGTGCGGGACTTCACGCCAAGCTTGCCGTACAAGCCTGACAAATACACTTTAACGGTGCCCTCGGACAACCCCGTTTCGCCTGCGATCTGCTTGTTGGTCAAGCCGCTTCGCAGCAAGCGGAGGAGCTCCAGCTCGCTTCGGGTGAGCGTTTCGGCCGGAAGCGGCAGCGCAGGATGCACGGGTTTTTCCTCCTCCGGAAACGATTGGAGCAGCCGCTCGATATATGCTTCATCGGGCCAGCTCGTCGACGGCGGCTCATTCGTGATCTTTGCGGACGACGGCTGCCGGTCCGGGTCTAGGCGTCCCCCTCGTTTCTCCTGCTCCTTCTTGAACGATGCGAGCAGTCTGGCCATGGCGGGGCCTTCGTCCGTAAAGGAACGGATGTATCCGTTGTTTCCGCCGATTGTCAGCGCTTCGCGCAAATGCGCCATGGCCGCCATCCGGTTCATCAGAGTGTCGTGCATCAAAGCCTGCAGGATACAAATTTCGACGATGCCGGACACGAGCCCTTCCCGCTGCACCTGGGGTTTGAGCAGCTCCAGAAGCCGAAGCGCCTCCTTTTCCTTTCGCTGCTTGCCCAGCAGTCGAATAAGCGCGATATATTCGTAGCTGCGGCCATAAGTCGGCCGGTCCTTCTCGTCGATGCCGAGGAACGCGGCTTCCTTTTTGGCTTGGGTCCCATTGCCTTCCCGCAAATGCAGCATGATGCGGAAGGCGCGAACGCGGCTGCGCCAATGCGGATTGTTCTCCCGTTGGGCAGCTTCCCAAGCTTCCTCGGCCGCATGGAACGCGAGCTCGCGCTGACCGAGGGCGAACCGCCTTTTCGCTTCCGTCAGCCGGTGTGGGATGACAAGTCCGGGAAGGCCGCGTGCCATTACGGGCTGCTCGACCTTGCTTAGCCAAGCCGAGCAGTCATCCAGCCGGTTCCATTCGTAATAGCCTTCGGCAAGCGATTGCTTGACGAATAAATTGATTAATGCATGCGACCAGCCGCCGGCATCGAGCGCGCCGGCGAATATCGAGCCGATTTGGCTCGTATCCTCCGACAGCACGCCTTTCAGCCCCATCGACGTCCGCCTGACGAACGGCTCCGACGTATTGTAATTGAATCCATAGAACCATTCGTTTTCCGGTGCCATCTTGTCCATCGCCGCAGCTTCGGCAAACGCCAGCCAACTCTTGAAATCTCCGCTTGCAAACAACAGGTTGGAACGTACGAACAAGATGCCGCTTTGCAGCTCTTCTTTGTCTTTCGCGGAAGGCGGCATCGCTTCATACCGTTTCTCCAGCAGCTTCAGCAACCGCTCGGCGTCCGTCGCCCGCCCCGTCAGCACATAGATAAAAGCATGCATCAATGCCATGGAGGAGGATATGGCGTACGACTCCGGAAAGCTTTCGAACCAGCGCAGCAGCGTTGCGAGCTCTCCCCGCATCATCGTGTGCCGCAGCTGCCGTTCCATATATCGCTCGGCGAGAGCGTATTCGCCGGCTTCGAACGCATAATCGATCGCTTCCTCCAGCAAGCCCCGCTCGGCGAGATGGCGTGCTGCCTGAGCGTGGAGCCGTCTCCATTGCTGCCGGCCTTGTTGTCTCAGCAGCGTCTTTGACAACAGCTCCGCGAACAAATGGTGATAGCGATACCAGCCGTCCTCTTCTTCAAGCGGCACGACAAACAAGTTCATGCGCAGCAGACGCTCCAGCAAGTCCGCCCCGTTTCCGCTTTCGGCCGCCGCTTCGCATAATTCGGCGTCCATTCTTCGCAGGATAGATGTTCGCAGCACGAACCGATACATCTCCTGTGGCAGCCGGGACAACACCTCATTGGTCAAATAGTCCGACACTTGGCTTTGGCCGCTGGCGAAGCTGTCCAGCAGCTGTTGTGCGGGGGCGCCGGCACGGAGCGAGTGAACGGATAACATCAGTCCGGCCGCCCAGCCTTCCGTTCGGACGAGCAGCTCGTCCAGAAGCTCGTCAGGCAATGCTTCATCGGTCAAGCCGCTGTACAGCGTTGCTGCTTCCTCCTGCGTGAATCGAAGGTCCTGCATGCCAAGCGCGGCGGATCGTCCGTGCAGCGACCATTTGGCCGAGGAGAACGGAAGGGGCGTCCGGCTGGCGATCAGCAAATGAATGCCCGCAGGCAAATATTGAATGAAATAAGAGAGTCCGTCATGGATGTTGGCGTTGCGGATCAGGTGGTAGTCGTCCAAAATGAGCGGCGTCACGCCGGAAAGCTCGGACGCCTCGCCGATGAGCGTGTCGAGAAACGTAAGCATCGATACTTGATTCGCGGATTGGGCGAGTTCCGCCACACGATGGCGAACGGGCTCCGGCAGAGCTTCCGCCAAGGCGCATGCGGCATAACGCCAAAAGCGGATTTCGTCGTTGTCCGCGTCGTCCATGGCCAGCCAGGCGCAAGGCTTGCCGAACATGCGGGCCCATTGCGCCAGCAGCGTCGATTTGCCGTACCCTGCCGGGGCGCATATCGAAGTAAAGGTTCCTCCGGGCGCATCCAGCTTGTCCAGCAGTCTCGATCTGGCGACGAGCGGATGCCTGGCGGCCGGTACGGTTATTTTGGTCGTGGCGATGGCTTGGCGGACTGGCTGCATAGGTTCGTTACCTCCGTTGCGCTTCTTCTGAGTCCATTATACGGGAAAATTGTCGAAAAGTTATCTTTCGTTAATAGGAAATTGGCTGAGGATTTGCTAGCCTGTTGGAGAGATTGCGAGCATTGCCGGAAATACGGAAGGAGAAGGAACATGAAGCGATGGAAACTATTAAGTTTGTGTTTGCTGCTGATCATAGGGAGCGTGCCGGCGCCGATCGTCTTTGCCGCCGAAGAGGCGCGGCCGCCGGTCGATCCGATGGTCGTAACCGGTTATTATCACGCGGTGACGCTCGGGAGCGACGGAACGGTATGGACCTGGGGCCGCAACGATGCCGGGCAGCTGGGGCACGGCAACCAGACGTCAAGAATGCAGCCGCTCAAGGTAAACGGTCTGCCGCCTGTCCGTGCGGTCGGAAGCGGCGTACGGCACGGCATGGCCGTAACCGAGGACGGGCGCGTATGGATTTGGGGCCAAAATTCGGAATACGAGCTTGGCAATGGTACGAACGACAACAGTTTGTCGCCGCAGTTGATGGGAGACCTATACGATATTGCAGCGGTCAGCAGCGGAACCGGGTATCACAGCCTGGCTTTAACGCAGGATGGTATGGTATGGGCATGGGGCCGCAATGGGGAAGGGCAGCTCGGAACGGAAACGGAACAGCCGTTACGGCCCGTGTTGGTCGAGGGGCTGACGGAGGTCGAAGCGGTCGCCGCGGGAGGTTATTTCAGTCTTGCTTTGCGCCGCGACGGCACAGTCTGGTCGTGGGGGAGCAATACGCAAGGAGAGCTGGGCGGAGGCGGATCGGAATATTGGCGAACTTCGCCGGAGCCGATTGCCGGATTAAGCCGCATTAAAGCGATTGCGGCCGGCGGTTCCCACGCCTTGGCGCTGGACGAAGACGGTTATGTGTGGGCTTGGGGACATGGCAGATGGGGGCAGCTTGGACTGGGGGGCATTGCTTCGGCCAAAACTCCGCAACGGCTGCCGCTGGCTGGAATCCAAGCGATCGCCGGCGGCGGCTATCACAGCCTGGCTCTGGCGGAGGACGGCACGGTCTGGTCGTGGGGATTAAACAATTACGGCCAGCTGGGAGACGGAACCAAGGAGCAGCGCAACAGTCCGGTGAAGATTGAAGGATTGGACAAAGTTTCCGCCATCGCCGCAGGGGGCTTTCACAGCCTCGCCCTTCGGGAAGACAGCATCGTATGGGGCTGGGGAACGAACAGCGGCGGCGAGCTCGGCGACAAAACGACAACGTCCCGATTGGTCCCGTCCATGACGGCGGCGGTCATGGACATATCGGCTCCAGCGATCGACAACGCCGAGCTTGATTTGGCCTATGGGGGCGGCACGGAAATGCATCTGGCCTGGAACAAAGCGAACGACAACTTTACGCCGCAGAACGAGCTGCAATATCGCGTTTATTATTCCGACCGGGCCAACATCGGAACGGTTCAGCTTGCGGAAGCGAACGGAACGCCGGCCGGTCCGTTCGAGGCGGACATCGATCAATACGCGGTGCCGGACCTGCAGGAGGGTCAAATCTATTATTGGAACGTCGTTGTTATGGACAATGTCGGCCTCAAAGCCGCCTATACGATGAAGGAGGCTGCCGTCTCGGACCCGGACGAAACGGCATCCCCGTCGCCAAGCCCGACGGCGACGAGCACGCCGGACCCGAGCGTGACGCCGAGCCCGACGTCGACGAGTACGCCGGGCCCGAGCGTGACGCCAAGCCCGACGGCGACGAGCACGCCGGACCCGAGCGTGACGCCAAGCCCGACGGCGACGAGCACGCCGGACCCGAGCGTGACGCCGAGCCCGACGTCGACGAGCACGCCGGGCCCGAGCGTGACGCCGAGCCCGACGTCGACGAGTACGCCTGGCCCGAGCGTGACACCGAGCCCGACGGAGACGAGCACGCCGGATCCGAGCGTGACGCCGAGCCCGACGTCGACGAGCACGCCGGGCCCGAGCGCCGGGCCGGGCCATTGTCCGGACATTTGCGGACTGGCGTCGATCTTGCCCGGCGTATCCGTTGCTCCTTACGTCGTTGGGAACGGAAGCGGCTCCTTTTATCCGGATCGGCCCATCACTTACGACGAATGGAACACGATGGCGGGACGTTTGTTCGGAGAGGCGCCGCCGGCATCGATGCCGGCGCTGGCGGCCGGCGATGACGATGGCGATGGCAATGGCAATGGCGATGCAGGCCGTTACATGACCCGTGCCCAGCTTGCCGCGATTATTGCGGAGTGGACGGCTTACTGGTGCGAGGCGAAGTCTGGCAAGCCTTCCTGTCTGACCGTCGAGGGAGGAACGGAGGCCGGCTTTAAAGACGTGCCGGCCGGGCATGCGGATTATGCGCCTATCGCAACCGCAGCGCGTCTCGGACTGATGAACGGCTACGAGGACGGAAGCTTCCGGCCGGATCGCCGGGTGACTCGGGCCGAAGCGGTTGCGGTGCTGAACCGAATGACGGGCAGGGAAGCGAAGCGGCCCGGACCGGAAGATCAGGCGGCGTTTCGGGATGTCGGGCCGTCGCACTGGGCCTATCGAGAGATCGAAGCAGCCGCTCACGAAGCAGACCGAGACTAGGTTAGCGGGCAGTTTTCATCAGACGGAGCTTTAACGGACATGAGTGCAGCTTAGGAAGCATTATAAATAAGCTTGAGACGGGTAACGGTCATGAGAGAAGCTTAAACGCGGGTAATGTCCGTTGGCGGGGGCAAAATTTGTGCTAAGGTGCGCGGATGACCGTTATAGCGAGCCACTTGCATATTTTGTGTTCTAAGCGTCTCGGATGTCCATTTGCGAGCCGGTTGGGTTCGATTACTGCCGGCTCGCGTTCATACTTCGGTCTATACCCGGACTACAGGAACATCAGGGCCAAAAGCTGCACTAGGCGCACCACAGTAACATTGAGGCACCAGGCACATTATCCGAACTACAGTAACTTCGCGTACGAAGCAACTCAAGACGCACCACAGTAACATTGAAGCACCAGGCAATTGTCTGAACAACAGGAACTTCGAGCACGAAGCAACTGAAGACGCGCCACAGCAACATAGAGGCACCAGGCACATTATCCGATCGACAGGAATTTCGCGCACGAAGCAGCACACAGACGCCCCATACGGACATGACTGAACCGGCCTGAAGCCAAACAGGCCGGTTTGCTTGCGTGTCTGCCCTTTACAACGATCGTGTATTACGACTATAATACATGAAAGAAGGACGGTGAGACGCTTTTGCTCCACTTTTACGAACTGAAGCTCGACGGCAGGGAGCCGGTTTATATTCAAATCGCCGCTTATGTCAAGCGGCAGCTGCTGCTCGGGGCTGCGGTGTCGGGAGAACGTCTGCCGTCGCGAAGGGAAATCGCCTTGCAGCTGAACGTCAATCCGAATACGGTGCAGAAGGCGTTCAAGCTGATGGAGGATGAAGGCTACGTGCACACAAGCGGCAATCAGGGCAGCGTCCTGTATACGGACGACGCGATTATGCGCCGGATCGAAGAGGAGCTGACGAGAGGGCTGGTGCAAGATTTTGTCCGTTCGGCCAAATCGGTCAATCTTGACTTCAAGCGTGTCATTGAGCTGATCAGCGAACATTGGGAGTAGCAGGAAGTCCGCCGGCTGCCCGCAAAAGGCCGCACGACTGTCCGCGGAGACAGCGCGATGCGAAGTCGTTGTCATATGGCGGGACCGGCCATTGGCCGCTGCCTGCCTTTGATGTATTATTCGTGTAATACAATGGTCCGTCACGACAATGAGAGAGGATTGCCAACTATGGGGATGAGAGAGGGTTGCCGATGAAATCGTTCTACCGGTTGTTGAACGAGGAATTTAATGCGATATTTTACGGGCTGCTGGCCATCTGTGCCGCCGCGCTGTTCGTGCCGCCGCTGCTGATCGCGTATAGAATGAAGCGGTTTATGTCCGAATATGAGCGGTACGAGCAAATTTACGCTACATCCGGCAGCGTGCTCGTCTTTGTGCTTTGTCTGGCGGCGCTGCTCGGCCTGCTGCTGTATTCGGTCTATTCCGGCTACTGGCGGACCAAAAGCGTCTATACGATGCTGACGCTTCCGGTAAGCCGGGAATCGCTGTTTTTCGGCAAACTGGCAGCTTTCGGCATTGGCTTTCTGCTGCTCTGGCTGGCGGCGCTGCTGAACGTTTGGCTCGGCTGCGAAATCGCGGAAAACCGCATGCTTCGGCATACGGACGGCAGCGTCGTACCGATTCATAACGGATTGTTTCTGGCCGTCATCCGTTCCGACTTCATGAACTTGCTCATTCCTTTTACGGTCAAAGGGCTGTTGTCGACGGTCAGCATGGCCGCCGCCTTGATCACCGGGGTATATTACGGGGCGCTGTGCGAACGAAGCCGCCGATATTGGGGGTTCGTTCCGATTGCCGTCTCCTGGTGGCTCATATATCGGGCGGCGGTTTACCGGATCGGGCTTCCCGAACCGTATGTCGATCCTTACAACTTGTGGCTGAACAGTGCCATCCTGCTGGCGTTGACGGGCTGGTTTGCGGCGCACGGCATTATTTTGCTGAAAAAAGGGGCAACCGTCTAAAGGGAGGAATTGAGGATGATCAACATGTTGCAACGGATCCGCAAGCATGCCGCATTGCCGGCGGCCGTTCTGGCCGTCGCGGTCATCGCGGCGATCTTTGTCCGGTTATACGGCTTGAAGGATCGGGAAACGATCGAGCTTCATCATTTGTCCGGCGATCCTTCCGTGCTGGCGGATCTTGTCATCGACGGCGCCGTGTCGGATTCCTACCATCGGACGGCATTTACGATCGAGAACGGCGTTCTGCGCAAGCGAACCGAGCTGTACGAGGAGCCCTTTTACGTCCAAAACGTCCGCTACTCGCCGGGCGCGAGATTGAAGCGGGACGACCGGGAATACGAAGTGCATCCATCTTTTTTGTCCGGCACGGACTTCGAAATCGTCTATTACGAATATCGGAACCGGCACCATGTCGGAGGCGGCACCGCAAAGATCGATACAGGGCTTTCTTATGCGAGCAGTAATGAATATTACACGTTTACGAATGCGCAGGAGTACGGTTTGGCTTTCATCGGCGACCGGATATTTTACGCGCCTCCGACCACCCTCGATTACAAGGGAACGAGCGGCATTTACGAAGTGACGAAGTTCCATGCGCGTTCGCGCCTGTCCATCGAGCAGCCCCCGGAACAGGAATCGCGGCTGCTGGCGGAGCTCGATTTGAACGGCAATTCCGCGGAGCGGAGAGAAGGACTTGAAATTTTGGGGCTCGAAGCGGCGGGCGACAAGCTGGCGCTCGTCGTTCTCCTCGACGGCAAGCTGGCGGTTCGGGGATACGACAGCGATTCGGGACAAATGATCGGAGAAGTGAGACTGGACGAGAAAGGAAGGGCGCCCGCTATGGCCGAAGCCTCCGGCGGTTCCGAGACGGAAGCCGTTCCGAGCGAGGAGATTTATTATGAAGGTTACGGCGCCAGCGCCGACGACGATATCGGCGTTCTCAACCTGAAGTTCCGGAGCAGCCTGACGACGAACGAGAAGCGGCGGATGATGGTCGTCAGCGTCGCCTTGTCCGACGACGGCTTGCGCCTTCTGAACAAGGCGAAGTTAAGCCGCGGCGATGAGGAGTACGGAGATGCGCAATACAGCTATCGCAACGGAATGCTGTACGAAGCCGGGGTCGTTTTCGATCAGAATTCCGACCAGTACTACGCTTATGACGTCTTGAAGCCGAAACGGCTGCTCATCCGGGCGTACGAGGGCGAGCGGCTCGTGTATGAAGGAGAAATCAGGAGCGACGTCAATGACGACAGCGTTCAGTCGTCTTACATTCATGATGCGTACGCATACGGGTTAACTTATGACGGGACCCGATTCCGCATGCTGGAACCGGTTCGTTTTGCAGGGATCAACGGGGAGGAGGAGGGGCGCCATGCTGCAGCTGACCGGCATTCATAAAGTATATCCCGGAGGCCGAATCGGCTTGTCCATTCCGAGCTTGACGATTCCGGACGGACAGGTCGCGGCGGTCGTCGGCGCCAACGGCAGCGGAAAGACGACGCTGCTGAAGACGATCATGGGCTTGGGCGAATTGGAGGAAGGAACCGTTACGGCGGACGGTCGTCCGGTTCGGGAGCAATACGCTCTCATGGCGTTCATGACCGAGGAGGGAAGCTTTCCGGTTCGCATGACGCCAAGAAGGTACGGCGAGTTTTTGGCGGGCTTTTATCCCCGGTTCGATGGCGTCCGCTATATGCGCTTGCTGGAGTTTTTTGAGCTGGACCCTGACGTGCGGATGGGCCGGCTGTCCAGAGGGCAGCGATCGAAGGCGGAAATATGCGCGGGTTTTGCCCGGGGCGCCAAATATTTGCTGATGGATGAGCCTTTTCTCGGCAAGGACGTTTTTGCGAGGCGCGACTTTCTGAAGCTGATGATTTCGAGCCTGAAGCAGGACGAAACGATTGTGATTGCGACGCATTTGGCGGACGAAATCGAGCATGCCGTCGACCGGGCCGTCATTTTGCAGGACGGCAGAATCCGGATGGACATCGAGATGGACGACATGAGGATGCAAGGACTCGAGTTGTCCGCCCTGATGGCCGAGGCGGCCGGATACCGGCCGGACCGCTACAAACAGTTTATGGAGGAATGACCGCGGTTTACGGCAAGGTCAGCATGGACAACAATCGGACGGCATGCCGCTGCTCGTCGGCGGCTGCCCGCCGGTAACGCTGGGAAATATGCGTATCCCCGGCTCTGTCCGCGATATCCAAATAGCGGCGGGAAGCCTCCATTTCATCCTTGAACGAGCGGCGCAGCCCTTCCCGGTAATCGGCGAAGCAGACGTCCGACGCGGAAGGGGCAAACGTTCTCCCGATCAGGTTCTTGTAGATTTGAGCAAAGGTTTGGAAGTGGCCGATTTCGTCCTCGCGAATTTCCAGGATGTCGTTCTTTTGTTCCCGGTCCGGGGCCGCTTGCGCCAGCTTCGCGTAACAATGGATGGCTTGGTGCTCGTCGCGCAGCGTTTGCTCCAGATCCGCAATTAAACCCGGATCCAGCCGACAGAAGCAGCTTCGGCTCCAAGGGGCCGGCCGTGCGGCGTCCCTGCGGGGATGCCCCGATCGTTGCATCGTCTGTGCCCTCCTTCGCAGCGTGGTTGCGATAACCTATGCGAAGGAGGGGGGCGGCGTGACTCCTTGATTGTCCGGCCGGAGCGGCCTACAGCGACAACAGCTCCCGAATATCCTGCTCCGTGAGCGAGGACATCGATTCCCCGCCTTGCCCGGCCACCTCGTCGATCAAATTCCGTTTGCGCTCCTGCAGCTCCAGCATTTTTTCCTCTACTGTCCCCTGCGCCGCAAGCCGAATGACCTGCACCGTATTTTTCTGGCCGATGCGGTGCGCGCGGTCCGCCGCCTGCTGCTCCACGGCCGGATTCCACCACAAATCGTACAGCACGACCGTATCCGCCCCGGTCAGGTTCAGGCCGGTTCCTCCCGCCTTCAGCGACAGCAGAAACAGCTCCCGCTCTCCTTCGTTGAACCTGCGGCACAGCTCGACCCGCTCGGCGGCCGGCGTTGCGCCGTCCAAATAGAAGTGTGATATCCCCCGGTAACCCAGCTCCCGCCGAATGAGGCCGAGCATTTCCGTAAATTGCGAAAAGACCAGCAGCCGCTTGCCGCTGTCGAGCCCTTCTTCAATAAGCTCCAGCAGCTGTTCGAACTTGGCGGAGCCCCCGTTGTAGCCGTCGACGAACAAGACGGGGTGGCAGCAAATTTGGCGCAGCCGAGTAATGCCGGCCAAGATGCGGATGCGCAGGCGGCCGATTTCGTCCCCGCTGTCCAGATGCTTGAGCGTATCCTGGCGCAGCTTGGCGAGATAGGCGGCGTACAGCTTTTTCTGCTCGGGCAGCAGCTCGGATCGCTGCACCGTTTCGATCTTGTCCGGCAGCTCCCGCAGCACGTCTGATTTCCGGCGGCGCAGCAGAAACGGACGGACTCGCCGCGCCACGGTTTCCTTGGGCAACTCGGCGAATTCGCGGCGGTCCGGCAGCAGCCCGGGAAATACGACTTCGAAGATCGAGCGGAGCTCATCCAGCCGATTCTCGACGGGGGTGCCGGTCAATGCAAATCGATATTCGGCCTGCAGGCTCCGAACGGCCTGAAACGTTTGCGTGGCGCTGTTCTTGAACGCTTGCGCCTCGTCCAGGATAAGCGTATGAAAGGCGCGGCCGGCAAACGCCTTGTAATCCCTCCGCAGCAGCGGATATGACGTAATGATAACGTCGGGCATGTCATCCGGCATCCCGGCGGCGTCTTCGGCCGGCGTTGCCGCGTCGTTCTGCTGCGCGGCGCCGGGAAGACCCCATGAGCCGAGCGTCAGCCCCCGCTCCGTATGATTTCCGTCTGCGACGACGGCCCGGATATGGGGGGCGAACCGGGACAGCTCGTGCAGCCAGTTGTACATCAGGGAAGCCGGAGAGACGATCAGCGCCGGAAGCCGCCGTTCCCGGATCGATTCGAGCATCGATGCGAGAAACGCGATGCTTTGCACCGTTTTGCCGAGTCCCATCTCGTCCGCCAGTATTCCCCCGAACCGGTATTGGGCCAGCGTCCGCATCCATTGGTAGCCGAAGGCTTGGTACTCGCGCAGCACGGGCTCGAGCTCGGCGGGTACGGGATAGGCTTGCTGATCGGGATGGCGGAGCCGGTCGAGCAGCGTCCGAATTGACCCGCTCAGCTTCACGCCGGGGCTTGCCGGCTCGTCCATCAGCGCCAGCGCCCGAACGGCCGGCAGCTTCACCGTATCGCCGTGCAGCGCGAGATGATGCAGGCCGACTCCGTTCATGACGCGGAGCAGCGCTTCGAACGCTTCGTTCTTGAGCGGCATGAGCGCGCCTCCGGGCAGCCTGTAATAGCGGCGCTTCTCCTCCAGCGCTTGCACGAGCCCGCGAATGTCCTTCTCCGCAATGCCGTCCAGCTGAAACTTGAACTCCAGCCAGTCCGTCCGCTCGTCCCATGTCAGAGACACTTTCGGCGGTGCCATGTCGTGCGCGAGCCTCAGCTTGACGGCGGCCGTGGCGTAGACGGTGAGCAGCTTCTCGAGCTGCGGCACGACCTCGTACAAAAATTCGTATTCCGCGTCGTCCCCTTCGATCCAGTAGCCGCCCTCCGTTTGGCCGAAGCTTTCATGCTCCATTAGTGCCAAAATTTGCCGTTCCTTCTCTCCGTCGCGCATCAGAATCAGATCGCCGCCCCGCGGCTTGCCGATTCCCTCCAGCGGATTGATGACGATATCGCCGTATTGAAATTCCAATCCCGCCAGCAGCCTGTCCCGGACCCGGTCCAGATAAAGCCTTGCCTGAAGCGGCTTGTACACCATCCGGCTCGATACGGCTTCCGACAGCCGAACCTGGCCGAGCTTCATCAGTCCCGGCAGCGCCCGGTCCGCGAACGCCTCCAGCAGCGCCTGCGGCATGTGCAGCTGCTCTCTCCCGTCCGGTCCGAGCAGCCGTTTCAGCTCAGCCAGCTGCCTGCCCATGGCGGGGGAGAGACGATACAGCTTGCCTTCCGCGAACGCCATGCCGTAGGCGTCAAGCACGGCGAGCTCCCGAAATCCTTCGATGCGAAGCGCATATTCCTCGCCGTCCTCATCGAACAGAAACCGGAGCGGGAGCTTGTCGGCCGAAGCGTCCGCCGCGGCGATACCTTCGAACTCGCGGTCGATCTCAAGCCTGCCTTGCCTTCTCGTCGTCACAACCTTCACAATCGGCGCTTCGAGCAACGCGGCGAGCAGTCCTTCCCACGCGAAGGGAGGGATAAGCAGCATCCGCTCTTCCTTGGCGCTCCGCGAATAGAAGGTTCCGCTCCGGTAAAGCGTATCCTGATAAAACCGGTCTTGCCTGCAGATGTCGTACAGCTTGCCCAATACGGCCCGGTCTTCGGGCGCCAGCCGGTGACGGTCATGCTCGTACGTAAAATGTTTCGTAAACGGATAAGGCACGCGGCGGCTGACATGCTCCAGCAGCTCCTTGATCCGATGCACCTGATACAGCCGCTTCGTCCCGAGCTTCAGCTCGATGCCGATCAGATGGACATGCCCGCTGGGCACGAGACGGCAGGTCACTTCCAGCCGCGCCGGTTCCCGGTTGTCCAGCAGCGCGCTGCCGGCGCCGATCCGGCCCGGCTCGCCTCCGCCTTCGGTCAGCAGCCGAAGCATGGCTTGGGCTACTTCCGCGTCTTCCCGCGAATCGAACCAGCCGCGCGAGCGATGCTTGGCTCCATCCGCGTGGAAGCGGCCGTTCTTGCGGCCGGACGCGTCTTGACCCGGAAGGGCCGCGCTCGAGCCGGCGACTTCTATGCCGTCCAGCGGCGCCGTGCGGGCGGGCCCGTCTCCGCCGCCGTGCTCGTCCCGGTGGACGGCCAGCAGAACCGCCGCGACATGCTTGCAATAATGGGAGTCGGCGTAGAAGGCCAGGCAGGAGCATTCCGCGCTCACGTCTCCGTTGCCGTCGATGTCTATGACGACATCGCAGCGCCGCTTGCCGGCAACTTCGCCCACATAACGGTCACGCGCATCGTCCGCCTTCCGCCACCGCACGGCCCCTTCCCGCACGTAAGCTTCGCCGCGCTCCGTATGCTCGGGGCCGCACAGCAGCTTGATTACCCTTTTGGTCAGATGAAATGCCATAACGTTCCTTTCCGCAAGATCAGCTTGCTTCACTGCCGAAGACGGCCGCCCGTGCTCCGGCAACAAATGAATTGATATTTTTATCCAAAAATGATAGCTTGGTTTTAAAAGACGAATATATGTTTCACTTTTCATTATAAACGTACCTGCACAGCGATGGCGAATGGCGGAAAATTTTTTTTGCCGTTGCGTTAGATATGATTGCGTCCGGGCATCTATAGTTCGGAACGGCTGAGCGGGAAGTCCGGCAAGCCGGAGTCAGGAGGGATGCAGATGACGGCCGAATCGGCCGGACAAGCGGGTTTGCCGTACGGCAGCGCGCGGGAGCTGGTGCTGGAGAAATGGGTGGAACGGGCGAAGGAAGGCGACAGCGAGGCGTTCGGCGAGCTGGTTCGTCATTATCGGGCGAAGGCGCTCGGACTGGCGGACTCGTTGACGGGCGACGCCCATATGGCCGAGGATATCGTGCAGGAGGCGCTCATACGGGCGTTTCTTCACCTCGGGACGCTGGAGGACAACCGCCGGTTTATGCCCTGGCTGCATCGCATCGTTCGCAATCAGGCCTACATGAAGCTGCGGAGGGGCGGACGCTTCGCCAAGGAAAGGCCTTTCGCCAGCTTGTCTTCGGCGGACAGCGCGGGGGAAGCGGGCGGCGGCCCGCCGGACTGGGGAGATATCGACGCCATACTGTACCATCTCGCGGACCATGCCGAAGCGGAAGCGCGCAACGATGTATGCCCCGAACGCCATCTTTTGCGCAAAGAAACGCTGCAAAGCATTCACATGCTGATCCGCTGCCTGAACAAGCGGGAACGCGCGATATTCGAGGCGAGGTTTTTCGGCGAGCTGCCCCCGTCCGAAATCGCGGAGCTGTTCCACACGACGACGGCGGGCGTCTATATGTCGCTGTCCAGGTCGAAGGTCAAGCTGCAGAAGGAGCGGCTGCGCGTCGGCATCAGCCTGTACGTGCAGCGGCGGGCCGCGCAAGGAAGGCCGAAACGGAACGTCTTGCCCCCGCCTCACCTTTGACGGCGCGCGCAACCGTTCCGAAGGCGGAATTGAATACGAGCATGCAAGGAGGATCGAAGTCGTATGGGAGAGACGAAGACGGAGAGAGATTGGACGAGAACGGCGACGAGCGCGGCGGCGGCCATCTACGGAGCGGTGCAATATACGGACAAAAAGGAGTTGACGCTGACGGACGTCATGGGATTTACCGGTCATGCGTTTCGGCTGAACATCGATCCGCAAATGGTCAGTCTCGCGGGCCCCACTTCTTTTCCGGGGGGCTACATTTTTCGCCGCAATTTATGCAACCTGGGCTTTATCAGCTGTCTGGCCGACGCGGAAACGCCCGTGCCCGCCGGCATTGCGGAGCAAACGATCGCGCTTGTTCAGGATTCCATCGACCGCGGCATTCCGGCTATCGGCGTCGATTTGTTTATCCCGGAATTTGGGCTGATCTACGGTTACGACGACGAGAAACGGGTCTTTTACGCCAAGGATGTCTCGAAGGACGGCACGCTGACCTATGAGGAATTCGTCAACCCCAAAATTCATGTGCTGTTCGTGACGACGATCAGCGAAAGCCTGCCGCATTCCAAATACGAAATGATGCGGATGGCGCTCGATATGATCGTCGATCACGCGCGCGGCAGGGAATGGATGCACATCTTCGAAGGCAAGTTCGGGCAAGGATTGGCCGGTTACGACGCCTGGATCGGTGCGATGGAGCGGCGGAGCGCCGACGAATACGGCAACGCCTACAACGTCGAAGTCGTGGCCGACGCCCGCGAGTTTGCGGCAAGGTTTTGCCGGGAGCAGGCGTTCAAGTGGAACGGCGCGAACGTCGTCGAGCGGACGGTCCGGGAGCGGATGGGCGCGGCGGCCGTTCATTACGGCGCGGTGGCGGAAGCGTTCGCCGAGCTGAGGGAGATGTTCCCGTTTCCGTCGGGCGGAACGCCGAAAGATCCGATCGTTGCGGACCGGGCGGCGGAGCTGCTTCGACGGGCGAAGGCGGCAGAGGAGCAAGGCGTTGCCCAGCTCGAGCAGCTGCTCGGCTTCATGAAGGCGTACCATTCGGAAAAATGGATTCATTGAATGATATAACCTGCGTGCGCTGAGGGGCGTGCCGCGAATGCGGCGGAAAGGAGTCGGATCGATTTGCCATTTTCGTTTGCCCATCCCGCCTATGCGGCTCCGCTTAAGCTCCTATTTCCGAGGCGGATCAGCTTGACCGGCCTAATTATGGGGAGCATGGCACCGGACTTTGAATATTTTATCGCCTTGGAGCCGCACCGGACGATCGGGCATTCGACGCTGGGGCTGTTTGCGCAAGCGCTGCCGCTCAGTTTTTTGCTCGCCTGGATGTTCCATTATTTCATGAAAGACGGCTTGGCTGTCCACAGCCCCTCCTTGTTCGGGCTTGATGCAAGGCTGGCTGCATTATCGGCCAGATATCCCTGGAAGCTTTCCGGCCTTACGTCATGGTTTGTTTTTGCCATATCGGTCGCGATCGGATTTTATTCCCATGTTCTGCTCGATTCGTTTACGCACCAATCCGGATATTTCGTGCAGCGGATCGGGTTTCTGGAGCGGGGCGCCGCCTTCGGCGTACCGGTCTACAAGCTGCTGCAGCACGGCTTGTCTCTGGCCGGACTGCTCGGACAAGCTGCGGCGTTGCTGATATTGCTTGGGCGGACCGAACCTTCTCCGGCTTATACCCCGGCGTCGGCGGGAAGCAAAGCGCGGTTTTGGGGAGGTGCGGCGGCGGCGGCACTGTTGATCATAACGGTCAAGCTTGCCTGGTTCTCCGGCGGAAATATGATCGGAACAGTCGTCGTGTCTTCGATCAGCGGCATGTTTGCAGGCGTAGCCGTGTCCTCGGCCATTTACAAGCTGCGCATAAAGGCGAAGAAGGATAGGTGACCGATTGCCGTCAGGCAGCGAAACGCCTCGCATGCAAGCCAGGCTCCACACTATTTTGAATCGAAAGGAAGTGCAGCAATGGAAGAAACGACAGTTTTCAAGTTTACGCAAATTGGATATGTGTACGTTCCGGTAAAGGATATCGACGCGTCGATCGAATGGTATACGGCCAATCTTTCTTTTAAGCTCATGAACAAGTTCAAGGACAGAGGCTCTTATTTGGCCGTGCTGCATCATCCGCACACGCATTCGATCGCGCTGCTGCTCATCGAAACGGAGGACGATCGTCCGTTGTCCATTTCCCGCAACGGCAAGCCGTTTCCGATTATGGCGATCAATTGCCCGGACATAGCCTATACGCACCGGCAGCTGTCGGAGCGCGGCGTAGATCTCGATGGGCTCCAGACGTTGGGACAGGGCGAAGCGAAATATTTTTATTTCCGCGATCCCGACGGCAATTTGCTGGAGGCGGCCTGGTCGATGTGGGACCCGAAGGATACGGTAAAAGAAGGCTACGAGCCGTAACGGTACGGCCCATACGAGCCCCTTATGCCTGAAAAACGGCATGAGGGGCTTTTATATTTGGGCTTCAGCGGTCTTCAAGGCTGTTTTTGCGACTTGCAGGTTAGAATAAGGATGCCGCCGCCGCTGCGGCTGCAAAGCGGGTTACGGAACTTGCGGCTGCATCAACAAACTGTTTGACTTTATAAACTGTATGAAATATGATTACAGTATCTTGGATGAAGATCTCATGAAGCAGGCGCCGAAAGGAGCGCAAAGGAGCGAGGAGTAGACCATATGGATACACATACAGATAAAACGGTATCGCAAGTACAGCCGCAGCCGCTGAAGCTGCATCCCGCCTTTCAAGTTCCGTTCTCCGTACTGGACGTGTCCCCGATCGTCGAGGGAGGCACCGTCGCGGAGTCGCTGCGCAATACGCTTGATTTGGCCCGGCATGCGGAACGGTGGAACTATAACCGCTATTGGCTGGCGGAGCATCACAATTCGCCCAGCATCGCCAGCTCCGCGACGTCCGTCGTCATCGGCCACGTGGCGGCCGGGACGTCGCATATCCGCGTCGGCTCCGGCGGCATTATGCTGCCGAATCACGCCCCGCTGGTCATCGCCGAGCAATTCGGCACGCTGGAGGCGCTGTTTCCGGGCCGAATCGATCTCGGCCTGGGGCGCGCGCCGGGCACGGACGGCCTGACGGCTTCCGCGCTGCGCGGCGAACGGGGCACCAACGGCAAAAACTTCCCGGAGCAGCTGGAGCAGCTGCGGGCTTATCTCGATCCGGAAGGAGCCGAATTGGCGATGCCGGTCCGGGCCATCCCGGGCGAAGGCGCCCGGCTGCCGATCTGGCTGCTCGGCTCCAGCGATTTCAGCGCGATGCTGGCGGCGCAGCTCGGGCTGCCGTTTGCGTTCGCCGGCCACTTTTCGCCGACGTATACGGTGCCGGCCATGAACCTGTACCGCCATCATTTTCAGCCGTCGGAGGTGCTGGATAAGCCGTACGGCATGGTGGCTGTCAACGTGATCGCGGCCGAGACCGACGAGGAAGCGGCCTATTTGGCAACGTCGATGCAGCAGCTGTTCCTCGGCTTTGTCCGCAATCGGATGGGCCCGCTGCCGGCTCCCGTCAAGGATATGGATAAGCTGTGGACGGCCCAGGAGAAGCTGATGCTGCAGCAGCAGCTCGGTTCGTCCATTATCGGTTGTCCCGCGACGGTCAAGGAAAAGCTGGAGCGTTACCTCGAAGCGACCGGCGCGGATGAAATTATGGTCGCCGCCCATATTTACGAGCATGCGGCCCGGCTCAGGTCGTATGAGATTATTGCGGAGCTGTAACAGGCTTGTGTGAAACTATATAAAAAAAAGCGCATGCGCGCATCACTTCGAAGCGGATAGGATGGAATACGGAAATGCAACAGATTAATAATAATGGAAACGGCAGAATGCTGTTTCTTATGGTCAACATGTTTATCGCCATGCTTGGCATCGGCTTGATTATCCCGGTGCTGCCGGAGTTTCTTCGGGAATTCGAGACCAGCCGCAGCACGGCCGGTTATTTGATCGCGGCCTTCGGCGTGACGCAATTTATTTGTTCGCCGCTGGCCGGCGAGCTTTCCGACAAGTACGGCCGCAAAATGATGATGGTGACGGGCCTGGCGCTGTTTACGCTGTCGAACTTTATTTTTGCGATGGCCGGCGAAGTCTATTGGCTCTATATTTCCCGCCTGATCGGCGGAGTGGGGGCGGCGGCAATGATCCCGTCCATGCTGGCGTATGTGGCGGACATTACGTCGGAGGAAAATCGGGGCAAAGGGCTGGGGCAGCTTGGCGCCGCCATGTCGCTCGGCTTTGTCGTCGGTCCGGGCGCGGGCGGATTTTTGGCGGAGCTCGGCGTTCGAATGCCGTTTTACGTATCGGCCGCCGCCGGCGCTGTCGCCGCCGTTTGCACGCTGCTGCTCGTGCCGGAGTCGTTGTCCGAGGAAGCGAGGGCGAAGGCGCGCCGTGCGGGCGTCAAACGGGAGAACATTTGGCGGCAGTTCGGCAAATCGTTCAGCTCTTCTTATTTTGTCCTGCTGGTGCTCGTATTTACGCTGACGTTCGGACTCATCAACTTTGAGGCGATCTTCCCGCTGTTCGTGGACGAAAAGTTCGGTTACACGACCTTGCAAATTTCCATTATCATCACGACCGGGGCGCTGGCGGGATCTATTATACAAGCGCTGTTTATCGGCAAGCTCATCCAACGTTTTGGCGAGAAGCGGCTGATCAACTGGACGTTTCTGCTGTCTGCCGTTTCGCTGCTGCTGATGCTGCTGTCCGGCAATTTCGTCTACATGCTGCTGCTCACCGCCGTATTTATTACGCTGACCTCGATTATGCGGCCTGCGATCAACACGCTGCTGTCCAAGTCGGCCGGCGACGAGCAAGGTTTCGTGGCGGGCATGAACAACGCGTATATGAGTTTGGGCAACATTTTTGGACCGGCCGTCGCCGGTTTGCTGTTCGACATCGATTTGAACGCGCCGTATTTGCTTGGAGCGGCGGTGCTGGCGTTCAGCCTGTATTTGTCGCTGACGAAGATCAAGAGCGGCGCGTCCGCCGTCAAGGCGGGCGGAGTGAATATGTAAGGAAAGCCGGGCGGCCCAAGCCCGGCTGTTTTTATTCCGGATCGTCCGGAGGGCGAAACCCCCGCTGCAGCTCGCCGATCGAATATCCGAAATCCATTTGCAAATGGGGATAGTCTTTGAATCCTTCCCAATCGCCGCCCCAGGTAAATCCGAGACGTTTGGCGATGGCGACGACTTCGAGCCAATCGGCCTCGCCGTTGCC
This sequence comes from uncultured Paenibacillus sp., assembly GCA_937895345.1. Classification (GTDB taxonomy): domain Bacteria; phylum Bacillota; class Bacilli; order Paenibacillales; family Paenibacillaceae; genus Pristimantibacillus. Next base: position 15,050 of record CALAWP010000064.1, on the reverse strand, counting down.
GTTGCCGTCGTATTTCAAATCCCAGATAACGTCTCCGTCTTTGGTCCGCAAAGCAAAATCGATGGCCAATCCGTAATTATGGTACGATTCCCCGCCGCGCGCGTAGGTGACGACCGAGCCGTCGGCCGCCCTTCCTTGTTCGTACAGCCTGTCCTGCTCTTCATTGCTGCGAAAGCCGTCGGTAATGACAACGGTAATGCCCAGCTTGTCCGCTTCGGCCTTCAGCTCTTCCTGCTTGGCCTGCACGACGGGATGCAGCCCCGTCACCGGCGGCGCGTCCTGCTCCGTAAACGGCAGCTTGCGCTGCACGTCCTCATTGCGGGATACGAGCATGGAGGCGATCACGGCAAGGATAAAAAACACGACGAGTCCGTTTCTCAGTTTGCGGCTGCGGGACGAAGGCCTGCCCGGCGGACGGAAGGCGGGGGGCATATTTCTTGACAATGGCTGGTGCTGCGACATGCTGACTCCTTTCAAATGGACAAGCTGCCTTGTAAAAGGTTCGGTTATTTAACCATACTATAGAACTGGTACGCAGCATGCAACCTATAAGTTGCAAGGCGTGCCGGCGGACTTATGCACTAAAAAAATAATCAGGCCGTTTTAATTCTGACATCCATGATGTCAGAATTGCCGTGGTAATCTTCTAAACAGATGCACCGGTCAGCCGGCCGACGGGAGGAGCAATCAGATGAAATTGGACCGTATGCTCGGCATTACATTGGAGCTGCTGTCGAAACAAAGAGTAACGGCTGCGGAATTGGCGGAACGGTTCGAGGTTTCGATCCGCACCGTATACCGCGATATCGAGCTCATCAATCAAGCCGGCATTCCCGTCGCTTCCTATACGGGGGCGGACGGCGGCTTCGAGCTGATGAACGGTTTTTTTCTGGCGAAGCAGCATTTTTCCGTCGACGACTTTTCGGTGCTCTACAATTTGTTGCAAGGGTTGGACGGAGCGATGGGCGGCAAAGCCGCCGCGTTGATGAGCAAGCTTTCCAGCCTGCAGCCAGCCCTGTTGAAGGGAGGAAGCCGGCACCAGCTTATTTTTGACATGAGTTCGTCGGAAGCGGAGAAGGCGGTTATTCATCCGCTGTACGATGCGGTTCGCGAACGCCGTGTCGTCTCCTTTTCCTATACAAGCGCCTCCGGAACCGCCACGAGCCGCCAAGCGGAGCCGATTGCGCTTTACTGGGAACGGGGAGCCTGGTATTTGGACGCTTATTGCCGGTTAAGGCATGCGAAACGGATGTTTCGCATTTCGAGGCTCTCGGAGCTGGAAAGTTTGGAAGAACGCTTTCCCCCGAGAGATATGGGACAGCTCCCGGCGGAAGAAGAAGCGCAGGGCATGCAAGTCCATCTTCGGTTTGGCCTGGAAGCCCAGCCTCAGGTATGGGAGCAATTCGGGAGCGAGTGCGCGTTGGAAGACGGCTGCATCAACGTCTGTACGGTCTTTTATTCCCGAGCCTATGCCGTATCGGTCGTTCTCAGCTACGGGACGCAGGTGACGGTCGTTTCGCCGGAAGAACTAAAGCGCGACGTTGCGCAAACGGCCAAACAAATTCAACTATTATATGAAGGAGAGGAACAGCAGACATGACTATATTGGTAACGGGAGCGACGGGAACGGTCGGACGGCATGTCGTCCGGCAGCTTGCTTTGCGGGGAGTACAAGTGAGAGCGCTATCGCGGAATCCGGCTAAAGCCGCTTTGCCCGAAGGCGTCGAGGTCGTTGCAGGCAACTTGAATGCGCCGGACACGCTCGGAGCCGCTTTCGAGGGCGTGAAAGGGATGTTTCTCATTACGTCGAGCGACGAGCCGAATGCCGCTCTGGACACGCAGCCCCAAGTCGTCCGGATGGCGGAACAAGCCGGCGTGGCGAAGGTTGCCGTATTGTGCGGCTTTGGAGAAGGCAACGTCGAAGAAGCGCTCCGAAACAGCGGGATGGAGTGGACGCTCCTCCAGCCTGGCGAATTTATGGCGAACATCTTGGCGGATTGGCGGGATTCGATCCGTGCGGAAGGCGTCGTCCGCGAGGCGTTCGGAGATGCGCCAAGCGCCAGAATCCATGAAGCGGACATTGCCGCCGTTGCCGTCGCCGCGCTTCTGGAGAGCGGTCATCATCGGCAGAGCTATGTGCTGACCGGACCGGAAGTGCTGTCGCGCAGGGAAGCGGTCAAGGTGATCGCAGAAGGAATCGGCAAAGAAATCGAATTCGTCGAGCTGACCGAAGAGCAAATCAGGCAGGTTTGGCGGGAACAAGGCTACGAAGAAGCGGATATCGATTTTTTTGTTCAAATGGGGCAAAATCCTCCGGAAATCGGCCACACGGTCGTTCCCACAGTCGAGCAGGTGACGGGACGTCCCGCCAAATCGCTGGCCGAGTGGGCAGCCGAACATAAAAGCGAGTTTGTATAAGGAGGCCGAAAAATGTCCTACGCCATCGAGGCAGCCGGTCTCCGCAAATCGTTTCAAAATCATGAGGCGGTCAAAGGCATTCATTTGCAGGTCAACAAAGGAGAGCTGTTTGCTCTCCTCGGCCCTAACGGAGCCGGAAAGACGACTACAGTGCATATGCTTTCCACGCTTCTGAAGCCGGACGGAGGATCGGCGCGCGTCGCCGGTTACGATGTCGTCGGCAGCGCGGGCGAAGTACGGAAGCGAATCAGCTTGACCGGCCAGTTCGCCGCTGTGGACGAAAGCTTGACGGGGATGCAAAACATCGTGCTGATGGCCAAGCTTTACGGCTATTCAACGAAAGAGGCGCACGCCATTGCGGAACGGCTCATTTCGGCTTTCGGACTGTGGGAGGCGAAGGACCGCACGGCGGATACGTATTCCGGCGGCATGCGCCGGCGTCTGGATATTGCCGCAGGCATCGTATCGCCGCCGGAAATATTGTTTCTGGACGAGCCTACGACCGGATTGGATCCGCGAAGCCGCATGGAAGTATGGGAAGTCGTCCGAATGCTGCTGGACCGGGGAACGACGGTGCTGCTGACGACGCAATATTTGGAGGAGGCCGACCGGTTGGCCGACCGCATCGCCGTCATCGATCAGGGGGAAATCGCGGCGGAAGGGACGCCGGGATCGCTGAAGGCTTCCATCGGGGCCAAGTCGCTGCAGATTCGCTTGGCGGAGCATGCGGACCGGGAAGGCTTCCGCCGCTTGTTGGCCGATCGTTTGCAGCTGACTGCGCTTCAAGACGACGAGGCCGGGGTCTACCGCATTCCCGTTCGGGATGCGGAGCATGCCGGCCAGGCGATGCATGCGCTGACGAGCCATCAGGTTGCGATGGACGGCTTTTCGCTGAGCGAACCCAGCCTCGACGAAGCGTTTCTCGCGATAACCTCGGCGTCCCGGCCGAAGAAGGAGGCTGCCGTATGAGCTTGAACACCGGCCTGCAAGAGTCGATCCTGGTGCGGGAATCCGAGCCGCGAAGCCCGAGCGTCTTGCGGTCAACCGCGATTTTTATGTGGCGCACTTGGCATAATACGAAAAACAACGCCTTCGGCTTCGCCATGGACGCCGTTGCGGCGCCCGTCATGATGCTGCTCATTTTTACCTTTTTGTTCGGCGGCGCCATTGCCGGTTCCGTGAAAGAGTATGTGCAATTTTTGCTCCCGGGCATTCTGGTTCTTACCGTCGTTCCGATGACCGTTCACAGCGGGGCGGCGCTTTGCCGGGATATGACGAAGGGCGTTTACGACCGGTTCCGGACGATGCCGTTCTGGCAGCCTTCCCCCGTGCTGGGTCCGTTAATTACGGACGGGCTGCGATATGCGACGGCTTTGCTCGTCGTGCTTGGCGCCGGACTGCTGCTGGGCTTTCGTCCCGAAGGCGGAGTGCAGGGAACGGTATGGGCGCTTCTGCTGCTCGTGTTGTTCGCCTGGAGCGTCAGCTGGATCTTCATGATGATCGGCACCGCGGCCAAGCGGCCGGAGACGGTGTCGGGAACGAGCATGATGGCGCTGTATCCGCTCTTGTTTGCCAGCAACATTCTGGTCGACCCGTCTACCATGCCGCGTTGGATCAGGACGCTTGTGCAGGCGAATCCGGTCAGCATGGCGGCCGCGGCGGCCAGAGGACTTATGGAAGGGACGGCGAGCGCGGCGGAAATCGCGGCGGGACTCGGCGTCAGCCTGCTGCTCATCGCCGTCTTTGCCCCGATTACCTTTTATCTGTATAGGAACAAAAAACGGCGCTAGGCCGGCCTGTCGTCGACGAGCTGACGATCGCGCTCCGACCGGTGCGTTCGCTTCGATGGTTTCGCCGCTCAGTTTGAACGATATATCGTCTACGGCTGCTGGAACAGCGGGGTGCGTCGCCCATTTTTGTACTCTCGCTCCTCAATTGGAACGATATTTCGTCTATATGGAGGGGAGCGAGGCTTCCGAAAGGCCATTTTGAAAGAAATATCGTACAAAATCGCCCACTTCGGTACTCTCGCCGCTCAAATTGAACGATAATTCGTCTACGGCTGCTGGATCCGCGGGGTGCGTCGCCCATTTGAACGATATTTCGTCTACAGTTGCTGCTACGGTTCGGGTGCGGTGCGGTGAAGTGATCTCAGCGCCCACCTTCGACGATTAATCGTCTACGGTTACCGGTTCAGCAGCCGATGCAGATAGTCGACGGAATGCATGGCGTAAATCATCTCTTTGACGCGGCCGTTATCCAGCAGCGCCAGGCACGGAATGCTCGTAATCCGCCATTGCTCGCGAATCTGCGGCAAGTAATTGATATTCGCCTTATATAATCGGTAGCCGATGCCGGCCGCTTCCGCAATGTCCAGCATTCGTTCCGCCACCTTGCAGGTGCCGCACAGCGGGGTGTAGATCAGGACGGCGGCCTTTCCAACATCCATATCGCCCAGCTGCTTCAGCTGGGCTTCGTTAATTTCTTGCAGAGCCATCGTTCCGAACATCCTTTCTTCTGTTCCTCTATCATAACAAAAGCCCGGCGGTTCCATCTACCGGATGCCGGGAATGAGGTGCAACGGCCAAGCCGTACGGATGCCGATCGGTTGAAAAATAGGTTGAAATCATGCATGATGAAGGCAGAAAAAGGAACAAGGGAGAGAGAAGAATGCCGCATAGTAAATGGGGGATGGACGCCGCGAGTCTGGACAATCATTTGAGGCTGCTGCTCGGCAGCTACAAGAGATGGACCGGACGGGAGCTGCTGCCGTGCACGGATGAAGAAGGCTCAGAGGTGTCCGGCCGCAAGCCGGATGAAGACCGGACGCCGTCGTCTATCGGCCGTTCGCTTAGCGAGCGATTGGACGCCGCACCCTTCGCTTTGCTGTCCCACGGCACGGAGGCCGATCCCGTCTTAAACTACGGAAACCGCATGGCGCTGCGGTTATGGGAGATGGACGAGCGGCAATTTGCCGGGACGCCGTCCCGGCTGACGGCCGAGCCTTTGGAGCGGGAGCAGCGGGCACGGTTCATGAAACGCGTGACAGAGCAAGGCTACGTGGAGGATTATACCGGCGTTCGCATATCCAGTACGGGCAGAAGGTTTGAAATTATCGACGCCGTCGTCTGGAACGTGATCGACGAGGAGGGGCGATATCGGGGGCAGGCGGCGACTTTTACGAACTATCGATATGTGGATTAATCGCGCTTCGAGCTGCCGCCAAATATGAAACTGAACTGCCGGGAGTGATGATATGACGATCGAGATCGGGCTTGCGGGCTGGGGCGATCATGATTCGCTGTATGCGCCGCGCACGAAACCGGGCGACAAGCTGGCCGAATACGCCAGCCACTTTCCCGTTGTGGAAGTGGACAGCACCTTTTACGCGATTCAGCCCAGGGAACGGTTTGCCAAATGGGTGGAGGATACGCCGCCGACGCTTCATTTTGTCGTGAAGGCTTATCAGGGCATGACGGGGCATGCTAGAGGCGCCGCGGCGGCCCAAAACGCCGGGGATGCGCAAGTCATGTACGACGCTTTCCGGCGAATGCTGGAGCCTGCCATGGAAGCGGGGAGGCTGGCGGCGGCACTGTTTCAATATCCGCCCTGGTTCGATTGCACCGCCCCCAACGTGAAGCTGCTGCGGGAAACGAAAAAGAGGATGGAAGGGTATCCGTGCGCCCTTGAATTCCGTCATCAAAGCTGGTTTGCGGGCGAGCTGCGGGAGAAGACGCTCCGGTTTATGCGGGAGGAGGGCTGGATTCACAGCATTTGCGACGAGCCGCAGGCCGGAGAAGGCAGCGTGCCGGAGGTGCTGCAGGCGACGGATGACGAGGTGTCGATCGTGCGCATGCATGGCCGCAACGCCGCCGGCTGGAATTCCGGGGGTGCGCCGAATTGGCGCGACGTCCGTTATTTGTACCGCTATTCCGACGAGGAACTGGCGGAGTGGGCGGACAAGCTGCGTCTGCTGGAACAGCAAAGCCGCCGGGTCGCGGTCATCTTCAACAACAACTCCGGAGGAGATGCGGCGGACAACGCCAAGCGGATGATGGAGCTGCTCGGCCAGACACGGCCGGACGGCAAGAAACCCACCGAGAAGCCGCCGGAGCAGCTGGAGCTTTTTTGAATGAGGCGTCTCGGCTCGGCGAGAGGCGTATCCGAGGTTGGCGTACAATCTTCGCCGGTCGAACAAGCGCTTGCCGGTTTGCGCGCGAATGAAGCCCGCTATTTTATGAGCAAATACAAGCACGAATTTACGGTTGAACCGGCCGGCGAAAGCCGGGAAACTCTGGACTACGTGAATCGGATATTGAAAGAAGAACGCGGCATCGAGTTGTCGAGCAAACCTTTGGAAACGTCTCGTTTTCAGGTGGAGAATATTCGAATGGCCTATGTCTTTTATGAGGACGGTCTTGCGGTCAACGTTATGTATACGGTGGACGATCCGAAGAAGCGTGCCGTCGGATTCAAGCTTTCGGAAGGGATGGAGGTGCCTGCGGAGCTGGAGGGGAAATTTAAGTTTGCCCGGCAAAAGTCGAAATTAGCCGGTACGATCCGGGGGTCGTTTTTTGTGATCAAAGGCGAATATTGACGTGTAAAAAGGAAAAAGCGGCCGCCGGGCCGCTTTTTCACGATGTGCCGCGTCATGGCCGTCCAGGCAGCTAATACTTCAGCTTCAGCACATTGCGCTCGCCGCTGAACGTCGACGTGTTGAACAGCAGCAGGACGTCCTCGATGCCGCTGGCTTCCATATAATCGCCGATGTTCCCGTTATAGAAGCGGATGTCGATCATATGGATTTGCGAAGCATGCTGCGTAAGAAACGGAACCATGCTGTGGGCATAGGAGTCCTTGATGACGAGCAGCTTGTCGAGACGAGAACTGGACGATGGAGCGGAAGGAAGCTCGCTGTCGATCTGGACCAGCGCGTGTACGCCGCCTTGAAAGTAGGAGTATTTATCTTTTTTGTCCAGGTAGCTTTCGTCGTACAGGCTGGTTTTCCTGTCGCCGGTATCCGCAACGGTCACCACGACCGGATAAGCTTGCTTAGGCTCGTAAATCTCCATCGCATCCGGTTCGATGCCGGCGAATTGGCTCCGGGTATGATAGCTGCCCAGAAACGAAGCCGACACCTCGCGAATATGGAAACGGTCTTCCGGCAGCGGCTCCCACCCCATATGCTCGGCGTAAGCGGCGTAAGCCAAATAGGCTCCGTAAGTGGTCCAGTGATGGTCCGTGCGGTAGTAGACAGGCCGGTCTCCGCGAGCCGCCGGCTCCAAAAAATCAAAGCCGTTCAGAAACGAAACGGCTTCGCTCAAATGTTCCGCGACCCAATCGTTAACGTCGGTTTGCGGATAAGCTTCCGCCAGCCATGGCAGCCGCTCCGGGTACAGGCCGACGGAGTTGGGCGCCAGCATAAATCCGACCCGGGCTTGCGGATGATTGGCCGCAAAACGGTTGACGGCGTCGACGTATGCTGCAAGCTCCGCCTCATCGGGCTTCTCATATTTTTCGAACAACCAGCCGTCCTTGCCTTTATAAATGCCGTTGTTTTCCTTTTGCAGGCGCAGCTGCTCGCTTAACGATTTGGCCATAACCCACTGCGTCCGGAACGGAAAATGGTCGGAAACGAACAGCTCGGCGTCCTCGGCGAACTGGTTGGAAACGACGCGGTCCCACGTCAGCTTAGGTGCCTTCTGAAGGACGCGGTTTTCCGTTTTGGAAAAAGCTTGCTTCGGACTGGCGATAAACCAGGCCAACATCGTGCCCAGGACGACGACAAACCCGACCGTGTACAAGCGGTCGATCCACGATTTTTTCATGCGCGTTACCCCGATTCTAATCAACGTTCATGCGCTCCGGCTATGCCGCCTAAAACCGAAAGTACAGAAACGGGTTGAAGGTGGCGTCCACCAAATAAGCGACCGACAGCAGAAACAGCGCGGCATGCGCGAACGGCCCGAGCGCGGCAGGCCAGCGGCGATGCAGCTTCCCGCCCCGCCAGGGGAGAGACGCCAGCACGAGAATTGCCAGCAGCACGGCGTTTGTATAAAGCAGATACAGCGTTGGCCGGTCCCACAGGCCCGCGCCGTTCAAGCCGGACATGGCGGACAAATAAGCGCCGATTTCGGCCGGCGATTCGAACGCGAACAGCACCCATCCGAGCAAGACGAGCAGCAGCGCATACATGTGACGGATCCATCGCGGCCATTGCTGCAGCCGGCGAAGCAGGACGATTTTTTCCAGCATCAGAATGACGCCAAAATAAAGCCCCCACAGGACAAAGTTCCAGCTCGCGCCGTGCCACAGCCCGGTGAGCGCCCAGACGACGCCGATATTGCGCAGCTGTACCGCCAGCCCTCTCCGATTCCCGCCCAGCGGGATATAGACGTACTCGCGAAACCAGGAACCGAGCGAAATATGCCAGCGGCGCCAAAAATCGGTGACGCTTTGGGCGGTATACGGCTTATTGAAGTTTTCGTTGAACCGGAATCCGAACATAAGGCCGAGTCCGATCGCCATATCGGAATACCCGCTGAAGTCAAAATAAATCTGAAACGCAAACGCGACGATGCCGAGCCAGGCGGCCAGCGCGGGGAGCGGCCCGTCCACTGATTCGGATACGGCCGCCCACAGCATGCCGATATTGTTGGCCAGCAGCACTTTTTTCGCCAATCCGACCGTAAAGCGGCGAACCCCTTCCGCAAACATTTCGTTATGGACGATGCGGTGCTTCAATTGCTCGGCAACGGTGCCGTACTGGACGATCGGTCCCGCCACCAGCTGCGGAAACAGCGACACGTAAGCGGCAAAGTCCAGCCAGCTGCGCTGCGCCTTCGCATGGCCCCGATAGACGTCGAAGATGTAGGACATCGATTGGAAGGTATAGAAGGAGATGCCGATCGGCAGCGGCAGCTCCAGAAGCGGGATATCTGTCCCAAACCAGCCGTTCACGGTGCCGACTGCGAAGTCTGCGTATTTGAAAAAGCCGAGCACCGACAAATTGACGGCGACGGAAGCGCCGAGAACCCATCGGCGTTTCCTCTGCCCGTCCTTGCGATCCAGCAGCAGGCCGAAGATGTAATCCGTACAGGTGGAAAACAGCATCAGCGCAATATATACCGGCTCGCCCCATGCGTAGAAGACGAGGCTTGCCGCCAGCAGTATCGCATTGCGCGGCCGCCGCGGCGAAACATAATAAAGGAGCAGAACGGCCGGCAAAAATACGAATAAAAAGAGGAGGCTGCTGAATACCATTTGGCGTACTCTTTATTGAATCAGCTCGTCAAATTGTTTCGCAATTTGTTCCGCCTCTTCGGAGATGACAAACAGCACGAAGTTTCCTTTGGCGACCAGTTTATAGTTTTTGGCATTTTCGTATTGGTTCGGCAAATAATTTTCGAACGTCTTCTGCACATCGGCGGCGCGCTGCTTGATGCCTTCCTCGACTGCGGCGATGTCCTTGGCGTCCTTCACTTTAAGAACGGCGATTTCGTTTGTGCTGATGTTCATCATCGGCGTCTTGATCGTAAATTCCTCAAGCAGGGCAGGATCGAAATGGTACGTATCCTGGATCATCGCTTCTTCCAGATCCATATAGGCGGGCTGCTCGGAAGCGGACAACAGCTTGTCGACAATGCCGCCGGTCGTGGACAAATCGGCGTCGCCGGAGCTTTGATCGCCGCCTGCATTTCCGGCGTCCGTGCCCGCATCTTGATCGTTTCCGGCATTGCTGCCTTCGTTTTGTCCCGTATTGGCGGATTGGTTTCCGTTTCCGGCGTTGCCGCCTTCATCGTTTCCGCCGCCGCATGCGGCAAGCGAAACGCTCAGTGCGATGACCATCAGCATTTGAATAACTCTTTTTTTCATGCGATCTCTCTCCTTGTTGTCTTGTTTTATTGTCATTCGCATCTAGTGACGGGAGCCGGTCCGGGAAAGTTGCAGTCGCCGAATTTGCAAAATTTGCAAAAACGAAAGAAATTGCTGCAGCCGCGGCGGCGAAAGGTGGTGTGGCGCGCGTAAAAAAAAGCCGTCGCAGCGGCACGGCGCCGCTGCAACAGCTTTGGGTGATCCCATTGTATGAGAGCTTCAGCCCATGCGTTCCTGCCGCGGGGCATTGACGGAAATCGTCCGGCGGTCAAGGCGGAACGGTTGCGAATTATCCGGCATTTTCTAAAAGTTGTCGTCCGTTTTGTTGCAAAACAATTCGATTTTCGCTTGAAACGATGATATGATGCATATAGACATAAACTTGAACGTTGGCGGCAATACGCGACTGCAAGGGCGTCATTATTGTGGGAGGTTAGGGATATGAAGTACATCAGCACAAGAGGCAAAGTAAAAGACCTTGGATTTATCGACGCGTTTATGATGGGATTGGCGGACGACGGCGGCTTGCTGGTGCCGGACCGGATTCCCGTCATTTCCGAAGACACGATGAAGCAATGGCAGGAGCTGAGCTATCAGGAGCTGGTGCTCGCCATTTTCTCTTATTACACGAACGGAGAAATTCCGGAACAGGACTTGAAGGACATGGTGCGCGCGAGCTACTCGACGTTCCGCGATCCGGAAGTGACGCCGGTGCGTAAGCTGGCGGACGGCATTTATTTGCTGGAGCTGTTCCATGGCCCGACGTTCGCGTTCAAGGATATCGCGCTGCAATTTATGGGGCAGCTGTATTCGTACGTGGCCGCGAAGCAAGGCCGCAAAATTCATATTCTCGGCGCGACGTCGGGCGATACGGGAGCTTCGGCCATTGAAGGCGTGCGGGGCAAGGAAGGCATCAAAATTTGCATTCTGCATCCTCACGGCAAAGTAAGCAAGGTGCAGGAGCTGCAAATGACGACGGTGCCGGACAACAACGTGCTGAACCTGTCCGTCGACGGCAACTTCGACGATTGCCAGCGCATCATCAAGGAGCTGTTCGCGGACCTGGACTTCAAGCAGACCCATCATCTTGCCGCGATTAACTCGATCAACTTCGTGCGCATTTTGGCGCAGACGGTATATTACTTCTATGCGTACTTCCGCACGGTCAAGGAAACGGGTGCGAAGACGGTTAATTTCAGCGTGCCGACCGGCAACTTCGGCGATATTTTTGCCGGATATTTGGCGAAGCGGATGGGGCTGCCGATGGGCAAGCTCATTCTGGCGACGAACGAAAACAATATTTTGGAACGGTTCGTGAAGGAAGGCGTTTATATGCCGGGCGAGTTCCACAGCACGTACAGCCCGTCCATGGATATTCAAGTCGCCAGCAACTTCGAGCGGTATTTGTATTATATTTTGGATGAACAGGCGGAGACGGTCAGCGATTTGATGGAAAAGTTCAAGACGGAAGGCGAAATCGCCGTATCCGCCGAGACGCTGGCCAAGGTGCAAGCGGAATTTGCGGCGCACGGCGTCGAAGGACAGGAATGTCTCGATACGATTTCGAAGTATCAGACGGCTGCCCAATATTTGCTGGACCCGCACTCCGCTTGCGGCGTCGCAGCCACGGAAAGATGCGCCGAGGAAGGCGAGGTTACCGTCTCGCTGGCGACCGCCCATCCGGCCAAGTTCGACGAGGCGATCCGCCTGTGCGGCATCGAGCAAACCTTCCCGGATGCGATCGCGGCGCTGTTCGACAAGCCGCAGCGCTTCACCCGGATAACGGGCGACCGCTCGGTCGTGGCGGGCGAGCTCGTGAAGTTTTACGGGTAAGGGTGGTTAAGCACATCCCTACTCTCATACGTTTGTGAAATCTCCGGTTTTCAGCCGGAGATTTTTTTTCGGGCTGTAATAGGGAGAGCTTCTTGGCCGGATGGAAGGTTGCTGCAAGTGCGTGCGTGACCTTGGAACGTGGATCGTGGCAGTTAAACGTGTGTGTAAGTTCATGCACGACCTTAGAGTGGAGTTGTCAAAAAAAGTGCGGTTTGAAAACACCCTCATACAGAAATCCCGTTACTAGGCTGCTTGTGACAGCATTCTTTCGCGATAAATAGCTGGGGGCCATCCCCCTGGATTAGAGGTGTAGATCCGTTGTCTGTTGTAGTAGACCATGATAATTCTGAAGATAATCGATTTGATATTGTAGCGGCAGGCGGCAAAGGACGACCGCGGCAAGTAAAGGAACGTCTTCTTGTCATCTTCAAAGAGCCTGGCTATGGAAACGCCTTTCTTGTAGTGCTCGCGCTGCCAGTCGGTTTCGCAGCGACTCAGCAGCTCGCGGTTAAAGGCTTGCACGTCGGTGACGGTGGGCAAGGGGACGAAGAGATTGCGCCGCATGTAGCCGACCTTGTTCTCGACGTTGCCTTTCTCGTGACCAGCGTAGGGATTGCAAAACGTAATCTGAAAGCCGTAATGCGCTTTGAAACGTAGGAACACCTCCGCCATTCGCACGTTCTCGCTGACGCGTCGGCCTACGCCGCTGGCGTTGTCGAAGATGAGGCGCGTTGGTACGCCGCCGATACGATGGAACAAGTCTTGCAGGCCATGGGCTACGCATTCTGCCGTCTCTCCGCCGAAGAGTTGCACGTAACCGGCATTGCTGTAGGGGAAGCTGACGCAGAGGAACTTGTACATCCGCTTTTCGCCGCTGGCGTCGTAGAAGTCTGCTTCGCCAAAGTCTACCTGCGCTTCGCCTGGCCGCCAGTCTAGCTCGAGTGTGCCCTCCTGGTAGCGGTGTTCCCGGAGGCGCTTCACATAACGTTGGACGGGCGGATACGATGCATCATAGCCCACGCACTCAGGGGTCAACCGCTTGTGGATACGTATCGCGGTGTGACGCTGCTTGTACCGATTCTTTCGGTCTTCTTCCAACCACTGCTGGATCAGCGGCTTGAATGGATCCAGCTTAGAAGGCAACTCTACTTTTTGAGCTTTGGGCTTCTCTTGAAATCCGTCTTCCGCCATATATTTGCTAACCGTCTTTCGTGAGATATTCAGGCGTTCGGCGATTACTACCGGCCCCAGCCCTTTCGCCTGTAAATCCTTTATCGTCTCGACTTGACTCATCTTCAGCATCTCCCGTCTCCGCCCTTCGTAGTACTCTACGAAGAGTATCGGAATCTATAGTATCGAACGATTTACCCTAACGATTATGATGGGTAATTTTGCACGATTTTTTTGGGTAATGCACGATGATCATTCGGGGTAATTTCATTTTATCTTAGACATTCCTGGCGCACCAATTGGAGTGAGCTAGCGACCTTCTTCAAATATCCTGAGTTCCGCAAGATCATTTACACGACCAACATCATCGAAAGCTACCATCGCCAACTTCGTAAAGTTACGAAAGGTAAAAGTATCTTTCCTTCCGACGAGGCATTGCTAAAGATGCTCTACCTTTCAACGATGGACGTAGTCCGGAAGTGGACCGGCCGTGTCCAGAATTGGGGGGAGATGCTCCTCCAGTTCTCTGTCTTTTTCCCAGACAGAGTCGGCCAACACCTACGCTAAGAGGCCAACTCCCCTAACGGGGAGTTCCCATAAATTTACACAAAGTTCCTTGACAGACCCGCTCGCTCAATTTGGGGGTTCGCTAAGTTTATTGAACTATGAAATATCCATTTCCACTATTTTTCTTAACAAGCTTTCATTATTTTCGGCATCAACATATTCCTGATTAAAAACAACATAGGGTTTTTCAGAACACTCGAAACAGTAACCCAAGCACTCATATTCTTTTATGATATAATTACTGTCTCCTAATAATCTTTGTTTAATTGTATTCGTGTCACATACCACTAAATTACTTTGACAAAACTCAAGTAAATTCTTCAAGACTGAAACAGGCCCCCTTCCCCTTATTATGAAGCTAACAACATTCTTATGCTGAATCAAATCTTCTTTGGGATCATTTTCGATAAAGAAAAGTAGAACAATATTGTTTTTCTTTACTATATGACCCACATAAACTTGATTTGGTTTTAATCCATCTTCTCTGGAATATACGACGTCAAATATTTCGTATAATTTTGTACGCTCCAAATCTAAATTTAATTTTTGTTTATTTGAGTTTGAAATAGGGTATCTATTTGCTTTCAGTCTCTCTAGAAGACCTATTGTTTCTGAACAAACTAGTTCTCAAATTTTTACGATATTTTTTTTGTACTTCAATGTAATCCAAGCCGAAGTGATGGAAAATACTCCTACATGACACTTTATTAGCTAAATAAATGGCTGTGTCGGCTCTGTGTTCTAGTGGAACAAAATAATTGAAAGCAATTGACCATGCATCCTTCGAGTTTACGAGAGTATCATGAAAATCAAAACCGAATGCGATTCTAGTCAACTTCTATCACACTTTCCGAAACAGTTAATTCTTTTTTTTCAGATAAAGCCTTAAAACCTAAGTTAATATTGAGATAAGAAAGATCCTCCTGGCTCATTGCTCCTTCAAACATGATGTGATCTTTTCTTAGTTCATACGCATTATCTCTTCCGATTTTCATTAGATGCTCTTCGATGTGCCTTTTTTCAGGAATTTTTCTTGCTGCACAAACATTAGTATTTGGGCAATTAAATACAGTGCAATTGAGTGGTTTTCTGTCATTATGGAGAAAATCCGGTTTACCTTGCCAATAACTAGAAGTGTGGTGAAATTGTAGCTCTTCGGCCTACCGTCGTCTTGAACATATCAGAGA
>CALAWP010000063.1 GCA_937895345.1 uncultured Paenibacillus sp. | reverse complement strand
CTGATATGTTCAAGACGATGGTAGGCCGAAGAGCTACAATTTCACCACACTTTTAAGTTGCGTGCGTCTGAGGGCTATCGAGATGGTAACAATGATTTTGTAACGATTACAGACCCAAATTTTATCCCAGCCAATATCCGTACGGGCGTAAATATTTTTGGTAAGATAGGCTCGATGATAGAAGGCAGACCCTTTGCTAGCATAGATCTAGCGGATATGTCTACAATGGCATCCACTTACTCATGGCAGATTACGGGGTTGAATTTCACCCCGGATTTGGCTTTTTTATGGTCGCGGAGCTTTGGAGTAGGTGGTTTCTATAATTTTGGTAACGCATTTATCTCGAATTTAGGGAGAATTAACTGTTATCTTCCTTCAGGAGGTACGGCGACTATGATTCTTCATATTGAAAATACAACAAACACGTCATGTGTTATAAGAGCAGAATCAGCAAGTGCAACCTTCAGAGCTTATGGAAATATCAAATTGTATCTAATATCTATTAGTTAAATATTTTTACGGAGGGAGCATCCAATGAATGCACAAATCCTGCTAAACGGAAGCGCCGGCGTTGCCGGCGCTTTTTTTGGTTTTGCGTTTGGGCGGTGGACCGAGGCGCTGACGTTTCTGCTGCTGGCTATCGCGACGGATATTATTACCGGCGTGGCGGCTTCGCTCAAGGAGGGTCGCGGATTGACGTCGGCGGTCGGGGCGATCGGGCTGGCGAAGAAAGGACTGATGTTTCTCGTCATCATCCTCGCGCACCGCATCGACGTGCTGATGGAACTGGAGGCCGTCGTTATGACGGCGGCGGTATACTTTTATATCGCGAACGAGCTGGTCTCCGTTACCGAAAATCTTGGCCGGAGCGGGCTGCCGCTGCCCGAGGCGGTGAAACGAATGATCGCGGTGCTGAAGGATCGGGGCGGCGTGGCCGACCCGACCGCCGATTCGGCAGACGCAAGAAGGACCAAACCAAAAGGCGGTGCGGATACGCATGCCGACAACAAGTAACAAGACGCCGATACCGCTGAAGATTGCCATCGACGCCGGTCACGGGCCGAATACGCCTGGGAAGCGGTGCCCGGACGACTCGATGCGGGAGTTTCAGTTCAATAGCGCGGTGGCCGAGCTTATGCGAGAAGAGCTCAGGCTATATTCAACCGCTTCCGGAGCGGAAGTTGTCGTTCGTTTCACGCATGCGGAGGACGGTGCTCGCGATGTGCCGCTGTCGGAGCGGACAGCCGCCGCAAACGTGTGGCCAGCCGACGTGTTCGTGTCCATTCACGCCAACGCGTTCGGCGAGACCTGGAACGAAGCAAACGGCATCGAAACGTACACGGCGAAGATCTGCTCCCCCGTATCTGCGAGATTGGCCCATACGGTACAGCGGAAGCTGACTCAGGCAACCGGGCTGCGGGACCGGGGCGTCAAACA
Source organism: uncultured Paenibacillus sp. (assembly GCA_937895345.1). Lineage (GTDB taxonomy): Bacteria > Bacillota > Bacilli > Paenibacillales > Paenibacillaceae > Pristimantibacillus. The sequence goes on along the minus strand of CALAWP010000063.1, from coordinate 42,819 downwards.
GGCCGATTTTACGGTCGTTGCCCGTACGAAAATGCCGGCTGTACTGATCGAAGCGGGTTTTATGACGCATCCGCGCGAGGCGGAGCTGCTGAAGAGCGGCGCATACCGAAAGACGGTGGCGCTGACGATCGTCGAAGCTCTGGCCGAAGTGTTTGGCTTAAAGCGGCTGCCCGCCATCGCGCCGGAAGGCGATAACGATGCTCTTCCCAACGAGCTTGCGGCGGTCAACGTCAGCGTGAACGGGAAGGCGCTGTCCAGCGGTTATCTGATCGGCGGCGTTTCCTACGTTCCGGCCAGGGAGACGGCCGAGGCGCTCGGTGTGAAGGTTTCTTGGGATTCCGCATCCCAAACGGTCAACATCTATAAACGAAGCTGCTCCTAACCCTCGTTCCGAATAAGTAAAGATGACGGGTATTTCCATTAACGTGAGACACGGCCCAGAGTGAGAAAGTTGTCATTGGCTTGTCTTCATTTCAGCGTCTGCCTCTATGAATCTACCTATACCAATCTATCGTTTCCGCATAAAATATGGTAGTTCCATAGGAGAGGAGGAGTTGATCTATGAAAAAGGACGTCGAGGTTAAACACTGTGGGAAAGGCTGTCACGGCGACTATTATTTTGACTACTACTCTTACTTGAACAACTACTACTGGGGCTATTGCTTCAAACGCAGACATCACAGACGTTTTCGCGGCCTGAGAAAAAGCTGCTGCCGCCGCCCGTACTACTAATCGATGCGCCTCTCTGCTAGAAGAAAAGGGCCCGAAAGGGTTCTTTTCTTCGATTACCCGCCTGGATAGGCGTAAGATGGACAGGATTTCAACGTTTGTCCGTCTCTCTTAACCCATACTCTCCGATTCCAAATGCATAAACTGGAATATGCATAATAGAGAGGAGGAATACGATGTCCACTATTTCGAACGTCGGCGGATATCGGAACGGATACCGGGGCAGAGGGGTTATGGGCGCTTACGGCCGCAACCGGAAACGCCGCAGAACAAACGATACGGCCGTAGAAGGCGTGCAGGAGTCCGGCCGCGTGCTCAGCCGTTTCTTTGACAAGCTGGAAAGACGATGCAAAGCGCGGAAGCTTGTGGACGCGATTCGCCGCTGCGACGCGTGGGCGGTTCAAGATTTGCTGGACGACCGCCGCTGCAGAGTTCTCGGCTTTTGTCCTAGACCGGGCTTTGACTGCGTCAAAATTTGCTGCGTCTTCGGCAGACGCAGAAACGTTGTCGTTACTTTCGATATATGCGTCAGCCGCTACACAGGCGACGTGAATTTCAACTACTATTGATCGCCGGAAGGCAAGCTAAGCGAATGCCCCGCGGCCAAGTCCGCGGGGCATTCGCTTAACTTGCCGCTCCCGTTCAATCAAGGCGGCGAAGCTTATCCAGTATGTCGATATAGTAGGAGATCTCGCGGGGAACGAATTGATCCGCCCGAACAACCCGCTCGGACGGAGAAAGAGCTGTTCCGCCGCCGTCCTTCGTAATCTGCAGCTCGACGCCGACCGCTTTCAGCTCGCCGATCCGTCCTTCGAACAGGTCAAGCAGCTCGTTGATTTCGGCTTCATAGACGCCGGCGACCTCTTCGGGCTGCAGACGCAGCTCGCTGAGCGGCCGATTCCATACGAGCCCGAACACGTCGCTCACCTCGCGGTCGATGAACGGCCGGCCGTTTACCTCGCCTTCGCCGATTTCCCGGACTTGTCCCAGCGGGACAAGCTCCTCGAACCGGACCGATACGCCAAGCTCTTCCTTCAGCTCCCGCACGGCTTCCCGCATCGTCTCTCCCGCGGACAGATGGCCGGCGGCGGTAATGTCGTAACAGCCGGGGTTCGTATCCTTGCCCGCTTGCCGCCGCTGGAACAGCACGGTCTGCCGTCCGTCTGCGCGCCGGGTCAGCCAGCAATGAAAGGTGCGGTGCCAGTAGCCGTTGGCATGCGTCTCGGACCGCGTCGCGGTGCCGGCGGGATTCAAATCTTCGTCATAAATATCGAAGCGTTCCTCATCCATGGGCACCGTCCGCCGTCGTCAGCTGGGACGTGCAATGGCCGCAGCGAGTCGCCTTGATCGGAATTTTGGACAGGCAGTACGGGCAATCCTTATCCGTCGGCGCTTTCGGAGCTTCCGGTTTTTTGCGGCGCAGATTGTTCAACATTTTGACCATGAAGAAAATGCTCGCGGCTACGATGAGGAAATCCAGCACGACGCTTATAAATTGCCCGTAGTTGATGGCCGGCGGCAGCGCGCCGTCCGGACTTTCCCATGTATCCAAATCGACGAGCGGTATGGTCAAATCCTTAAAGTCCATATTGCCGAGCAGCAAGCCGATCGGAGGCATGATGACATCGTTGACGAGAGAGGTCACGATCTTGCCGAAGGCTCCCCCGATAATGACGCCGACCGCCAAGTCCACGACATTGCCCTTCGTGGCGAATTCCTTGAATTCCTTTAAAATCTTCACATCCAACATTCCCTTCGATGCGTACTCTATTGCCGAACCGTGAATCTATTATCAGCATGTCCCAAATCTAGCATTGATAGACCCGGATTTCAAGCGTCGTTAGGAGGATCGAACCATGTCGTTCGAACTTTTTTTCAACAAATAACTACATGGAATTCAGCAAAATAAAAAGGATAATTTGGAAATTTGTCGAACTATCATATAGGGTGTATGTTTTGAAACGGAATATAGGAGGAGCGCCCATGAGCCACTCGATATGGATTGGAAACCCTTATTATCAGCTGTTGTCACTGGCTATAATAGGTTACGCCTCATATATGATGTTCAGCATCATCGAATTCATCAACCAGCACGCCAAGCCCCGGCATTCGCAGGCGTTGCTGAAATGGGGGGCGGCAGCGTCCGTCATCTACGGGCTAGGACTATGGACCATGCACGTCGTCTCTTTGCTTTCCTCCGATTTTCTCATCGTGGTGGACTGGAGCGTCCTTGCCGTATATGCGGCCGGTTCTTCGGTTACGTTTGGCGGCTTGTACTTGTATGGCCGGGCGCCGGACACGGGGGGCAGGGACTGGATAGCCGCCTTGCTGCTCTCGGCCGCTTCGCTCATTTTTCATTACATGTCGTTGCTGACTCATTCCTACCATGACTTTTCGATTCGATACGGGTTGTTCGGACTTTCCTTTACCGTCATCTTCGCGGGCACGTATATGTCGTTGAGGCTTATAAGACGAAACGCGTCGAGATACAAAATTTTGAGCAGCGCCATCCTGGGCTTGTCGGCGCTCTTGATGCATTATCTCGGAATGTCGGCGGTGACCATTGAATACAGCGCCGTTCTGACGACGGAAAGCGTCAACTCTTATTTGCTCTTGCTTGCTCTCGTGCTGTTCGTCACTTCCTTTCTCATTATTACGTTCAGCCTGACCACCTGGTCCAACACGCGGAAATACGCGGTCATCGACGAGAAATACAAACTGCTTGTAGAAAATTCGATGGATACGATCGCCCTGATCAAAGACGGCAAATGGGAATACATCAATCCATCGGGCTTGAAGCTGTTCGAAGCCGAACACGAATATGATCTGATCGGCCTCCCGATTTGTTCCATGCTGCACGAGAAGCATCGCGGCGAAATGTCCGGCTGGCTGGAATCGGCAAGCGGAAACGGCCCCGATCCGAACAAGCCGGTGGAGCTGCAATGGATTACGCTTCGAGGCAATCTGCTGCATACCGAGATGGTTCGGGCGCGCGGGGACATGTTCGGCACGCCGATCGAGCAAGTCATTATTCGGGATATTTCGGAACGCAAAAAAAACGAGGAGCTGCTCATCAATTCCGAAAAGCTGTCCATCGCAGGACAGCTGGCGGCCGGCATTGCGCACGAAATCCGAAACCCTCTCACTTCCCTGAAAGGATTTATGCAGCTGATCGCCACGGGACGGGTGAAGGGCAACCGGTACCATTCGATCATTCAGTCGGAGCTGCTGCGCATCGAATCGATCGTCAGCGAGCTGCTGATGTTGTCCAAACCTCAAATGCACGAGTACGCTTATATCGATCTTAGAAGCCTGATGGAGGATATCGTCGCCTTGCTGGAGACGGAATCGCTGCTGCATAACATACATATGGAATACCGTTACCCCAAACATCCGATGTGGGTGATGGGCGTGGAAAGTCAATTGAAGCAAGTATTTATTAACCTCTTGAAAAATGCGATCGAATCTATGCAGAACGGGGGAGAAGTAAAGATCGACATGGCTCTGGATGAACGCGAGGCGGTCGTCATTCGCATTCAGGACGAAGGGGCCGGCATTCCGGAGGAGCAGCTGTCCAAGATCGGACAGCCTTTCTACACGACGAAGGACAAAGGCACTGGACTCGGTCTGATGGTTTCCTATAAAATCATAGACAATCACCAGGGAGCCATTGCGGCGGAAAGCGAGATGGGGGTGGGCACCACCTTCACCGTCAGCCTGCCGCACCGCTGTCCCGCCGCCGGGCAGCTCGCCAAGATCAACCGGCATGCATGAGGGACGGACAGAAAGGAGCCGTATATGGCAGAACCATTGAAAAAGATGTACGACGGAAATTTCTTGGAGCGTTTCGGCTCTTTGCTGCAGTCGGCGTGGCCGGCGTTCGATGCGGCGGAATTTGCCGAGAGCGTTCGGGGAGACGATTGGGAGCGGCTTGAGCTTAAGGAAAGAATTCGCCGCATTACGGAGCGGCTGGGCGCGGGATTGCCTTCCGATTACGAGGATGCGCTTGACGTGCTGTATCGGATCGATGAACGGTGCACCGGATTTCCGTATTTGTTTTTTCCGGACTTTGTGGAGCTGTACGGCATGGCGGAGATGGAGAAGCGTTGGGACCGTTCGATGGAAGCGCTTGCGAGATTCACCTCCCGATCGTCCTCGGAGTTTGCCGTTCGGCCGTTCATCTTGGCCGATCCCGAACGTATGGCGGCGCAAATGCTGGAATGGGCGGACCATCCCGACGAGCACGTTCGCCGGCTGGCGAGCGAAGGGGCAAGACCGCGGCTTCCTTGGGCCCAGGCGCTGCCGATGTTCAAGCGCGACCCTTCTCCGATGCTGCCGGTGCTGGAAAAGCTGAAGGCGGATTCGTCCTTATACGTGCGAAAGAGCGTCGCCAATCATTGGAACGACATTTCCAAGGATCATCCGGAGCTCGTGATGGACATGGCGGAGCGATGGCTGGGCCGCCACCCGCATACCGACTGGATCGTGCGCCATGCTTGCCGGACGCTGATCAAGCGATCCGAGCCGAAGATGATGCGGCTGTTCGGGTATGCGGCCGGGGGAGATCGGTCCGCAAGCGAAGCGCTTATCGAGGATGCTTCTATCGCATTGTCCCGCGAGGAGCTGGCGATCGGCGAGGAAACGGTGCTGCGCTGCCGCCTGTTGCTGGCGGAGGGGGAGGCCGGAGCGGAGGAACGGGTAAAGCTGCGCATCGAATACGGCATCGACTTCGTGAAGAGCGGAGGGCGAACGTCGCTCAAGCGGTTTCTGCTGTCGGACAGGGAATACCGCCGCGGAGATACGATTGAAGCAACGCGCCGGCACAGCTTCGCCGACTTGACGACCCGCAAGCATTATGCCGGCAAGCATGTCGTCTCGCTCTGGGTGAACGGGGTAAAAGCGGCGGAAACCGAGCTGCTCGTGCGGCCGGCTGCAATGCAATGAGATATCAGTCAAGCAAAACAAGGGCCGTTCAAGAGCTGATCTTGAACGGCCGTGCGCGTTATTCTTTGTTGCTGCCTTTGTGGCGGCGGGGATGCTGCATGTGGGCTTCCGGATCGTCGTCATCGTCATGCGGAATGAGACGCGGGTCGGTGCGTCCTTCATGATGGTTGTCGAACTCCAGCTCCACCTGCTTCCATTCCGTCGTGCCCATCATCGGATCGGCCGGAAAGATGTCGCCTCGTTCCAGCCGTTCTTCCCGGCCCCATTCGTTGCGATAGACGCCGTCCGATTCCACGGGTTCTCCGGACATCGGTTCCATGCGATGCTTTTCATTGCTCATTCAGGCCTTCTCCCTTCCGTAATTGCAGCGGCTCACAATCCGTGCTTCGGAACCGCCGCGCGGTCGGCTTCCGATTGCTGCCGGCTGGCTTGCTCCTTGTCTGCAAGATGACGGTCGGCCAACGATTGCGCTTTGCTGGCCGCCTTCTGGCGATCGGACGGTTGTTCACCGGACATCGGTCATCGCTCCTCCTGTCTCGTTATGATGCTGACGGCAGATCGGGCTTAGTGTGCCACAAATGGAAGCAATGTATGAATCAAGAGCAAGCCGGACCTATCCGTTGATCTGATAGCGGCTTTCGAGTTTTTTGCCCCCGAACCACATGACCAGCACGGCCGTAATGGAAACGAAAATGCGCCAGGGCTCTTCCACCAGATTGCTGATGTCGAAGCTGAGCAGCGAGATGGTAAAGATCATAACCGCCTTGCCGAGAATCGTAGCCAGCATAAACGTATGGAAGGGGACCTTGCTGAGCCCGGATATGACCGTAATGACGACGGACGGCGTAAACGGAAAGCAAGCGAGCAGAAACAGCGGGGTAAATCCGCGCTTCTCCACCCAATCAAAAAAACGCTCCGACTTCGGAAACCGCCTTTGCAGCTTCGCCTTTACGTTTTTGCCCAGGCTCCGGCTGATGAGAAAGACGCACATGGCGCCCGAAGTCACTCCGATCCAAGAAAACAGAAACCCAAGCCCGAGGCCGTAAATGTTGGCGTTCGCGGCAATAATCAAGATTAACGGAAGAAACGGAAGAAACGATTCGATAAGAGGAAGCAATATGCCGGGAAGAGGACCGAATTCGGAATAGCTTTCCAGCGTCCGCTGAATGCCCTCCAGGTCCATGTTTTTTAAATGCGTCATCCAATCCGAAAGTACATCCATCTAAGAAACTCCATTCTGCTTCAAGGTTGCGGCGTAAAATATCCCGATCAAAGCAAACAGCGCGGCGCTTGTCCAGAATACCGCGGGTTCGCCGTTCCACAGCGCGATAACGCCGCCGATGACGGGACCGACCATGACGCCTGCTCCTTCAAAGGTAGACAGCAGGCCCCAGCCGATGCCTTTCTGCTGAGGCGGCACGTACGAGGCCAGCAATGCGTTCCAGGTTGGCAGCACGGCCGAATACGATAAGCCCAGCACAATGGCAATACCAAAATAATACCAGAAGTTAAATTTCAACGCCAACAGACTTAAGGCCAGGGCAAAGGACAAAAATCCCCCGACCAGAAACCAGCGTTTTCCCCCCAGCTTGTCCGACAATCTGCCCATCGGAATAAGACCGGCCACGGCGAACAGGCCGCCTGCGGTGAGGAGGATGGAATATTGGGTGCCGCTCAGCCCGAGCTCCCCCGAGGCGAAGGTCGGCAGAATCGGAATGAGCATGCTGGCGGCGGCCGTTTGCAGAATCATGCCGGGAAGCAGCATTTTCATTTGGCTCAGCCTGTCCTTCAAGATGATAAACTGCTCGCGAAGCGGCATCGGTTTCAGATCGGTGAGCTTCTCCTTTCGCATGAACAAGGAAAGCGCGCAGGCGAGAACGGACAGCCACAGCAGCAATTGGGCGGTGAAGGACGGGTTGAAATCGAGCAAAATATTGCAAACGATCGGACCGCTTCCGAGTCCCAGCAGCCATATCGTATACAAATAGCCCATTTGGGCGGCGCGCTGCTCTTCCGACACCTTGGTCAGACATACGATCCAGATCGGCGACATGCCGATGCCGTACAACGCGGCCGCCGCAATGAACATCCATGGCAGATTTGCATACGGCAGCCAATAGACGCCGACAAGCGACACGGCCAGACCGGCCCATACGATGAGGCGCGGTGAAAACCGGTCGAGCAGGTAGCCGATAAATATTTTCAGAATCGTATCGGTAATATAATGGGCGGAGATGGCGATGCCGATAATGTCGGGAGCGAGGCCGAGCGTTTGGGCGCCGTATATCGGCATAAAGCTGGCCAGCGCGGCTCCCCTAACAAATTCCACAATAAACAGCACCGCGGAGATGAGTTGTATATCAGCTCCGAACCATCGGTTGGTCGGTTTGTTCACTAGCAGGACTCCTTTGTATGGCATTAAAGTAACGTGGCGTGGCGGCGTGCGGAAGCGACGACAAAATGTCCAGCGCGATAAACTGCGCCGCGGACAGGGAAGCGGTCGGGGCGTGCAAGCTTTTGACGCGGCTGCGCGCGGCTTCCAGCCGGACCGGATCGTGCAGCAGCCCGCAAATTCGGGCCGCCAGGCTTTCGGCGTCGTCGGCGATCGCCGCCGCTCCTTTGGAAGCCAAATAAAGCGCGTTTTGCTTCTCCTGGCCCGGGCAAGGCCGGAACAAAAAGATGGGCAGGCCGGACGCAATCGCTTCCGCCAGCGTAATGCCGCCGGGCTTGGTCACGATGCAATCCGCCAGCGCCATCAGCTCGTGAATGCGGTCTACATAACTTAGCGTATGCAGCCGTTCCCGCTCGCGAAGGCCGGCAAACCGCCGCTCGATCGAAGCTTTCAGCAAGCTGTTGCGTCCGCATACAAGCAGGATCTGGATCTCCGGGTCTTGCAGAAGGCTATTACATATAGACGATACATGGGCGAGGACACCCTGCGCTCCGGCCATAATTAATACGGTGCGCCTCCGGGGGTCCAGCCGGTAGCGGCTTTGCAGCTCGGGAAGCGGGACGGCGGCTTGAAAGCCAGGCTTCAGCGGAATGCCGCTTACGGAGACGTTCCGTCTCGGAATGCCGAGCGCGGCCAGCTCCTTGCGCAAATCTTCGGTGGCAACGTAATAACGGTCGATGCCGGGATGGACCCAGCGGCGGTGCAGATCGAAATCGGTAATGACGGTATACGAAGGAATGCGGCAGGCGATCCGGCGTCCGATTAGGGCGAATAAAGGAAACGTGTACACGATGGCGTCGGGCCGTTCTTCTTTGACAAGCCGGGTTATTTTTTGTCTGCCGAAGGAATGCAGCCACGATCCGAACAAAGAGTTGTGCTTCATCGGTTTCGTTATGTCGTACATCCAGCCGTACAGCTGGGGGATATGCGTGTAGCTTTTCATGTACAGGCGTCGGGTCATTCCGTTTAACCACGGATGAGACTCCGCCATCAGGTCGAACATCTTGACGTTGGTTTGTCCGTATTGCTCCATGGCGTCGCGAATGGCCCGGGCGGCTTGCAGATGGCCTTCGCCGTACGAAGCGTACAGGATCAAGAGCTTCGGTTGTCGGTCATTGACGTTTTGTGTCTGCGGCATAGCGCACCTCCTGGCCATCATTGTAGCCTGCGATTGTTATGCTAATGTGAACGGAATTTTGATCCTTTATATTATTTTTGTATACTGAAGGTAATATCCCATTCTGCCGCAATTTTCAATATTCACGGCGGAAACCATTTTTATAAGCGGAAGGAGACATGCACGGATGAAGTTCGGATACTTGGGACGGTCCGGCTTGCGCGTAAGCAAGCTGTGTCTGGGAACGATGAATTTCGGTGTCGATACGGAGGAACAGGAAGCGTTCCGTATTATGGACGCCGCGCTGGATGCTGGCATTAATTTTTTTGATACGGCAAATATTTACGGTTGGGGAGAAAATGCGGGCCGTACGGAAGAAATTATCGGCCGCTGGTTTCAGCAGGGAGGTGGCCGCCGGGAGCGGACCGTGCTCGCTACTAAAGTGTATGGCGACATGCATGATCCATATGACGGGCCGAATCGCGAGGCGGGCCTGTCCGCTTATAAGATCCGCCGTCATCTCGAAGGTTCGCTGAGACGTCTGCAGACCGATCATATCGAGCTGTACCAGATGCATCATGTCGACCGCAATGCAGACTGGAGCGAATTGTGGACCGCCTTCGAGCATGCGCAGGCGCAAGGGAAGATCGGGTACGTCGGCTCCAGCAACTTTGCCGGCTGGGACATCGCGGTGGCGCAAGGGGAAGCGAAGGCAAGAGGACGGCTGGGGCTTGTCTCCGAGCAGCATAAATACAACTTGCTGTGCAGGCTGCCGGAGCTGGAAGTGCTGCCGGCCTCGCAGACGCTCGGCCTCGGGATCATTCCATGGAGCCCGCTTGACGGCGGCCTGCTGGCGGGCAATCACCGCCGGAAAGAAGGCGGGCGCCGGAGCGGGGATCAGAAGCGGTTCGAGAAGCATCGCGCTCAGCTGGCAGCCTACTCCGCATTCTGCGATGAGCTGGGCCATTCGGAGGATCTCGTAGCGCTGGCCTGGCTGCTGGCCAACCCGGCGGTAACGGCTCCGATCATCGGCGTGCGCACGCTGGACCAGTTCAACCGCTCCCTTCGGGCGTTGGAAGTCGAGCTCGACGAGTCCGCCATGAAGCGGCTCGACGAAATTTTCCCGGGACCGGGCGGAGAAGCTCCTCGGGCCTACGCCTGGTAAGAAGGAGCCGCTTCACGCGGCGCGGCGGCAGCGCGGCAGCGGCAGGCGTACGGCCAGCCGGCTGCTGCGGCTGGAGGTACCGCGGTGCATGCCTGAACTTCTGCAAGATGCGGCTAAGTCGCGGTATTGGCGCTGTAAGTTAACAAAATCAACGTTGCAGCAGTAGGGAAGGCGTCGCCGTCAGGCTGTAAGTACCAAAATCAACGCTGCAGCAAAAACAAGCGGGCACAGTTGAACGCGCAACTGCAGCCCGCTTGCTCTTTTTTCAGCAGAACATGCCTCAAACCGTGACTTAAATCAACAAGTTGAACAGGACGGGGTCCTTGTTCAGTTCCAGGAATTGGTACCCTTTTTTGCGCATGCGCTCGATTAGCGGCTCGTAATCTTCCCGGTGCTTCAACTCGATTCCGACCAGCGATGGACCGTTGTCCTTGTTGGACTTCTTCGTGTATTCAAAGCGGGTAATGTCGTCGTTCGGACCGAGCACCTGATCGAGAAATTCGCGAAGCGCTCCGGCCCGCTGCGGAAAGTTCAGCATAAAATAATGCTTCAGCCCCTCATAAATAAGTGAGCGCTCCTTGATTTCCTGCATCCGGTCAACGTCGTTGTTGCCGCCGCTGACGACGCAGACGACCGTTTTGCCTGCAATTTGATCGCGGAACGCGTCCAATGCCGCTATAGGCAAGGCGCCTGCGGGTTCGGCGACGATCGCATTTTCGTTGTACAAGTCCAGCATCGTCGTGCAGACTTTGCCTTCCGGCACCGTAACCACATCGTCCAGCAGCTCTTGGCAGATGGCGAAGGTTAAGTCCCCTACGCGCTTAACGGCTGCGCCGTCCACGAATTTGTCGATTTGATCCAAAGCGACGACTTCTCCCGCCTCGAGAGACGTTTGGAGGGAAGGAGCTCCTTCCGGTTCTACGCCGATGATTTGAGTCGAGGGGGAGACGATTTTGACATAGGAGGAAACGCCTGCCGCCAGTCCGCCGCCGCCGACCGTAACGAATATATAGTCGGGGGCCGAATCCGCCTTTTCCAGCAGCTCTTGTCCGACGGTGCCGTTGCCTGCTATGATTTTTCTATCGTCGAATGGATGAATGAACGCCATGCCGCTGCGCTGGCTTTCCGCCAACGCTTCCGCGTATGCGTCGTCGAACGTGTCGCCGGTCAGGACGACTTCAACTTGATTGCCTCCGAAAAAGGAAACCTGCTTCACCTTTTGCCGCGGCGTCGTGCTGGGCATAAAAATTTTGCCCGGGATGCCGAGGGTTTGGCAGGAATAGGCTACGCCCTGTGCGTGATTGCCCGCGCTGGCGCAAACGACGCCGCGTTCCGTTTCCTCGGAGGTCAACGATTTCATCAAATGATAGGCTCCCCGGATTTTGAAGGAGCGTACGACCTGCAAATCTTCTCTTTTTAACCATACGTTGCAGTTGTACCTTTCGGACAATACGCGGTTGTGCTGAAGCGGAGTGCGCACGACAACATCCTTCAGATGCATGTGCGCTTGTACGATTTCTTCCAGGCTGATCCGCGGCAAGCGAGCGGAATTTGCGTTCATGGCTGACCATCCTTCCGGCATTGCATGCGAGTGCGTTGCGATTTTTGAATAATGATCTATTATACCACTCCGGAGCGGGACGTGAAGAGGGACATGTTCGCAAAAGGAGGAGAGGAGAGAGGCTTTATGGGGAAATTGTTGCGACGGCTGGCCATCGTTCTTACGGTTATTGTGTTGCTGCTTGCAGGAGGGGCCTGGGCTTTGTCGGCTTACATCGCTCCGGAAAGGGCATTGAATCTGCAGTATGAACGAATAGACGTCAAAGCAAAGGCGCTTGACATGATTTCCAGGCTGAAGCCGGAGCTCGTGCTGTCTGAGGGGGATATTAACAACCTGGCCAAAATGAATCTGGATCCCGAAGCGTTCGAGCAGGTGAGAATCGACGGGGCGGACTTTCGACTGGAAGACGATTTGTTGATCGCGGACTTGAACGTCACCTACAAAGACCGCATCCCGGCAGGCATTCAAGCGGTGTACCGCATGGAATGGCAGGAACCGAATCTGGCGCTTCGGCCCCAATCGTTAAAAGTAAAGGACATTAAATTGCCACTGAACTTGCTTGAAACGATTATAATTCCGTTGGAGCTGCCTGCCGGAGATACGGTGGAGGTGGAAAATGTGCAGTTCGTTCAAGGAGAAATAAAAATCCTTTTCAATATAAAACTTCCGTTTTGAAAGGCTAGCCAAGAAACGGAAAGTCTGGGACTTAAAAAGCCGAGTTGAAGATCAGGTCAATAACTCTTCAACTCGGCTTCTTTTTAAAGACCTATTCTCGTGATGATGAGAGAACTGCTATCTACTGCTGCGCCGTCAATCGCGTTAATAAGGGTTGCAGCACTAGTACCGTTGTTAATGATAGAGATAGTGTCACCAGCTACAAATCTTCTTACCGCATATCCAGAGAAAGAAGCGGCTGTGGCAGCTGCTGTTATTGCACCTGAGGATGAACCGTCTATCGTGCCTGCTCCATTAAGCTGCAGCGCGAAATTAGCTTCTTCAGATTCATCTGCAAGAACCATATAGGAGACGGAATACAAACCGCCTGTATTGATGGTTATGACTCCAGCCGCAACCGTAAAGGAAGCCGCAGGTTCTTCAAACTGCAAAACTAATGGCACGGAAGCACCGGCTGCTACGGTTGGTGCTGTTGTATCGCTGAAATGCGCGGCTACTCCAGCTGGGATTTCAGCAGTCGGTCCAGTCGGTCCAGTTGGCCCCGTCGGTCCCGTAGGTCCAGTCGGTCCGGTCGGTCCCGTCGCGCCGTCAGCTCCAGTCGGTCCCGTCGGTCCGGTTGGTCCAGTCGGTCCGGTTGGTCCCGTCGCACCGTCGGCTCCAGTCGGTCCAGTTGGTCCGGTCGGTCCAGTTGGCCCCGTCGGTCCAGTCGCACCGGTCGCCCCGTCAGCGCCGGTCGGTCCAGTCGGTCCAGTTGGCCCCGTCGCGCCTGTTGCCCCAGTCGCTCCGTCGGCGCCTGTAGGTCCAGTCGGTCCAGTAGCGCCCGTCGCACCGGTAGCTCCGTCTGCACCCGTCGGTCCGGTCGGTCCAGTTGGTCCAGTCGGCCCGGTTGCCCCGTCAGCGCCTGTAGGTCCCGTCGGTCCGGTAGGTCCCGTTGGTCCAGTAGCGCCCGTCGCACCGGTAGCTCCGTCTGCTCCCGTCGGTCCAGTCGCGCCAGTCGCCCCGTCTGCTCCCGTAGGTCCAGTCGGTCCAGTCGGTCCAGTAGCACCCGTCGCACCGGTAGCTCCGTCAGCGCCTGTCGGTCCCGTCGGTCCAGTCGGCCCAGTCGGACCAGTAGCACCCGTCGCGCCCGTCGCGCCAGTCGCCCCGTCTGCTCCCGTAGGTCCAGTTGGTCCAGTCGGTCCAGTAGCACCCGTCTCACCGGTAGCTCCGTCAGCGCCAGTCGGTCCGGTCGGTCCCGTCGGCCCCGTCGGTCCAGTCGCGCCAGTCGCCCCGTCTGCTCCCGTAGATCCAGTCGGTCCAGTAGCACCCGTCGCACCCGTCGCACCGGTAGCTCCGTCAGCGCCAGTCGGTCCGGTCGGTCCAGTCGGCCCCGTCGGTCCAGTAGCACCCGTCGCGCCCGTCGCACCGGTCGCCCCGTCAGCGCCCGTAGGTCCAGTCGGTCCCGTCGCGCCCGTCGCGCCAGTAGCTCCGTCAGCGCCAGTCGGCCCCGTCGGTCCAGTAGCACCCGTCGTGCCCGTCGCACCGTCAGCGCCCGTCGCGCCAGTCGCGCCCGTCGCACCGGTAGCTCCGTCTGCTCCCGTAGGTCCAGTCGGTCCAGTCGCGCCCGTCGCACCGGTAGCTCCGTCAGCGCCCGTAGGTCCAGTCGGTCCAGTCGCGCCCGTCGCACCGGTTGCTCCTGTTGGCCCTGCAGGCAGATCGTTCACTTCTAATCGCACGATCGCGGAACCTTCGGTAACCGTAATGTCGATGGTATCCGATTCAAAAATCAGGTCGTCTCCCAATTCTACCGTCGCTTCGCCAGTCGGTCCGATTACGTTAAACAGAACCGTATCGGGATCAATGCCTCCTGTCGGTCCCGGAGGCCCTGGAGGCCCCGGAGGTCCTGCCGGACCGCGTCTTCCTCTTTCGCCGTCTTCGCCTTGTTTGCCGCGTTTACCTCTTTCGCCTTTCGGCCCGGGAGGCCCCGGAGGTCCTGGAGGCCCCGGAGGTCCAATTGGTCCGGGATCCTTGCAAAAGATGAGTTTTTTCCGCTTTTTCAATTTCGGTTTGCCGTAAATCGGGTATCTTCTGCCGGAATGATGAAGGTCGAGGCGAGATTTTTTCTTTTTCAATTTTTTGTTTACAATACGGATTGTCTTTTTTCTTCTAAATGAATTATCCAGTTGTTACACCTCCTTGATTTGGCTTCTGTATATTACGAGGGCATCCCTTTTTCTGTATGTGTGTTCGTACAGGATTCGGCGAAGAAAGCCATGGATTCGAAAAAATGAACGCTTGCCTATTTGTAGATGCGGCCGCAATCTTAAATCATGCAAAAACGAGGATCAGGTTATCTGCAAGTTCATCCGCGACCTAAAAGTGACCGGAAAACCGGACATTGAGCCGTGTAAGTGTATGCGCGACCTTAGAGTGAGTGGAAACGAGGATCAGCTTATATATAAGTTCATTTGCGACCTAAAAGTGACCGGAAAACCGGACATTGAGCCGTGTAAGTGCATGTGTGACCTTAGAGCGAATGGAATGGAAGAGCAGGGGTGCGGCAAGTTCGTTTGCAACTTTTCAGCCAGCTGGCGACTAGGAAAAGAGGGCAGAGGATGCTCACCGTATAGGATGAGAGCATTTCTGCCCTTGCATTAGCGGAACTAGAGCTGCTGAGCGCTAAAAGGCAGGCTTACATGAATCATGAGAATAGCGTTGCTTTAACTGATCGAGACGCCGCCGCTTCCGTAACCGGCAATTGTATTGATAAGGGTGACGCCCGAAGCGGAAGCGGAGAACACAAGCATCAACCTTGTACTAGCCGGCACCGGGATGCTCAGCCCGGTCAAAATTCCGTCGGCGATCGTTCCTGCGGATACATTGTCGGTATACGCTGGGTTCAGCGTTACGGCCGTGCCTGTAATGGGCACAAACAGATTGTTTGGAGCTGCGGAGCCGTACAATTGCGCGTGAATCGTGATGCTCGTTCCCGGTACGGCAAACGAAGAAGTTGCGCTGAAAAAGACGGCAATGGACGTAATGACGCCGTCACGGGGAACCGAAAACGCAAAGTTCACCGCTTCATTGGCGCCGCCCGACAAGTCGATGGCGCCGCCCAGCAGGCCGGGCGTGATGCCGCTGCCGCCGAATCCGACAATGCCGCCGAATCCTGACAGCCCGCCATCAACCGTCGTGAGCGACAACGGCAATCCGGACGCAAACGGGATAATGGCGCCGGCTCCGGGCGCTCCCGTAGCGCCAGTCGGCCCCGGAGGTCCTGCAGCTCCTGTCGCGCCGGTCGGCCCTGGCGGTCCCGCAGCCCCCGTAGCTCCCGTAACGCCGGCGGCGCCGGCCGGTCCTGCAAGACCCGTAGCACCCGTCGGTCCTGGAGGTCCCGCAGGACCCGCGGCCCCCGTTGCGCCCGTCGCTCCCGTCGGCCCTTGAATGCCGGCCGGTCCTTGCGCCCCTTCAGGTCCTTCCGGCCCCGGAGGTCCTTGCGGTCCGGTCGGTCCTTGCAGACCGGCTGCGCCCTGCGGCCCTCTCGGCCCGACAAAGCCCTGTAACCCGACCGGTCCTTGCGGCCCAGGTTCGCCCCGAGGTCCTTGCGGTCCGGTCGGTCCCGTTACCCCTTGAGGCCCTTGCGGTCCGGGATCGCCTTGTATGCCCTGCGGCCCTCTTGGGCCGTCTGCGCCTTGCAGCCCTTGAGGCCCTTGCATTCCTTGCGGTCCTTGCGCGCCTGTGGCGCCTGTCGGCCCGGTCGGTCCCGGCGGTCCTCCGGCTGGCCCGGCCGGTCCGGTCGGCCCCGCCGGCCCTGGCGGCCCCGGAGGCCCAGCCTGACCAATCAATCCCGGAGGTCCTGGCGGTCCCGGAGGCCCAGCCGGACCGGCAGGGCCAGGTTCGCCCGCAGGGCCCCGCTTGCCGCGGTCGCCGTCGTCTCCTTTTTTGCCTCTTTCGCCGGTCGGTCCCGGCGGCCCCGGCGGTCCGGGAGGTCCTGGAGGACCGATTAAGTCTTCCAGCCGATAACGACGGCGGCAGCCCCGGCCCGACGTTTCAACCTTTATTCGTTTTCGTTTCGCTCGCGGTTTTTCATTTAACTCGTCGGTGAAGCTTTTTATGGAGACCAGCCGCTTTCGCCTTAATGCGTATTTTTTGCGTTTGAACGGGTAGCTCAAAAAAAGGCACCTCCTTCTAGGTTTCTATATCATACGGGCAGTTGTTCCCCGTTGCTTGGGTGGGGAGGCGCGGAGGGCATGGGCGATCGGCCAATTTTGCAAAAATGGGCGGGGAGGCCGTCGGCGCATTCAAAGGGAATGCGCCGGCGCCTCAACGCGGCAGGGACCGGATATCAAGTTCAAACGCGGAAGCAGGAATGTTAGGCAAAGCATTGACGAAAACGTTTGCATTACTTAAAATGAATGCTAGTCATAATGAATGCGCTTACTTCAACAACTTGAGGGCCATGCATTGCCGCGCTGCGCAAGCAATTATCGGCAATCAACCCCGATTTCTCGAAGGAGGAGATCGGGGTTTTTATTTTAGCCGAGGGAAGGGGAGTGGTTCGATTTCGTCAAATTATGCTAACGTTTGCACAAATTGCGAGTGAATTCGATCCAATTGGCTGTCTTGTACAGAGCCGTTTAAGATGATCAAGGCTGGAAGGCTGCGGCAGAAGCAACACAAATTTTAACGATGGAAAGGAAGATGCGGCTTGAAACGCAAATGGAAATCATTTTTGGCCCTCCTGACGGCCTTTACGTTTATGATCGGACTGATTGCAAACGCCGTCGTTCCGATGCAGACGGTGCGGGCAGAGCAGGAATCGCCGCAAAGCCCGGTCATAGGAGCCGCCAACGCGTCCGGCACGGGCGCCGAGGTGACGTTCCGCTTTACGGGGACAGGATCGGAAGCATCGGTTGCGGTGAAGGGAGAATTTTATAAAAATTGGACGGAAACGATTCTGCTGAACAACGACGGCGGCAGCGAATGGTCGCTAACCAGGGAAATCGCCGCAGGCTGGTACGAATACGGCCTCGAAGCCGACGGCGCGTGGCAGGGCGACCCGCTTAATCCGGCGAGAAAAAACGGCAATCCCGGGCTGGCTGTCCCCGGAATGAGCTTCAACGTTCCCGAAGAAGCGGGACTTGGGACGTCGACGCCGGTATCGGCCGTTTATTATACGGGCGACGGCGGAGAGCAGCATGCGGCGCAGTTGTCGGTCGACAAGGAAGGGGTCGAAATTGTCGGCGACAGCCTGGTTGTCGATCCCGATGCGGAAGCGGGGCCGGCAGCCATTACGGCCTCGTACGAAGGATTTACGGGGACGACTTACGTTAATATCGTCAGTCAGCCGCTCCGCAGTCCAGTGGTGAACGGGGACGGCACTGTGACGTTTAACAACCGGTCGCATACCGGCGAAACGCTCTATTTGGTCGGAAGCATGAACGAATGGAACGCGGCGGGCATAGCCATGTCCCCATCGGCGGAAGGCGTGTTCAGCGTGACGCTGCCGCTGCGGCCGGGCACGTACGAATATAAGTTTCTGGGAACGTCGGGCGATTGGAACAGCGCGTTTACCGATCCGCTGAACCCGAATCCGATCTCGAACGGCAATTCGGCCGTTCATGTGCCCGGCATTCGCATCGAATCGTCCAATGAGATGGAGAAGGGCTCTTCCATCCCTCTTTCCGCCAAAATGGTCGATGCGGCGGGTGCCGTCACAGATATCGAGCCCGAGTGGTCTATGCTGGAAACGAAACCCGGCATCTCCATCGAGAATGGGCAATTGACGATATCGGCCGACTATGCCGTTGCGGCCAACGATTACGTAACCTTGATCGCGCGACAAGACGGTTTCGAATCCCGCAAACAAATTGCGATCCAAGACCGGCTGTATACGTACAACATTCATTATTTCCGTTACGACGGCGATCTGGAGGGCTGGGACAACTGGATTTTTAAGTCCGGCGCGATGAACGGGACGGAATACGATTTTACGGACATCGATGCCGACGGCTTTGCGACCGTGCAGGTGAAGCTGCCGCTTTCTTCGATATCGATTATTCAAAGACCGGGCGACTGGAGCTCGCAGGATTTGACCCGCGACATTGCGGTACCCGCCGGCGAATGGTCCGTCGACGCCTGGATCGTGCAGGGCAAGCCGGAGGTTTATTACGAAAGGGAAGCCGCGCTTGAAGCGGCCGGCAATCCGCCGGCGAAACGATATGTGGAGCTGAAATACGTTCGTCCGGACGCGGATTACGACCAATGGAACCTGTGGGTGTGGGGGACCGGAGCGAGGGACGGGCAGATCGATTTTGACCGGGTGGTCAATGGCGCCGCCGTTGCCCGGATCGAAATCGGAGCGGGAACGCAGCGCGTCGGCTTCAAGGTGCGGTACGGCACGGATTGGCAAACGGTGGATGTCAACTCCGACCGCTATATCGAAACGCCGTCCGGGCAAACGATGACCAAAGCGACAGTTACGATGGGGCAAGTGGAGCTGTTCGTCGTGCCGGCGGTAAACGGGCCGAAGCTGGAGGACGGTTCGATCGCATTCTATTACCGCGACGATGCGCTGTATAACGAAGGACGCATGGACGAGATCGAAGCCGTCAAGCTGAACCTTTCCCGGGACGGCGGCGAAAGCAGGCAGTACGCAATGACTTATTCGCCGGAAAATGAATATTTCTATTACCGGCTGGCGAACGTGGAGGAAGGGCTGTACGAGTATACGTTCCTGGTCACGGCCAACGGTACGGAAACCGAGGTCAATGACCCGCGCAATACGGCGAACGGGAAGTCGGTCGTCGAATACCGCAAGCCGGGGGTAGCCGTAGCTGGAACCGTTTCTCCGGCGTCGGTGACATCCAGGGAGAATGCGGTATTGACCGTTAGGATCGAAGCGGAGGCGGGAGCCGAAATCGAACAAATTTATGCCGATCTCAGTTCGCTGGGCGGCCCGGCCCGTTTTCCGGTAGATGCGGAGCTGCGGGCGGCGTCGATTGCCGTCAAGGATTCGGTCGCGCCGGGCGTCAAGACGATTCCGGTCACCGTGGTCGATCAGTACGGCAACCGGCATGCCGGTACGGCCTCCGTCACCGTCAAAGCGGTTGCCCCGAGCTCCGGTCCCGACTTCGATTGGGACGAAGCGCGGATTTACTTTTTGCTGACGGACCGATTCCATGACGGAGACCCGACGAACAACTTCCGGGTCGATAAGTCGCATCCCGAGGCTTACCACGGCGGCGATTTCCAAGGATTGATCGAGAAGCTCGATTATTTGGAGGATCTTGGCATCAATACGATCTGGATTACCCCGATTGTGGACAATATCGATTTTAACCAGGGCGAGTCGTTTGGCGGAACCCAATACGGTTATCACGGCTACTGGGCGCAAAATTTCGAGACGCTCGACGAGCATCTGGGCGATCTCGAGACGTTCAAGCGGCTGATCGACGAAGCGCACGACCGGGGCATCAAAATTATGGTCGACGTCGTGCTGAACCATACCGGCTACGGCTTAAAGCCTGGCGACACGAATCCGGAGGTCAGCCAAGAGGCGAAGGACCGGTTTGCGGGCATGCTGCGCACGAATCCGGGCACCGACGATATTACGAGCGAGCTGGCCGGATTGCCGGATTTCCGGACGGAAGACCCCGAGGTTCGCGCCCGGATTATCGATTGGCAAACGTCCTGGCTGGAGCGGGCGCGCACCGATCGGGGCGATACGATCGATTATTTCCGCGTCGATACGGTGAAGCATGTCGAAGAGACGACCTGGAAGGCGTTCAAAAACGCGCTGGCGCAAATCGATTCGAATTTCAAGCTGATCGGCGAATATTACGGCGCCGGCATCGACGCTCAAGGCGGGGCGCTGCGCAGCGGCCAAATGGATTCGCTGCTGGACTTCGACTTCAACAATATCGCGGAACAATTCGTCAAAGGCGGCATTGACGAGGTTGAAAGCTATCTTGAGCGCCGCAACGCGAAGATGGACAATACGGCGACAATGGGGCAGTTTTTGAGCAGCCATGACGAAGACGGCTTCTTGTCCCACCATGTCGGCGGAGATTTCGGCATGATGAAGACGGCCGTCGCGCTGCAGCTGACCGCCAAAGGCCAGCCGGTTATTTATTACGGCGAAGAACTGGGGCAATCCGGCGCCAACGGCGGCGATTTCTCGCAGGGACAATTCAGCGAAAACCGCGACGACATGCCGTGGCACAAGCTGACGGACGAAGGCGCGGCGGAGGAACGGGCGCTGCATGCCCATTACCGCAAGCTTCTCCACATTCGCGGCGACTACTCGAAGGTGTTCGCGAAGGGCGGCAGGTCGAAGGTGGCGGGAGGCGACGAAGCGGGTTATCTCGTATTCGACCGTCATTATCAAGGCCGGCATGTGCTTGTCGGACTCAATACGACGACGGATGCCCAAACGGTGACGTTCCAAACGCCGTTCGGCGCCGGACGAACGGTGAAGGACGAATACAGCGGCTTGAGCTATAAAACGGACGCAAGCGGTCAAGTGACGGTAAATCTTCCTTCGCGGAACGACGGCGGCACGTTCGTGCTGACGCTGGCCGGAGGAATCGGGCCGGTCCAGCCTGGAGGAGGTGCCGTCGTCGGAGCTCCCGTCGGCTGGACGGACATAACGGCCGGACAGCTGGCGCAATCGGCCGCGTACGGCCAGCCGAGAATCGAAGTGCCGGCGGCGGTAGACGGAAGGACGGAGATGCGTCTGCCGGTCGACGCAGCCGATTATACGGGCGGCCGTGCGATCGAGCTGAGCTCGTCCGCTTGGTCGGTCACACTTCCTTCCGCCGTGTTGGAGCAGCTGCGGCAGCTTGCATCGGCAGGGGGACAAAACGGAAGCGAACGCATCGTGCTGGAAGCCGCTCCTGCAGCGCCCGAGCTGACGGCGTCCGTTCTGGAGCAAGCCATAGCGCGGATCGGCGCGGGGCTGCGGTTGCCGGCGTCGGGGGACGTCTATGAGTTCCGGTTGTATCTGTTGACGGCAAGCGGGGAAAAGAAAGAGGTTGAAAGGTTCGCCGAGCCGGTGACCATCGCGCTGCCCGTCCCGGTTGATGCGGATGCGGTGCTGCTGGGGATATACCATTTGCTAGATGTGGGAGAGGCGGAATATGTCGGCGGCGTCGTGCAAAACGGCTGGATTGCGGCGGATGTCGAACATTTCAGTTTGTACGCGGCGCTTGAATACCGCAAAACGTT
The DNA here is from genome assembly GCA_937895345.1 of uncultured Paenibacillus sp. Taxonomy (GTDB): domain Bacteria; phylum Bacillota; class Bacilli; order Paenibacillales; family Paenibacillaceae; genus Pristimantibacillus. The sequence continues at coordinate 20,969 of CALAWP010000063.1, read as the reverse complement.
CTCGGATGTGCCGAACGGCCATTGGGCTGCGAGAGACATTCAAGCGTTGGCGGCGCGTCATATGGTGCAAGGCGTTTCGTCAGACGAGTTCCGACCGAACGGCAAAGTGACGCGGGCGGAGTTTGCGGCGATGCTCAGCCGCACGCTCGGACTCCAGGCGGCGGACGAGGCAAGCGCGACGCTGCCGTTCCGCGATGTGGCGGCGGACGCTTGGTATTCGCCGGAAGTTGCCGCCGCATACGAAGCGGGGCTGATTCGCGGTAGAGAAGCGGACCGATTCGATCCGCAAGGCCTCGTCACCCGCGAGGAGATGGCGGTGATGATCGCCCGCGCTGCGGTGCGGGCAGGAGGATTGGCGGAAGCGGACGAAGCGGCCTTGCAGCGCTTCAAGGATGCGGACGATGCGTCGCCTTGGGCGCGGGCCGGCCTGAGCTTCGCCGCTGGCGCCGGCATCGTGCAAGGCGACCCGTCCGGCCGCTTGCTGCCGTCCGGGGAAGCTTCCCGCGCCGAAGCGGCGGCTATGCTTCGGCGGCTGCTGACCGTACTCGGCAAGCTGCCGCTGGAGTAAGCGCGGCACCAGCTTGCGCGCGGAGCGGCGGCCGTGTGCGTCGGCAGCTGACCATGGTCGGATGGATGCACAACTCTATATTTAGGGTAACCACTTAAAGAGCCATGAATAGATCCTCTTTTCTCGAATGGGTTTCGACACTGCATTCTAGACGGGGGTCTATTTCATGGCTTCCTTTATTTTGACGGCAACCCACACTACTCCTGCACTGATATGGTCTCTACGGGCCACTCCCTTGGGTTTGGCGGTAAATGACTAAGTCAAAGCTGTAGAATGGCCAGCCCCACGGCACTGAACGATAAATCATCTGTATCAACGTTGCAGACCGGCCTATCCATGGCTTTGAACGATAAATCGTCTGAATCGGCGTTACAGAACGAGAATATCTATGACTTTGAACGATAAATCGTCTAAATAGGTGTTACAGAACAAGAATATCCATTTCTTTGAACGAAAAATCGTCTGCATCAACGCAGTTGAATGCCAAATTCGAGACGATGAACGAAATATCGTCCATAATTTTCAAAAACGTTGAACAGGTAACGCGAATGAGTCGAAATGTCTCTCCTTGAAAATGGTCATGCGAGGCAACTTGTTGAAATAGTGTTGTCCAACAGAACGGGATGGGCGAATCGCAAGCATGGGACGCCATTATGTGACGGGCAGCTGGATGCCGCGCCAGCCGCTTACCTCGCATTGGCCTTCATGATTTCGGCCCGCAGCCGCCACCGTACCGTCCGATTTCAGGCCGAAGGTGCGACGCCAAACCGCCGCAATAGCTGCTATATTGCGCCAGTCGGTAACCTCGCATTGGTTATGCTTATTCCAACCGGCAGCAGCCACCCTGCCGTCAGCGGTAAGACCGATTGTATGAGCATTTCCCGTATTCGCCGCCATATGAACGTTGCCCGCCGCCACCGCCACCATATCGCGCCAGTTGCTTACCTCACATTGTCCACTTTTATTAACCCCTGCAGCCGTCGCAGTGCCGTCCGATTTGAGACCAACGGTATGACGAGTACCCGCCGCTATAGCAGCTTTAGGCCAACGCTTCACCTTTAACGCCGCTTCAATTAAATGCATGCATGACCTCCTAAAAATCACTATGACCCTGCTTAAAATTATTAGGCGCTGCACCTTTCCTTTCCCTGACTATAGTGATTCGGACACGGGATTTCAACATGCGGATGCGATGTTGCGTGGAGTTGTTTGGCAGTCTGGAGGGACCACAGTTTTCAACACGTTACCGTGAATGCGCTGACACCATCTGGCAATCTTGAAAGTATCCGCAGAACCGCTTCTTGACATCTATAGTGAGAACGGTTATCATTTACCCATGGTTGTTGAAAATGATTATCAATCATTGAACGGAACAATTACCGAACAATTACCGAACAATTACCGAACAATTACCGAACAATTACCGCTGCGCTTCAATGTAGAATGGCCTATTAAAAGCGAGGGTCTGAAAATAGAATTCGGACCGGAACGCCGATACCGGCACCCGGAAGGCGGAAGTTCCGGAAATATGAGAATCGAAAGGCTGATACGCTTATGCAAACGAAAACCGAGCATCCGTGGAATTGGCTTCTGTTTCCTTTTTCCTCCGTTATTATCGGCAACGATGCCGTGTTTGCCGCTTCGAGCGGCTACGGCGTATACGAAATGGACGAGCATGCGCGCTGGGGCAAGCTGGGCGACGGCCTGCCGGACGATGCGAACATCCACAGGCTGCAGATGCAAAGAGAAGAGCTGTACGCCTGCACGAATCTCGGACTGTACCGGTGGGACGGAAGCGTCTGGCGGCATGACGGCTTGTCGATGCCGAGCTACCAGTACCGGATCATCGGCAAGGAGGGTTGGGCGGCCGCGGAAAACGGCTTATGGATGAAAACGGGATCCGGCTGGACGTTTATGGATTGCCCGGGGCGGCGGGTGTACGATTTTATGAACCTGCCGCATTATTTGGTCGTCGGGCACGACAGGGGCATCTCGTTGTACGACCGTTTTATGGATGAATGGGCTCACTTCGACTTGAACCGCTGCATAACGAGTCTGGCCGTCTTCCGGGGACATATCGTCGGAACGAGCGACCGGGGCGAGCTGCTGGCGGGAGACCGCAAAGGGCGTTTTGACCGGATCGGCTTCGGCGGCATCTTCGTCTTTTCCGTTGCAGCCAAAGGTGGCGACGTGTACGCATGCACGGAAAGAGGGCTTTTCAAGCTCGCTTACGCGGCGGACCGCCTGATGCTTTTGTCGGTGAAGCTCGGCTTTCCCGTCACGGATATAGATATTCGGGACAACAAATGTTATATGGCGACGTTGTTTCAGGGCATTCAGACGATGGACATGTAACGGCGGGCCGCAAGCCCTGACGACCGGAACGCACACAGGCCAATTCAATAATGCATGCTCGACCAAGGCTGCCGGCTATCGGCAGTCTTTTTTTGCTATTTTGTCGGAAGGCTCCTTTATTGCATCATCAAGGGTATCCTTGTTTTCTCCAGAGTGTGCGCCACCGGCCCCCCAGCTTGAAGAAAAACGTTAAAGTACGGGTTCCAAACCTTTTGCGGCAAATATCCATAAAGACCAAAGGTGACACGGCTTGAGCTTTGGAGCTTGCATAAATGTTGTACAATGGAGACGAAAACGAAAGGAGGAGAAAGCTGTGGCAAAGGCCGGAGATGCACCCTCGCCGCATCGGAGCGCAAAGCCCGGCGATAACGTTGTGCTGGGGACATATCCGCATAGGGCGGATGGAGCGGACCAAACGCCGATCAAGTGGCGTGTGTTGCGAAATTCGGGCACAGAACTGTTTGTATTGAGCGAATACATTGTGGATTGCAGGCGATATCACGGCGAACAGGCCGATATTTCATGGCACGGCTCCGATTTGCGAAAGTGGCTGAACGACGAGTTTTATAACGCCGCTTTTGACGATGCCGAGAAAAGAATCATTCGAACCTCGCTTTGCGCCGACAACGGAGAGGGCAGCCCGGATACGGAGGACAACGTTTTTGTGCTGAGCGTTCCGGAAGCGAAACAATTGACCGACAAACTGGCGCAAGCTCCTTGCCGGGTCAGACGTCGAGCGATCGGAACGGATTATTCGAAACGGAAAACGAACGATGGCTGCAAGCTGTATGTGTATGACAAACAGGTCCAGGACGATTATGTCATCGAGAACGGTGAGCCGATGGGCTGTTCGTGGTGGTGGCTGAGAACTCAACCCGACCGTTCGCCGCGAGCGTATTTTATCGGTCCGCGCAGCAGCATTCGCAGCTATGGACGCGTCGACTTGGCCTGCTACGGCGTACGCCCCGCTATAAAAATAGATCTTTCATCTCTATAAGCAACACGGGCGCGGGCAGGGAATCCTTGATGGCTTTCATCGGGGATTTTTTTGTATGGACAAAAGAATTGGAAATCAAGTAACATGGCATTGACGCTTTGCGCGTTAAGGCCGCGCCATCTGCCGGGCAACCGTTCGCATTTGGTCATTTCGAAGGCTGAGCGGCTTGCAAGGTTCAGGAATAAAGCATTGCGCTTGAGGAGAGATCAGCTTTGTCAGACGAATTATTGCTTACCTTTCGATCGCCGCCGCTTCCTTTTTTTGTGGAGTCGGACCGACTGAGCTACAAGCCGGGGGAGGAGCATCCGAACCGGACCAATCTCGGCGTGTTTGATATGCTGTTTGTGAACGAAGGGACCTTGTACGTAGCGGAGGAAAACCGGAAATGGAAGCTTGAGCCGGGCGACGTGCTCATTCTGCGGCCGGACCGTTGGCATTATTCCTATCAGCCCTGCACCGAAACGACGGTGTTCGATTGGGTTCATTTCCAGTCGGTGGGAGCTTGGGAGGAAACCGAGGAACACGGACAGTGCACGATCAGAGGGGACTATTATACGTATGCGATCCGGCTTCCCAAAAAAATGAAGCTGACGTATCCCGACGAAGCGAAGCTCGTCTTCTCGCAGCTGCATGAGGCGGCGAAAGGCTCCTCGCACGGGGCGTTCTGGGACCGGCAGCAGCGGTTTCTTCATTTGCTGCAGATGCTCGACGACGGCTGGCGCTCGGATGCGGCCAGAGCCTCGGTGTCGGTGGCGGAGCGGGCGGCGGCGTATTTGAAGCTGAATTACCGGAGTCCGATCAGCAATACGATGCTGAGCGAGGTGCTCGATTTGCATATCAATTACATTACCCGCTGCATGACGGAGGTGTTCGGGTGTACGCCGCAGCAATATTTGCTGTTCTACCGGCTCGATCAAGCCAAGCTGCTATTGCTGAAAACGGACTGGAACATCGCGCGGGTGGCGGAGGAAACGGGGTTCCGGCAGACGCCGCATTTTTCGAGGCTGTTTGCGGCCCATACGGGGATGCCGCCGTTGAAATTCCGTAAGCGCTTTACGATGTAACGCGACAACAGATCATACATTGAGAAATAAGCCGGCCGGCAAGCCGGCTTATTTGTCGTTCGCGCAAGTCCAGGGCCGTTTCCGGACAAGCGGATTCGACGGTGAAGCTGAGAGGACTGGCGTTTTTTATAAAAGATGAATGGCAGGATGCATAAATGGCGGACGTTTAACAAAAAATGGGTGCAATGGCGCAAGCACATGACAAAGGAGCGATTGCGATGATTGAACGTTTTTCGTTGACTGCCGAGCTCGGGGACATTGTGGAGAGGTTCGGGGCGGCAAAAGTCGTACAGGGACATACGAACCGTTATAATATCAATCCGACGCAGACGGTATCCATCGTGATGAACGACCGGCATAACGTGCGCGTGATTCAAGAGGCGAGATGGGGGCTGTTTCCGTTTTGGGCCAAAGATTCGGTCAATACCGACCATGACGGCTTAAGCGCCAAACCTTTTTTGCATCGGATGTTGAGGAGGCAGCGGTGTATTATTCCTTGCAGCGGCTTTTACGGTCAAAAGCAAGTCGGCCAGGAGCGCGAGCCCCGCGCGATGCACATCGTCGTGCCGAGCCGGCCGCTGATCGGAATCGCGGGCATTTATGACTGCTGGCGCCATGTGAACGGCAAGGAGGTGCGCGCCTTCACGATGCTGACGGCGGCCGCATCCGGCCCGCTGTCGGTTTGGCAGCCGAGGGTTCCCGTCATGCTGGACGAGGAAGGGGCGAGCAGCTGGCTGAATCCCGATACGACCGATTTTGCGAAGCTCCGCAAACATCTGGAAGGAATCGATCACCATATGCTGCGCGCCTATCCGGTCACGAACGCGGTATACGACGAGCAGTATGAGTCTCCGGATTGCGTGCGCGAGGTGCGGGTCGATTTTGCCTAGCGCTCCAGTCCAAGCCTCATAAGCAAGCCTCTGTCCAAGCCCCAGTCCAAGCCTCATAAGCAAGCCTCCGTCCAAGTCGTTAAGGGCTTGGACGGAGGCTTTTTGCCGCGGGGTGGAGGGGGAAGTTAGTCGGAGGAGTTGCGCAGACGCAGCACTTCCTCGGTCAGCAGCGGGACTACTTCAAACAAGTCGCCGACAATGCCGTAGTCGGCGATGCCGAATATGGGTGCGTCGGGGTCCTTGTTGACGGCGACGATCGTCCGGGATTGGCTCATGCCGGCGAGATGCTGGATCGCGCCGCTGATGCCGCAAGCGATGTACAGCTGCGGGGTGACGACCTTGCCGGTCTGCCCGATCTGGAGGGCATAATCGCAATAGCCGGCGTCGCAAGCGGCGCGGGAGGCACCGACCGCGCCGCCGAGCGCGTCGGCTAGAGCGCGAAGCGGCTGAAAGCCTTCCGCGCTGCGCACGCCTCTGCCGCCCGCCACGATAATATCGGCCTCGGAGAGATCGATCTGACCGGTGGCGCGGCGTACGATGCCGCGAACCGTCGTATACAGCGTCGGCGGCGAGAAGGGCAGCGCGCGGACGTCGCCGCTGCGGGCGGCGGCATCCGAAGGCTCCGCTGCCGCAAAGTTGTTCGGGCGGATCGTGACGATCCACGGGCTGCCCGGGACGAAGCTGCGCCGCTCGAACGCCTTGCCGGCGTAGAGCGGGCGGATAAAGCCGACGTTGCCGCCATCGCCGGCAGGCTCAATGGCGGTGACGTCGGCCATGTGGCCGGCGCCGAAGGCTGCGGCCACGCGGGGCGCGAGGTCGCGCCCCATGGCGGTATGGCCGAGCAGCAGCGCGTCCGGCCTTGCCGCCGTTATGGCTGCGCCGATGGCGGCGATGTACGCCTCGGGCGCATAATCGCGCAGGGACGGATCGTCGGCGACATGCACGACGTCCGCTCCCCGCGCGGTAAGCTCGGCGGCTTCCTCCGCCGCGCTGCCGAGGCCGGCGATGACGGCATGCACCGAGCCGCCCTCGCCGGCCAGCCTCCTTGCCGCGCCGAGCGCCTCCAGCGCAACGCGGCGCAGCGCCCCCGCCCGATGCTCCGCAAATACGAGGATCGTTCTGGTCATGGCGCATCTCCTTTCAACACTTTGGCTTCATGCTGCAGCAGTTGAATCAATTGCTTCGCTTGCTCCGCCGCGGAGCCGCCAAGCCTCTTGCCCGCGGCGCGGGGAGGCGGGGCGAACAGCCCTGTGCGAACGGTCCGCGCCGTCAGGCCGGATTCCGAACTGGAGCCGGAGCTGGAATCGGAACGCACGTTCAAATCTTCCGCCGACATGACGCGCAGCGGCTTACGTTTGGCCTTCATGATTCCCGGCAATGACGGGTAGCGGGGGTCGTTCAAACCTTGCTGGGCGGTAATGAGAGCCGGGAGCGGGACCGCCGTCGTCTCGATATCGCCCTCAACATCCCGTTCGACGAGCGCGTAACGGGAAGTGCCGTTCACTTGAGGAATGCCGATCTCCGCGGCGGTACCGATCGTCAGCTTAACCGCCGCGGATGCATGCGGCCATTGGAGCCGCTCGGCAATCTGCAGCGCCACGCTGCCCGAGCCGGTATCCACGGCGAACAGACCGGCCAGCACGACGCCCGGCGACAAAGGTTCGATCACGGCTGCCAGCGCGGCCGCGATGGAATAACTGTCCTCGGGAATTCCCTCGGAATCTAACAATATCGCTTCGTCCGCACCGACGGCGAGAGCGGTTCTGAGCGCTTCTTGGGCGCGCTGCGGCCCGCAGCAGACCGCGATAACCTCGCCTCCGTGCTTTTCCTTCAGCCGAAGCGCTTCTTCCAACGCATATTCGTCATAGGGATTGATGACGAACTTGGCTTCGCTTTCGTCGACGCCTTCCGGCGTTATGACGATTTTTTCCTCCGTATCGAACGTTTGCTTCAATAGCGTAACGATTTTCATGCTTCGGAGGCCTCCTTCTTAATAAAACAATAGTTTACGTTCTGCTCGAAAGTACGAAATGGCGCTGCAGTCCACACCGCGTGCCCGCACCTGCGCTGCAGTCCCCACCGCTCCCCCGCGGCTTCACTGTAAGTAACAAAATCAGCATTGCAGTCACTGCAACGTGCCCGCACCAGCGTTGCAAATGCGAAAACCGGCACTTGTCCGCATGCCTGGACACCCGCCCGGACGTCGGCGCGCCGACGCCTGCGCGCCGACGCCTGCGCCTGCATAGCTATCCTTATGACGTCCGAAGGGCGATTAGACCGCTTCCAATTGTGTTGGAAGAAGCATGTTCAGCGGCGCGGTCTCATATAAATGGAGCACTGCGGCTTTTTGTGAAAGCGCTTTAGTGCTTGTCCGATTACAGACCGGACGGCTGTTACCGGCCGGCGGCGAAGGGGAGGGCAGAGCATATGGCAGGGTTTACGGCAGAGTCTACGGCACGGAGCTTGTTGGGGCAAAAGGCGTTGCCGCTGCGGGTAGAGGAACTGTGGCAAAAGGCGTTGCCGCTGCGGGTAGAGGAACTGTGGCAAAAGGCGTTGCCGCTGCGGGTGGAGGAACTGCGGCAAATAGCGTTGCAGCAGCGGGTAGAAGAGTTGCTGTGGCCGAAAGCATTGCTGCTACAGATGGCGGAGTTGCTGCACGGCCGCGGGGGCGCGACAGTGGCCGCCGCAGGGTTAGCGGTCGGGGAAGCGTTGTGGGCGTGGGCCAGGTGGCTGCTGTTTGCGGCGCTGATTGCCGCTGCGGCGTATATGTTTGCGGTCGCGGTCAAAAGGCGGATCGGCTACATAAGACTCGGAGCGCCCGCCGAATTCAAGCGCAGCCGGGCGCCGCGGCAAAGCGGGTGGGGCAAGGAGGTGTTCGGGCATCGGAAGCTGCTGAACGATATTCGCAGCGGAACGATGCACTTGGTTTATTTTTACGGATTTATAGTGTTGCAGTTTGGTGCCGCCGACTTGATCTGGAAAGGCTTGAGCGGGGGCGACCCGCTGCCGATCCCGTATTATGGCGCGTTTTCCTGGGTGCAGGAGATGACGGTCATGCTCGTGCTGGCTGCCGTGCTGTACGGGACGTACCGGCGGTACGGGGAGCGGCTGCCGAGGCTGAAGCGGGGCTGGAAGCCGTCGCTCGTGTTATGGTTTATCGGCTCGCTTATGCTGACCGTCCTGTTGACGCTGACGTTCGAGCGGATTGCTTCGCATGACGGGCACATCGTGGCCGCCGCTTACGCGCCGTTCAGCGAACCGGCCGCCCAGTGGCTCATGCAGGCGGGGATCAAGGAAGGCGGAGCGCTGGCGCATGCCGGCTTCGAGCTGTTCTGGTGGCTCCATTTGCTGGTGCTGTTGGGCTTTTTGGTATACGTGCCGCAATCCAAACATTTTCATCTGATGACGGCGCCGGTCAATTTATGGTTTCGGAGAAGCTCGCCTCCCGGAAGGCTGGAGCCGCTTAATCTCGACGACGAGCAGGCGGAATCGTTCGGTGCAGGGCAGATTGAGCATTTAAACCAAAAGCAGCTCCTCGATCTGTACGCATGCGTCGAGTGCGGCCGCTGCACAAACGTATGCCCGGCGGCAAGTACCGGCAAGCTGCTGTCTCCCATGCATCTCATCGTCAAGCTGCGTGACCATTTGACGGATAAAGGTTCGGCCGTTACGTCGACGTCGCCGTGGATGCCGTCCGGCTTGAGAGGCTACCGGAAGAGGGACGCCTATGTGATGGGGGCGGTCGTTCCGGCGGGCGATGCGGAAGAGAATGAGCCCGTATCGGCCGAGGGCATGCCGCGCGCCGCAACGGATATCTCGTTCGCGATGGCTTCCCAGCAAGCGGCGTGGAGCAGGCGGGAAGGAGCGGATGCCGAAGAGCTGGAGCTGATCGGAGACGTAATGACGGAGGAGGAGCTGTGGGCTTGCACAACTTGCCGCAATTGCGAGGAGCAATGTCCGGTCGGCAACGAGCACGTGGACAAAATTATCGACATGAGGCGTTACCTGGTGCTGATGGAGGGCAAAATGCCGTCCGACGGCCAGCGCGCGATACAAAACATCGAACGCCAAGGCAATCCGTGGGGCCTTCCGCGTTCGGAACGCGCTTCGTGGATCGAGGAATGCGAGCGCAAGACAGGGATCCGCGTCGAGACAATGCAGCAGCGCAAGGCGGAGGGCCGCCTGCCCGATGTGCTGCTGTGGGCGGGTTCCATGGGCGCTTACGATACGCGGAGCCGCCGGGTGCTGTTCGACTTGGTGCGGCTGATGCGCCATGCCGGGGTAGATTTTGCCGCGTTGGGCAATGAGGAACGCAGCTCCGGAGATACCGCCAGAAGGATCGGCAACGAGCTGCTGTTCCAGGAGCTGTGCCGCGACAATATCGCAATGCTGCAAAAGTACGGCGTGAAGCATATCGTGACGGCCTGCCCGCATACCTTTAATACGTTTACGAACGAATACCCGGATTTTGGCCTCGATCCCGACGTGCGCGTCGAGCATCATACCGGACTGCTGGCCCGGCTGCTGGAAGAAGGAAGGCTGAAGCCCCGTCACCGCCTGGATGAACGCGTCACCTATCACGATTCCTGTTATTTGGGGCGCTATAACGGCATTTACGACGCGCCTCGAATGCTGCTGCGCGCCATTCCCGGCGTCGAGCTTGCCGAAATGGAACGGTCGGGTCCGGACGGCATGTGCTGCGGTGCGGGCGGCGGACTGATGTGGATGGAGGAGCATGCCGGCACGCGCGTCAATGATGCCCGGACCGCCCAGGCGCTCGCCGTGAAGCCGACGGTGATCGGCTCGGCTTGCCCGTATTGCTTGACTATGCTGGAGGACGGGTTGAAATCGTCGCAGCCGGACGGCGAAGCGGCGGCGCGCGACGTGGCGGAGCTGCTGGCGTCCAGCGTGCTGGGCGAGTGACCGTGCGGATGCGGCGGAGCTGTTGAAATGAATGCTGGGCGAGTGGCCCGGGGAGCGAGACGGTAGCGGCTGATATGTGGAGTGCCAGGGTAATGAACTGCACGGTGCGGCGGAGCTGTTGAAATGAGTGCTGGGCGAGTAATCCGGTCGGACACGACGGCACTATTGAAATGCGGAGTGCTGGGCGAGTGGCCCGGGCAGCGAGACGGTAGCGCTGATATGTGGAGTGCCGGGTGAATGAATTGCACGGCGCGGCGGAGCTGCCGGCTCCAGTGCCGGGTTGAACGTTCCTCGGCCGCGCCGCGTCCGGGAGCCAGTAGATCATTACACCCCAGGATCTTGTGTTCCGCGCACGGCATGCAAGCCGCAATTGACGGAAGAGAGGCAATTCATGGAGGCGAGGTGGTTCAAAACGATGTCTACGTACAAAAATCCCGGAGCGGTCAGAAGCGCGGCGGTCATTGGGTCCGGCGTCATGGGAGCGGGCATTGCGGCGCATCTGGCCAACGCGGGGATGAAGGTGCTGCTGCTGGACGTCGTGCCGGCGGAGCTGACGGAGGAAGAGAGCCGGAAAGGACTGACGCTTGCGGATGCCAAAGTCCGCAACAGATTGGCGGAAAACGCGCTGGCCCGAATGATTCATCACAAGCCGGCCATGCTGTACGATTCGTCGTACGTCAGCCGGATCGTCCCGGGCAATCTGGAAGATCATCTGTCTTTGCTGAGCGACGCGGATTGGATTGTGGAAGCGGTCGTGGAAAGGCTTGACGTCAAACGCCAGGTGCTGCACAAAATTCAAACGGTTCGCCGTCCGAATACGCTCGTCAGCACCAATACGTCCGGACTGTCCGTCGCCGCGATGGCGGAAGGGCTGAGCGACGAGTTCAGAAGCTGCTTTGCCGCGACTCATTTTTTTAACCCGCCCCGTTACATGAAGCTGGTGGAAATCGTCCCGGCGAGCGATACCTCGCCCGATACGGTCGCCGCGCTGGCGAAGCTGTGCGGTCAGCGGCTGGGCAAAGGCGTCGTCGTCGCGCGGGATACGCCCAACTTCATCGCCAACCGGATCGGCTCCTTCGGCATGCTCGCCACGCTGGAGGATACGCTGCGCTTCGGCCTTACCGTCGAGGAAGCGGACGCGCTGACCGGCCCCGCGATGGGGCGTCCGAAGACGGCGACGTTCCGGATGCTCGATCTCGTCGGGCTGGATACGCTGCTCCATGTCGTCGACAATGTGCGGGAGCGAAGCGCCGACCAGGCCGAACGGGCGGTATTTGCCAGACCGCCGATTCTGGAGCGGCTTGTTGCGGCGGGCCGGCTGGGCGAAAAGTCCGGGGCCGGCTTTTACCGGAAGCTGCGCGGCGAAGACGGCAAAAGCATTATTCAATCGCTTCGGCTCGACTCGCTCGATTACGGGAATCGGCAGCCCGCCGCTTCGCCGACTATGGAAGCGGCACGGCGGGCCAAGGGAGTCCGCGCCAAGCTGAAGGCGCTTCTTCATACGGAGCCGGGGCATAAGCACGCGCAATTCGCCTGGTCGACGATCAAGCGCACGCTGCTGTATTCGGCCGCCCAAGCCGGCCAAATCGCGGACAATATATCGGACATCGACCGGGCGATGCGCTGGGGCTTCAATTGGGAGCTGGGACCGTTCGAGCTGTGGGATGCGATCGGCTTCCGGCAGTCGCTTCGGCGAATGAAGGAGGAAGGCGAGCAAATTCCCGAATGGGTGCAGGCATGGGCGGACGAAGGACGCGAAAGCTTGTACGCCGTTCAAGGCTCGAAGCGGGTATACGCCTCGGCCGGCGGCTTCCGGGAAGAGGAAGAGGAGCCGGATGTTCTGTCTCTGTCGGCGCTCAAGGCGGCTGGTCGTACGGTGCTGTCCACGGCGGACGCGAGCTTGATCGATATCGGAGACGATGTCGTTTGCCTGGAATTTCATTCACCCAACAATGCAATCGGAGGTGAGATCCTGTCGGCGATCCGCCGGTCGGCGGAGGAAGTATCGCGCAATTGGAGAGGGCTGGTGCTGGCCAACGAAGGCCGGAACTTTTGCGTTGGCGCCAACCTGATGCTGCTATTGATGGAGGCGCAAAACGGAGAATGGGAAGAAGTGGAGGACATTATCCGATTGTTCCAAAGCAGCATGATGAGTTTAAAACGGCTGGACCGTCCGGTCGTCGCCGCGCCGCATCGGATGACGCTCGGCGGCGGAGTGGAGGCTTGCCTGCCCGCAGACTGCATGATTATACCGCCCGAAACGTATTTCGGGCTGGTGGAAACCGGCGTCGGCCTTATACCGGCGGGCGGCGGCTGCAAGGAGGCGGCGATTATGGCGGCCGACAGGGCCGCAGCGGCGAGCGGAAGCGTCCGAAAGCCCGGCGTAGCGGAGCTGCAAGCGCCGCTTGGCGCGTTGTTCGAAACGATCGCGATGGCGAAGACGTCCGCGAGCGGCCATGAAATCGGGCGGCTTGGCCTGCTGAGGCCTCAAGACCGCGTCATTATGCGGCAGGACGCCCGCATTGCCGAAGCCAAGCGGGCGGTGCTGGCGCTGGATCGGGCGGGATATTCGCCGCCTGAGGAGAAGCTTGTGCCCGTAGCCGGCCGCGAAGGCAAAGCGGTGCTGAAACTGGCGGTGCAGGCGATGCGGCTCGGCGGCCATATCAGCCAACATGACGAGCTGATCGCGGGCAAGCTGGCCCATGTGCTGGCAGGCGGCGACGCGCCGCCCGGCGCCGAAGTGAGCGAGCAGTATTTGCTCGATTTGGAATGCGAAGCGTTCTTGAGTTTGTGCGGGGAGAGCAAAACACAGGCGCGCATGAGCCATATGCTGACCGTCGGCAAGCCGTTGCGGAATTGATGAAGGGATGCTAGCGAAGCTATATGTGTTGAACGAGAGAAATCGAACGAAGCAATCGAATGAGGAATTTGAACAGGTCCATTCCTCATGCAGCATGCTATGGGTGCAGAGTGGATTATGTTCAACTATTAGTAATAACTGCACGAAAAAAGCGAAATGAGGAAATTGAACTGTAGAAACGGCAGTAGTCGCCTTTGCAGAGGGATGGTTACCGTTTAACGGTTCAAGGAAATCCAAGCATCCCTCTGCGAGAGCGATCGGAAGTCGATTCCTCATGCAGCTTGAACGGGTGCAGATCATTTGTAAAAGTTTTGCTGTCGCAAAACTAAGCGAAAGCTTACGAAGTAAGTTTTGCTGCGCAAAACTAAGCGAAAGCTTACGAAGTAAGTTTTGCTGCGCAAAACTTTTAGGAGGGCGAGTTTATGTCAACGGTATCACGGTTTCCCGAAGGGGACCGAGACGCGGTGATCGTATCGGCCGTGCGCACGGCGGTCGGCAAAGCGCGGAAGGGCAGCCTGGCCGAAACGAGGGCCGAGGATCTTGGAAGGGCGGCGCTGCGGGGCGCTCTGGAGCGCGTGCCGGAGCTGCGCCCGGAATGGATCGAGGATGTCATTATCGGCTGCGCCATGCCCGAGGGAGAGCAAGGCCTTAATATGGCGCGCATTATCGCGCTGTACGCCGGTCTTCCCGTAACGGTTCCGGCCGTGACAGTCAACCGGTTCTGCGCCTCGGGACTGCAATCGATCGCATATGCCGCCCAGCGGATTCAGCTCGGCGAAGCGGACGCCGTTGTTGCGGGCGGCGTCGAAAGCATGAGCCATGTGCCGATGACCGGCTTTCGGCTGTCGCCGCATCCCGGCATCGTCGATTCGATGCCAGAGGCGTACATGGGGATGGGACATACGGCGGAGGAGGTGGCCCGGCGCTACGGCGTGTCGCGCGAGGAGCAGGACGCCTTCGCCGCGTCCAGTCATCGGAAGGCGGCGAAGGCGATGGAAGCCGGATACTTCCGGAATGAGATCGTTCCCGTGCAGGCCGTCAAGTCCGGCGTGGACGACAACGGCCGCCCATGGGAACGCTCATTTGTGTTTGACGCCGACGAAGGGGTGCGTCCGGATACGACCGTGCAAGTGTTGTCCGCGCTCAAGCCTTCTTTTGCAAGGGAAGGGACGGTGACGGCGGGCAACTCCTCGCAAATGAGCGACGGCGCGGCGGCCGTCGTCGTGATGAGCAGGGCGCGCGCGAAAGAGCTTGGCATCCGGCCGCTGGCGGCATTCCGCTCCTACTGCGTGGCCGGCGTAGCCCCCGAAATTATGGGCATCGGCCCGATTGAGGCGGTTCCGCTCGCCCTTAAGCAAGCCGGCCTTGCCAAAGAACAGGTAGACCTGATTGAGCTGAACGAAGCGTTTGCGGCTCAATGCGTACCGATTATTCGCGAGCTGGACCTGGATCAGGAGCGGGTAAACGTCAACGGCGGAGCGATCGCGCTGGGACATCCGCTGGGCTGCACCGGCACCAAGCTGACCGTGTCGCTGATCCACGAGTTGGGTCGGCGGGGAGGCGGTCACGGCGTCGTTACGATGTGCGTAGGCGGAGGCATGGGAGCCGCCGGAGTGCTGGAAGTATATCCTTCATAAAGTGCAGGACGAAAGGGGAACTGCGGCATGACGGAAACGAAACGGTACGGCGGACGGTTTGTCATCGAAGAGTTTGCGCCGGAGTCGGTCGTAACGCCGGAAGATTTTACGGAGGAGCAGCGGTTGATGGCCGCCGCCGCGCGCCAATTCATGGAGGCGGAAATATTGCCCCGCGATGCGGAAATCGAGGCGCTCGATTATAAGCTGACGATCGAGCTTATGCGCAAAGCCGGCGAGCAGGGACTGCTCGGAGCCGACGTGCCCGAGGCGTACGGCGGCATCGGGCTCGACAAGGTCAGCACGACACTGCTGGCCGAGACGCTTGCCGAAGCTTCTTCCTTCGCGCTGTCGGTCGGCGCCCATACGGGAATCGGCACGCTCCCGATCGTGTTTTTCGGCACGCCGGAGCAGAAGCAGGCATATTTGCCGGATCTGGCTTCCGGCAAGCGCATCGCCGCCTATTGCCTGACGGAGCCGGCGTCCGGCTCCGACGCGCTGGGCGCGCGCACGACGGCCAGGCTGTCGCCGGACGGCAAACATTACGTGCTGAACGGCTCCAAGCTGTACATTACGAATGCGGGATTTGCCGACGTATTTATCGTGTACGCCAAGGTGGACGGAGAGAAGTTCACGGCGTTTATCGTGGAGCGGGACACGCCGGGCTTCAGCGTCGGGCCGGAAGAGCATAAGATGGGCATCAAAGGGTCCTCGACGTGCCCGCTGTTTTTCGAGGATGCGGCGGTGCCTGCGGACCGCGTGCTGGGCGAGGTCGGCAAAGGTCACCGGATCGCCTTCAATATTTTGAACATCGGGCGGTTCAAGCTGGGGGCGGGCTGTCTCGGCTCGGCCAAGGAGACGATCGGGCTCGCTTCGCGGTACGCCAACGAACGGAAGCAGTTCGGGCGCGCGATATCCTCCTATCCGCTCATCGGATCGAAGCTGGCGGATATGAATATTCGCACCTTCGTGCTGGAAAGTATGGTCTATCGGACGGCCGGATTGATCGACAGCATGCTGGGCGGGGAAGCATGGGACGATGCGGATGCCGGGGCGCGGGCGGCCGATGCGATTGGCGAGTACGCGCTGGAGTGTTCGATCGTGAAGGTGTTTGCTTCGGAAGCGCTCGATTTCGTCGTCGACGAGGGCGTGCAAATTCACGGCGGCTACGGCTACGTGCGCGAATACAAGGTGGAGCGCATCTACCGCGATTCGAGGATTAACCGGATATTCGAGGGAACTAACGAAATTAACCGGATGCTTATTCCCGGCACGCTGCTGAAGAAGGCGATGAAGGGCGAGCTTCCGCTGCTCGACAAGGCACAGTCGCTTGGGGCGGAGCTGCTGCAGCCGATGCCTCTCCCGTCCTTTGAAGAGCCTTTGGCCAAGGAGGAGCACCGTATCGCGCAAGCGAAAAAGCTGTTTTTGGCCGTCGGAGGGCTGGCCGTACAGAAGCTGGGACTTAAGCTGGAGCAGGAGCAGGAGGTGCTGTGCGTATTAGCCGACTTGATGATCGGAATCTATGCGATGGAGAGCGCCTGGCTCCGTACCCGGAAAATGATGGACGGAAGCGGGGAAGCGGCGGCGGACAAAGCGAGGCTTGCCGCAGCGATGACGGAGGTGTTCGTTCAGGAAACGATGGAAAAGGCGGAGTCGCTTGCCAAGCTTGCCCTGGCTGCCTTGGAGCGGGGCGACGGGCTGCAGATGCAGCTGTCCGTATTGAAAAAGCTGACGAGAGCGCCGCTGGCCGATACAATCGCGTTGAAAAGGGAGATCGCGGCGCGAGTCATCGCCAGTGAACGTTACGTCGTATAGAAGGGGAGATCAGCATGGAGCCGTTAAAACCGGATGATCCGCTTGCGCCAGATCAAGCTGCAGCGACAAACCCCGCTAACGATGAACCAGCAGATCGGAAAGACGAACAAACGAACGAGGCTGAGGCGGAAGTCTCGGAATCCGCTCCTTCTGAAGCGGGGGCGGAAAGCTTGAACGCGGCAGCGGCCCTGCCTGCGGATTCGCCGCAAAGCGAACCTGCCGCGGCAGCCGAGAAGGCAGCGCCCGAAGAATCTGCCGACGAAGCCGTCGGCGGTGATGCTGCCGAGCCGTCGGCACCCGCCGAGTCCGTCGGCGGTGATGCAGCCGCGCCATCGGCCGAAGCAGCCGCGATGTCGCCATCCGCCGAGTCCGTCGGCGGTGATGCTGCCGAGCCGTCCGCCGAGTCTGCCGCGCCGTCGGCACCCGACGAAGCCGTCGGCGGTGAAGCAGCCGCGCCATCGGCCGAAGCTGCCGGGCCGTCCGCCAAGTCCGTCGGCGGTGATGCTGCCGAGCCGTCCGCCGAGTCCGTCGGCGGTGATGTTGCCGAGCCGTCGGCACCCGAAGAAGCCATCGGCGGTGATGCTGCCGAGCCGTCGGCACCCGAAGAAGCCGTCGGCGGTGATGCAGCCGCGCCATCGGCCGAAGCAGCCGCGATGTCGCCGTCCGCCGAGTCCATCGGCGGTGATGCTGCCGAGCCGTCGGCACCCACCGAGTCCGTCGGCGGTGAAGCAGCCGCGCCGTCGGCATCCGACGAAGTCGCCGGCGAGGCCGCCGTCCCGGCCCGGCCGTGGCAGCGGCACTACCCGGAAGAGGTGCCGCCTTCGCTGACCTATCCCGATGGCAGCATCGTCCAGTTTTTGCTCGACGCGGTCAACCGTTATCCTCAGCATCAGGCGCTGTCCTTTATGGGCAAAACGATGACGTACCGGGAGCTGCACCGGGATGCGGTACAGTTGGCGACACGGCTCGTTTCGCTCGGCATTTCCAAAGGCGACCGCGTCGCGATTATGCTGCCCAATTGTCCGCAGGCGGTCGTCTCCTATTACGGCGTGCTGCTTGCGGGTGCGGTCGTCGTGCAGACGAATCCGCTGTACGTGGAGCGCGAGCTGGAGCATCAGCTGAAGGACAGCGGAGCCTCGGCCCTGATTACGCTCGATTTGCTGTACGCCCGGACGGCGCGCGTCCGGGGCGAGGAGCCGGAGAGCGGACCGGTGCCCCGGCTGAAGCACGTGATTGTTACGTCCATCAAGGACGGCCTGCCGTTTCCGAAAAATATGCTTTATCCGATCAAGCAGCGTAAGGAAGGCTTTCGCCCGGATATTCCTTACGGTCAACACGGCGTTCTGGCTTACCGCAAGCTGCTGAAAGGAAACGCCGAAGGCACGGAGCTTCCGCCGTTAAGCGGCGGAGACGAACTCGCGGCTTTGCAATATACGGGAGGGACGACGGGCACCCCCAAAGGCGTGATGCTGACGCATCGCAATTTTGTGACCAATACGATGCAAATCGGGGCATGGTGCTATAAAGCCGAGGACGGCAAAGAACGGTTTCTCGCCGCGCTGCCGTTGTTTCACGTTTTTGGCCTGACGGTGCTGATGAATATGTCGGTGATGCGCGCCGGCTCGCTTATTTTGCTGCCCCGGTTCGAGACGGAGACGGTGCTGAAAACGATTAGCGAGCAGCGGCCCACGATTTTTCCCGGCGCTCCGACGATGTACGTTGCCCTTATTAACCATGCCCATGCCGCCAAACTCGATATGTCCTCCATCAATGTATGCATCAGCGGATCGGCGGCGCTGCCGCTGGAAGTGCAGGATAAATTTGAAGCGCTTACGGGAGGGCGGCTGATCGAAGGGTACGGCTTGACGGAAGCGACTCCGGTGACGCATGCCAACCCGATCTGGGGCCGCCGCAAAATCGGCACGATCGGCGTTCCGCTTCCGGACACGGAGGCGATGGTGGCGGACCTCGCCAACGGCAAGCCTCTGCCGCCAGGCGAACTGGGAGAGCTGCTCGTCCGAGGCCCGCAGGTGATGCGCGGATATTGGAACAAGCCGGAGGAAACGGCTAAAGCGTTCAAGGACGGCTGGCTGCGGACCGGAGACCTGGCGAAGATGGACGAAGACGGCTATTTTACGATCATGGACCGTATTAAGGATATTATTATTGCCGGCGGCTTCAATATCTACCCGCGCGAGGTCGAGGAAGTGCTGTTCGAGCATCCGGCCGTGCGGGAGGCGGCGGTCGTCGGGATTAAGGACCCTTACCGGGGCGAGACGGTCAAAGCGTACGTCGTGCTGAAAGAAGGCTGGCAAATTTCCGCCAGTCAGCTGGATCGCTGGTGCAGGGATCAGCTCGCCGCTTTCAAAGTGCCGCATCATTACGTATTCCGCGACTCGCTTCCGAAAACGATGGTCGGCAAAGTGCTGCGGCGCAAGCTGCTGGAAGAGGATGAAGCGGAGGCCGGCGATGCGGCCGGCCGCAAGGAGTGAAGAGGAATGGACGATAACTGGCTTCTGCAGCAGGCGGACGATGCGGGACAGCTGACGAGGCTGGCCGAAAAGGCGCAAGACACGTTCTGGGGACATCTGGGCTGCGAGGTCGTGCAGGCCGACGGCAAAAAATCGACGATTTGCCTGGACATACTTCCTCACCATCTCAATATGCTCGGCATCGTTCACGGAGGCGTCATCGCTTCGTTGATCGACAACGCGATGGGCCTCGTCGTCATGCTGGCCGAATCGAATCGGCGGACGGTCACGGCGTCGCTGAATACTCATTTTTTGTCGAATACGACCAGCGGTTTAATCTTATGCGAGGCGGAGCTGCTGCATCGAACCGGCCGCACTTTAACGCTGACGGCGGCGGTCAAGGATGAGGACGGGCAGCTGCTGGCGTGGGGAAGCGGAGCGTACCGCATCGTCTAGAAGTTGTTTTAACGTTTCGATTTTGATACAATTATAACTATATATGGAATCGAATCTGTTGAAATTGCACATACAAGAAGAAGCTCGGCTTACCGATAAAATGTAGTAGAAGGGAGGCGAGGGTGTATGGTTCAAGGATGGGTGACCGTGCTGCTGCTGGCGTTCGGAATCGGGGTTGGCGTCGCCGGCGTTGTCGCTTATTTGAGGTTGTTCCGCAAGGATAGACTGGCCGCCTTGTCCGATTCCGGAACCGAATCCCCGCCTTCCGCAGCCGCCGTTTCCTCGGAAACCGACAGCGGCGGGCAGAGGCTGAACGACAAATCAGAACAAACTTCGCCAGAGGATTAATAAATGTTCACTTTTCTATTCGGTTCGCAACTGTTATAATAGTAAGAAAAATGAAAACATTGTGACTCATTGGCCATGGAGTTGCCTGCACCGAAGGGGGTTCTTGCGGTGTAAGAGCCGCATACGTTCTCGGAACTTGCTGTTTAGGACGACCATCCATCGTATAAGGGAGGAGATTTCATGGCGAAACATAGCCAGAATGAAGTCAAGGAAAGCCTGAAGGAACTCACGAGAATTTTCCGGCCGAAGGACCCGAGAAAATTTGTGAAGGAGTATATCCGCAAGTATCGCATTACGGGCGGGTATGAGGATGAGTTGACGTCTCTCGTAGAAGATGAATTGGGCAGAATGAACTCCTCCGTTGGCTGATCGAACATAATGAAACAATGGCTTTGCTTCCGTCGCTTGGGCGGGGCAAAGCTTTTTTGTTTGGCGCGTGCCCAGCTAAGCACGCATCTTCTAGCCGGTGAGAGTCCGGTCGCGGGAGGGGCCAAGCCCCCGCATAGCTAGTTACCCCTGAAAAAGTCAGGCTCTTTTTGACAAAATAAAAAGGAATTCGGCACCTCAAAATGGAAATTGTTATTGTCG
>CALAWP010000062.1 GCA_937895345.1 uncultured Paenibacillus sp. | reverse complement strand
CCATGGATTGAGTCCTGGTTCTGCGATTTCGACGACTTTTTCACCACACTTCTAAAGGGGGAAAATGAGCGGAATAGCGTGATATAGATTCGTTGGCGAATTGGCCCGTCCCGTCCGCTCCGTCCCGCATGCCGTTCGCCCCTGTCCAGCGCGGCCAGACTGCGTGCCAAATCCTCGCGCATGCAGCCCGGCTCGCGCCTCGCGGCAGCGGCCGGGTTCCAGCGCGGGGGCTCCCGCCGGCGTCAGCCGCTGCGCTTCCGCTCGCGGTATTGGCCGGGCGTAATGCCCTCCTGCTTGCGGAAGGAGCGGATGAAGTTTTGCGGGTTGTTGTACCGCAGCTTCGCGGCGATGTCCTTGATCGGCATTTCGGTGCCGGCCAGCCACTTCTTGGCCATATTGAAACGGTACATCGTCAAATATTCGCTGAACGAGCAGCCCGTTTCCTTGCGGAAGACGCTGCTGATATAGTTGGCGTTGTAATGGAGCCGCGAAGCGCATTCCTCCAGCGTCATGTCCGTATCGTAATGGCGCTGGATCATGTCGATAATTTTTTCCGAAATGTTGTGGTACTGCGCTTCCTGCCGGTCCTTGAAAATATTGACGAGCGGATAGACGACGGTCGTCCAGAACCAATCCTCGATTTCTGCAGCCGTATGCAGCCGCAACAGCTCCTCCAGCGGCGAGCCTTTCATTGGATGGATCTGCATCAGGCTGACCCCGGATTCCTGCATGACGACGAGCAAATTGTTCAGCAGCCGCGCAAGCGGAATCTGATAATCCTGCGGCGACATTTCCGCTTCGAACACCGCTTGAAGAAATTGCTTCAGCAGCTCCTTCGCCTGCTCCTTCTCGGCGAGCTTGATGGCGTCCATCAATTCGTTCTCGATATGGTGAGGATAGCTGATTTGCAAATAATGTTTGCCGGCGTGGATGTTCTCGTACTGAATAATAATGCCTTCGCCGAGCTTCATCCGCTGCTTCAGCGCTTCCGTCGCCTCGCGGCCGCCTTGAGCGAGCTTGTCGAACGAATCGAAGGGCTGGCTCATGCCGATGCTGACCTGCAAGCTCAAATAGCTGGCGATCTTGTCCTGCAGCTGCTCGGTCAGCGCGTACGCGTCGTTGCGGAACGCCGCGGCGTCCGTTTCTTCGCCGCCGATGACGGCGAGAATCGTCTGGTCCATGACGACCGGCGACAGCCGCCGGGGAGCGGGAACGAGCTCCTCCAGCATGTTGCCGATGGCGAACAGCAGCAGCTCGGCGTCGTCACGGGAATAGCGGCTATTGTCCTGGTAATCGATTTGCAGGGCGAGCACGGCCATCGTCTTCCACCGGCTCAACTGCTCGGCATAACCGAACTGGGCCAGCTTCTCCGGGATTTCGGCCGCCCGAACGCCGCCCTGAAGCGCGCGCAGCAGAAAAAACGCGTTGACCTGGTGAAGATGCTGCCGCACTTCCTTTTCCAGCTGCGATTTCGATTGGAACAAATGGTGCACCCGTTCGCTGATGACCTGGAACTCGTTCGTGTTTTTGTGCCGGATGTCCGTCATCCGTTCCCCGATCTGATTCAGCAGCCGCGCGATCGGCGAATACATGCGGCGGGAGCCGATCCAGGCGAGCAGCATGGACAGCGTCAGCATCAGCAGGCACATATACAGCGTATAAAGGCCGATCTTGCTCGATTCCTTCGTCATGCCCGCGATGGAGGCGATCGACAAGTAGAACCAATCGTTCAGCTCCGACCGGTAATACGTGACGGCTTGCTCTCCTCCCCCGATGGCGGCGGTGAATTGACCGGACAAGCCCTCCAGCCGGTCGGCCCCGATGCCGGCGGCAGCCAAGTCCCGGCCGATCAGCGACTGGTCGGGATGCAGCAAGATTTGGCCCGAGCCGTCCGCAATGACGATGCTGGAGTCGGCGTCGCTCTTGTCCTTCAGCATCTCCTGCAGGCTGCATACCGGTATATTGGCCAGCGCCAGCCCGTGCCGCTCCAGGCCGACGGCCGGAAGCTTCTTGACGAGACTGAAGCTGTAGGCGCATGCCGCGCCGTTCAGCGCATTCTCCTCGCTGTAGAACCAGTCGGACGGCAGCAGCAGCCACGAAGTGCTCTGCGGCGTGTCCATCAGCTCCTTCAACGGCTCGTAATGGGCATATTGGTCGAAGGCGTACAGGCCCGAATTTTTGACCATCCAGTTATGCCGCTCGTTGATCAGGACGACGTCCTCCAGCATCGTATCGAAAGACTGCATGTGGCGAATCTCGTTGCGCAGGTCGTTATATATCATAAAATCGTCTTCGTTCAGCGTCTGGCCGAGCGCTTTTTTGAGTACGGTGGAATTAATAACCTGGTTCAGCGTATGGTTGACAGTTGTCAGCTTCTGCTCTACATTGGAGTTAATTTGCTGGATCAGCTGCATTTTGCCGTCGCTGACTCGCTCCTGAATTTCGTTGGAGGACGTCACGTAGGCGAATGCGCCGATAAAAATAACGGGCAGCGTGCTGAGCAGAAACCCGAAGATTGTCATTTTGCTTAGGAAGGACAGGGATCGCACGGCAACCATCACCCTTGTATGAAATTTGAGTTTAGAGACGACTTCATTGTAGTAAACGCATACATTGGAAGGCAATAATCATCTGATCGGCCGATGATCATTTCCTTAGATTATGTACGTTTTGGCCAGGAAAGACAAGGAGGCGCGCAACATGCGGAAACGTTCGGAACAGATCGCACGAGACGATAGGAAGAGTCGGGACAGCCGCTTCATGGCCGGATTAGCGAGCTGCGGTTCACGCCTGCTTAAGCGGATGGGGGTCGGGGCCCAAGGCGGTGCGGTGATGCTGGCGCTGCTGCTTCTGGCGGCGGTCGTCTCCGGCTGCGCTGCGGCAAGCGGCGAAGGAGGCGCCGAGCAGGCGAAGCCGTCCATTTCGATTATGGCTCCGCTCCATTTTCCTCATCCGGCAAGCGGCGAGGTGCTGGAGCGGCTGGAGGAGCTGACGGGCACCGAGCTGGACATCAACTGGGTGCCGGACGGGATTTATACGGACAAGATGAACACGGCGCTGACGACCAATTCGTTGAAAAAGGTTACCTTCGTTAAACATACGGACTATATTTTTGTCAAAAACGCGATCCGTACCGGGGGATTCTGGGAAATCGGCCCGTATTTGGACCAGTTTCCGAACCTGCGGCATCTGAATAAGGAAATCTTGAACCAGGCGGCGGTCGACGGGGGCATATACGGGCTCTATACGGAAAGGCCTTCCTCGCGGCAAGGCGTCATTATCCGGGAGGATTGGCTCGAGGCGGTCGGCCTGGAGAAGCCCGGCACGATCGAGCAATTGTACGAGACGTTGAAGGCGTTTACGTTGAACGATCCGGATCGCAACGGTCAAGACGACACGATCGGACTTGCGGACCGCAACGATCTCGTGTTCGGAGCGTTCAAGACGCTCAGCTCTTATTTCGGAACTCCGAACAACTGGGAATTCAGAGACGGAGCCATCGTGCCGGAGTTCGAGACGCCGGAGTATATAGATACGATGAATTTCATGAAGAAGCTGTACGAGGAAGGGCTGATCAATGCCGACTTTGCCGTCACGAGCAAAGAGATGCAGCGCGATCTTATCATTCGCGGCAAGGCCGGCGTCTATATCGGCAGCATGACGGACGTGCAAAGGCTGTACGACGAAGCCAAAAAGTTTAATCCGGACGTCAAATTTACGCTGGCCAACCGCATTTTGGGACCGAAAGGATACAAGGTATGGTCGATCCCGAATTACAACGGGCTGTACCTGTTTTCCAAAAAGGCGATCAAGACGGAGGAGGAGCTGCTCGAGGCGCTGGCGTTTTTCGACCGGACGATGGATAAGGATGTCGCCAACCTGATGCGCTACGGCTTGCAGGATCGCCATTATCAGCTGACCAAGGACGGCAAGGTGCTTCTGCCGGAAAATACGTCGCAGCTGCGCAATACCGAGGTCAACGCATTGTACGCGCTGATGATCGCCGATTTGAGCAACCCGAACATTATGAAGGCGGCGGAAAAGGAAACGTTCTGGGAAATCGCGGAGCAATATACGGCGGACAACGAAAAGTTTATTGTGACGGACCCGACGATCGGCCTGGAATCCGAAACGTATGACGAACGAAGCGTCGAGCTGTACAAGATCGTTTCCGACGCGACGTACAATTATATTTTGGGCAAGCTGGACGAGGACGGCTTCCGCAAAGAGGTCGAGCGGTGGAAGCTGAACGGCGGCAGTCGAATCATTAAGGAGTATACCGAAGACTATTTCCGCCAGTGAGGCCTTGGTTATGAAGCGATGAAACCGTGTAGCAGCGTTTACGGATCCTCATTACGTTAGAAACGGAAATTAGCGGGTGCTGCAATTTTAACGAACTCAGGTAGCGTTGTTTAGGTCGAAATAGCGATTCCGGGGGGAGAAATTGTCAAATAGCGTCGTCTGGATTCGTTACGTAGTTGAATGGAGCGAAAATTGGGGAAATTGCGTGTCTAGGGTTCGTTAGCTTTTGCTGGAATAGCCGCTGGGCGACGAAATGTCGCTTGGCGGCTTTTTTTGCGTTGCCGCCGGCAATCGGCCTTGAGGCAGGTGTCATCCGCGGCGGGAATAATCAGAAGCTCAGAAGCGGGGACGGGACGGGCCGATCTGAACAAATGATTGTATCGGCACCGTTTATCCCGATGATAGTCTCGAATTGTTCCACCACAACCATAAACAAATGGAGGTCAAGGGTGCATGAGCAAAAAGTTTGCAATCGCTATCAGCATGCTGCTGTCGCTTAGCCTGCTGCTGGCCGCTTGCTCGAGCGGCGGCAATTCGGGCGGCAACCAGCCGGAGCCGACGAAAAACGCGGACGGCTCGAAGGAATCGGCCAAGCCGGACGATCAGGAGAAACCGGCGGAAATTACGATTATGCTGCCGCTCAACATTGCGGAAACGCCGCCGGACACAATCAAGAACGAGCTGGAGAAGCTGACCAACACGAAGCTGACCTATCAATTTTTCCCTGCAGACACCTATGAAGAGAAGCTGAACACGTCGTTTGCGACAGGCGCTCTGCCGCAAGTGACGTATTTGAAAAACCAGGCGACGTTCCTGCTTATGAAAGAAGCGATCCGCGACGGCCAGTTCTGGGAAATCGGACCGTACCTGGACCAATTCCCGAACCTGAGCAAGCTGAAGCCGGAAATTTTGAACAATACCAAGGTAGACGGCAAGCTGTACTCCCTTTATATCGGACGTCCGCTGGCCCGCCAAGGCATTATTTACCGCAAGGATTGGGCGGATGAGCTCGGCATCCAGCCGCCGAAGACGGTCGACGAGCTGTACGCAATGATGGAACGGTTTACGAACGAAGATCCCGATAAGAACGGACAGCCGGATACGATCGGCCTCGCCGACCGGAACGACCAAATTTACGGCGCCTTCAAGACGATCGCTTCCTGGTTCGGCACGCCGAACAACTGGGGCGAGAAGGACGGCCAATTGCTGCCGGAATTTATGTTCGACGAATACTTCCAGGCTATGGACTACATGAAAAAGATTCGCGACAACAAGCTGATGAACGTAGACTTCGCCGCGACAAGCAAAACGGATCAAGTCAACCTGTTCACCAGCGGCAAAGCCGGCGTTTATATCGGCTCCATGCAGGACGTCAACTCTTTGCACAAGGATCTGATCAAAAACGTGCCGACGGCTGTAATCGACGTCATCAACGTCGTATCCGGACCGAGCGGCAACCAATCGACCTGGGCGATTCCGGGTTATAACAACGTCGTGCTGTTCCCGAAAACGGCAACGAAGTCGGAAGAGGATTTGTTGAAAATATTGGCGTTCTTCGACAAAATGATGACTCCCGAAGTCGCCAACCTGATGTACTGGGGCATCGAAGGCACGCACTACACCGTAGTCGACGGCAAAGCGAAGGCTTCCGACAATCAGGAGCTGACGGAGCGCGAAGTGAAGGGCTACAAAGACAGCGTCATCGGCGAGCCGGAAACGAACGGCATGTATGAAGGGTTCCATGACCTGGAGGCCCGCATCCACGCCGAGCAGCTCATTCCGGAGAACGAAAAGATCGCCATCCACGATCCGACGGCGGCGCTGGATTCCGCGACGTACACCGAGTCGGGCGTCAAGCTTCAAGAGCTGATTACAGACGCGACGTACAAATATATGTACGGCACGATCGACCGGGCAGGCTTCGACAAAGCGGTGGAAGACTGGAAGAACCGCGGAGGCGCCCAAATGATCGAAGAATTCAACGCCGCCTACAAACAATAAGGCATCGAACCGGAAGCGCCGGGCAAGGCGAAGGGCTGTCCCCTGCGGGACGGCTCTTCCGCCCCCGCCGGCGGGATAGATGACGCCCACAAGAAAGGAAGGACCAGGATGGAGCAAGCAGCGGTTCAACGCAAGACGGCGCCTGCTGTCGGAAGCCTCTGGAGCGAACGGAAAAAGCGGCTGTGGCGGAACAAGTGGCTGTACCTGATGGTGCTGCCCGGCATTCTTTATTTTATCGTGTTCAAGTATGTCCCGATGGCGGGACTCGTAATCGCGTTTCAAAATTACAAGCCGCATCTCGGCTTCACGGGAAGCGAATGGGTAGGACTCGAGCATTTCAAACGGCTGTTTACGGAGCCGGATTTCCTCAATATATTGACTAATACGCTATTGTTGTTCGGCATGAATTTGCTGTTTTATTTTCCTATTCCGATTATATTGGCGCTGATGCTCAACGAGGTTAGAATTACGTTTTTCAAGCGGTTTTTTCAAACTCTCGTTTATTTGCCCCACTTTATGTCTTGGGTCATCATCGTTTCGATCAGCTTCGTCATGCTGACGATGGACGGGGGCATTCTGAACGAGCTGCTGGCCTATTTCGGATTCGAAAAAATCAATTTCCTGCTCAGTCCCGAGTGGTTCAGGCCGACCTACATTATTCAGGTCATTTGGCGGGAAGCGGGTTGGGGAACGATTATATATTTGGCGGCGATCGCTTCGGTCGATCCGCAGCTGTACGAGGCCGCCCGAATGGACGGCGCCGGACGGATGCGGCAGGTGTGGCACATTACGCTCCCGGCCATTCGCAGCGTCATCATTATTTTGCTCATTCTGAAAATCGGCGACGTGCTGGAGCTCGGCTTCGAGCATGTGTATCTGCTGTTGAATTCGATGAACCGCGAAGTGGCCGAAATTATCGATACGTATGTGTATACGGCGGCGTTGCGGCAAGGCCAATTCAGCTACAGTACCGCCATCGGCTTCTTCAAATCGTTCGTCGGCCTCTTGCTTGTCGTCTTCGCGAACAAGCTCGCCAAAAGGATGGGCGAAGAGGGTGTTTACTAGAAAGCCGCAAAGCGCAAGATTAGGAGGATATCCTTATGGTGGAAGACAGAACGATGGGCGGGAAATTGTTCTCGCTGGTCAATTACACGCTATTGTCCGTTATCGCTTTGCTCACGGTGCTCCCGTTCATCCATGTCGTTGCGGGTTCGTTTACGACAAGCGCGGAGATGGCGGTCAAAAAGTTTATTCTGATTCCGACGGTTTGGAGTTTTGACGCTTACAAATTTATTTTCTCGACGCCGACGATCTTCCGGGCGATGGGCGTATCGACGGGAGTAACGGTCATCGGCACGCTGTTCAGCATGCTCATTACGGCGCTGATGGCCTACGGGCTGTCGCGCAGAGACCTGGACGGGCGCCGGGGCATCATGTTTCTGGTCGTCTTCACGATGCTGTTCAGCGGAGGACTGATTCCGACGTTTCTGGTCGTGAAGGAAATGGGCATGATCGACAGCTACCTGGCGTTGATTATTCCGTCTACGATCAGCGCGTTCAACCTGATTATCTTAAAAAACTTTTTCCAAAACATTCCGGAAGGGCTGGAGGAATCGGCCAAAATCGACGGCTGCAGCGACTTCGGCATCTTGTTCCGCATCGTGCTGCCGCTGTCTATGCCGGCCATCGCGACGCTGTCGCTGTTTTATGCGGTCACCTATTGGAACACCTACCTCAGCGCCATTCTTTATTTGAACGAAAGCGCGAAATGGCCGATCCAGGTGCTGCTGCGCCAAATCGTCGTGCTGGCGAGCGGGCTGGATTACAGCTCCAATCTCGATTCCGAGGTGCCGCCTCCGGATCAGACGATCAAGATGGCGGTCATCGTCGTCGCGACGCTGCCGATATTGTGCGTGTATCCGTTTTTGCAGAAACATTTTGCCAAAGGGGCTATGCTCGGTTCGATCAAAGGATAGAGCCGCAGGAGGAGGAGTGGTAAACGATGACGAACGAACAAATCGCGACAACGCCGCTCGATTGGGCTCGGGCCGCTTGCGATTCGCTGATGAGCGCCTATGAGCCGGAAGGTCTGCCGCCCGCAGGGCGATGGCATTATCATCAGGGCGTGTACTTGTGCGGCATGGAGATGGTGTGGGAACGGACGAGAGAGGACCGTTACGACGCTTATATTAAACGTTACGTCGACAAGCTGGTGGACGAGAACGGCAACTTCGATTTTGCGCGCGACGAGCTGGACGCGATCCAGCCCGGACTGCTGCTGTTCCGGCTGGACGAGAGGTATGGCGACAAGCGGTACCGCATCGCGGCGAATAAGCTGAGAGGGCTGTTTCATACGCTGCACCGCACGACGGAAGGCGGGTTCTGGCATAAGGACAAATACGCGTACAACATGTGGCTGGACGGCCTGTACATGGGCGGCGTATTCGCCTTGAAGTACGCGAACGCCTACGGCGACGACGGGCTGCGCGCGATGGCGCTGCACCAGGAGGCGCTCATGCGCCGTTATATGCGGGACGAGGCGACGGGGCTGCTGTATCATGCCTGGGACGAAAGCCGCCGCATGCCGTGGGCCGATCCCGCAACGGGCCGGTCGCCGGAATTTTGGGGCCGGTCGCTCGGCTGGTACGTGCTGGCGATCGCACAATTTCTGGACGAACTGCCTTCGGACGAGGCGGGGGCGGAGTTGAAGGCGGCCAGGGAGGAGCTGGAGGCGTCGCTCTCCGGGGTGTGCAAGGCGCTGCTCCGATATCAGGACGCCGCCAGCGGACTCTGGCATCAGGTCGTCGACAAGGGGCATCTGTCCGACAACTGGCTTGAAACGTCCTGCTCCAGCCTGTTCGTCTACGCGCTGGCCAAGGCGTACAAGCGCGGGCTGATCGGGGAGGAAGGTCTGGCTGCGGCCCGGCGCGGCTTCGCGGGGCTGACGCGCGCCGCCGAACGCGACGCGGAAGGGCGGTTCGTGCTGCCGGACATTTGCATCGGCACGTCCGCGGGCGATTACGAAAACTACGTGACGCGGCCCAAAAGTCGCAACGACTTGCACGGAGTCGGCGCCTTCGTCATGGCGTGCGCGGAGATGGAAGATTTGGCGGAGAGATTAGTTGGATTTCAATAGCCACATGGCCGCAGGCAATTTGTCTGCGGCTTTTCAACATTTCTTTAAACCGCAAGCCACTAGCGTTGCATAAAATCGTGTCACATATGAAAATAGAATATTCAGAAAGTTAATTTTCGTGGTGAAATGAAAAAGGTCGGACAGCTCTCAAAGGTAGCTTGTCCATTTGGTTTAATTATGAAATTCTGCACAATTTTAATTGATTTTCACGAGCGGGCGTCAATCTTCTGTTCGCTTTCGTTGTCGACCTCTCGATGTGCGGCAGGACTTTTTCTTGAGACGCATGATCCACTGACTGCACGGTTTCCATAATAACTTCGTGAGCCAACGAGTGAGCTGCAATAAGCTGTGTTCGACCTTCGTTTCCAGCTTCACAAGTGTGAACAAACAAAACGCAATAAGAGCGATCCAGACCTGATTATAGACCGCATGTTCACTCGTGCCGTAGAGATGCTTAATCTGCAAATGCTGCTTCATCCACTTGAAGAACGTCTCGATCGCCCAATGACTGCGATACATTTCACTAATTTCATCACAAGTCAGGTCGAAGCGGTTGGTCACCAGAAAGAGCAGATTACCTTCTGTATCTTGTGTCTGTATCATTCGCAGCGCATGCTTCATTTTCTTCTGCTGGGATCCGATTCGTACCCGCCAATCGGCCGTAACCGAGCTGCCTTCGGGGACAGCAAGTTCCTCTAGCGGTTCGATATGCGTATTACTCTTTAATCTCGTGACGAATAAGATACCGTCTGAACAGTAGCGATCGAAAGCCGCGTAGTCGATGTAGCCACGATCAAAGACATACGTAACACCTGGCTCATGAACGAGTTCATTCAACTGGGTGCGGTCATTTTTCTTCGCAACCGTCACCGTTGCCTTCTCTGGGATAACGTCTTGCTCATCCATAAAGGCTAGTCGCATATGTATTTTGATGCCTGCTTTCGTCTTACGGAACTCCGCCCATTTGAACGTTTGCAGACACAACGTGACCGTGGTCGAGTCGATGATTTTAATCTTGTGGCGATG
>CALAWP010000061.1 GCA_937895345.1 uncultured Paenibacillus sp. | reverse complement strand
ACTTACAGCTCCGTTTCGGGCGCTTCACACTCGCTCTAAGGTCGCGCGTGAACTTGCAGCTTGCATCCGCGTTGTTTCCGCGCACTTTAAGGTCGCGCGCGAACTTGCGGCTTCGTTTCGGGCGCCTCATACTCGCTCTAAGGTCGCGCGTGAACTTACAGACTCGTTTCGGTCGCCTCACACTCGCTCTAAGGTCGCACGTGAACTTACAGCTCCGTTTCGGGCGCCTCACACTCGCTCTAAGGTCGCGCGCGAACTTGCAGCTGGCATCCGCGTTGCTTCCGTGCACTTTAAGGTCGCGCGTGAACTTACAGCTCCGTTTCGGGCGCCTCATGCTCGCTCTAAGGTCGCGCGCGGACTTGCAGCTGGCATTTCGCGCTGCTTCCGCGCACTCTAAGGTCGCGCGTGAACTTGCGGCTGGCATCCGCGCTGCTCCCGCGCACTCTAAGGTCGCGCGTGAACCTGCAGCTCCGTTTCGGTCTCCTCACACCAGCTCCAAGGTCGCGCGCGAACCTGCAGCCGCCAAGCGCAAGGTTCCCCGCTCAAAGGCCCGCGGTCTCCGCTGGCGCGGCCTCTGCCCGCAGCATAAACGGCATCGGCTTCGGCTTGCCGCCGTCTTCCGCTCCCAGCGCGTACAACACGATCAGCAGCGTATGACGCTCGCAGTTGACGCGGCCCGTCGCCAGCAGTTCCGCCAAATCGAACGGCATCCTTTCGATGACCGCATGCTTGTGAAGCTCCCGCTCGCCCATGCCAAGCGCCGCGAATTCCGCCGAGACGTCCTCCGGCCGCTCCGCCAGCCGCTTCATCCAGCCCGCCCATTCGGTCTTGTCCATCGTGAACGGCCACCACGTCTTGCGCGGCTTGTAGTTGTGGTTCAGGAAATAGTCGTATTTCATAAGCCCGAGCACCGCGTCCAGCTCCAGCCGGCCCTCCTTCGAGGCCGAGGCTTCCGCTCCCGCTGTCTCTCCCGCCTCCTCGGACAGAAACGCCCACAGCCGCGAGAACAGGTCCTCCAGCTGATGGCCGATCCGGCTCCAGCCGCGGCCTTCCCAGAAGTCTCCGAACCGCTGGAAAAAGTCGAACGGCGACGGGTATACATGCTCGACCAAATAAAGCAGCGTATGATCCATCCGGTGCGCGTTCCAATATTTTTCGAGCACGTCCTCCACCCGCTTGATGCGGACGATGTCGCCGAACGGCATCAAGTCGTTCCCGAGCATTTCGTACGGCGCGCGGTCCATGTAGATATAGCCCCATTGCGCCGCGTCGCGGCGTAATCCGGTGCCGCGCAGCATCTTCAGAAAGCCGAGCTGCAGCTCCTCGGGGCGCAGCGCGAACACGTCGTTGAACGTTTGCCGGAACGTATCGTAATCCTCCAGCGGCAAGCCGGCGATCAGGTCGAGATGCTGGTCGATCTTGCCCGAATCCTTCACCTTCGTAACGGTGCGGACGAGCTTGTTCCAATTTTGCCGGCGCTGCACGGCCAGATTCGTCGGGTCGTTCGTCGACTGGACGCCGATTTCGAACCGGAAGATGCCCGGAGGCGCATGCTCCGCCAAATAATCGAGCACCTCCGGCCGCATAATGTCGGCGGTAATTTCGAACTGGAACACGCAGCCGCGATGGTTTTCGATCAGAAACTTGAACATTTCCAGGGCATAGTCGCGCTTGATATTGAAGGTCCGGTCCACGAACTTGATCAGCTTGGCGCCGTTGTCGATCAAATAGTTCAAGTCGCTTTTGGTCCGCTCGATATCGAAATACCGGACGCCCACCTCGATGCTGGACAGGCAAAACTGGCAGCTGAACGGACAGCCGCGGCTCGTCTCGAAATAAACGACGCGGCTGCCGAGATGCGGAATGTCTTCCTCAAAGCGATGCGGCGAAGGTAGCTCGGCCAAACTCAGCTTCGGACGCGGCGGATTCAGCACGATTTCCTCGGCGTCTCCTTTCCGCTTCCGGTAGGCGAGGCCGAACACCATATGAAACTTGCCGCCGCCCTCCAGCTCGGTCAGCAGATGGTGAAACGTCTCCTCGCCTTCTCCCATGACGATGAAGTCGACTTCCGGAAGCCGCTCCATCCAATGGTCCGTGTCGTAGCTCACTTCGGGGCCGCCCAGCACGATCCGCAGCTCCGGCTTTATTTTGCGCAGCATGTTGATGACGGTGATCGTCTCTTCGATGTTCCAAATGTAGCAGGAAAACCCGACGACGTCCGGCTCCCGCGCAAACAAATCCGACACGATGTTCATCGCCGGATCCTTGATCGTATATTCCGCAATATCGATATCGAACCGCTCGCCGCTGTACGCCTTGAGGCATCGCAGCGCGAGCGAGGTATGAATATATTTGGCGTTAAGAGTGGAAAGCACGACTTTCATAGGAACAAACCTTTCTGGTTACGATTATAAGCCATCCCTATTGTACCGAACTTTCCGCCAAAAAAGAAGCGGCGCCCCGTGTCGCGCGGTTGCGATACGGGACGCCGGCCTAAGCTTAGTCTCGGACGGTAATGTACAATTGATCCTTCAGCTGCATATCGATGACCGGGTAGCGGACCCGCCACTTACCGTCTCCCAGCGCAGTCAGCTCGCCGGAAGCGAGGCCGCGCGGCTTGAAGCCGTAATCGCGCTCGAATGAGACGACAACCTGAATATGCTCGTCGGGCAGCATGCGGTGAAGCTCATGGCCGAGCGTCACGGCCCATATCCGCATTTCGTCGGCCGTTCCGGGGCCGTAATACATGTAATAAAGTGGATCGATATCGGCGCTTAATACGATCCAGCCATCCGCGTCGCGGCTTGCCGCCCAATTCGACAGCGCCGCGCCGCCCTCCGTCGTCGGAATGACCGCATAATGCTCCTTCATCAAGCCGGTCAGCTCGGCGAGCGGTTTGCCGGCCAGCGAATCCGGCAGGCTGGGCTCCAGAAATGCCGGCGTTTTATAATCTTCCTCGGTGATCTCGTCCATCAAGGACGCCGCTTGATAAGCGGACACCGCGAAATTCAGATGAGCGCTTGTTTTCGGCATGCGAAGCGTATTGATGCCGATCAGCTCGCCGTATTCGTTGAACAAAGCGCCGCCGGAACTGCCGCTGTCGATCGGCGCGCTCATCTGGATATAGCTGACGCCGCCGTCGAACGTCAGGTTGCTGATGACGCCGTCGGATACCGTATTTTGAAAACCGAGCGGGCTGCCGATGGCGACGACACGGTCCCCTTTGCGCGCGGTATACGTATAGCCCACTTCCACGGCCGGCAAATTAAGTTTTTCCTTCGTGCGGACAATGGCGAGATCGACGAAATCGTCGTACGCCACTACGCCCATTACCTCGTAGCTGTCTCGATCGACGGTTAGGACCGTAGCGGAAACGGCGTCTTCCATGACGTGATAGTTGGTCAGGACCAAATCCTCGCCTACGACGACGCCGCTGCCGTAGCCGCGGTTGGTGGACAGCAGGACGACGCTCTCATCGTAAAGATCTACGATATCGGTCAGCGGCATCGCCGTTTTATTCGCTTGCTTTTGCAGCCAGTCGTTGTATTCCTGCGTCTGGATATAGGTCCAGGTCTGCAGTTCGACCGCCTTTTTATCTTTGTTCCATTTGACGGAAGCGTCGAGAACGTCTGCCGTATACCGGACGGGTATGTACAGGGTGTTGTTGCGGATCGCGGGCGCCGCGTCCAACAACGCCGACTTGCCGTTCAGGACGGCTTCCTTCTTGCCGACGGTCATGGTCAGCGTCACGCTGCCGCTCCTGACGATGATCGTTTTCGTTTTGCTTTCGTAAGCGAACTTCGCGGACAAGGCTCCGAGCAAATCTTTGGCGGGCGCCATCGTCGTTCCGTTTACCTGATATAGAGGCGCGGACAGTTTCACGGCTTGGCCGTCTACCCACAGCTGCATCTCCTGACGCTCGGAGGCAGCGGCCGCGGCAACCTCGCTTTTGGCGGTGCCGGCGGATACGGCTCCGGACAACGGCGCCAGCAGCAAAGAAGCGGCAAACAATCCGCATACGGCGGTTTTCCACATTTTCGTCTTCATTCGATTTAATCCTCCAGTTTCTCCCATGATCCCCAATCTTTTTGACACTCTATCATCCTACCATTGTGCGGTTCGGCTTGTACAGCCTCTGTATAGTATCGGCCGAACCGGGCCCGGATTAAAGAGAAGGCGGCCCGATGATGACGGAATAATGCTTGAATCTGCGAATCTCGTAACCTTCCGGAACCGCCGGCACGCGGTCACCGTTCCAATAGACGTAAGCTTCTCCGCTGCCGGGCAGCTGCCCGTCCAGCCGATCGAACCGGTATTTGCCGAACGACAGCACCTGGCGGAACGGCGCGTCCGGATCGGCATACCGTACCGAAGACAGAAACTCGCGCGGATCGGTTCGTTCATAAAACAGTACGTAAATATAAGGCATGTTGGCGCTGGCGGTTACGGCAACGCCGCCGTCCGCGGCCGCCGACGCGGAGCGGATCGCTTCCCCGAGCGACTCGTGAAAGGACGGGCCGATCTTGCGCGGGAAGTCCGTAAAGTAATAAGAGGCAAACATGGCAAAATATACGGCAAAAACGGCAACCGCCGCTTTTCCCGCCCGTTCGCGGAAGTTCCACAGCGCCAGCAAGCCGGCGGCCGCGAGCAAAATTAGCGGATAAAAAATAATATTGATCCGGTTAATGTTCATGTCCGCCATAAGCGCCATAGCGGCGGCGACGCCGACCCATAACGCGAGCAGGGCATGAGCCGGAGATCTGTCTTTAAATCCCTTGGCGCAGACGATCCATAACCCGGCCGCGATAAACGGGAGCGAGACGGGATACAAGTAACCGAAAGCGGGAACCGCATTCCACGGCAGACCGTCATGCCCCTTCGCCAGCAGCTCCAGCAAGCGGCCGAGGCGCTCCGGCAGCCCGTCCAGCAAATTGGATTGAAAGGCCGACGACACTTGCTCCACGCGCGGAACCGTCAGCTTCGGAATCGACAGAAAAGGGGTCGTTATCGTATCACCCCCGGCACGGTTGATCAGAACGAACAGCGCGATCGGGGCGGCCAGCGCCGCCGTTACGCCTCCGTACAGCAGCAGCGAGCGAGGCTTGACTTTGCCGTAAGCCCAGAGCAGAACCGCGGCGCATGCCATATAAACGGGGACAAAAAAATAGGCGGTGCCGTAAGCGTACAACGACAGGGCCATCAGCGCGGCAAAGCCGTACAGCCATGCCGGCCGTTCCAAGCCTTTCAGCAGACAGGCGAAAGCGAGCAGCACCAGCGTCGGGAACACATTGGATTCGAGCGCCCATCGGGACATCATAATTTGCCATGGGCAAATCGCGGCAAGGAATGCGGCGAGCAGCGGACCTCGTCCGTCCGGAAAGAGCCTCCCCGCGACGCGGTACAGCGCCCACATGCCGACGATGCCCAGCAGCAGACTGGCCGCCCTGACGGAGTAAACGTTCAAGCCGAACAGCCCGATGAACGGCATGGACAAATACGCATACAGCGCGTTTTGCCCGCTCCCCCAGGCGATCAAATGAACGGGCAGCGATACGCCGTTGCGATCGATGCCGTA
Organism: uncultured Paenibacillus sp.; assembly: GCA_937895345.1. Classification (GTDB taxonomy): domain Bacteria; phylum Bacillota; class Bacilli; order Paenibacillales; family Paenibacillaceae; genus Pristimantibacillus. The sequence continues at coordinate 117,198 of CALAWP010000061.1, read as the reverse complement.
ATGGAGCAAGGCGTACGCGTCGTAGCCGATGGACGCCTCGTCCTGATTCAATCCCGGCGGCAGCGCCCCCCAGCCGGCGATGCGAACCAGCGCTCCGACCGCCAGCACGATATAAACGAGTTTGTTGCGCCTGATTGTGTCGAACAAGCGTTTGAGCATAATAGACAGAACATCCTCTCCTCCGGACATGAATCGGTTGGAATAACATTTTCCGCCAATACCATTTCGACAAAAAATGGCTGTATCCTCTTGATCAAATCGATCAGTCCCGGGAAAGGGAGCGGCGGACCGCACTGCCGCCATAATCCGACAAAAGCCCTCCGGCCGAATCCTTGGATGCGGCCGGAGGGCTTTCGTACGAGTATCGGCACATGCGGCCGGAGGGGCTTGCGTATGCGTATCGGTATATGCGGCCTGGCTTACTCGGCGTCCGGATTGAACGTGCGTCCGGCAAATTCGGAGTCCAGCATGTAGAAGGCGTTGCTGTCCTTGTCGATGCGCTTCAGCTTGTTGATGATGCTGTCGAACAGCGCTTCCTCTTCGACCTGCTCGTCGATAAACCATTTCAAAAAGTTGATCGTCGCATGCTCGCGGTCGTTCATGGCCAGGTCGGACAAATGATAGAACCGCTGCGTATTTTGCTGCTCGTGCTTGTAGCCTTGCTCGAAAGCGTCCAGGACGGAAGCGTAGTCGTTATTCGGCTCGGGCAGCGCATCCAGGGTGGCGCGCCTTCCGCGGTCGTTCAGAAACTTGTATATTTTCATAGCGTGGAACCGTTCTTCCTCGGCTTGCACGATAAAGAAATTGGCGAATCCGTCCAGGCTGTCCGCGGAGCAGTACGCCGCCATAGCAAGATACACATGCGCGGAATAAAATTCAAAGTTCATTTGTTCGTTAAGCGCTTTGGCCAATGCATCATTCATGATGTGCACCTCACTTCGTTAATTTATATTTATTCTAACATAAGAACACTTCCATTAAAAGCCTGCCGCTTTCCAAAAATTTAAAGAGACGGCCCAAAGGCCGTCTCCGTTAGCGTTCCCGTATTCCGGTTCGTTATCCGATCATTTTTTTGAGCCGTTTGTACAGCTGGTCTGCGGACGGCGCGGCGATCGGCTTTGACTTTACGACTACGAAACATTCCAGCTTGCAGGTTTTGCAGTTGCCCAGGCAATCGCTTTTTTTCTGCTTGATGTCCGGATATTTCTTCTTCATCGCCTTATAGACCGGCTCCAGGCCGTTCTTCATGTTGCGCTTGCAATATTTGATCTTCTTCATCGCCGTCACCCCATGCAGCCAGGCTGCCGTGATCATCATTCTCAATAAGATGATAATCATTATCAACGTCGATGTCAACCCGAAATTTGCTCCAGCAGCGCCTCGATTCCCTTTTGCACCTGCGTATCCTCGCGTATCAGCTTCTCCCGCAGCTTCTCGATCATCCGGTAACCGGTTTTGTCGCTGAATTCGCCCGTCGCCTCCAGCCCTTCATCCGTTTGGAAGCTGCTCAGCGCCTTTTCGGTCGCTTCGTCGAACAGCCCGTCTTCGCCGGCAGGCCCGTATCCGAGCGTCTCCAGCATCGCCTGCAGCGTCTTCACATCGTCCCCGAAGCTGCCCCGCTTCAGCTTGACGCCGGTCGCCAGCGGGCGCAAGGAAGCGTAGGCCGGGAGAGCCGCTTCCACGTCCGGCGTCACGCCCTGTTTATTGATCCAGGTGCCGCCCGGCGTCTTCCATTGCGCTTCCGTCAGGCTGAGCACCGATCCGTCGGGAAACTCCTGAAACGATTGCACGACGCCCTTGCCGTACGTCTTCTCGCCGACGACGACCGCTCCCGCCGATTCCTTCAGCGCCGCCGCCAGCACTTCGCTGGCGCTGGCCGAGTGGCCGTTGACGAGGACCGCAATGGGCACATTCCATTCTTTTGTCTGATGCGACACGTAGGAGATCGTCTGATGTTCGTCTTTGTAGACGACATCCAATATTTTTCGGCCTTTCGGAATAAGCATGCTCGCGATTTCCGTAGTCTGCCGCAGCAGGCCGCCGGGATTGGAGCGCAAATCGAGCAGCAGCCCTTTGAGCGGCCCTTTCTCCTGCAGCTTGGCCAGCTCCGCCTCGAACTCTGTGGCCGTGTTTTCGGTGAACCGGCTGATCGTAACGTGACCGATCCCGTTGTCCAGCAACTCCGACGTTACCGTATGCACCGGTATCGCTTCCCGCGTCATCGTAATGCGCAGCGGCTCGGCCTCGCCGGCCCGCTGCAGCGTCAGCGTGATCGAAGTCCCCTCCTCTCCCCGGACCATCTCGATCAGCTCCTGCAGCGTCTTGCCCTGGACGCCGTTTCCGTCGACGGCGAGTATGACGTCGTCCGGCTGCAATCCGGCCCGCTCCGCAGGGGTCCCTTTAATAACCGATTGAATGAGAAAATGTCCTTCCTCCTGCCGCATCTGCGCCCCGATGCCGTAAAACTGCCCTTCGTACGATTGCGAATACTCTTCTCCCTTTTGCTCGGACAAATATTGCGAGTAAGGGTCTTTCAGCGAGGCTACCATCCCTTCGGCCGCTCCATGCAGCAGCTGCTTCGGCTCGGCCCCTTCCAAATAATCGTCCAAAATCCGCTCGTAAGTTGCGTTCAATTGCTTGAATTCCGGCACCTTCAGCATCGGCGTCTGCGAATGCGCCCACATGATGCCGAGCGCAAAGCCCGCCGCCAGCAGCAATACGGCGCCGAGCGCGATGCCTATCCCCGATTTCGGCTTCGATCCATTGTTCATTCTCCCGCATCTCCTGTTCGTTTCTCGTCTGCCCTTCCCTTGTTCGCCGGCCGTTTTTTCGTTACAATCAACCTTGCACATAACGAACTTGCGGCGCGAGAGGAGCAATACTGCCAGTATGTACAAACTGATTGCGATTGATGTAGACGACACTTTGCTGAACGACGACCTCGTCGTGACGGAAGGAACGAGGCAAGCGCTGGAGGCGGCCGTCGCCCGCGGCGTGACCGTTACGCTTGCCACGGGACGAATGTTCGCATCCGCTCAGCAAATCGCCCGTCAAATCGAACTTAATGTTCCTATTATTACGTATCAGGGGGCGCTCGTCAAAACGCTGCTCGACGGCAAGGTGCTGTACGAGCGCAACGTGCCGGGCGACGCAGCGCTCGAGCTGTACGAAATCGTCAAGGAACAAGGGCTGCACCTGCAGCTGTACGTGGACGATACGCTGTACGGGACGGAGGACAACGAACGAATCCGGGCTTATTCCAAGCAGTCGAACATTCCTTATCGGATCGAGCCGGATTTCGGCAAGCTGATCGGGCGTCCGCTACACAAGATGCTTATGATCGACGAACCGGAGAAGCTCGATCGGCTGGCGGCCGAGCTCCGTCCGCGCTTCGGCGGCCGCGTCCATATGACGAAGTCCAAAGCCCATTACTTGGAGTTTATGCACAAAGAGGGGACGAAAGGCCATGCGCTGCGCTTTATGGCGGAGCATATCGGCTGCCCGATGGAGCAGACGATCGCCATTGGCGACGCATGGAACGACCGCGAGATGATCCAGGCCGCCGGATTGGGCGTAGCGATGGCCAACGCGGTCGACTCCTTGAAGGAGCTGGCGGATTATGTGACGCTGTCCAACAACGAAGACGGCGTCAAGCACGTCATCGACAAGTTCGTGCTGGCAGACGCGCAAGGCTAGACGAGCTGCGGCCGCCGCTGCCGCATCGCCGCCGGAGGCGACGGCTCCAGCCTGACGATGCGGTCGCACAGCGCTTCCGCATCGGCCGTATCGTGCGTCACCAGCACCGAGGTGATGTTCAGCTTGCGCAGCAGCGCGCCAAATTCCTCGCGGATGCCGGCCTTGAGCTCCGCGTCCAAGCTGCTGAACGGCTCATCCAGCAGCAGAAGGCGGGGCCGGGGCGCCAGCGCCCGGGCAAACGCCGCCCGCTGCTGCTGGCCGCCGCTCAGTTCGTGCGGATACCGGCGGCCGTAGCCGGGCAGCTTGACCAGCTCCAGCGTTTCGGCTATGCGCGCCCGCCGCTCGGATCTTTTTAAGGCGTGCAGGCCAAAAGCGATATTTTGCTCCACCGTCATATGCGGAAACAAAGCGTAATCCTGAAACACCATGCCAATTCCCCGCCGCTCCGGAAGCACAAACGTATAACGGTCGGCCATCACGGTCCCGCCAACCACGATGCTTCCATCGTCGGGCCTATCGAGTCCGGCGATCAGGCGGAGAAGCGTGCTCTTGCCGCAGCCGCTTACGCCCAGCAGGCCTACCGTTTCCCCTTCGGCCAATTCCAGCGAAAAATCGCGAAGCACGTCGTCGCGCGACCCCGGATACGAGAATTTCAGCTTTCGAATGCGAACCTCGCTCATTTCGTTTCTTTCCCTCCCAGCCATTGATACAAGCAGACCGACAAGACGCCCAGCGCGATAATAAGGAGCGAGGGGACCGCGGCCATATAGATTTGCTCGTCGCCGGCGTATTGATAGGCTTTGGCGGCAAGCGTCTCAAAGTTAAACGGCCGCAGCAGCAGCGTGAGCGGCAGCTCCTTGACGATTTCCATAAACGCCAGCAGACATCCGGTCATAACCGCGCCCTTGACCAAAGGCAGCTCCACCTTCCAGAATGTAGCCGTCGCTCCCCGGCCGAGCATGCGGGACGCTTCCGCGAACCGGCTCCCGATCTTGTCGTATCCCGCCTCAACCGCGCTGATGCCGACCGAAAGAAAACGGACGACATAAGCGAACAGCAGCATCGCCAGCGACATGCTGAGCACCAGCTTGTTCGTCCCCCACCCCCACTGCGCGTACCAGGGAGCCAGCGCCCGGTCCAGGGAGAGAAAGACGCTTATAACGCCGATCGCCAGCACCGCCCCCGGAATGGAATACCCCATCGACAGCAGCCTGTTCATCGCATACGTCGGGACGGACCGCCATATGCGGCCGGCATTGACCGCCGCCACGGCGGCGATCGTCAGCATGACGGCGGCGGCGGCGGACACGGCCAGCGTATTGCGGATGAGCTTCACTAGTCCCGCGCTCCATACGTCGTCGAACGTCCAGAACGCCCACACGGTCAGCTGGGCGACGGGAATGCCGAAGCTCAGCATAAATACGGCGGAGCCGAGCAGCGCGGCCAGCGCGGCCTGCGCGCCTCGGAGTCTGCGCCGGGCGAGCGGCCGGCTGCGGCCTGCCGACGCGTTATACCGTTTGCGTCTGCGCAGCAGCTTCTCCGCTGCGGTTATGCCGACCACCGCACACATGAGAAGCGCCGCAAGCCGGATCGCGGAGTCGACGTCGTACATGCCGAACCAAGTTTTGAAGATGGCGGTCGTAAACGTCTGGAGGCCGAAATATTTCGCCACGCCGTAATCGTTCAGCACCTCGAAGGCAACCAGTCCGGCACCTCCGGCCACAGCGCCTCCCGACAACGGAAGCGCGACCTTGACAAAGATCGAAACGGGTCCTTGCCCCAGCAGCCTGGCATTGTCGATCAACACGGCGCTGTGCCTTTCGAAAAACGATTTTGCAATTAAATAGATATAAGGGAACAGAAACATCGCATAGATAAAGACGGCGCCTTTAAGCGACATGATGTCCAAATATTGCGGAGGGACGCTCCAACCGAGCGTATTGCGCGCAAACCGCTGCACAACGCCCGTATAGCTCAGCATGGACGCGTAAGTGTATGCCGCAATATAGGGCGGAACGGCCAGCGGCAGCACAAATACGAACGAAAAGAAGCGCCGGCCGGGATAGTCGTACGCCGCATTCAGCCAAGCGAGCAGAACGCCGGCCGGCACGGCAACTGCAAGCGTGCCTGTTACCGCAGCCAGCGATTCCAGCGCATAATCGGCCAGCATATATTCCCGGATGTGCGCCCAATTGTCGTTAGGCTTGCGGAACAGCCCCGCTAAAATATAAAGAGACGGAAGAAGGGCCGCAACAGCCCCAATTCCGCTTATGATCACCCATCCGTTCCATGGAAGTCCGGATCTGAGAAGTTGCGCGAGCTTCATCGGCCTTACTTCCAGCCGGCCTTGTTCATCAGCTCCGTCGCCAGCTTGTTATGCTTGCCCAGCGCCGCGTAATCCAGCTCTTGCGTCTTGAACTCTCCCCACTGCTTGTGCAGCTCGGTCAGCTCGGCCTCCGGATTGACCGGAAACTCGAAGCTTTCGTTAATGAGCGTTTCTTGCGCTTCCTTGCCGGTCATAAACTCGATCAGCTTAATAGCATTGTCCTTGTTTTTGGCATGGGCCGCCAGACCGACGCCGCTAATGTTCAAGTGCGTGCCGGTCGTTTCCTGATTCGGGAAAAAGACGCCTAGGCCTTCGGCCACTTTCACTTCCTCCGCGTCCTTGGAATGGAGCATCTGGCCGACGTAATACGTATTCATGATCGCCGCGTCACCGATGCCGGCCGCGATCGCCTTCGCCTGATCCCGGTCGCCGCCCTCCGGATCGCGGGCGAAGTTCGCCACCATTCCTTTCGTCCATTGCTCGGCGGCCGCTTCCCCGTTCAGCTCGATCATCGAGGCGACCAGCGATTGATTGTACATATTGGAAGAGGAGCGGACCAGCACCTTCCCTTTCCATTGCTCGCTTGTCAAATCCTCGTAGGTGGACAGCCGGTCCGGCGTCACGCGATCCAATGCATAGACGATGACGCGCGCCCGGGACGAAACGGCAACCCAATTTTTTTCACTATCCCAATATTTCTCCGGCACGTTGCTTGCCGCAACTTCCGACTCGATCGGCTGCAGCACTCCGCTCTCCTTGGCGTAATTAAGCACGCCTCCGTCCACCGTAATGAACAAATCCGCTTCGGAGCTTTCGCCTTCGCGCTTCATGCGCTCGACCAGCTCCTCGGCCGTTCCCTTCACTTCGTTGACCGTAATGCCGGTTGCCTTTTCGAATTCGTCAAACAGCTTAAAGTCGATGTCGTAATGCCGGGCCGTAAAGACGTTAACGACCTGGCTTTCGGCCGGCTTCGAAGACGCGCTCTCCTTCGCGGGTTCCGTCGGATTCGTTCCGCTGCCTCCGCCCGCCGTATTGGAGCCGCCGCAGCCGCTCAGCATAATCGCCGCAGCCGCAGCGGCGGCGACGAATTTGGTCATCGTTCTTGCTTTCATCTAATACTCTCCTCCATTTTCATTAGGCCGATTGTCATTGATAATGAATATCATTACCGCAACGTTTGTCATTGTACCGAACGAAAATGAGAGAATGCTGTGAAAATGAAAAAAACTATTCATGAGCAAGACGGAGCCTGACGATCGCTTCGGTTCCTTCTCCCGGAGCGCTGCGCAGCTCGATCTCCCCGCCGTAAAGCCGAATCAGCCGCTTGGCGATCGACAGCCCCAGCCCGTACCCGCTCTGGGCGCTTCCCCGGGCTTTATCCGCGCGGTAAAACCGGTTCCATACCTGCGGGAGGTCTTCCGCCCCGATGCCGATGCCATAGTCGCGGACGGAGATTACCGCCATGCCGTCTTCGGCCGCCGTCTTTATTTCGATCCGGCTCCCGGCTTCGGAATATTTGACGGCATTGTCCAGCACAATGAGCAGAAGCTGCTCCAGATGCGCGCGTCCGATCCGCAGCATAGATCCCGCCAGCGGCTCCGCAGCCAGCCGAATATCGCGATTGCCGCGCAGCCTTACCGCTTTGTCAACGATCTCGCGCAGCACTTGCTCCGGCGCGGCGCAGACCAGCGATTTCGTCTCGTCCAGCTCCATTCGCTCCGCGCGCGACAGCGCAAGAAGCTCTTCCACCAATCCTTTCAGCCTCCCCAGCTCCTCCAGCGAAATGCGCAGCGAATCGTCCAGCACCTCGGCGTCCCGCTTGCCCCAACGCTGCAGAAGAGCCAGATGCCCCTCGATAACGGCGACCGGCGTGCGCAGCTCATGCGACGCATCCTCGACAAATTGCTTCTGCGCTTCGAACGAACGCTGCAGCTCGTCCATCATATCGTTGAACATCCGCTTCAGCGCCGCGACCTCATCGTTGGCGCCGTCCATCGGCATACGCTCTTGCAGGCCGTTCTGCTTCACCTTGCTCATCGTTTCGTTCATCGTCTTCAGCGGACGGACGAGCAGCCGCGACAGCAGCCTTCCGCCCGGCACGCTGAGCAGCAGCGCCCCGGCCAAACATAGGAGCATAATTCGGCTGTAGGCATCCATAAGCCGTTCGATCGGCTCCAGACTCCTGACGATCTCGACCGTTCCGTCAAAGCCGAAAATTTGAATCGGGCGGCTTATCGTCAGCACGCCGCCGGCGATCTTCGTGGCGGCCGATTCCGGCAAGGCCGGGCCGCGGCCGTAAACGACCTCCGAAGGCAGTCCGTCGGACGCGGCGACGACGGGCTCTCCGCCGGCATCGAGCAACCGCACCATGCCGTCCCGCGTGTTGTATTTGTCCAGCAAAGCGCGAATTTGCGCGAACCGGGACGGCTCGACCGCCGCCTCCTTCGCGAGCAGCTCGTTCAGCAGCTCCCGCATATCGCGCCGGACCGCCATCTCCTCCCTGCCGGCCATCCATTTCTCGACGAAAACGTATTGCATGGCGCTGGCGCCGGCAAACAAAGCGCACATCAGAAGCGACGACCAGAGCGCAAGCTTCCAATGAATCGGCAGCGCCGGCAGCAATCGATGCAGCTTGCTCATCTGCGCATCACGTAACCGACGCCTCGAATCGTCTGTATATAGCTGTCTTCGCCGGGCTTGTCTATCTTGCCTCGCAAGTACCGCACGTACACTTCGACCACGTTCGTGTCGACCGCCGTTTCGTAACCCCATACCAAATCCAGCAGCAGCTCCCGGGACATGACGCGGTTCATATTTTTCATCAAAGCCTCCAGTAAAGCAAACTCCCTCTTGGTCAGATCGATCGTCCGCCCGTCCCTGGCGACGCGCCGGCTTGCCGTATCCAGGCGCAGCCCGCCGCAGGCGAACTGCGTTCGGGCCTGCTGCTGCAAGCCGGCATCCCTGCGCAAGGCGGCTCTCATCCGGGCCATCAGCTCTTCGATCGCAAACGGTTTGGCGATATAGTCGTCCGCTCCGCTGTCCAGACCGACAATGCGGTCCGTCACGCTGTCCCTCGCCGTAATGATCAGAATCGGCACCGATTTGACCGCGCGAATTCTTGTACATACTTCCACCCCGTCCATGCCGGGCAGCATCATGTCAAGCAAGACAAGATCCCATTCCGCATCCAGCGCCATTTGCAGCCCCGTTGCCCCATCCCCGGCGCAGGCCACCTCATACCCTCCGTGCCGCAGCTCCAATTCCACAAACCGCGCGAAGTTTCGTTCATCCTCAATCAGCAGTATCCGTTTCATTCAACCCATCCTTTTCGCCCAGTCGAATGCTCGCCTTCAGCATGCCTATTGTAATGATAATCGTTCTCACAGTCAATCGGCAACAGCCAGTTTCCGTCAATACGGGCGCAAAAAAAAGAAATGACCGCATCTGTCGACGCAGTCATTCCTGTCGTTTGTTCCCGGCGTTATCCGCGGAAGCCGACAAGCCCTATACGGCCTTGCGGTCCCGCTTGCATTCTCCGCCTTCGCAAGCTTTGTAATTGCCCATGAAATCAAGCCGGTGATCGAGCACCTTGAAGCCGTATTCGCGCTCCAGCCGCTCTTCCAGCTCGGTCAGCCAATCCTCCTTGATCTCCTCCAGCGCGCCGCATTGCTGGCAGATCAAATGGTGATGCATATGCTCGTGGTCGTGTCCGCGCAAATCAAAACGGGCGACCCCGTCGCCGAAGTTCATCTTGGCCACGATTTGCAGCTCCGACAGCAGCTCGAGCGAACGGTACACCGTCGCCAGGCCGATCTCCGGAAACTTCTCCTTCACCAGCATATATACGTCCTCCGCGCTCAGATGGTCCTGTTCGTTCTCGAGCAGCACCCGGACGATAATTTCGCGTTGCGTCGTCAGCTTATAGCCGTTTTCCATCAAGCTTCGTTTAATTTTGTCGATCTCAGCCGGCACATTCATCCTGCTCATCCCTCCCGTAAAGCAAACCCGTTTATCGTTTATGATCATCTATATCCAAATTCGGAAGTCATCTTATTTAGAATAATTCTAAATTAATGTTACCCCAAACGGAATAAGAAAGCAACCCGCATTTGTGTCTTTTGCCTAAAAGCGCAGCGAAGCGGACAATCGCAGCCTTTATGTATTCGTCGCTTCGAGCCGGAATCCTTTTTTGGACATTAAAAAATCAGGCTTGCCCAAACGACGGCAAAGCCTGACGATGTTCCGTTATAGACCGGCAAGCACCTGGTACCAGATGCCTCGCTTCGAATACAGCTTCTCCCGAACCTCGGGCCAGCCGCCCAGATAGCCGATGTCGAACAACCCTTCCGGGACGGCAAACCGGCTGCCTGCCGATTGCTCGACCTCGGGGTTGACCGGCCGGAAGCCGTGGCGAACGAGCAGCTTTTGGGCTTCTTCGCCGTGCAGGTACTCGATAAACGCTTCCGCCGCCTCCCGCGTGCCGTGTTTATCGACGTTCCGGTCGACGACGGCGGCCGGATTTTCGATCAGAATCGTATGCTCGGGCACCACGATCTCGTAGTCGACCCCTTTGGCGATTCGGGCCAGCAGCTCGTTCTCGTACGTGACGATTACGTCGCCGACGCCGTACTCGAAGGCCGCCATAGACGCGCGGCCGCTCTTGTCCAGCGACTCGATGTTCTCGTGAATGGACGCTAGGAACGACTTGGCGTACTCGTCCGACTTGACGCCCGTCTCCGCTTCGGACCGCTTCAATCCCGCGCCGAAGATCGCATTGATGTCCCACTGAGCGCCGCCGGACGTCTTCGGATTCGGATACAGCACCTTGACCCCTTCGCGAGCCAGATCGTCCCAATCCCGAATGCCGAGCGGATTGCCCGGCCGCGTGCCGAGCACGACGATCGATCGGGTAATCATGCCGCCGTGGGAAGACTCTCTCCAGTTATGCGTAATAAAGCCGGCTTCGGCGATTTTGTCCAGGTCGCCTTCCATGGCCAGTATCGCCACGTCCGCCTCGAATCCGCCGGCGATGGCGCGGGCCTGCGTTCCCGAAGCCTCGTACGACTCCTGAAACACGATGCGCTGGCCGGTCTTCTCGTACCAATAGTGCTGAAAGTCCGGCAGCAGCTCCTCGAAGGCATCCTTGACGACCGAATAAGCCCCGATCACCAGCGTAATCTCGCCTTCCCTCGCTTGCGGCTTGCCGGGCTCTCCGCCGGTTCGTCCGAAAGCCGCCAGCACCGTCAACGCCGCGGCCAGCAGCGATATAAGCAGCAGCCGGCCGCCGGCTGCGATTTTCCTCTTCACGGGCAACCACTCTTTCTGCTTGAAGGTGAAATCCACTTAAATATGAATCGGCATCGGATCGACTTTCAGCGGATTTTCCATAATCCAGCTGACCGAATCGTTGAACATGTAGGCGCGGTGAACGAGCACGCTGACCTGTTCTCCGGGCTGAAGCACTTCCTTCTCCAGCGAACGGTACGTAATCAGCTTCGTGTCGCCGATCAGCAGCTCGACCATCCATTCGCTGCCCCGGAAATGCAAATGTTTGACGACCGCCGGCATCGTTGCGGACGCCAGCTTGATCTCGCCGGGCTTGCCGATTTCGATATATTCCGGCCGGATCAGCGCGCGCGTGCCGTTGCCCGCCGCATCCTGGAATCCTTTCAAGACGGCGACATCGTCGATGATGGTCGATTCGCCGATAAATCCGGCTACAAACGGCGTCTCCGGATTTTTGTAGATCGCCCAAGGGCTTCCCTTTTGCTCCAGCCGCCCCTTGTTAATAATCATAATTTCGTCCGCGACCTCGATCGCTTCCTCCTGGTCGTGCGTAACGAAGATGGACGTAATGCCGACGCTCTCGATCATATCCTTCAGCCAGGTGCGCAGCTCCGTCCGGATCTTGGCGTCGATCGCCGCAAACGGCTCGTCAAGCAGCAGCAGCTGCGGCTCCGGCGCCAGCGCCCGCGCAAAGGCGACGCGCTGCCGCTGACCTCCCGACAGCTGATGCGGATAACGGTGCTCAAAGCCCTTGAGTCCCGTCAGCTCCACCAAATACATAACCCGTTCCCGGATTTGCTCCTTCGACTGCTTTTTGACCTTCAGGCCGAACGCTACGTTATCGTATACCGTCATATGCTTGAACAACGCATAGTTTTGAAATACAAAGCCGATGCCGCGCTCCTGCGGCGGAAGATCGTTGACCCTTTGGCCGTGGAAGATGATGTCCCCGGAAGTTGGCGTCTCCAGGCCCGCGAGCATGCGCAAAATGGACGTTTTGCCGCCGCCGCTCGGTCCGAGAAGGCCGATCAGCTTCCCTTTCTCCACCTCGAAGCTGACGTTCCGGACGGCATGGAAATCTCCGAAGCTTTTGTTCAAATCCTGAACTTTGATATGCATGGGCTAGTGCACTTCCTTTCGTTTCTTGGCCCATTCCATGAGCAGCAGCAGCCCTACGGAAAATACCGCAAGCACCAGCGCAATCCCATTGGCGGCCACCACGTTAAAGTTCTCGACATCCTGGTAGACAAGCGTTGTCGCCGTCTGCGTCTTGTTCATAATGTTGCCCGATACGACAAGCACCGCCCCGAACTCGCCAAGCGAGCGGGCTACCGTCAGCACCACGCCGTAGATGACTCCCCAGCGGATGGACGGCCAGGTAACCTTCCAAAAGGTATACCAGGAGTAAGCTCCGAGCGTGGAAGCCGCTTCTTCCTGCTGCGCGCCGATTTCCTGCAGCACCGGCATCACTTCCCTGACCATGATCGGGAAGGTGACGAACAGCGTCGCCAGGATCATGCCGGGCATCGCATACACGATCTTGACGCCGATGCCCTCGAACAAGGCGCCCATGACGGTGCCCGGACCGAGCAGCAGCACGATCATCAAGCCGCCGATGACCGGAGATACGGCAAAGGGAAGGTCGACCAGGCTGTTCAGCAGCCGCTTGACCTTCGGCCCCAGCCATGGAGCGCGGACGAGATAGAGCGCAAGCATGACGCCAAACAGCGTGTTGACGACCGTCACGACAACGACGATAATGCCCGTCATCATGAGAGCGTGAAGCGATTGGGGCCTCTTCAGCGCGTCTATAAAGGGACCGGGGCCGTCGGCCCAGGCTCCCGTCAATATTTTGAACAATGGAACGATCAGCAGCAGCGTGATGACGACGTAAGTGAGCGAGATCAGCAGCCTTCTCAATGTCCCGACCTCCTTCCCTGAAGCTTGTTAACCGTCCAGAGAATGAGGAAGGACAACGTCAGCAGGATGACCGACACCGCCGCCGCGCCTTGCGGGTTGTTGCTTTCGATTTCGCCGAAAATAAAGACGGACGCCACCAGCGTCTTGCCCGGAATGTTGCCCGCAATGAGCACCACCGCCCCGAACTCCGCCAATCCGCGGGAGAACGCAAGCATCGCTCCGCTCAATATGCCCGGCAGCATCGTCGGAAATATAACGCTCACAAAGGTGCGGAACTTGGAAGCGCCCAACGTATACGAGGCCTCTTCCTCCGATTGGTCCATCTCCTCCAGCAGCGGCTGGAGTCCGCGAATAACGAACGGGAACGTCACGAATACCATCGCAACGACGATGGCCGGCTCGTGAAACACGATCTGAAAGCCCGCCCGGTCCGCCAGGCCGCCGACGAGGCTGCCCGGTCCGAGCAGCAGCAAAATAAGCAAGCCGCCGACCGCGGTCGGCAGCGCGAACGGCAGGTCGATCAGGCTGTTCAGCAGCCTTCGGCCCGGAAACTGGTAGCGGATCAGCACCCAGCCGATCATCGTGCCGATCACGATATTGATCAAGGTGGCGATGGCCGCCAGCTTGACGGTCAGCAGCACCGCCTTCCAGGCAATCGAATCGGATACGCTTTCCCAGAACGGCTGCCATCCGAGCGACAGCGATTGCGTATAGATGCCGATAATCGGCAATACGATCAAACAGAAAAAATAAAGCATGATGGCGGTGCGAAACCCGAAGCTCCACCCTTTTCCCCGAAATAAGGCGTTCACTGTGACTGTAACCTCCAAACCATCGGCTCATGCCGCAGGCGTAGCAGACGAGTATTAATACAATTCCTATTAACTTACTAGGTATTAATAATGTAGCATCGTCCCGTTAAGGAAGTCAATCATTATTTCAGAAAAACTGATCGCATTTATACAGCTTTCTTATGAATAGAGAGGGGAGAATATTCCGGCGCAGTCATTTTTTTCGGCAGACGGCCGTAGGACGTGCCGCCTGGCACGGCGCCGGTGCGTCCCATGGCCGCCGCAGCCCTGCAGAGCGGGAGGCCCGGCCTGGCCCTATTCGGGCGCTTACCGCCCGCTCTAAGGTCGCGGATGTACTTACAGCTCCAGTTTCAGCGCTTACCGCCCGCTCTAAGGTCGCGGATGTACTTACAGCTCCAGTTCCGGCGATGCTCACTCGCTCCAAGGTCGCGGATGTACTTACAGCTCCAGTTTCGGCGATGCTCACTCGCTCTAAGGTCGCGCATGTACTTACAGCTCCAGTTTCAGCGCTTTCCGCCCGCTCTAAGGTCGCGCATGTACTTGCAGCTCCAGTTTCGGCGCTTTCCGCCCGCTCCAAGGTCGCGCATGTACTTGCAGCTCCAATTTCGGCGCTTTCCGCCCGCTCTAAGGTCGCGGATGTACTTACAGCTCCAGTTCCGGCGATGCTCACTCGCTCCAAGGTCGCGGATGTACTTACAGCTCCAGTTTCGGCGATGCTCACTCGCTCTAAGGTCGCGCATGAACTTACAGCTCCAATTTCGGCGCTTTCCGCCGCTCCAATGTCGCGGATGTACTTACATCTCCGATTAAGGCGCTGCTCACTCGCTCCAAGGTCGCGGATGAACTTGCAGTTCAACTCGCGACGACGACGAGCGCGCGCCGACCCGGCGGCCTGCCGCTACTCGCCGTCAATAAAATAAACTTCCTCGCCTAAAACAATGTTCGCCTGCCCTTGCGTCAAATCCGTCATCCATGCGACAAACGATTCCGCATCGGGCGCCTCCGGCAAGCACTTCACTGTTACACGGTCCGTAAACTCCGTGCCGCCAAGACGCGTTCCTTTGCCGTGAAGCTCGTTCTCGAGCTTGCCGTACCACGTATAGTCCACCTCGACGAACACCTCGCGGTGCAGCACCCATTCAATTTCGCCTGCGGCCTCGATGCCGGCCACCGCACCGTCCGTATAGGCGCGCACCAATCCGCCTGCGCCCAGCATAATGCCGCCGAAGTAGCGGGTCACGACGACGGCGACATTTTTCAGACGCTTGTGCTTGATCACTTCAAGAATCGGCTTCCCCGCCGTGCCGCTTGGCTCTCCGTCGTCGGACGCCTTCTGGAACTGATCCCGCTCGCCGACGACATAAGCGGAGCAGTTGTGGGTAGCGGTCCGATGAAGACGTTTGATCTCGTCGATAAACGCCACCGCTTCTTCTTCCGTGGCGACCGGCTTGGCGTAGCCGATGAATCGGGATTTTTTGATGACGATTTCCGCATGAGCTTCTTGTCTAACCGTCCGATATCGTTGCAGCAAATCCTCCAGCTCCTTACTTGAATGATTCCGTTACCTCCAGACAAAAGACAGACGGAGCCTATTCAGCTCCGCCTTCGTTAGGTTGCTATTTCACCCGGCAGTCGCGCCGAGCGGGAACGACCGGCTCCGCACGTGCCGAAGGATGCATCGGCACCGCCGACTCTCGATCCCACAACACCGTACTGTCTCGGCTCCATAAAACGGCCTTGAAAGTCGAACGCTCGTCTCCGCCCCGATTACGCTCCGATTACAGGCGAGCTTCGAGCTCCGCTTTTTCCTTCTCATAGCCCGGCTTGCCCAGCAGCGCAAACATGTTCCGCTTGTAAGCCTCGACGCCCGGCTGATCGAACGGATTGACGCCGAGCAAGTAACCGCTGATGCCGCAAGCTTTTTCGAAGAAATAGACCAAATATCCGAACGTGTACGGCGTCATGTCGGCAATGTTCACGATCAGGTTCGGCACTTGTCCGTCCGTATGCGCCAGCAGCGTCCCTTCGAAAGCTTTTTTGTTGACGAAGTCCATCGTTTTGCCCGTCAGGAAATTGAGGCCGTCAAGATCGTCCTCGTCATGACCGATCGCGATATGCTCCGCCACTTCCTTCACCTGAATGACCGTCTCGAAAATATTCCGGTTGCCCTCTTGAATAAACTGGCCCATGGAATGCAGGTCGGTGGAGAAGTCGACGGACGCCGGATAAATGCCTTTATAGTCTTTGCCTTCGCTTTCGCCGAACAGCTGCTTCCACCATTCCGACACGAAATGAAGCGAAGGCTCGTAGTTGACGAGAATTTCGGTCACTTTGCCTTTGCGGTACAAAGCGTTGCGGGCGGCCGCGTATTGATAAGCCTCGTTTTCCGCCAGGTTCGGGTTCGCGTATTCCTTGGAGGCGTCGGCTGCGCCCTGCATCATGGCGTCGATGTCGATGCCCGCTACGGCGATCGGCAGCAGACCGACGGCGGTCAGCACCGAATAACGGCCGCCGACGTCGTCCGGAATGACGAACGATTCGTAGCCTTCCTCCGTCGCCAGCTTTTTGAGCGCGCCCTTCGCGCGGTCGGTCGTCGCGTAAATCCGTTTGCGGGCCGCTTCTTTTCCGTATTTTTTTTCCAGCTCGGCGCGGAAGATGCGGAAAGCGATCGCCGGTTCGGTCGTCGTGCCCGATTTCGAAATGACGTTGATCGACCAGTCGCGGCCTTCCAGCAGCTGAAGCAAATGCGTCACGTAAGTGGAGCTGATATTGTTCCCGGCAAACAGCACCTGAGGCGTCTTCCGCTGCTCCTTCGTTTGCAAATTGTAAAAGGAATGCGACAGCATTTCGATCGCGGCGCGCGCGCCCAAATACGAGCCGCCGATGCCGATAACAACGAGCACCTCGGAATCCGACTGAATTTGTTTGGCCGCCGCTTTAATGCGCGCGAATTCCTCTTTGTCGTAATTGACGGGCAGATCGATCCATCCCAAATAATCCGAGCCCGCTCCCGTTCCGTTATGTAACTGGTCATGCGCCAAGCGCACCTGCGCGGACAGGTTGTCAATTTCATGCTGGCCGATAAAGCCAAGCGCCTTGCTGTAATCGAATTTTACCGTATTGCTCATTCCCGATATACCCCCTCAATAAATTCCGTCAAAAGGCTGCCGCCGCTTCGATGGCCGAAACGACCGGCGCCACGAACGTTCATCCGTTTGTACGGCTCGTTGACCCGTTTCCGTCTCATGAATTGTCCCAAACCTCGGGCTTCTTTTCATGAAACCGGAAGCATCGCTAAGCGGTCAACTTTTAAATTAGAATAGCGAATTTACCCTATAAAGACAAGCTTTCCGGAGCGATTTGGGGTATAAATAATCGTTATAGGTTTAATAATACGGCGATATCATCAGGTAAACGACGACCCCGGTCAAGCTCACATACAGCCAGATCGGCATCGTCCATCTTGCAATGCGGCGATGGCGCTCCACCTGCATCGACAAGCCGCGGAACAGCGACATCAGCGCAAGCGGCACAACAACGATGGCTAGCACGATATGCGTGATCAGCACAAAAGAGTAAACGCCCCGCAGCAGCCCTTCCCCGCCGTATGGCGTCGACTCGGTCAAGTAGTGGTAAGTCACGTAGGAGACCAGAAACAGCGTCGTCGTCAAAAAAGCCAGAATAATAAAGCTTCGGTGCATGCGGATATTTTTGTTGCGGATGGCGAAGAGCGCTACCAGCAGCGCCAAAAACGTAAAGCTGTTCAAAACGGCGTTCAGCAGCGGCAAAATTTTGACGTCGAAGCCGATCTCCCCGTCATAGGCCGGCAGAAAAAACAATATCGCGACAACCGCGACGATGACGA
Source organism: uncultured Paenibacillus sp. (assembly GCA_937895345.1). Taxonomy (GTDB): domain Bacteria; phylum Bacillota; class Bacilli; order Paenibacillales; family Paenibacillaceae; genus Pristimantibacillus. The sequence goes on along the minus strand of CALAWP010000061.1, from coordinate 99,293 downwards.
CGGTCAGGATGGCGACCAGCGGGGTATAATTCCTTTCCTTGCTTCCATTCAGCGTATTCACCGATCATCGTTCCTCCTCTAATGGCGTTCCCCTATACTTTAGCCCATACGGAGCCGCGCGCACAACTTCGGACTCACCGCTTCTATGACGCTTCTGTCACGAAATTTCGACGATTTTGTGCAGATGGAGCCGCGGCGAAGCGAAGACGGCATCCGTCCCGCCAAACGGAAAGCGGCCGCCCCGGGTCAGCATGGACCTGTCGGGACAGCCGCTTGTATGGGCAATGCTTGAGACAGCCTCTACTCGTCAATATACGAGCAGCAGTAGTCGGTCACTTCCGTTACTTGAAGCTTGAATTTCGCGTTGGCCGGAACTTTGAACTCGCCTTCGCCTTGAATATGGATCCATTCGGATTCGCCCGGCAGCAGCACTTTCAGATCGCCGCCCAGAATCTCCATAATTTCAAGGCAGTCCGTACCGAATTCGTATTCGCCCGGCAGCATGATGCCAAGCGTCTTTTTGGTGCCGTCCGGAAACAGGACGACGCGGCTCGTTACTTTGCCGTCAAAATAAACGTTCGCTTTTTTGACGACGGAAACTTGGTCAAATTGAGACATGGAACAAAGCTCCTTTTCGGCTCGGATGGTGTGAATTACAGAAGCGCTTTGACTTTGCTGACGACGTTCTCGACCGTAAAGCCGTATTCCTTAATCACGCGGTCGCCAGGGGCGGACGCGCCGAACGTGTCGATGCCGAGAATATCGCCTTGGTCGCCGACATAACGCTCCCAGCCGAACGGATGGGCCATTTCGATCGCCAGACGAGCTTTGACGTCAGGAAGCAGCACGGAATCCTTGTATTCTTTCGGTTGCTTGTCGAACAAATCCCAGCTTGGCATGCTGATGACGCGAACGTGAATGCCTTCCTCGGCCAGCGCCTTTTGGGCCGCCACGGCAAGCTGCACCTCGGAGCCCGTCGCGATTAATTGAGCGGCCGGCTTGCCGTTTGCCGCTTCGGAAACGACGTAAGCGCCTTTGCGGACGTTGTCGCGAGCGCCCTGCACCGTGCCTTCAAGAATCGGCAGGTTTTGGCGGGTCAGGACAAGCGCCACCGGATTTTCTTTATTTTCGACTGCATAAGCCCATGCCGCGGACGTTTCGTTGCCGTCGGCCGGACGAATGACCGTAAGACCCGGAATGATGCGGATCGAAGCCAGCTGCTCGATCGGCTCGTGCGTAGGACCGTCTTCGCCGACCGCGATGCTGTCATGCGTCAGCACGTATACGACCGGCTGCTTCATCAGCGCCGCCAAACGAACCGCCGGGCGCAGGTAATCGGTAAAGACGAAGAACGTGCCGCCGTAAATTTTCATTCCACGGTGCAGGCTGATGCCGTTCATGGCGGCGGCCATGCCGAATTCGCGTACGCCGAAGTAAATGTTGCGGCCGTCGTAGCTGCCCGGCTTGAATTGGGCCAAGCCCTTCAGATGCGTCATCGTGGAGCTTTCCAGGTCGGCGGAGCCGCCGGCCAGGGAAGGCACGTTTTTGGCCAGTCCGTTCAAAGCGTTGCCGGAAGCGACGCGCGTCGACATCGGCTTGTCCTCGGCCGTATAAGCCGGCAAGTCGGCATCCCAGCCCTCCGGAAGATCGCCGGATACCGCTTGCTCGAATTGCTTCGCCAGCTCCGGATGTGCGGCTTTGTAGGAAGCGAACAGCGCATCCCATTCCGCATTAGCCTGTTCGCCGGCCTTCTTCACTTCCGCAAAGTGCGCGCGAACCTCATCCGGAACGTGGAACTCGTGATTCTCGTCCCAGCCGTAAAATTGCTTGGTCAGCTTCGTCTCGTCGGCGCCGAGCGGGGAGCCGTGAGGACCGGCGTGGCCGCCTTTGCCGCCTTTGTTCGGGCTGCCGTAGCCGATGACCGTCTTCACTTCGATCAGCGTCGGCTTACCCGTTTCCGCTTGCGCTTCGGCAACGGCCGCAGACAGCGCCGCCAGATCGTTGCCGTCCTCCACGCGAAGCACTTGCCAGCCGTAGCCCTCGAAACGTCTTTGAACCGTCTCGGAATAGGACAGGTTCAGCTCGCCGTCCAGCGAAATATCGTTGGAATCGTACAGCACGATCAGCTTGCCGAGCTGCAGATGGCCCGCCAGGGAAGCCGCCTCGTGGGAAATGCCTTCCATCAGGTCGCCGTCGCCGCAGATGGAATAAGTAAAGTGGTTGATAATATCGAAGCCTTCTTTATTGTAAACGGCCGCCAGATGAGCTTCCGCCATCGCCATGCCTACGGCCATGGCCACGCCTTGGCCCAGCGGGCCTGTCGTCGCGTCTACGCCCGCGGTATGGCCGAACTCCGGATGGCCCGGCGTCAGCGAACCCCATTGACGGAAATTTTTCAGTTCTTCCATAGGAAGATCGTAGCCCGAAAGATGAAGCAGGCTGTACAGCAGCATGGAGCCGTGTCCGGCGGACAAGACGAACCGGTCGCGGTTGATCCATTCCGGATTGGACGGATTGTGCTTCATATTTTTGGCAAACAATTGATACCCCATCGGAGCCGCGCCCATCGGCATGCCCGGATGCCCGGATTTCGCTTTTTCGATGGCGTCGATCGCCAGCGTGCGAATCGTATCGATCGACAGCTGATCAATCGTTTTTTGCGTAACAGTCATTTTCGGTTTCCTCCTAATTTACATCGAAGTTAATTCATAGTAAATTCATTAAATTACTTCGCTTATTGTACCATTCGCCATTAATTGAAGACAACCGTCTTATTCTGGTGAACGAGAATGCGGTCTTCAAGATGCCAATTCACCGCGCGCGCCAGCACGACCCGTTCGATCGTGCGGCCGATCCGCTTCAAATCCTCGACGTTGTCTCGGTGCGTGACGCGCTGTACGTCCTGCTCGATAATCGGTCCGCCGTCGAGCTCCTCCGTTACGTAATGGGCGGTGGCGCCGATAATTTTGACGCCTCGGTTATATGCCTGAGCGTACGGCTTGCCGCCGACGAAGGCCGGCAGGAAGGAGTGGTGAATGTTGATGATGCGGTTCGGGAATTGCTCGATAAATTTCGGCGAAATAATTTGCATGTATCGGGCGAGCACGACAAGATCGGCCTTGTCGGCGACGATCTCGAGCTGCTTGCGCTCCGCCTCGGCCTTCGTATCCGCCGTAACCGGAATGTGATGGTACGGAATGCCGAACGACTCCACGAGCTCCCGCATATCGTTGTGATTGCTGACGACCATGGAAATTTCGGCGTTCAGCTCGCCCGCGCGCCATTGCCACAGCAGCTCCTGCAGGCAGTGGTCTTCCTTCGATACGAAAATGGCGAGACGTTTTTTGCGGCTGGCGCGGAACGTATGCCACTTCATCTCGAAGCGGTCCGCGACGCGCGCAAAGTCCTCGACCAGTACGGGCAGCTCGCGGTCCAGATCGTTCAGGTCGAATTCGAACCGGATAAAAAACATGCCGCCCTCCGGATCCATCGTATATTGGTCGGATTGGACGATGTTGGCGCCATGCTCGTACAGAAAATGGGACACGGCCGCCACGATGCCGGGACGGTCCGGACAAGAAATGAGCATCCGGGCCCGTCCCGCTTTGCCGTCCGCCGGACGGCCTGGCTTGTTTGCGTTCGTTGACGATGACATTTGACTAACTCTTCCTTTGCTTCATTATTTTTTTGGACTTCTTTCAGGTTTATACTGCGGTCAGGACAACAGCGCCTTGCCGGCAAACCAGGCCGTCAGCCGCTGGTTGACCTGTTCTTCGGACAGCTCCTCGGACAGCGCTTTGCTTTCCGTAACGAGATCGAACAGCCGCTCCATCGGCTCGCGCGGGTCCGCCTTTTTGGCTTTGGCGTCGTTCTTCAAGACGTCCCATGTGCCCAGCACGAACGTTCTCGGAGCGATCTCCTGCTTGTCGAAGTAAAAGTGCAACCGTTCGACGTCTTCCATAAACGTGCCGCCGAACCGCTCCTCCGCATTGCCGCGCAGCAGCGCGATTTCGGCTTCGTACATCGGCCGCTGGCTTTTGGCGTCCTTGCCGATCCACGGCGTTTCCAATATAAAAGGACGATCTTTAAGCGCTTCATGATGGACGATCGCCTTGATCGCGTCATGGCCGAGCCAGCCCGCACCGATCGGCGCATGCCTGTCCTTGCCCGCGCCTTTCGGATTTTTGCTGTCGTTAATATGGACGACCGCCACGCGGTCCAGGCCTACGATGCGGTCGAATTGCTCCAGCACGCCGTCCAGGTCGCCGATCAGGTCGTAGCCGGCGTCATGCATGTGGCAAGTGTCCATGCATACGGTCAAGCGGCCGTTGTCCTCCACCTTGTCGATGATGGCGGCGATTTCCTCGAAGCTGCGGCCGATTTCCGTCCCTTTGCCGGCCATCGTCTCGAGCGCGATGCTCACGTTCGTGCCTTTGGTGCCTTCGAGCACCAGATTCAAGCCTTCCGCAATGCGAGCAATCCCGAACTCCGCGTCTTTGTCCGTGTATGCGCCCGGATGGAGCACGATATTGCGAACGCCCAAGTAGTCGGTGCGGCGGATTTCTTCCTGAAGAAAATTGACGGCCAGCTCGAACGTGTCTTCCTTGTAGGAGCCCAGATTGATAATATAAGGGGCGTGAACGACGATTTCGCCGATTCCCGCTCCTTCCATCAATGCCTTTCCTTCCTCGATATATAACGTTTCGATCGGCTTGCGCCTCGTGTTTTGGGGCGCGCCGGTGTAGATCATAAACGTGCTGGAGCCGTAAGATACGGCCTCCTTCGCGGCGGTCAGCAGCCCCTTGTCCGAAAACGATACGTGCGATCCTATTTTCAACATCTTCTGCGCTCCTTTGCACCTTTTTTGAACATATAAGAAAGTATAAGTTTTATAATATACCGGGCTTATATGTCAGACGCGAACGTAAGCTGCGCCTCCAAAGGACGACGTCAGCCGTTTGCGCTTGCGGCGATTTACACCTTATTTTACAGGGAACGTCGAAATAAATCTAGGAATACGGTATAATTCATCCTTGAGGTGAAAGAAGCGATGACAAACGGAACCCCGGAGTGGTTTATGTATTTTATCGTGTTCTGGGCGGTCGTGATGGTGCTTGCCATGGCGGTCGGCGGATTTTTTATGTTCCGGAAGTTTTTGAAGGTGCTCCCGATGAGGGACGGCAAGTCGAAGCTGGATTGGCAAAATTACTGGGTGGAGCGAAGCCGCAGCATGTGGACCGACGAATCCAAGGCGCTGCTCGACGAGCTTGTGTCGCCCGTTCCGAGCGCTTTCCGGGACATCGCCAAACATTCGATCGCCGCGAAGATCGGTCAAGTCGCCATCGAGCAAGGCTCGGATGTCGTGACGAAGGAGCATTGCATCGAAGGTTACATACGGGCGACCCCCAAGCGCGATTACCGAGCCTTGACTGCGTTTCTTCAGCGTAAAGGCATCGATTACTCCCGTTACGAGCATCTGTTCAACAAATAGGGATTAACGTTTTTTTGCAACCTGGCGCATCTCCTTTGCGTCATAAATGGCAGGAGGTGTTCATCATGAGCATGACATTCAAAAAACCGAACAAATCGAACAAAACGAAAATTGCGGCCGGCGCGCTTCTGCTTGCCGTCATGCTGGCTTTGCCCGCATGCGGCGGCGGAGGCGGCAGCGATGCGAATAAAGGCGGAGGCTCGCCAACCGACGCGGTGGGCGACCAGCTGCCGGAGGACAACGGCATGATGGAGCCGGGAGCTCCTTCAACCGGGGAAGACGGAAGCGGCGGCGCCGGGAACGGAAACGCGGCGAATGGCGGCAACGCGTCCGAAGACGAGACGCCCACCTCGGACAACGGACAGCAAGGCGGCTCCGAACCGGCGGTGCTGAAGGGCGAAGGCGTCTTTTCCGGCATTGCGGATTCCCACTCCATCGAAATTATGGTCGACGGAAAGCCGGAAGCTTTCCAAGTAACGGATGAACTGTTTGCCGTCGTCAACGAGCTGCCGTCCGACGTCAAGGTCAAATTCGAATATACGGAAAAAGTATACGACGATGCCGACGGGGCCAAGCAGCTGTGGCTGAAGTCCATCGAGCAAATCGACTAAACTAAGCCGGGAAAGGGCGGATCGGGGATGAAGGTAGCCGTCGCGGGCGGGACCGGATTTATCGGCAAGGCGCTTGTGCAAGCGCTGGCGGACCGGGGCGACGATGTTTGGATCGTTTCGCGAAGCCGGGGGGAAGGCGCGTACGACGGACGGATCGGGCGCATCTCCTGGGAGGAGCTGAGCCGGGACGCCTCCCCGCTGCGCGGAACGGACGCCATTGTCAATTTGTCCGGCGAAACGATTAACCAGCGCTGGACCCCGGCCGCCAAGCAACGGATTCTCGAATCGAGAATTTGGTCGGCCGCCCGCGTCGCGGAGCTTGTCCAAGCTTTAGGCGCCGCTCCTGGAGCGGTCGTGAACGCGTCAGGCTCTGCCGTATACGGCAGCGAAGGCGATACGCTCGTCGACGAAGAAAGCCCGACGGCAGAAACCGACTATTTGTCGGAGGTCGCCCGGCAATGGGAAGCTGCCGCGGACGAGATACCGGCCAAGCGGCTCGTGAAGCTGCGCATCGGGGTCGTGCTCGACCGCAAGGGAGGCGCGTTCCCGCTCATGGCGCTGCCGTACCGCTTCTTCGGCGGCGGGCGGATCGGGAGCGGGAAGCAGCCGCTGTCCTGGATCCATATTGACGACATGGTCCGCCTCATTTTGTTCTGTCTCGATCACCAGGAGATAAGCGGCCCCGTCAACGCTTCGGCCCCCGACCCCGTCACGAACGACGAATTCGGCAGAGCGGTCGGGCGCGCGATGGGCAGACCGCATTGGCTGCCCGTTCCCGCCTTCGCCATGAAGGCGTTGTTCGGCGAAATGTCCGTATTGCTGCTGGGGGGTCAGCGCGTCTGGCCCAAAAAGGCGCTGGACAACGGCTTCGAATTCCGTTATCCGACGCTGGACAGCGCGCTGCGGCAGCTGACAGGCAGCCCTCGACCATAGAACGAACGTCCCGTCTAAGTACCGAAATAACACCGTTAGTCAAAGGACCGGTCAGCCCGAAACCAGGGTATAGACCGGTCCTTTTTCGCCGGCAAGCACGAACGTATCGCCCGCGGACAGCTTGTACGCTTTGTAAGGAATCATCAGCTGGCCGTTCAACAGACTGCCGTTCCGCGAACCGAGATCCTTAATATGGTGTACGCCGTCGATCCTTTCGATTTCAATATGGACGCGGGATACCCCGTCCGCCTCGTCCGAGTAACCGACCTGCTCGCTTGCCCTCCCGATCCGAAACGTCGGAGACTCCAGCGGAATCGTTTCCTCCTTGCCTCTCCATAACCGTTTAAGCCACGCCGTTTGACATATCTGCTCTTCCGAAGCGCCGCCCGCTTCCCGGCCAAGCAGCATCGTCGGAGCCGCGGCGGGCTTATTGACGGCTGCCCGAACGCCTTCGGACGGTATTGCCTGGTTTCCCAGAGAGCTGGTCGTGCTCTCCGGCGGATGAATTTCCGGCTCCGGCCAATGCTTCTTCTTCCTCAGCCGGCCCGTGTCGGGCATAAACGGCTCAAAGCCGTCCTCCTCCTCTTGCCCTTCCGTCATCAGCAACGCACCGCCGCGCCGCCAAATGTAAAAGATCCCCGCACCTAGCAGCAGCGTCATTCCGCCGCTGATCAGCAAACTTCGCATGGAAGGGGAAGCCAGGTAGACAAACCTCCAAACGCAGGCCGCCGCCACCAAGCCGGCCGCCGACATAAGCCAGCCGCGCCGGCCGTTGGGCCGGGCTTCGTCTTCCTCAAATGCGAGCTCATTCGCTTCTTCCGGACCGCCTGCGGATACGGGAGAGCGCTCCATCGGGTGAATCCCGGTCGAACTTGCGCCGGTTTGCCGAACGGAGGCGGGCTTCAATACATGGACCGCCGAGCTCGAATAGGAACCGGCGGCGGGCGGCACGGCGGGAACCGGTCCGGCGGCGGACGAAGCCGCCGGGCCGCCCGGCCTTTCTCCCGCTCCGTCGGGGCGGAGCGGCCGAATGTCCCCGATCAGCTCCAGCGCCGTCTCGCGCAGCTCCTTTAAAGGCCATCCGCCTCCGCCCAGCAGCTGCAGAAGCTTTTGCAGCCCCGCCCCGTCGATATCGGCAACATAAGAGGTCCAACGGACCAAGAGCCGAAGAAGCCCGCTGCCGGCCTCATCGTAACCGTGGCCCTCCCGTTGGCGGAGCGGGACATAGACGAATCGAAGATCGCCGGGACGCTCTCCCGCGAATATAAACGGTTCGCTCAGCAGAAAGCTTTCCGGACGAAGCATATATTCCCTGCAGTCCAGCAAGACGTCCGTTACCGCCAGCACAAGTCCGTAATATTGCTCCATCGTCAACGGCTCTTGCTGCAGGCGGTGGACAAGCATCCTCGTCCCGTCCAGCGAATACCGAAAAGTTACGCAGCCGTCCATCTCCAGCCAATCGACGGGCAGCAAATACGGAATGCGCTGCGAGCGGAGCATTTGCAGCTCTATTTCTTCCAAATCGTTTCTGCGGATGCCGCTTTCCCGGTCAAGCAGCATTTCGTGACCGCGATTCATGGCATAATCGATTCGAAACGCATGCACGCGTCGCTTCATCTCCTTTTCGTATCTTTAATGCGTTCCCATCGCCGCGGCGCCGATCGTGGCCGCAGCCGGAACGACCGCCGCCATAAACGGAAATGCGTTGCCGGACGACGCCCATCGTACATATCGGCTCCATCCGGCCGGCGCCAGCCGTCTCCATGCCCCTGCGGCCGCGCGGCGCCACTTTGGCCGGCGGAGCACCAGCAAGGCGGCTCCTATAGCTCCGGCGTACAGAATCGAATACAACATGAGCTGCAGCACCGCGTGAGCCCCGATCCACGCTCCCGCAGCTCCGAACAGCTTGACGTCGCCGGCTCCCAATCCTTTTGCGGCATATAGCAAAAGCAAAGGAACGAAGCCCGCGGCAAAGCCGAACAAAGCAAACATCAGCCCTTCCCTGCCGCCCCAAGCCAGATGAAAGACGAGTCCCGCTCCCAAAAATCCGAATGTCAGCCGGTTCGGAATCGTTTGCGTCCTCATATCCGTTACCCAGGCGGCCGCCAAAAGCATGGCGACGGCCGCCGCAATGACCGTTTCTTTCATCGCCGCATGCCCCGCTTCCCTCTTCCTTGCCGATCTCGGCTCTCATACTTTCTCATCTCATCTTTCCCGCCATTCCCGCCGCAAGACAAGCGTTATCCGTCTGCCGGTTTCTTTTCCACCGCAAAATGTTTGGACGCGCTTCCCCGTCCGTCGACCGAAGACGCCGTCAAATGCCAGATGCCCGGCGTCGTATTGCCCGAAACGTGCCAGGTCCATCGGGCATAACCTTCCTCGTCCGCCGTCGTTTGACCCAGATGCTTCGCCTTGCTGGAGCCGCTTTTGTATACGACGTCCAGCGAAACCGCGGCGCCCGGCTCGGTCTTGACGATCGCCGTCGCTTTATGGCCGGGACGGAGCGGCGCCGGTTCGATCGATACGATCTGTATCGGCATCGCATCGTCCTCTCCCCGCTCGCTGCCGTATGCGGCCGCCGCCTTGTCGCTGACCCATACCCGCTCGAAAGCCTGCTCTCTCAGCACGATCGCTTTGCGCACAAACGGCAGCTTCACCGGGTACTCGTATTCAAGAGCAATGACAACGTAGGGCTCTTCCTTGTGTTGAAGATCGGGCAGCGCAAGCTTGGCGAGCTTTACCCTTTCCGGCTTAAGCAGCGACTCGTTCACGTATTGACGGACGTACGGTTCGACGACATGTCTCCCCAGCTCCGTTGCCGCCATGTTCTCCAGTGCCGACCAGTCGCCCCGGAGAGCGGAAGATACCAGCTCTCCCGCAGGCTCGGGAAGCCATTCGGCGATGTCCGCCGCCGCCTCCGTCCAACCCGGCAGCGCGGCGGAAGCCTCTTCTGCGGCAGCCGCCGTTTGGCTGGAAGCCGCCTGCGCCCGCGCCAGCTCGACGGGGTAGATGTGGGCGGCGATCCCTCTGGCAGCCTGCGAGGCCGCCGAATGAAGCGCCATTTGGGCGCCGCAAAGCGAGATCAAAAGCGAGAATGCAATCAACGCAATAAGGATAAGAGGAACGACGACCGCCGCTTCCAAGACGATGGATCCTTGCGGGCCGCGTATGAGCCCTTCTCGCGCGGCTTTGGCCCAACCACTGGCCCATTCAATACGACCAGCCGATAAACGTTGCCGTTTCATAACGATTGCCCTTTACCTTTCCCTCCAGCAGATTGATTCGGCCGAGCAGCGACATGACGCCGGGCAAAAACCAGAGCCGGACCGAAATCCTCGCTTCGCCCGTTACGCCAGACGGCACCTCGGACAATGTCAGCCCGCTGTTTTGCTCGATGACCGCGGCCATACGGGCCAGCCGCTTTTCTTCGCTGCCGCCGTGCAGCAGCATGAACAGCCGCAAGTAATCGGCGTACGTCAGCTCGACCTTGGCGTATTTGGACAAGGGGGCCGAGCCTTTGCGAACGAACGACAGCATGTCCTCCATCGTCTTTTCCAGGCCGTACGCAATCGCCGCCGACAATACGAGCAGCGGATGCCCCAGCGAGCGGCTGGCGATCAGCCCCTCCATCGTTCGGACCGCAAGCCTAAATGCAAACAGCTCTCCATATGCCGCGGCAATGTTGCCCAGCGGAGAATGAATGCCGTAAAGGACGTATTCCGCTTCCTGCCGGTGAAAGGACGCCGCTTGCGATACCGCCGTCTTATCCCCGGATTCCAGCAAGTCCCGCAATAGCGCGGGATCAAACGAAGCAAATTTCCCGATCGCATACTCGCCGTAATAAATCGTATCCCTGCTTCGCTCCAGCATATTGCCCATACCCGCGAAGAGGCTGTCCATCATGCCGGCCGACTGCTCGGCGGCGTCGTGGGCGTCACCCGAAGGCATACGGGCGGCTGCCGGAACGCTGTTGTCCGCTTGCTGGTTGAACCGCAAATTTTGCTCGTACCGCTCGCGGACTTGCTGAAACTGCTGGACGTATTCCTCCTGATCGGGCACCGAAGCAAATCCGTTCAGCATGTTCCTCGCTTGCGTCCACTTCGCCTGCGTTTCCGCTTCCTGCCGCTTCAGCCTGCTTTTCAGATCGCCGTTGTTTAAGATGCGCTGCCGCTCCTGCAGCCGCGATCCCGGCTGAAGATACAAGCTTGCATAATGGGCGTAACTCCGCTTCGCGTCCGCCAGGGCGGCAATCATAGCCCGATGCGCATGATCCGACGGCGGCCCGCCAATACCCGCCGACAAACGCATAGCCAGCAGCTCCAACGCTCCCGTAAAAGCAGCGTTATCCGCACCCTGCGTCTGCAGCTCCGCTCCGTAATCGGCAAACCAGCTGTCGGGCAATATCAGCTCGCCGCCGGAATCCCGCAATTGCGCCAGCTCGCCGGCGGCTCCGTCCGGCAGCGACGGCTCCTCCGCCCCCGTTCCGCCGCTGTCCGCGACTTGGCCGTATCCGGGGCGGGAGACGCTTTGTGCCCGTTCCAGCTCCGCTTGCATCCGGCGGTTCAATTGCTCCGCCTTCTCCAGCTCGCCCGCCGCCTTCGACATTAGCTCGGCATGGCTCCGCTCCAGCCGGCTGCCTTGCCATCGCAGCTGTCTGGCCAGCTCTGCCGCTTCCGCTTCATAGCTTGCGGTTTCTTCGGCAAACGCCGGCTCCTCGTCTCCCGGCAACGAGGAATCATGCAGCTTTTGGCTGCTGTATTCGCCGTACCTATCAATGAGAGAGGCCGCATGACCGCTTCCTCCCATCCCGGGTTCGACCGGGACCATGTCGAGCGCCTCACTCGCCCCCGCGGCATCTGCGGCTTGCCGTTGCAGCCGCAATACCTGTTCCAAATGTCTTTCTCTTTGTTCGTAAAGCTTCCGAAGCTGCTCCAGCGTCGAGATCGCGCCAGAAGCTTCCTTAAGCGGTTCGGCCAAAGCCGTAAACTTGGAGACGACGTCCAGCGTAAAATCGACGGGTGCTTTGTATTTCATCTCCTCCAACACGCCTCTCGCAAACACCTCATGCTGCCCCAATACGGAAGCCGTATGCAGTTCGGCGCCTTCTACCCGCGTGCGCAACAGCCCGAACCCTGCCCCGGACGCCGCTTCGCCCCGGTTGCCTTCCAGCACGCTGCGAAATATTTGTTCGCCCTCGGTACCGCCCCGGCCAAACAGGCCGTACCTCTCGTACAAATAAGCGTCATACGCCGACAGGACGGATCTTGCCGCCGCGCGGGCCGCATCCTCGGACAGCTTTTCCGTTGCCGCTATGCGGGCATAATCAATCAGCACGCCAAAAAACAACAGCAAGGCGGACAATACGACGACGGCAAACACGGTTACGGCTCCGTCTTTCTTGAACAATAACCCCGATCCTCCGCGAAACATCGCCCATCACTCCCCAACTAAGGTTTGCCGCCGTATTTGACCAACACTTGTCCGGCTTCGGATTTGGATTGCTCCTTGCCTTTCCCGCGGTTTTGAAACTTGGCGGCGTAATAGCGCGCAAGATCGACCGTTCGTATAAATTCCGCAGGATCAATAATCGTACCGGAATAGGCCGCTTTGGGAACTCTGCCTCCAGGCAGGTTTCCGCCGGACAAGCCCAGCGGATGCTTCAGGCTGACCCGCACGTAGCGGTTCAGACCGCCCGCGTCGTAACGCGCCTCCCCCGTATAGGACAAGCCGGAGCTTTCCAGCCATGAAGCGGCATTGTACAGCTTCGTACGGATCAATCCGCCCCCGGCCTCTCCCTCCGGCGCACCTCCGGGAACGATCGTTACGGAAGCGGATTCTTCCGTCCCGGTCAGCCCGAACAGCGCGGCGATCGCCCCGTCCTGCCCCAACCGGCGGTAAAGGCCGTCGTACCGCGGCTCGGGCAAAAATCCGCTTCCCGGCTCGCGATGGCTGTTGTCCCAGGCAAAAGCCGCTCTTTCCGCCGTAACGGCCGCCGAATAATGCACGATCGTTTGCTGGTTCAAATAGAGACCGAACGCCATAAACGTAAACACGACGGCCAGCAGCAGCGGGAATACAAGCGAGGATTCGAGCGTAAAGCTCCCCTTTTGCCCATGAACCAACTCGACCGCGGCCTCAATTGTTAAAGATTTGATCCGCTTGCTCATCCGCTTTATCCATCAAACCGTTAATGACGCCGATGATCCAGTCTTTGAACAGCAGCGCGATAATGATGACCACCGCAATAATCAAGATCACCTCCAGCGTGCCCAGCCCTTTTTCTTCTTTCCAGAACGATCTCCAGCGCACGTTCATCGGAGTCATCGCCGTCATCAGCTTCCATTTGAAATTCCGCATCGCAAATCATCCTTTCCTCGTATCCGTATATTCGTTATCCCATCAACAAAAACGCCGGGGCTGCAACCAACACCATCATCACGAGCAAAATGCCGACCAGCGGGAAAACCAGCTTGGAGGAAGCCTCCTCGCCGCTGGCGCGGGCAATCGACTTTCGCTTCTCCCATAAGGCATAGGACAGCTCTCTGACCGCCAATACGAAATGTTCGCCTCCTCTCCTGTAATTCAGAAGCATAACCGTCGTAAAAACGGAAACTTCCTGCACCGCGCAGCTTCGGTTGAACCGCTCCAGCGCTTGGGCGAACGATTGACCGTTGTGCAGCTCGGCTGCCGCCGTTCTCCATTCCCGGTCCAGCGGATGCTCGCTTTCCTCCTTGCCCCTCATGCAGCGGACAAAGGCGCGCTGCACCGTCTCGCCGGCCCCGACCAGCAGCATCAGCCTGCTCATCATTTCCGGCAGCGCCGAGACGATCAGCTTCCTTCTGCGTTCAAGCTTCCTTCCCGCTTCCGCATAGCCTTTGCAGCTCAAGGCGGCCGCCGCAAATCCGCCAACAGGCAGAAGCAAAGGTTCACCTCCAAGCCAAGCCAGCCAGGCGCTTCCCGTCAGCGCGGCATACCCGAAGCCGACGGACGTCGCAATATCCCGTTTCGTCATGTCGAAAGTCCATGCGCGTCCCTTCAGCACGAACAGCTTCATATGGTAGCCGTCCAATTGTACGCTTAGCGCTTCGTATACCCGCAGCCTCTCCAGCAGCCGGTCAAACGGTTCAATCAAGAGCAGCCGTCCAAACGGCGTCCGATCCGGCTGACGGAGCTTATGGCTCCGGCCCGTCAGCGGCACGGCGAGCTGCCGCAGCGCCGACAATCCGACGATATACAGCCAAGCCGCCGCCAACCCGATTGCCGTCAAAGCTTCAACCAACGTCAATCCCCCCTATATCCGAATCGACATCAATTTATGGATGAGCCAAAAGCAGCACAGGAGCAGAAGCAGCGCCGCCGTCAGAAGCGCGTAACCGATCCCGCCGTACAGCGGAGCCATGTAATCCGGAGCCGCCAAGCTTAAAAAACCTAGAAAAACAAAAGGCACGGCCATCATCATTTTGGCTTCGAATTTTTTCTGGGCGATCATGACGTTAATTTCTTCTTCCACGCCAAGCTTCTCGCCGATCACGGTGGAGGTGCGTCTCATCACTTCGAGCAGATCTCCGCCGGAGCGCTTGCATGCCGCCAGCGTTTCGGCAAACTGCGTAATTTCCTCGATTTGCGCCCGTTCCGCAAAGTCGCGCAGCGCGCCTTCGATCGGCTCGCCGTTTTCCAAACGGTGGCAGATCGTTCGAAATTCCAGCAAGATGTCGGTGGCGGGATCGGTATACAACAGCTTCAAGTCGTCCAACGTCGAGCGAAACGCATTTTCGAGCGAACGTCCCGCGGCAAGTGACGAAGCAAGCGAAAAGAGCGCTTCCTTAAACTGCCGCTTCAGCCTTTTTCTCCGGCGTTCCGTCAGCGACCGTTGCCTGAAGCGGGGGGCCGCCGCGCCGGCCAGACTCAGAAAGGCGGCCAGCGGAACGGAGCGGTAAAACAGATACGCCGTACCGAACATAAGTGCGCAGCCCGCCGCAGACGACGCAATCAACTCTCGCAAGCTGAGCCGATAATTGGAATAGACGACGGCGCCCGGCTTTGCTCGGCGGCTGCCCGGCAGCGCGCTTTCCCAGCCCAGCCGCTTCGCCATTTGGATCAGCCGCCGTCCGCCGCTCCCCTCATGTTTAAGTGGCTTCTTCATAAGACAGCTCCTTTCCGGCCATGCGAAGCTTATCCGTCCGCTCCAGCCGGTGTTCCGTCCGCCGCAAGCCGCCGCAGACGACGTCTCCGCTTTCACCATCCTCGCAAAACCGGTACAACGGCCGCAGCTGAATTTCGCCATCTTCGATGCCGGTCACCTCGCTGATCTCGCTGACCCTCCTCGAACGGTCCCGATAACGAGACAAATGAACCATGATCTCGATGGCCGAAGCCAGCTGCCGGCGAATGACCGGAATCGGCAATTCCGCCGCGCTCAAAACCATCGATTCGAGTCTCGCCATCATATCTTTGGCGCTGTTGCCGTGACCGGTCGAAATGGAGCCGTCATGGCCGGTATTCAGCGCCTGAAGCATGTCCAGCGCTTCGCCCCCGCGAACCTCCCCGACGATTATGCGGTCCGGCCGCATCCGCAGCGACGCCCGGATCAGATCGCGCACCGTAATTTCTCCTTTTCCCTCGGTGTTGGCGTTGCGCGTTTCCAGCGATACCAGATTCGGCACGGAGCGGATTTGCAGCTCGGCCGAATCTTCGATCGTCACGATTCTTTCGTCGCCCGGAATAAACTGGGACAGCGCGTTAAGAAACGTCGTCTTGCCCGTCCCGGTTCCGCCGCTAATAAAAATGTTGTATCTGGCTTCGACCAGCGTCCTTAACGTCCGCGCCGCTTCTTCCGTAAGCGAGCCTAATCCGACGAGCTGCGCCATCGACATCGGCCGATCGGGAAACTTTCGGATGGTCAGGCAAGGCCCTTTGAGCGCAACGGGCGGCAGCACGACATGTACCCTGGAGCCGTCCCTGAGCCTGGCATCCACGATCGGTGACGATTCATTCACCGTGCGATTCACGCCGGACACGATGCTTTGAATAAGATCCTCAAGCCTTTCCCTGCTTTCGAAAGCGCCGTTCAGCAGCGAAATGGTCCCGTTCCGTTCGACGAAGATTTCGTCGTGGCGATTGATCATAATTTCGCTGATGCCCGGGTCCTCCATTAAGGGCTGGATAATGTCCAGCCCTCTGAAGGAATGGTACAGCCGCTTAACAAGCTTAACCTTCGCCGCGGCCGTCAATGGATGACGGGCGCACCATTCGAAAACCACTTCCTCGGCAATGCCTCGCAGCTCCTCGTCGCTCACCGCGCCTCCGAAATCGATGCGGGCGCGGACGCGGCTTCTCAGTTCCGCGATGCTGTCATCGAATTCCATCGGAGACGACCTCCTCTTCTCCCGTCAGCCGGCGAAGAAGCCTGGCCGCCGCCGCCCTGTAAGCGGGCGAGGACAGCAGCGCCGCTCCGGCGCCGTTTCGCCATTCCGGAACTTCCGGCATGATCGCCGCCGGCAAGTCCGGGCCATGCGCCTCTTGCGCCGATTCCCGGCGGTTATCCGGCGCGCCGATGCCGCCGTTGCGGACGAGGAGCGACTTGCCCGAGATGTCCCGGTAACGCGCTCCCCATTTCTGCAGCCCGTGTCGGGATAAAAGCCGATGCTTGTGCATCGAGCTCCATTCGCCGCCGATGACGGAGACGACGCTGTCGGCGCGTTCCAGAACGGCCATATGCAGCTCGTCCAGCCCGTCGTCCAAATCGATGACGACAATGTCGTAGCGGCCCGTACGCGCCACGACGCCGATTAACGCGGCCGCGTCATCGGCAGCCAGCGTAAGCCGGTCGTCCGGGTTGGCAAACGGCGGCAAATAATCTCCTTTCAGAACCGGATGATACAACACGCGCCCGCTCAGCCATTGCACCAATTGCTCCCATTGCCCCGGCTGCGCCTTGACGGCATACAGCAGCCCGGACAACCCGTTATCCGCACCGGCTCCGCTCGACTCGGCTTGATCCGACACCAGCAGCTGAACCGCATTCCATCGTTCCAGATTGAGATAAAACGCCTTCAGGTCCCGCGATCCCGCCGCATGAACAAGATGAAGAGCTGCCGCCGTTTTGCCGACGCCGCCGGAGGCGGAATGGACGGCGATCACCCGGACCCGTTCCCCTTCCCTGCCGGCCGCCTGCCGGTTCCGATAACCCGACAACGCGGCATGAAGCTCCGTCATCGCCTTCAGCAGCGCCGGGAGCGGCTGGTACTGAACAAGCTCACGCTCGAACGGGCTTTCCCCAAGCTTGCCGACCAGCGCAACCGCCGGCACGTCCGGCAGCTTGTCCTGCAGCTCCATCAGAAGCTCCGGCTCCGCGGCGACCAGGTCGACGGCATAACCTTGCTTGACGTACTGCCTGCATGCCTCCGCATTCGTAAAAGCCGCCACTTGCCAGCGTTCGCCGAAAGAACTGCCCCGAACATAATCCGCAAATCGCCTTAAATATTCGGTTTCCTTCACGGCCAGGGCAAGCTGACACCGTTTCATCCGATTCGCCCCCTTCCCTTCGCGCAATCGCGATATAATAAGCGGAAACGCAAAAAAGCACCGTTCAGGTGCAGCTTCATGCTGACCCGATACGGTGCTTCCGTTTCGCTTTATTCGCTTGACATGAATTTACCATACTTTGGACAAGGCCGTCAACCGTCATCCGTTCTCGTTTTTCTATCCGAAAAACAATCGAATTTCCCGTTCGGCATTGTCGTCCGAATCCGAGCCGTGCACGATGTTGCTGGCAACGTCCATGCCGAAATCGCCGCGAATCGAACCCGGAACGGCTTCGACAGGATTGGTCGCCCCGATGACGGATCTGGCGTTGGCCACGGCGTTCGTCCCCTCCAAAATCATGGCAAATACCGGTCCCGACATGATGAAATCAACAAGCTCTTCAAAAAAAGGCTTAGCCTTCAAATGCCCGTAATGCGTTTCGGCGAGCTCCCGGCTGATGGTCATCATTTTGACATCGGCAAGCTTGAATCCCTTTTCCTCAAAACGCGCGACGATGCGGCCGATCAGACCGCGAGCGACCGCGTCCGGCTTTACCATGACGAAAGTTCTGTTCATTTCGATTCCCCCCGTGTTATCGGTATAGCCAATTAATTATGAAACCATTCAATGATAATGCCTGCCGTTTCCTCGATCGCCCGATTCGTTACGTCAATGACCGGACAATCCAAATTTCGCATGACCGACGCCGCATAGTCGAGCTCCTCTCGAATCCGCTCCGGGGACGCGTATTGCGAAGCCGCGGGAAGCCCGAGCGTCTTGAGCCGCTCCGTCCGGATTTCCAGCAGCTGTTCCGGCTGCATGGTCAAGCCTACGATCAATTTGTCCGGCCCGCTTTGCAATTCCTTCGGAATATTAACCTCGGGAATGAGCGGAAGATTCGCCGTTTTGATTCCTTTATGGGACAAAAAAATGCTCAACGGCGTTTTCGACGTCCGCGACACGCCGATCAAGACGACTTGCGCCTGCATCAGGCCGCTTACATCCTTGCCGTCGTCGAATTTTACCGCAAATTCGATGGCGTCCATGCGCCGGTAATACGCATCGTCGATGGAATGCAGCAAACCGGGTTCTTTTTTCGGAAAACTTCCGAACGTATCGATATAAGCCTGCATCATCGGCCCCATGACGTCGACCGCCCTTACGCCCAGCTTGACCGTTTCCTCCCGCATAAGCTCCCGAAGCTCCGGCTGCACCAGCGTGTAGCTGATAAATCCGCCGGATTGGGCCGCTTCGTGAACGATGCGCACAATTTCCTCCTCCGTCCGGATATGGCCGTATCGTTTAATGTTGACGTGCTCGGAGGCAAATTGCCTGAGCGTTGCCCGCGCCACCGCTTCCGCCGTTTCCCCGACAGCGTCCGAGCAGACGTAAATCGTATGTCTGGTCATAAATGAGGATCCCCCTGTTCGCCTGCGGTCAGCATGTCCGCCATCAGCCGAATAATGTTTGATTTGGACACCCAGCCAATTACTTCCGGCTGCTCTCCCGGCTCGGCATTCGACGCGACGACCGGCAAGCAATCTACCTGATGAAGGGCCATCCTTCCGATGGCATCCACTATGGAATCGTCGGGCAGCAGCGTGACCAGATTCGGATACCGGGTCATGACCATACTGACGGGAATCGAGGCGGCGCCGGCATTTCCGAGCGTAATTTTCAGCAGATCCTTCGGCGTGACGATGCCCGCCAGCCGCTTATGCTCGCCTACGACCAGCAGCGTGTCCGCATTTTCGGTAAACAAAGTAATAACGGCGTCATGCACGGACAACGTGTCCGGAATGTTGACGGGAACGCCTTGCACTTGTCTGACCGTCATCCCGGAAAGCTTGCGCAATCCGTCGTTCCCGGCCCGGTACGAGTTGCCGAGAAAATAGCCCACCTTCGGCTTCGCATCCAGCATGCCCAGCATGACGAGCAGGGACAGGTCCGAACGCAGCGTGGGACGGCTGACGCCCAAATGCTCGGCCAGCTGCTCCCCGGTCACCGGCGCATGCTTTTTGACAAGCTCCAGAAGCTCCAATTGCCTGGAAGAAAGCTGAATCGTACTCCCCTCTTTCTTTTTGTGACTCATATTTTAAAAATAATACGTTAGATTCTTCATATAACATAGCACAATTGGATATGTTGTACAATATTCGATTGACAGCCCGTTCGGCGGCTAAATCGCGGCCGATTTTACACCATGGCAAGCTGCATAAATCGACTTCCGATCGTTCTCGCTGATTTTGTTACTTACAGATCTGCGCCGACGGCGCTCTCCACGCTGCAAGGTTGATTATGTTACTTACAAACCTGCACCGACGTCGCTCCAATTGCTGTTGTTGAAAATGTTACTTAGTGTGAAACACAGCGGCGGAGTGGTGGTGCAACGTCAAGTTTTCTGCTCATGGCCCAACCCAGTGCAATTCCCAGAGCCAGTTCTTTTCATGATTTCCGGTCGCAGTCCTTGGTGTCGTTCCGGCGATCTCCCCAACACAGTCCCGCGCAGCCCTTGGTGCCGTACCAAGCGGTGTTCCCTACACAGTTCCCGGCATAATGCCCGGCACAGTCCCGGCGTAGTCCATCCGCAGTCCTCGGAGCCGCGTTCGGCGCTACGCAGCCGTAAACTAAAGCCAGCCGGCATCCGAGTCCGGATGCCGGCTGGCAATGTGCCGTTACTTTTGATCGGTCAGCTCCAAAAACTGGCGCACGTCCTCGCCGGTCAGCGCTACGGCTTCGCGCCAAAAATCCGGCTGCTCCAGATCGACGTCCAAATGTTTACGAGCCAGCTGCTCGACCGTCATGCTTCCCGTGTCCCGCAGCAAATCGTCGTACCGGGAAGCGAAGCCCTCGCCCTCGCGAAGCGCTCTCGCGTAAATGCCGGCGCTGAACAAATAGCCGAACGTATATGGGAAATTGTAAAACGGCACGTCGGTCAAATAAAAATGCAGCTTCGACGCCCAGAACAGCGGATGCGGCTGGCCGAGCAGCCCGCGGTACGCTTCCTTTTGCGCCTCTTCCATGAGCTCGTTCAGTTTCTCGACCGGCACCAAACCGCCGCGCCGCAGCTCGTAGAAGCGGGTCTCGAACAGGAACCGGGCATGGATGTTCATAAAAAACGCCACCGAACGCTGAATTTTCTCTTCGAGCTGAACCAGCTTTTCCTCGTCGCTGCCCGCGGCTTTGATCGCCCGGTCGGACATGATCATTTCCGAAAACGTCGAAGCGGTTTCCGCTACGTTCATCGCATATTCCTGCGACAAGGCAGGCAAATCGTTCATGACGTGCTGATGGTAGGCATGGCCAAGCTCATGCGCCAGCGTCGATATATTCGAGGCCGTGCCGGAATAAGTCATGAAAATGCGAGTCTGGCCGCTTTTGGGCAGCGATGTGCAGAAGCCTCCCGGGCGTTTGCCCGGCCGGTCCTCCGCTTCGATCCAGCGGTCGCGAAACGCCGTTTCGGACAGCTCCGCAAGCGCGGGGCTGAAGGAGCGGAACTGCTCCACGATAAACCGCGCCGCTTCGTCATACGAAATCGTCGCTTCGGACTCGCCGATCGGCGCCTCGACGTCATGCCAGTCCAGCTTGTCGACGCCAAGCAGCTTAGCCTTCCGTTCAAAATAAGGAACAAGCAGCGCCTTGCCCTCCTCCACCGCCGCCCACATCGCGTTCAGCGTCGCCTCGCTCATCCGGTTCATATGAAGAGGCTCCTGCAGCACGGAATCCCATCCGCGCTTCCCATACAGCTTCAACCGGAAACCCGCGATCCGATTCAGCGCCTCGGCGCCCAAATGGGCCAGCTCGGACCATTCCCGCTCCCACTCGGCGAACGCCGCCTGCCGGATCCGACGATCCTTCTCGGACAGCCGGTTCTGCATCTGCCCCGCGGACAAGATGCGATCCGTCGGCTCGCCGACAGGGCCGATATCGCGAAAGCGCGCATGGCCGACAAAGACATTGTAGAAGTCGCCCCAGCCGTGGTAGCCGTCGATGGCCAATTCTCCGACAAGAGCCTCCAGCTCGGGCGCCAGCTTCAGCTTGGCCAGCTCTCTTCGTTCGTCCAAGTTAAAGGCGACGTCCTTCAACCCGTCCGCTTGCAGCAGCTGCTCCCAATCGCTGTCCCCGATCTCCCTCAATTCGTTGTCATATCGGGACAGAGCCGCCTGAAAATTGGCCGCGATCGTTTTTACCCGTTCGTTCAAGGCCGCCGCTCCGGCATCCTTCACATCCTGCGCCATCAAACAGCCGACAAAAGATTCCGACTGCCTCAAGGAAAGCAAAATCGTTTGCACCAGCTGCGTCATCCGAGGCACCCTCTCTGCAAGCGGCTCCTCATGATTCTCGCTTTCGAAGCTGCGGTTCAAGCGGGCGATCGCTTCCTCCATGCCGGACAATTCCTTCTCGAACGCCTGCGAACCCGAACCGCCCGGATATATAACCTCCAAATCCCAACTTAACGCGTATGTATTGCTCATCCTCTCATCACCTCGTCTTTATCGTTCATAAGGCTCAATCAATAATAAAGCCGAGCGGCAGCCGCATTGTTGCGCAAACCTTCTCGGCAGTGTATAACTTTATTATATCTCAAGCACCTGCGGCTAAAGCAAGGAGCTGCAATCGAAATCGTTCGGGAGGACTACACCCATGTCGCAACCATTGCAAATATCGCCGGAAACCGCCATTAAATTGTCCAAGCAGCTTGGCGTGCCGCTGGAGCATCTCATGCACATGCCCAAACATATTTTGCTGCAAAAGCTTGCCGAGCTCGCCAAAAAGGAAGCCGCAAGCGTCCAGAACGCCGAGGCCGTACCGGGAGAGGGCTCCGGCCAGACTAACTACGCCGTACCAGGCGACGGCCCCGGCCAGACTAACAACGCCGTACCAGGGAACGGCGCCGGGAAGGCCGGCAACGCCGGGCAGGAGAACGGCGGCTCATGATCCCGTTCAACCGCTGTTTCCCGTACGAACGGTTCTCGGACGACATTTACGTCGCAAGCTGCCCCTGCTGCGGAGCCGATAACGTATTGCTGCCCTTGAAGCCGTCCCATCTGGAGGACGTCCAAGGCGGCAAAAAGAAGTTGCTCGTCTTCCCATGCTGCCGAAACCGGCTGACGATCGTGGACGCCGACCGCGACTACCTGCTCACGGACCGCGAATTGCGCTAGTTCCGCTTATTTCATAGCGGATCGCACAACAAACGGCTGCATTCCGGATGAAGGAATGCAGCCGTTAACGATTAACAGCTCGGAAAGCGGGCAGAGTCCGCTCTACAATACCGAAGCCGTGCTCTAAGCGCTGTTCGCCGAAGGCTGCGTCTTATCCGCCTGCCCGAGCCTGGCCGCTTCCTGCTCCTCGCGGATCAGCTGCCACTGCTCGCGGCACGCCCGGATCATCGCGGAATCCATAATCCGTTTGTCGTTGACGACGCGCGAAAACCATTTGACCGCTTCGTTGTGTTCTCCGATGCGCCGGTTCAGCTCGCCGATCAAATACATCAGCTTCGCGTTGTTGAGCGTAACCCCTTCCGTTTCGTACACGCGGACGTAAGCGTCCAGGGCGTATTTCAAAAACCGGCGCTCCTCCGCCTCGTTCTTCTCGTACCGGTACAGCCAGGCGATATGATGAAGAATGCCCGCCACGACCCTGTCCTTTTCGCCGGCAATTTGCGCTCCGAGCAGCGCCAGCTTATAACAGGTCATCGCATCCTCGGCCGTACGCTCTCCCCCGAAGCTTCCGCCTTTCCAACCGCTCCCGATCCGCTCATACAATTGCTGCTTCTGCTTGTCGCTAAGTTTTTCGACGCCGTTTTCCGTCGTGGCGTATCCGCAGCACGGGCATACCCGCACGACATAAAAGTCGGGGTTGTAGCCGTGGTTGTAGTAACCGCAAAAATCCGAATCCACTGCCGTCGCTTTCTTGAAACTGGGGCGCACTCTCGATGTCACAAAGATTGTTTCGCAGCAAATGCATTGCAATTTGGATTCATAGAGCGGTTCCACCGCGATCACGTCTCCTCTTCGTTCGTATTGACAAAATGATATGCGGGTCCCGACAGCCGGTCCAGCACGATGGCGCGCAGCTCGTCCGGAAGGCCCGCCTCCTCAAGCGCCTCTCCCATGCATTGCAGCCAGGCCTCCGCCCGCTGCGGCGTAATGGGAAACGGCAAGTGTCTGCCCCTCATCATCGGATGTCCGTATTGATCGGAATACAAGGAAGGCCCTCCGAAAAATTGGGACAAAAATTGATATTGCTTCTCCATCACCGGCCCAATGTCTTCCGGAAACAACGGTCCCAGCAGCGGATGCGCCTGAACTTTCGGATAAAAACATTCGACTATAGTCCTAACCGCTTCCGCGCCGCCAATCGCTTCATAAAGGCTTATATTCCTATTCATCGACAGATTCAGCTCCGTTTTATAGGTATTTTGAATTATTTATTCGATCCTTGCATGAAAAAAAATACCCGCAGGCTCATGGCGCGGGCTGATAAACAATAAAAACCTGTTCAGTTTGTCAGGTTCTGTAATCCTCTTCGTTCGGAGCCGCGATGGACTCCCTGATCACATAGACAAAGGCGCAGACGATAATGCCGGCGATTATGCTCATGACCACCACTCCAACCCTTTCGGAATAATTCCATTGTACCATAAATCGAGACAAAAGCCACACAAAAATGTAACCGCTTACTATATTTTCGCTTGTCCTGCCGCAACCCAAAACGATGGTGATGACGGGCGAGGCCCGTACATATAAGTAGAGAGAAGGGTTGTACACTTGCGCTCTCCGATTATAGATTAAGAAGGGGCGACGGCCTTGCTTCGAACTCTCGTTCACCCTCTGTCGATCGTTGCGATATGTGCCGGAATCATTGCGGCGCTGATGGCCGCTTACCCGAACGAGACGCTCCAGTCCGCGCTCAGAGGGCTGGCGATCTGGTGGGAGGTGCTGTTTCCGGCGCTGTTCCCGTTTTTCGTCATTTCCGAGCTGCTGCTCGGCCTCGGCATCGTTCATTTTTTTGGCAAGCTGCTCGATCCACTTATGCGCCCGCTGTTTCGGCTTCCCGGCATCGGAGGGTTTGTCGTGACGATGGGGTATATTTCCGGCTATCCCGTCGGCGCCCGGCTGACCGCGCAGCTGCGGGAGCAGCGGCTGGTCACCCGTACGGAGGGGGAGCGGCTCGTCGCCTTTACGACGACGTCCGATCCGATCTTTCTGATCGGCGCCGTATCGGTCGGCTTTTTTCACAATGCGGCGCTCGCTCCGCTGCTGGCGGCGGCGCATTACGGAGGCGGATTGGCCATCGGCTTCCTCATGCGCTTCTACGGAGCCTCGAAGCGATCCGGCATGGCGGCCCGCTCCGAGGCCCAGCCGTCTCTCCCCCCTCGGCGGGAGCGGCGGTTGCGCGCCGCGCTGAAAGCGATGCATGAAGCCCGGCTGCTCGACGGCAGACATGGCGGCAAGCTGCTGCAGGACGCCGTCCAATCCGCATTGCGGCTTATGATCGTCGTGGGCGGTCTGGTCGTATTTTTTTCCGTCGTCATGGAAATGCTGACCCGCGCAGGCCTGGTGCAGGCGCTGATGGAAGCGACTCGCGCCGTATTCGGCTGGTTCGGCCTGCCCGCCGCGTTGGCGGACGCCGGCATTTACGGCCTGTTCGAGGTGACGCTCGGCGCCAAAGCGGCCGGTTCCGCCGAAGCGGGCTTGATGCATCGGGCCGCGTTGGCGGCATGGGTACTGTCTTGGGGCGGTCTGTCCGTGCATGCCCAAATCGCCAGCCTCCTCAGCGGCACCGACCTGAGATATATGCCGTTGCTGCTGTCGAGATTGGTGCACGGCTTTCTTTCCGCCGCATTGGTCTACTTGCTGTGGGGTTGGCTCGCTCCTTAACAAGCCGCCCTGGAACGCGCAGGCCTGCAAGCTCAAATCATTGAATTCAAGGCCGAAATCCGCTATCATCAGGGTAATGACCGAAGCCTCAGGGAAGGAGATTGACCTTGAAATACGCTGTAATCGACAGAGGCGATTCGCTTTCGAAATCGCTTGTGCAACAATTTCACGAACTGGCGTCGAAACGAGGTTTCATCCTGAATGAGGAAAAGCCAGACATCGTCATTTCCATCGGCGGCGACGGCACCCTTCTGCAAGCCTTTCATACGTACGTGGACCGGATCGCCGAGGTCGGATTCGTCGGCATTCATACCGGCCACTTAGGCTTTTATGCGGACTGGAAATCGGACGAGCTGGAAGAGCTGGTTCGACTGATGGCCGAAGCGAAGCCGATTATGGTAAAGTACCCGCTGGCCCAAATCGAAGTCGAAACGGAAACGGAAACGTTCCACTACGTCTCCTTGAACGAATTTACGCTGAAGGGCGTAGACGGTACGCTGGTCGCCCAAATCGACATCAACGACGAATTGTTCGAAATGTTCCGCGGCGACGGCATCGTCATTTCCACGCCTTCGGGAAGCACGGCCTATAATAAAAGCTTGGGAGGCGCCATCGTGCACCCGTCGATCGAATCGCTGCAAATCGCCGAAATCGCCTCCATCAACAACCGGGTATTCCGAACGCTCGGTTCCTCGGTGCTGCTGCCGAAGCATCATCATTGCGACATTATATCCAAAAAAGAGCAGCGGATTCAATTAAGCATCGATCACGTCAATATGACGTATAATGATATCCGCTCCATCCGATGCAGCGTCTCGCCGCGGAAGGTCAGCTTCCCGCGCTACCGGCCGTTTCCATTCTGGAACCGCGTGCGCGAAGCGTTCCTCGGCTACGACGTGCGGTAGCGCGCTGAACGTTCCGCCTGCAACGGCAAATACGCCGGAAGCTCCTGTACGAGCTTCCGGCGTATTTTTGCATATGGGCGATGCGGCAGCGGTTACTCCGCCCGGCCCGATTCTTTGCGGTTCTGAGCGCTGCCGTTTTCGGACGCGGCCGCCGCTTCGCCGGCGGCGGCCAGCTTCGCCGGCTTCTTGCCCTTGCCGTCATGGCCGCGGAACCCTTTGCGGTAATAATGGTCGCGCTTTCGTCCGTCCTGGCCGCCGGCTCTTCCCGGTCCCTCCTGCGGACGGCCGCCTTGACCTTCCTGCGCCGAGGAGCGGCTGTGCCCCTCTTGCGCGGAAGACCGGGTCTGGCCTTCTTGACGCTGGCCATGATGCTTATGGCGCGGCTGCTGGCTTCGGGACGTCTCCCTTCCGCCTTCCTTCGAGCTTTCCCGGACCGGCTCCCCGTCTCTTGCCGGCTGATCTCCGGCGCCGTCTTTGGCGGCTCCTTGCGTTTCTTTTGCCGCGGCTTCCCGCTCGCGGTCACGCCCGGATTCCGGGGCGGCCGATTTCGCCTGAGCTTCGGCGGCGCCGCCGCGGGCGCCCTTCACGGAGAACCGCAAATCGGACACTTGAAGGCGCGGGCTTTCCTCCAGCAGGTCGAGATCCTCGTCGCCCGGCTCTTTACGCTGTCCGTTCTTTTTTTCCAATATGAAATACGCGCAGCCGAAATTGCAATATTCGTTCAAGTAATCCGATGCGCCGGAGAAGGCGGTGTCTTTGGTCGCTTTGCCGCTCCCGTCGCGGAAGAAGCCCTTGAGCCGGAGCTGGTTGTAGCCCCAATCGCCGATAATATAGTCGTAACGCTCCAGCACTTCGCTGTAGCGGTTGCGGAAGGCTTCGGGATTCCAGCCGTTTTTGTTTTCGTGAATAAGCTCATACGATTTGCCGCTTATATGAATCAAAGCCATTCTTCCACCTCTTCCAACATTTACGGCGTGCCGGCGCATGCGCCGGCGCCGGCCGGCGAAGCTGCGGCGGCCTCATCCGCCGCGATGGCTGCATGAGCGGAATCGGTCTGCTCGTGCGCATGGTAAGAGCTCCGGACCAGCGGACCGGATTCCACATGCCGAAAGCCGCGTTTCTTGCCTTCTTCCTTCAGCCGGGCGAACTCGTCCGGATGCACGTACCGTTCGATCGGAAGATGCTTCGGCGTAGGCTGCAAATATTGACCCAGCGTCAGAATGTTGCAGTCCACCGCGCGAAGATCGTCCATCGCCTGAATAATCTCGTCCCATTGTTCCCCGACGCCCAGCATAATACTCGATTTGGTCGGGATTTTCGGTTTCATTTCCTTGGCGCGCTTCAGAAGCTCGAGAGAGCGGGCGTATTTCGCTTTGGCGCGCACGCGGTCTGACAGTCTTTCGACCGTTTCGATATTATGGTTCAGAATGTCCGGATTCGCGTCCATCACCGTTTGCAGCGCGTCCCAATTGCCCATAAAATCGGGAATCAGCACCTCAACGCGGCAAAACGGAAGACGTTTGCGAATCGCCTTGATGGTGGCGGCGAAGATCGAAGCGCCTCCATCCGCGAGGTCGTCGCGGGCGACGGACGTGACGACGCAATGCTGCAGCCCCATTTGCTCGGCCGCTTCGGCCACGCGCTCCGGCTCCTGCAAGTCGAGCTCCGTCGGCATCCCCGTCTTGACGGCGCAAAACCGGCAGGCGCGCGTGCAAATATCGCCCAGGATCATAAACGTCGCCGTGCGGTTGGACCAGCACTCGTATATATTCGGACAACGCGCTTCCTCGCAAACCGTATGGAGCGTCTTGGTGCGCATCATGTCCTTGATTTCGGCATAGTTGCCGCCGGTCGTCAGTTTTATGCGAAGCCAGTCCGGCTTTTGAAGCTTGTCGCGTTGTTTCATTGCTGTTTCCCTGCTTTCGCGTTCAGTTGTAGGTTGGCGCATTGGCCCTATTATAACATGATTCCTCAATAAAAGTAATGAAATGGGTGTGCCGGGACAGGCGCGATTCATAGTTTCTCGGAATGCGATCCATCGCGTTTCGATATGAATGGGGGGATACGGCGCAAGCGAAATGGAATAATAAAGCGAGGGCAGGCGCCGCAAGGAACAGGCGGTACGCTTGCAAAGAAACGGGGGCTTGAACACGATGCCATATGCCGACATTGGCGGCTGCCGGCTGCATTACACGGACCGCGGCGAGGGGACGGCGATTTTCTTTATCCACCCGCCGGTATTGACCAGCCTGAACTTCGAATATCAGCTCGAACGGTTGTCCCCTTATTGCCGCACGGTCGCGTTCGACATCCGGGGACACGGCAAAAGCGAGCCGTCCGCCGAGCCCCTCACCTATCCGCTCATCGCAGAGGACATCCGGCGGCTGATGGACCGGCTCGAAATCGGCAAAGCGTATTTATGCGGATATTCGACCGGCGGATCCATCGTGATGGAGTTTATGCTGATTTATCCGGAGCGGTGTCTGGGGGGCATTTCCATCGGAGGCATGCCGGAAGTGAGCGACCGCCCGCTGCGCGGCAAAATTTCGCTCGGCCGCATCGTTTCGCATTGGGGAGCGATGCGCGTCATCGCGCTAGCGCTAGCGCTGGCCCAATGCAACGGCAAGCTTGGCTACTTCAAGAGGCTGTACCATGACTCGAAACGGACGAATGCGCAAAATGCGGAGCAGTATTACCGCAGCAGCCTCGTTTACAACTGCACCGACCGCTTGGGGCAATTGCGGCAGCCGATGCTGCTCGTATACGGCGAGAAGGACAAGCCGTTTCATCCGTATGCCCGGCTGCTCCATGATAATCTGCCGCAAAGCAAGCTGGTCTGGATCGAAAAAACGGATCACCGCATTCCGACGAAAGCGGCGGACCGTCTGAACGAAGAGATTTTGCGTTTTATCGGGAGCGGCGGCCATCGGCCCACTTAAGCGGAATGGCCGCATCTCCTCCCCGCTCAGCTTTCAAACAGTCTGCCGAAATGCCCCTGCACCTCGCTCAGCGCAGGCATGCCGTCCTGAGCGCCGAATTTCGTAACGGCCAACGCCGACACTTTGGCGGCAAAGGCGACGGCCTCCTCCATCCCTCGCCCTATGCCCAGCGCATAGGCCAGTCCCGCATTAAACGCGTCTCCGGCTCCGGTCGTATCGACGACGTCCATCCGATAAGCCGGCTGGCGCCGCAGCTCGCCGCCGCGCTCCTTCCAGGCCGAGCCTTCCTCCCCCAGCGTCGTCACGACGCAAGGCGCGCCCATCTCCAGCAGCGCGTCCATCGCCCGCTCCAGTCCGCCGCCCGACGCGTCCATTCCCGTCAATGCCTCCAGCTCCGTTCGATTCGGCGTCACGCAGCCGACATGCCGGAACACGCTCTCCGGCAGCTTATGCGCGGGCGCCGGATTCAAGATCGCCTTCTTGCCCGCGCCGTGGGCCAGCTCCGCGGCATATACGGCCGACTCGAGCGGAATTTCCAGCTGGATAAGGACGATATCGGCGCTTTCGATGACCGGCTCCGCCGCCCGAATGTGACCGGGCGTCAGCAGGCCGTTGGCGCCCGGCACGACGATAATGCTGTTGTCCTCCGGCGTCACCGTAATGGACGCCGTTCCCGTCGGCGCGCCTTCCAGCCGGATGACCGCGCGGCCGTCCACGCCGCTGGCCGCCAGCGCTTCGGTCAGGCTCCGTCCGAAATCGTCCGATCCCGCCGCGCCGATCATAGCCGTTTGCGCGCCCAATCGGGCAAGCGCCGTCGCTTGATTCGCGCCTTTGCCGCCCGGTATGAAGCGGATGTCCCGGCCGAGCAGCGTCTCCCCGCTTTGCGGAAAGCGGTCGGTCTGTACGACAATGTCCATGTTGAGGCTGCCGACGACGGCGGCTTTGATCGGCCTCATCTTGCTTTCCCCGTTTCGGATAACCATCATCCTCATCCCCTTCTTATTTATGCCTCCCCCCGATTATGGCATAAATGAGAAGGCGGATGAAATAACTAGCGCCAACTCACTTGACGCTTTTCCGGTATTGATTGGGCGGAAGCCCGACCATTTTCTTAAACGCCGTGCTGAAGTAATGCTGCGATTCGTAGCCGGTGCGTTCCGCTATGTCCTGAATCGTCAGATCGGTTTCCGCAAGCAGCCGGACCGCCTGCTTCAAGCGGGTCTGCGTGAGGACGCTGATGAACGAAGCGCCCGTTTCCTGCTTGAACAGCCGGCTTAAATATACCGGCGACACGTTCAGCTCGGCGGCGATGCCCTCCAGCGACAGCTCATGGTCGGCGAAGCCTTCCTCGATCCGCTCCTTCGCCCGCCGGACGAACGGAGACAGCTTCGTCTCCCGGTTGACTGCAGCCTTCGCCTGGGCGTACGCTTCCGGCACCTGTCCGCCGTAATCGCGAAGAAAGCTTGTAACGACCGTAATCTTCAAGTAATGGGCCACGGCCGCCTCGAACTTGCGGAACAGCTGCTCGTCCGGGCGGCCCCAGATCAGGGCGACGATGAGCCCGACCTCGTCCCGGAAATGCACGAGGGAATAGGCTTGCAAATGCTCCTCCATAATATTTTCGATGGCAAACAGCAGCAGCTGCCGATCCTTCTCCGAATAAAACGTCTTCCCCTTCGACTGCTCCGGCCAGCGCACGACCCCTACGACGTCCGGGGCGGCGTCCGGCATTTTCAAAAACGCCAGCTGCTCCGCAATTTCCTCCGGGCTCAGCTCACCTTTCATCCATTCCAGGCAGAACCGTTCGCGCAGCAGCGAAAAGTTGCGTTCGATCTGCTTGGAGGCGGCTTGAAGCAGCTCGTCGTTGACCGCCGTTTCCTCCAGCTTGCCGGCGACCCGCTGCAGCACGTCTCTCAGCCCTTCCGGATTGACCGGCTTCAATATATAATCGTCCACTTCGAGCTTGATCGCCTCATAGGCGTACGCAAACTCGTCGTGGCCGGTAATGATGACGATCTTGCAGTTCGGCAGCCGCTTGCGCAAATGGCCGATTAGCGTCAATCCGTTCATGATCGGCATGCTGAGGTCGACCAGCACGATGTTCGCCCCCAGGTCAATGGCCTTCTCGAGCGCCTCCTCGCCGTCCTCGGCTTCTCCGGCCACCTCCAGTCCCAGCCCGCTCCAATCGATGGAGCTGCGGATGCCTTCCCGAATGATCGCCTCGTCATCGGCTATCAAAACTTTCCACATGCGTGCCATAGGCTTTCAGTCCTTTCTCATCGATAATCGGATGGCGGATTGTGACGCGCGTGCCCTGCTTTTCCTTGCTCTCGACGGAAATGCCGTACGACTCGCCGAAGGTGAGGCGGATGCGCTCCTGCACGTTGCGCAGGCCGTAGCTGGAGCCGGCGGATGCCGCCGGCGAAACGGGCAAGCCGCCGCCCGCGCCAGTCTCCCCGCCGGACGCCATCGGCGATTCCAGCGTGCCGCGCAGCGCCGCCAGCCTTTCCTCGGACATGCCGACGCCGTCGTCCTCCACCGTAAATTCGAGCACCCCGTCGCGCTCGGACACCCGGATCGCAATATGGCCCGGTCCCCGGCGCTCCTTGATGCCGTGATAAATCGCGTTCTCCACCACGGGCTGCAAAATCAGCTTCAGCACCAGCGTGTCGCCCCGGATGGCGCCGGCTTCAATTTCATAATTGAGTTTGTCCTTGTATCGGGTTTTCTGGATTTTCAAATAGCTGCGGATATGCTCCAGTTCGTCCGCCAGCGGGATCGTCTCCTGACCTTTGCTGAGCCCGATGCGGAACAGCTTGGACAAGGCCTCGACCATTTCCGCCGCTTCCTTCGCCCCGTCCTTGCGCGCCAGCCATTGGATCGTATCGAGCGTGTTATACAAAAAGTGGGGCTGAATATGCGCCTGCAGGCTCCGCAGCTCCGCTTCGCGCTTCAGCCGCTGTTCCTCCCGCACCTGGGACAGCAGACGCCCGATCTGCTGCAGCATCGCGTTGAAGCTGCGGCCGAGCAGGCCGACCTCATCCTGCCGTTCGCCCGGGATGCGCAAATTCATGTTGCCCTCCTCGATTTTGCGCATATGGGAAGACAGCTGCGTAATCGGCCTCGAAATGGAATGGGACAAATAATACGAAGCGGCGATGCCCAGCATGCATACGACGAACACAAAAACGACGAGGTACAGATTGATGTCCCGGATTTCCTGCGCGCTGTCCCGCACGTCGAATACGCCGATCGTCGTCCAGTTCGTGAACGGCGAGCGCTGGTAGATCATTTGCAGCTCCGTCCCGCCCGCTTCGGCCTGAAACGTGCCCGCCGACGGCCCGGCGAGTATGGACGCCGGAATATCGAACAGGGCGGCGTTGCGGGGCGCGTATATTCGCTCGCCCTCTTCGCTCACCACCATCAGGTAACCGGTCTTGCCCAGGCGTACGTCCCTTACCGTCTCCGCAATGGCTCGCAGCTTCAGGTCGATCAGCACGACGCCTTTCGCCTGCTGCGTATCCGGATCGAGAATCGCCCGGACGACGGAGACGACCTCGCTCTCTTTGTAATGGGTATGAGTGGTTACGTTCCGGTTCGCGGGATGGCCGATAATTTGAAAGATCCCCTTGGCCCGGACCGCCTCCTTGTACCATTCGTCCTCCGTCAAGCTGCGGCTCGTTCTGGCATACATCTCGTTGCTGAAATATTGCCCGTCCGCGCCGACGACCAGAATGCCGGCGATTTCGGAATACAGCGTCGTAAACCCTTGCAGAAACCGGGACATCCGGTATTGGTCCTCGGTCTCCTCGAAAGCCTCGTGCCCCCGCTCCAGAAACAATTGAACGTCGGGATTCATCGAGATGAAATACGATATATTTTGAATATTGCCCGCATAGGAGTTCAGCGATTTGTTCACGTTGCCGATCAGCTGCATCGTCTGCTCGTTGACTTGCTTCTCGATCACGCCGCTGACCGTCCAGGCCGTCAGCAGTCCGAGGCATAAGGACGGCAAGATGCTGACGAGCAAAAAATGAAATATGAGCTTGTACCGGATCGTCCAGTTGTTCAGCTGAAACCATTTTTGAACCGTTCGGAATATCATCTCGTCACCGTCCGCTGCAGCAAATTTCCGTTTTATTTGGCGTAAAAATAATCGACGTTGGCCGGCGTAACGACCGTGATGCCGGTATCGACGTACTCCGGCAGCGGCGGAACGCCCGAGCTGCGCCAATCGGACATCGGAACGGTCAGCTCGTGGCGGAGGTGAAACAGATGCATGAGCGACCAGTAGCCCATGTTCCATGTCCCTTGCGCAAGCGTCGCGGCGATGGTGCCGCTCTTCACCATATCGAGCGTTCCCTTGTCCGTGTCGAAACTGATTATGTTGACCTGCCCGACCTTCCCTTCCCGCAGCACGGCATTGCCGGCCCCGACGCCTCCGTTCGCTTCGGTGACGAAGATGCCTTTCAAATCGGGATACTGCTCCAGCATATCGGACGCTTTCCGCTCGGAAACAAGCTGATCGCCTTTGCCGTCCTCAATGCTGACGAGCTCCATGGCGGGAAACTCCCTGCGCAGCGTATCCTCGAACCCTTGCGTCCGCTCCTGATGGTTCAATTGATTCGGAAGCGTAATGACGACCACCTTGCCGGCTTCGCCCGCCAGCTCCGCCATCTTGCGCGCCGCCGTTACGCCCGCATTGTAATTGTTGGTGCCCAGGAAGGAATAGGCTTTGCTTCCGGGCGCGTCGGAATCGAACATGACGACCGGAATGCCGGCCTCCACCGCCTTGTCGATCGCCGCGTTCAACGCCTCCGAATCGATGGCGCTTACCGCGATGCCCGCCGGCTTGCGGGCGATCACCTGCTCCAGCACCATCACTTCCTCCTGCACGTCGTATTGCATGGAGCCCCGGTATTCCACCGACACGCCAAGAGCTCCCGCCGCGTCCTCGAATCCCTTCAGCACGTTTTTCCAATAATCGATGCCGGCCAGAAAGTTGACCATGACGTATTTTTCGTCCGTCTCGCCTTGAAGGCCCGTCGTTTCGCTCATCAGTCCGCCGGAATCGTCCCGCACGAACGCCATGTACAAATAACCGAGCAGCGTGGCGATAAGCACCACATACAGCAGCAACAGTTTTTTCACCGATCAACGCCCCCTTGAACAGCCGATTATCCGGCTCGCTTCCTTAGCTTGCCGCGCAAGCGCATTCATTATATTACGGCAACTAAGCGCGGGGGTCCACCATCGGTGAACGCCTCCGCGCTTGCGTGTCCTTCCCGCCTCCGGCTAAGCCGTCGGCTTGGCGGTCGGTCAGGAAGATTTGTTTTTGTTGTAAAGATCAAACGCTACCGCGAGCAGCAGCACAAGTCCTTTGATGCCCTGCTGGTAATCGATGCCGAGGCCGATGAGCGACATCCCGTTGTTCATGACGCCCATGACCAGGCCGCCGATGATCGCTCCGATGACCGTGCCGACGCCGCCGGTGGCGGAGGCGCCGCCGATAAATACGGCCGCGATCGCATCCAGCTCAAAGTTGACGCCCGCCTTCGGCGTGGCCGCGTTCAGACGCGCCGCAAACACGAGCCCCGCCAGCGCCGCCATGACGCCCATATTGACGAATACCCAGAACGTAACCTTTTTCGTCTTGACGCCCGACAGCCTTGCCGCCTTCTCGTTGCCGCCCAGCGCGTAAATATGGCGTCCCATGACCGTTTTACGCATGACGAACGTGTAGACGGCGACCAGAATGAGGAGCATGATCAAAATGTTCGGCAGTCCTTTGTAAGAAGCGAGGACGTAGGTGAACAGATTGACGACGACGACGACGGTGGCCAGCTTCGCCAGGAAAAACGGCATCGGCAGCGTCTCCAGCTTGTACCGGTTCTGCACGATCCGGCTTCTCCACTCCATCATCAGGTACAGCACGGACAGCGCCATGCCGATCAGCAGCGTCAGCACGTGCAGGCTGCCCGTTCCGGTAAAGTTCGGAATGAAGCCGGTGCTGATCGCCCGAAATCCGTTAGGGAACGGAGCGACCGACTTGCCGTCCAGAATGAGCAGCGTAAGCCCGCGGAACAGGAGCATGCCCGCCAGCGTCACGATAAAGGACGGTATTCGGACATACGCGACCCAGAACCCTTGCCAGGCTCCGATCAATGCGCCGATGACGAGCGACAGCACCATCGCCAGCGGAAACGGCATGTTGTACTGCACCATCATGATTGCCGCCGCCGCGCCGACGAACGCCGCAACGGAACCGACGGACAAATCGATATGGCCCGTAATAATGACGAGCAGCATGCCGATCGCCAAAATAAGAATATAGCTGTTTTGCAAAATCAGATTCGTAATGTTAAGCGGCTTCAGCAAGTTGCCGTCCGACAAAAACTGAAACAACACCATGATCAATATTAAAGCGATGAACATCCCGTATTGGCGGACGTTGCTTCGCAGCATTTTCATAGCAGTCTCCACGCTGATCTACCCCCTGCCAGAAGTCATATATTTCATGAGCACTTCCTGATTGGCTTTTTCTTTCGGCACTTCGCCCGTAAACCGGCCTTCGTTCATGACGTAAATGCGGTCGCACATGCCCAGCAGCTCGGGAAGCTCCGACGATATCATCAAGATGGCTTTGCCCTGCGCCGCCAGCTGGTTAATGATCGTATAAATTTCGTATTTGGCCCCGACGTCGATGCCCCGCGTCGGTTCGTCCAATATAAGCAAATCCGGCCCGGTAAAAATCCATTTGCTAAGCACGACCTTCTGCTGATTGCCGCCGCTCAAATTGCCCGTCGTCTGATGGACGCTCGGCGTCTTGATTTTCAGCTTGCTCCGGAAATCCTCCGCCACCGCGATCTCGTCGTAATCGTTGACGACAAACCATTTGGAGATGCCTTCGAGGTTGGCCAGCGTCGTGTTCCGCTTGATGTCGTCCATCAGAACGAGTCCGTAATGCTTGCGGTCCTCCGTCACGTAAGCGATTCCTTCGGCGATGGCGGCGCTGATGTCCTTCAGCTTCAGCTCCCGGCCTTCCTTGAACAGCTGTCCGCCGATCCGCTTGCCGTACGATTGTCCGAAGATGCTCATCGCCAGCTCGGTGCGGCCCGCGCCCATCAGTCCGGCGATGCCGACGATTTCTCCGCGCTTGACGTTGAAACTGACATCGTCCACCACCTTGCGTTCCGTTTGCTCCGGATGCAGGACCGTCCAATGTTTCGCTTCAAACAATACGCCTCCGATATTCGGCTCGCGTTCCGGATAGCGGTTCGTCAAATCGCGGCCGACCATCCCTTTGATGATCCGGTCCTCGTCAATGTTGTCCGCCCGGACATCCAGCGTCTCGATCGTCTTGCCGTCCCGCAAAATCGTAATGGAATCGGCAACCTTCATAATTTCGTTCAGCTTATGGGAGATGATGATGGAGGTCAGCCCCTGCTTCTTGAACTCCAGCAGCAGGTTCAGCAGGTTGTCGCTGTCCTCCTCGTTCAACGCGGCCGTCGGCTCGTCCAGGATGAGCAGCTTGACTTCCTTCGACATCGCCTTGGCGATTTCCACAAGCTGCTGCTTGCCAACGCCGATGGAGCCGGCAAGCGTATTGGGCGATTCCGTCAAGCCGACCTGTCCGAGCAGCTCCCGCGTCCGAACCGTCGTCCGGTTCCAGTCGATCATGCCGTTTCTTTTTTGTTCGTTCCCCAAAAATATGTTCTCGGCGATGGACAGCTGCGGAATGAGGGCCAGCTCCTGGTGGATAATGACGATGCCCAGCGATTCGCTGTCCCGAATCGTCTTGAATTCGCACACGCGGTCTTTGAACAAAATGTCGCCTTCGTAAGAGCCATGCGGGTATACGCCGGAAAGCACCTTCATCAGCGTCGATTTCCCCGCCCCGTTTTCTCCCATCAGCGCGTGAATTTCGCCTTCCTTCACTTTCAAGTTCACGTTCTCCAGCGCCTTGACTCCAGGAAAGGTTTTGGTGATCCCGCGCATTTCCAATATGATGTCTTTCAAAGCCGTCACCACGCCTTCTTTCAAGTCTCGAAATCGTCCGTCATTGCGACGGCGGCGGCAAAGCGCCGCCGCCGAATGGGATTGCCCAACGATCCGTTAGTTCAATTCTTTCTCGGTATAGTAGCCGGAATCGACCAGCACTTCTTTATAGTTGTCTTTGTCTACCGAAACGGGCTCCAGCAGGAAGGATGGAACGACCTTCACGCCGTTGTCGTACGTTTCCGTATCGTTTACTTCGGCTTCTTTGCCTTGCAGCACGGCTTCGGCCATGTTGACCGCCACTTTGGCCAGTTCGCGGGTATCCTTGAACACCGTGGACGTTTGCTCTCCGGCAATGATCGATTTGACGGACGCCAGTTCCGCGTCCTGACCGCTGATGACCGGCATCGGCTTGTCGGCGGTGCCGTAGCCTACCCCTTTCAGGGAAGAGATAATGCCGATGCTGATGCCGTCGTACGGCGACAGTACGGCATGAACCGTATCCGACGCGTAGTTCGCGCTCAGCAGGTTATCCATGCGCGCTTGAGCCGTTGCGCCGTCCCAGCGAAGCGTTGCGACTTGCTCCATTTGCGTCTGTCCGCTCTTCACGACCAGCTTGCCGCTGTCGATGTAAGGCTTCAGGACGGACATGGCGCCGTCAAAGAAGAAATAAGCGTTGTTGTCGTCCGGGGAACCGGCAAACAATTCGATGTTGAAAGGTCCTTTGCCTTCCTTCAAGCCCAGCTTCTCTTCCAGGTAGGACGCTTGCAGCACGCCGACCTTGAAGTTGTCGAACGTGGCGTAGTAGCTGACATGCTCGCTGTTTTTGATCAGACGGTCGTAGGCGATAACTTTAATGTCTTGATCCGCCGCTTTTTGCAGCACGTCCGTCAGCGATTCCCCGTCGATCGCCGCAATGACCAGCACTTCGACGCCTTTGGTAATCATGTTTTCGATTTGAGCGACCTGGTTTTCGATGACGTCTTCGGCATATTGCAGGTCGACGCTGTAGCCGAGCGCCTCGAATTCCTTTTTCATATTGGCGCCGTCGTTCACCCAGCGTTCGGACGACTTGGTCGGCATGGATACGCCGACGCTGCCTTTGTTTCCTTCACCGCCGGCTCCCCCATCGGTTCCTCCGGTGCTGCCTCCTCCGGCGTTGCCTCCGCCGCAAGCTGCCAGCATAAAGACCATAACGGCCGCCAAAATTCCTGCAAACGATTTTTTCATTGCTTATAACCCCTCTCTTTATCGGTTGGTGATGTTTGTTGTTGATAAGTCCATCATATCGGGTCCGCCGTCTTATGACTTTGCAGTCAGTTAACCTGTTTTTATAAAAAATTAACCTTTCCGCGCTGGTGTAAAATAGTACTAAAGAATCAGTCGATTAATGTCGTATTGAATTCGACAGGAGTGAATTGCAAGTGGAGAGATTGAAACGGATGTCGTTGCTGGTCAAGCTCGTGGCTGCTGTGGCCCTGGTCCTGTTGCTCGTATTCGGGGCATTGATTGCGGCAAATTTGAGCCAGCTTAAAACGCTCAGCCAACATAATGGAGAGCTGGAGGCGCAATATGCGGGCAAGTCGTTTGCCGTACAGTTCGAGCAGCGGATGGCCGGCGTTCATGCGACGCTGACGATGCTGTCCGACACGCTGCTCGACGCAAAGGAGAACAAAAGCATGTCGCGAGCCGAAATCGTCGGCTTGCTGACGCGGACGCTGGAGCAAAGACCGGAACTGCTCGGTTTCTATACATTGTGGGAACCGAATGCCTTTGACGGCAAGGATGCGGACCATGTGCGGCTGACGGGGTACGACGACGATACGGGCCGCTTTCTCCCCTATGTCGTGCGCAGCGGCGGCCGCATCGTCGTCGAGCCTAACCGCCATTACGAGAAGCCGGGCGAAGGCGATTATTATCTCGTGCCGAAGCAAACGAAAAAGCCGGTCTATATGCAGCCGTACGAATGGGAAATCGACGGCAAGCAAGTCCAGCTGATGTCGGTCATTTTGCCGATTCTGGATCAAGACGGGAACTTTCTAGCCATTGTAGGGGCGGACATTGCCCTGAACGATTTGCAGACGCTGGCTTCGTCCTACAAGCCGTTAGGCGGGTACGTATCGCTCGTCAGCGGGGACGGCATCTATGCCGCGAATCCGAACGATCCCGCATCGATTGGCGGGCATTTCGGGGATAATCCCGAGAAAAAAGCGCTTTGGGAAGAGGTGGCAGCCGGTCAAACGCTTAAAGGGTATACGCCTAATTCCAAAGGCTTGTACGTATTGAGAGCGTTCGAACCGATCCCCTTGCCCGGCAGCGATGTTTCCTGGTATTCGCTTACCGTCGTGGAGAACGAAGTGATTTTTTCCGTCTATGAACGGAACCGCGCCGTATCGCTGGGCATTGCCGGAGCGGCCATGCTGATTGTCGGACTGCTCGTCACGCTTCTCATCCGCCGGATGGTGCTTCGCCATATCCGGACGCTGAATGAAAAGCTGAAGCGCATGGCCGATGGAGATTTGACGCAGCGGATCGAGGTCAAGAGCGGAGATGAAATCGGGCAGATGGCGCGGCATTTCAATGCGATGACCGAAAAGCTCAGGAGCATGTTCCAAATGACGGCGGAATTGGCGATGTCCGTCGGGGCAGCCTCGCAGCAGCTGACCGCGAGCGCGGAACAGACGAGCCAGGCCTCGGAAACGATCGCCCAGTCGATGCAGGAAATCGCCGCAGGCGCCGAAGCGCAGCATCAACAATCGGACGATGCGGCCAAGGCGATGACGGATATGTCGCTGGGCGTGCAGCGCATCGCCGAATCGGCAACGCTGGTCGCGGAATCGGCTGGCGGCGCTGCGGCGCAAACCGAGCATGGCAGCGAGCTGGTCCGCCATTCGGTCGGACGCATGAAGCAAGTGCAAGAGGCCGTGGCGAAAACGGAAGCCGCGATCAACCGCTTGAACGAACGATCTGGTCAAATCGGCGGCATAATCGGCGTTATCGCCGGCATCAGCTCGCAAACCAATCTGCTGGCGCTGAATGCGGCGATCGAAGCGGCCCGCGCAGGGGAGCAAGGCAAAGGATTTGCGGTCGTGGCGCAGGAGGTGCGCAAGCTGGCCGAGCAGACGCAGCAATCGGCCGAGCAGGTCGGCCGGCTCATCGAAGAGGTTCGTAACGAAACGGCTCAAGCGGCCAAAGCGATGGCGCAAGGCTCTTTCGAAGTGAATGAAGCGGCTTCCGCCGTCGCCGACAGCGGCGAAGCCTTCCGCTCCATAACGGCGGAAATGACTAACGTCAACAGCCAAATCCATGAAGTGACGGCGTCCATCGAGCAATTGACGGCAGGCGCCGAACAGGTCCAGGCTACCGTGGAACAGCTGGCCGATATTGCGAGCGGCGCGGCCGGCAATGCCCAGAGCGCCGCGGCCGCATCCGAGGAGCAGTCGGCTTCCATGGAGGAAATAACGGCATCCGCGGAAGCGCTGAGTCAGATGGTGCAGGAGTTGCTGGATAAGATGGGGCAGTTCAAAATTTAATGCCGACTGCGCCATCAGGCGACATCACTTCTTCGTAAGAAGGCAGAGAAGGAATTGCGCCGCGGCCAAGCGTTGTCATGCCTGCAGCCTTATTGGCGAATCGCAGCATTTCGGCGGCCGCGGCAGCATCCGGCAATCCGAGCTTGCCGGCACCCTGCAATTGATACAGGATCGCGCCGACAAACGCGTCTCCGGCGCCCGTCGTATCTACGGCCTGGACGTTCAGTCCCGGCACATGGATCCGGAATGTCTTGGAAACCCAATCGGCCCCTTGTGCGCCTCGGGTATAGAGTACGTGCTCGACGTCTCCGACAAACAGCGACTGAAGTGCGTCTTCTTCATCCTCGATGCCGGTTATAAAAGACAGCTCTTCGTCGCTGATCTTGACCAGCTGGCATAGCGGCAAAAATTCGAGAATCGCGTCCCTGCAACGCTGCGGATCGCTCCATAACGGAAGCCTTACGTTCGGATCAAAGCTGACGATGCCGCCCCGCTCGCGGACGAAACGAATGGCCTTTCGATGTGCTTCTTTCACTGGAGCATCGATGAGATTGACCGACCCGAAGTGGAGGATATCGCCTTCTGCAAACCACGACTCCTCAATCTCTCCTTCATCGAGAAGCATATCGGCGCTCGGATTGCGGTAAAACGAAAACTCCCGGTTCCCGTCCGCCTGCAAGCTGACAAAGGCAAGAGCCGTACCTGCTTCGGCCGTCCTGCGGATTCGGGAGACGTCAACGCCTTCGGCCGCCATCGTGTCGGCCAGGAAATCGCCGAACGGGTCCAAGCCGAGCTTGCCGATAAAGGCTGACCGTCCGCCCAATTTCGAGACGGCGCAAGCGACGTTGGCCGGCGCGCCGCCGGCCGCTTTCATAAAGCCGGTTACGTTCTTGAG
Organism: uncultured Paenibacillus sp.; assembly: GCA_937895345.1. GTDB lineage: Bacteria > Bacillota > Bacilli > Paenibacillales > Paenibacillaceae > Pristimantibacillus. The sequence continues at coordinate 57,578 of CALAWP010000061.1, read as the reverse complement.
GCCGCATCCGGTCTCTGCCGGCACAAAATCGATAAGCGCTTCTCCGATCGTATAAACCGTATTGCGAATCCTTTCTTCCTTCATCAGTCGATCACCCACTTTGTCAATCGGTTCAGCAGGCAGCTTCCTTCGGCGAACGCGCGGATGCCCAGCGATCCCGCCCCCGGATAAATGCGGGCGGTCATTACCTTTTCCCCGTCCTGCAGAAAAACCTCCACCGAAGACCGGTCAACGAACGCGCGCAAGCGAAGCTTTCCGTCCTTCAGCGGCACATGTGTCTCCCGAATCCCTTTCGGTCCGATCCCCGCCTTGTTGCGGTCCAAACGGAAAATCTCCTCCGCTGCCGAATACGAAAGAACTGTTTCTTCCCCTTCGCCGACGCGAAGCTTGAGCCCGAACCGTTGCGCATCCCGGACCTCGAACTCTGCCTCCAGCTCGTAACGGTCGCCTTCGGTTTCGAGAACCGTCTCTCCGTTCACAATTAGTCCGCTGACGTCAAATCGGGCTCCGCGGTAGTTCTCGATTTCCTCCGCCGGCCTGAACACGATTTTGCCGTCCAGTTCGATCATTTCGCGCGGCAGCGTCATAGCGCCGGCCCAATAATGCCCGCGCTGGGTCGGCATATCCGTTTCCCACATGTCCATCCATGCGATAATAATCCGCCGTCCCTTATCGTCGAGAGTCGATTGGGGCGCGTAATAATCGAAGCCGTAGTCCACCGGCGCATAGCCTTCCGGAGCAAAGGATTCGTCGGCCGCATTCCACCTTCCCCACATGTAGACGGTAGAATGGAGATTGTGGTAATCCAATCCTTGAGCCGGCATGCGCTGCGGCGACAGCATCAGAATGTCGCGGCCGCCAAGCGGGAAGAAATCGGGGCATTCCCAATTGTCGCCCATTTCTCCCTCGCTGCGCGCCAGCACCCGGACGAACGTCCAATCGATCAAATTGCCTGATCTGTACAACAGGATTTGTCCATTGCCGTTGCCGTCATTCGAGCCGAGCACGACATAATAACGGCCGTCCCGCTCGAACACCTTCGGGTCGCGGAAATCTTTGCCGCTCGCGCCCTCCGGGATTTGCGGCAATCCGATTACGGGATTGCCTTCGTATTTGCGAAATTGGACGCCATCCTCCGAAACGGCGATATGTTGCGTCTGGAAATAGTCCTTGTCTTTGTCCGGCCCCGTCATAACGTGGCCGGTATACATCAAATACAAGGCGCCGTCCTTTTCGATTGCGCTTCCGGAGAAACATCCGTCGCGGTCGTATTCCCTGTCCGGAGCGAGAGCGACCGGCAAGTAGTTCCAAGCAATCAAATCGTCGCTGACCGCATGTCCCCAATGCATCGGCCCCCACTGCGGCAAATACGGATAATGCTGATAAAACAGATGGTACTGCCCTTTATATTGAACAAATCCATTCGGGTCGTTGATCCAGCCGAACTCGCCCATCAGATGGTAGCCAAGCCGGTACTCCTCCCGAAGCAGATGTTTGTTTTCCCCGATAAAACGATTCGCCTTTTCCAATGTGTAGTTCATGTTTTCCACCTTAACTGTTATTTAATGGACCCTTGCATGACGCCTTGAATGATATATTTTTGAGCGAACAAATAGACGACAACGACCGGAATAATCGTAAGCAGCAAGGAAGCCATCAGCGGCCCGAAATCGGCCGTGTACGTACCATAGAAATTAAAGGTCGAGAGCGGCAGCGTCCGCTGGGCGCTTTCGATCAAAACGAGGGAGGGCAGCAAAAAATCGTTCCAAATCCATAAGACGTTCAATATGGCGATCGTAACCGTCGTCGGAACGAGAACGGGAAGCACAATTTTGAAAAACGTTTGCGTCCGGTTGCAGCCATCGATCATGGCCGCTTCCTCCAACTCCAGCGGAATGCTCTTGACGAACCCGTGGTAAATAAAAACGGCCAGCGAGCTTCCGAAGCCGATATACAAATAGACGAGCGTTGACTTGCTGTTCATCAAATCGAGTGACCCGTATATTTTGACAAGCGGAATCATGATTGCCTGAAACGGAATAATCATCGATGCGACCATAATAAAAAACGCGATCCGGTCGATCCGGGTATTGCTGCGAACGAAAAAATGGGCGGTCATCGCCGCAAACAGAGCAATGAGCAGCACGCTGGACACCGTAATGATAAAAGAGTTCGAAAACGCGTGCAAATAGTTCATCTTCTCATAAGCTGTCGCAAAGTTTGTCAAGCTCCACGCTTCCGGCAGCGCAAACGGGCTCGACGTAATATCTTTATTTTCCTTGAAGGAGTTTAACGCAATTATTAGAAACGGCATGAGAAACAGAAGCAGAACGGCGGACAACATGACCGTCCTTAGCCCCTGAAGCGACAGTTTGGCCAGTTTCATTACGCTTCCACCTCCATTTTTTTGCTGAAATAAACTTGAACGAGCGTGATGGCCGTAACCATCAAAAACAGCACAAACGCTTCGGCCTGCCCGACGCCGTAATCTCTGGCCAGAAACGCCTTATTGTAAATGTACATGGAGACAAGCTCCGTACTCTTGAACGGTCCGCCTCCCGTCAAGGAAAGGTTGACGTCGTAGACGAGAAAGCTGCGCTGCAGGGACAAAAAGATGCATACGCTGAACGACGGAACCATAAGAGGCAGCACGATCGATTTCAGCCGTTTCCAGCCGATCGCCCCGTCCAGGGAGGACGCCTCCAAAATATCGTTCGGCACGTTCATAAGTCCCGCGATATAAATGACCATCATATAACCGGCATACTGCCATACCGTCACCGTAACGAGCGCCCACAGCGCCTTTTGCGGATCGGCGAGCCAGCCCTGCAGCAGCGGAATGCCGACGCCCGCCAGCACATGGTTAAAAATAAATTGCCAGACGAAGCCGAGCACGATGCCGCCAACGAGGTTGGGAAGGAAAAAGCCGGTACGGAACAAATTGCTTTTTTTCCTTCTAGTCAGAACATAGGCGAGGGAAAAAGCGACGATATTAATCAAAATAACGGAAACAAGTACGTATTTCAGCGTCATGATAAACGATTTCCAGAACGTCGCATCGTTCCAGACGGTCTCGTAGTTGGCGAAACCGACCATGTCGTAAGTTGTCGAGATGCCGTCCCAGTTCGTAAACGTCAAATAAATACCGTAAAAAAACGGCACGATGACTACGGTCATAAAGATCAGCAGCGTCGGTCCGGTAAACAACAGACGGATAGGAATACTTGCCGATCTTGTTTTCTGCGATGCCATAACGGCACCTCCTTTTGTTAATTTCCTTAAAGCATGGAGAGCAGCGGCGAAATCATCGGCTTGGACGCTGATTCGCGCTGCTCTCGGCGGCTATATACGTGAACGTGACCTGAACCTACTTTGCCGTTTTCCAGTACGCTTCGATTTCGGCGGCGAGACCCGCGCGGTCGGAAGCTTTAGCCAAATATTTCTGCATGAACGCGCCGACTTCTTTCCAATGGTCGGCCGGCAGCGTCGTCATGCCGACAACCGTTTGACCCGCGTCCATATATTGCTTGATCGACTTCGCGAGCGGATCTTGCGGCTCCAGCGTAACGGAGTTGAATGCCGGAATAATGTTCGCTTTGTTGACCAGGAAATCTTGACCGTTGTTCTCATATACAAGCCATTCCAGGAACGACTTGGCGGCCGCTTGCTGCTCATCCGTGCTTTTTTCCCCGTCGATAACGAGCCGTTTGGATACTGCCGCGGCGATTTGCGTATTGCCGTAGTCGCCTGCGTTGTTGCTGATCGGCACCGGCAGGAAGCCGTATTCGCCCTCGGCGTCGAAGCTCTTGATGTTCGGCCATGCCCAGTTGCCCATGAACCAGATGCCGACCTCGCCCTTGCCAAGCAGCTCGGGTCCTTTTTCGTACGTCGGTGTAAGCGGGTTCGCTTTGTCGCTGTTATGCTCCATCATCAGATCAAACGTATCCATCAGTCCGTTAAACACGGCGTTGTTCGCCAGATCGGTCTTGCCCGCTCTCAGATCGGCAATAAATTGCTCCACCTGCCCGAAGTCCCGGGATTGGTCCGCGTACAGGAAGTTCAAATAGTGGGCGCCGAGCGACCAGTCCATCGGCGAAATATGAATCGCCTTCTTGCCGCTTGCTTCGATTTGCTCGAACAGCTTCTTCAGATCGTCCCTCGTCTGAATCGTGGCCGGATCGAAGCTGCCGCCGGTTGCCGCGTCGAGCACCTGTTTATTGTAGATGAAGGAGAAGCCCTCTACCGCAAACGGGAAATCAAGCACCTTGCCGTCTGCTTTCGTCAGGCTGTTGTCGATGGCGTCCGCCACCCATTTCTCGCCGGACAGGTCCAGGATGCGGTCCTTGAACTTTTCCACATCAGCCGGATCCAACATTGCGATCGTCGCCGGATTGCCGGAGGCGTACAACTGGGACGCCTTCTCGAACGGAGACTGGCCGGCGCCGGCCGTCAAAATCTCGATTTCGACATTCGGATGGTCCTGGTTAAAGGTCTTGACCGCTTCTTCCAGCTGCTGCTGGATTTCGCCTTTCGAGTTCAAAAAAGTAATTTTAACCGTTTTGCCCGCTTGTCCGCCGCCGTTGCCGGTTTCATTTGCGCCCGGATCGTTTGTTTTGTTGCCGCCGCAAGCTGCAATCGTAAACGCCATCATTGCCAGGACACATAAAAGCGCCAATGTTTTTCTCATGATCATGGATCCCCCGCTTTGTCTTGGTTATAGTAATCGCTTTCAACACCTTCATTCTACATGCTAATCGTTTGACATGTCAATGGTTTGACATAACCTTTTTTAGCTAATGTCCGCGGTCATTATTTTGATAACATCCGTTTAATTTTTGAATGCCAAAAAAACCCTGCGTAATCGCAGGGATGAAGCTAGCCGGTATATTCCGTAGTTCGGAAACCGGTTATGTCGTTTCCCGTTCCACCAGCTCTACCGGGAGAATATTTTCTTTGACGATGCCTTCACCGTCCATCTGCATGCGAATCAGCTCTACCGCCTTCCGGCCCATTTCCTCAATCGGTTGCTTGACCGTCGTTATCTCAGGGCTAAACCAGGTTGCGGCATTTACGTCATCGTACCCTACGATACGGATTTGACCCGGCACGTCCCGGCCGAGCTTTTGGTACCACTTCACGACAAAAGCCGCAATAATGTCGCTTGTTGCGAAGACGCCGTCGATATCCGGATATTCCGTGACGAGCTTGGATATGATGCGCTCATACTCGGCTTCGTCAAACACGTTCATCGTCGTCTGCAGCGTAATGAATTCCGCCCGGTTATTCCGGGCTACTCTTTCAAACCCGGCCGTTCTTCGGTTGGCCAGCAAATCAAGACTCAAATTGCCGCATATATGAGCGAGCTTGCGGCATCCCTTGTCGATGAGCAGCTGCGCGGCAAGCTCCCCGCCCCGTTCATTGTCCGACGCGACAAACGGGAAATCGCCAATCTTGCGATCCAGCGTTACAATCGGATAATTCAAGTTAAGGTATTCTTCCACTTCCAATGTATGACTGCCCATAATAATGCCGTCCACGCGATGACGCTTCATCATCTCGATATAACCGCGCTCCTTGACCGGATCCAGCTGCGAATTGCATAGAAGCAGCTTGCTGCCGGACTTGTACGCATAATATTCCACTGCGTCGGCAAACGCTCCGAAAAAAGGATGCGATACGTTCGGCACGATCAGTCCGATAATATTGGACTGCTTGCGCAGCAACGAACGCGCAATTTCGTTTGGCTGATAGTTCAGCTCCTCCATGGTCCGGTAAACGAGCTGCCTAGTTTTTTCGCTGATATAACCTCGGTTGTTCAGTACGCGGGATACCGTCGTTACCGATACGCCGGCACGCTCCGCCACGTCGTTGATCGTTGCCATCTATTCCTCAATCCGATCCTTGTTATTCGTGTACAACCACATTATATACCATGAAGGCAATTACGTTAAATGTGAAAGGAATTCGGAAGAGGCAATCCGTGACGGAGTCTTACAGGCAGGGTATTCAGCCAGCCGACTAAGACTTGTCCAACACCAGCTCAAGCTGCACGTTCAAATCATTTTCCGTTTCCAGCACGACCGTATGCGGATTGGCCATGCCGAAGTCGCCGAACGTTACCCGGGTAGTCGCGGACAATAAGAGTTGTCCGTCCCGATGCATCGCCTGGCCTGCAAACGTCACTTCCTTTTCTACCCCTTTAACCGTCAGAATGCCGCTGATTTCAATGTCTGCGGCTGTCTCCTCCGCCCACTCGGCAGGCAAGGCCGAAATCGATTGCGCGGTAAAGGCCGCTTCCGGGTATGTATCCGTGTCGAGATAATCCGCGCTTTTGACATGTCCGTCGCGCTGGCCGTTGCCCGAATCGAGCGCCGTCATATCCAGCACCGCTTCTCCCGTCATCGCCCCTGCATCGTTTGTATTCACGTTCCAGGATCCCTTCACCGCTTCGTTGACGAAGTTGACGGTTTCGCGGGAAGTCGTTACCGACCAATAAACCTTGGATTCGCCGGATATGTTCCAGAGCCCGTCCAAACTGGCCAAGTCGCTGTCCGTATCATTTTGAGCGGCAGAACCATTCGTTTCCGTCCCGCCTTCGGCATTCGCGGCGCCAGCTTCCGCAGTCGCAACCGAGTCCGGTTCAGCCGCAGCTTCCCCGGCCAAGGGCGATAATACCGATTCAATCTCTACGTTGTTTCCGACGTAACGGTCAAACCAGGCATAGGCCCCTGCACCCCCGATGACAACCGCGGCAACGGCCGCAATAAGGATCGTATTCTTTTTTTTCATCACAGTTCCCTCCGTTTATTGGCAAAATCTCTGTTTATGACCTTCGCGTTCAGTATAAAGCTTCAATGTGTCCGGAATATGTCGGCGCCGACACGGCCTTCCGGATATTGGGAATGCCGGCATTGATAGTTGCCTATGAGACAGGCCGGTTGCTACAATGAAACAAAATTGGTTTAAAGGAATCTTTTGCTATGAAAAAAATTATGATCGTAGAAGACGAGGCTGCGATTGCCAAAGTGCTGGCCACTTACTTGCGCAAAGCCGGCTTTGTCCCGCTGATTGCATCGGATGGACGAACGGCTCTGGAGCTGTTCGAACGGGAAGCTCCCGCTCTCGTTCTGCTCGATGTGATGCTGCCGGGCCTGGACGGCTGGGAAGTGCTGCGCCGCATCCGCGAGACGAGCAGCTGCTCCGTCATTATGCTGACGGCGCGAAGCGGCATCGAAGACCGGTTGAACGGCCTTAACGGCGGAGCCGACGACTATATGCCCAAGCCGTTCGTGCCGGAGGAAGTTATCGCCCGCGTGCAAGCGGTGCTTCGGCGGCCGGTCCAATGGATCAACGGCGATAAGCAAAGCCGCTTCGGCCGATTATGCATCGACTTTCAGGCGCAGCGAATTACGCTGAACGGCGCGGAGCTGTCGCTTATGCCGCGCGATACGGCATTGCTGCTGTTTTTGGCGGAACGCCCGAACCGTACGTTTACCCGGGAAGAGCTGATCGAATATGTGTGGGGAATGGATTACGAGGGCAGCGACCGTGCGGTCGACTTATCCATCAAGCGTTTGCGCCAAGCGCTGCTCCATTGGCCTGCTCATGAAGGGGAAATTAAAACGCTGCGCGGAACGGGGTATCAGTTATGGATCGCCAACTAAGAAAGCAAACCTCCATGCTATCGTACTGGACGCTGCGCTACTTCATCATCTTATGTATCGGCCTGGTGCTATTCGCCGCCGCTTCCGCCTGGTGGACAAGCAAAGTGACGATCGGCAGCCGGCTGCAAACCTTGAAGCTGCTCGCTCAAGACATTGCAGATAGGATGGAAAGCTCGGATGGGACGATTGCCGCTCCGTACGGCTTAAAGAAGCTGATCGACAAACGTTCCCGCGACTTTAATCTGGGACCTGACTTCTGTGTCATCATAACGGACCGCGAGGGGAAGCTCGTCTTTTCCTCCGATCCGATGACGCAGGACGACGTAAAACGAAGATTGAACGAAACGCTGGACGCGGCACTCGAACCGGGCTTTCGCGCGATAACGGCGCCAATTGAGACAAGCGGCAGCGCTGCAGGACAAGTCACGATCCTCCAGCTTACAAAATCGATGACCATCCCGCCCGAATTAAGATGGATTATCGGACTGATGCTGGTCATCTTGACAGCGCTGGGGTGGCTGACCATTTATTTGCTGTCCCGCAAGCTCGCTCGTCCGATCCGCCATGTCGCGTCCGCCGCCCGGGAAATCAGCCGTGGTCGCTACGATGTGCGGCTGGAGGCCAACGCAAAAGAAAAAGAATTGAACGAACTGATTATTTCGTTTAAAGAAATGGCCGGCCGGCTGAAGCATCTCGAGCATTATCGCAGCTTCATGCTCGCGGGATTGACGCATGAGTTGAAGACGCCCGTAACGTCCGTCAAAGGGCTGGTTCATGCGGTCAAGGAAGAGGTGGCCACGAAGGAGGAAGCGGCTGAATTTCTCGATATCGCCCTGCAAGAGACCAATCGTCTGGAGCGTATGGTAACGGATCTGCTTCACTATAACGAGATGGCCGCCGGACTCGTTCAAATCAGCCGGGAGCCCATCGAAGCCGCGTCGTTGCTGCAAGAAATCGCCTATCAATGGTCGCTTCATCAATCCGAAGGCTTCACGGAGCCGGAAATCCTGTTGCCGGACCATCCCGTCACGCTGAAAGGCGATCCTATGCGAATTCAGCAAATTATCGTCAATCTGCTCAACAACAGCATTCAATCCCGCACACCGGACCGCCCGCTGCGCATTCGCATAGAGCTGAATGTCCTTGACGGCGACTGCGCCGAAATTCGGGTTGCGGACAACGGGTCCGGCATTCCGGAACAGGAGCAGGCGCTTGTCTTTGAACAATTTTTTCGCGGCGAGCACAAAAAAAGGACCGTTCGCGGCCTCGGGCTTGGCCTTGCCTTCAGCAGGCTTCTGGCGGAAGCGATGGGCGGCGGCCTGGAGCTGAAAGAAAGCTCTCCGGAAGGCAGCATCTTTGCGCTGACGCTTCCGACGGATAAAATTCCACAGATTGCAAACGATATCGGTATGACGCGCTTGACGATGAAAGGATGAACGGGATGAAGGCGATCATACCGATCACTGCCGCGTTTGCCGCTGCAGCGATGCTCATAGCTTCCGCCGGGGAAGCCGCTGCCGGGAGCCGCGACGCCATCATACATATGAAGCCAACAGAAGCAGCCGCTCCGCACGCCGAACGCGCGGCCGCCGAAGCGGCGGGCGGCGGCAAGGCCGGCGAGGCGGGCGGAGCGGATCTGCTGGCCGAACGCCAGGAACTGTACGACAGGCTCAGCCTCGTTACCGGGATGCCCTGGCAATGGATTGCCGCCTTCGACGCCTACGAGCGCTCGCTGTCCAAGGCGCGCCCCAAAGCCCGGCCGCTTCTCGGCCGTACCGTTGGCGTCTATATCGACAAAGAGAAATGGGCGGGACCGCTGAATCCGGACTCCGAAGACAGCTCGCCCGTATCGATTCAGTGGTTTCAAGGCATCGGCCGGGACGGGGACGGCAACGGAATGGCGGAGCGGACAAGCGATTTCGACTTGATGTATTCGCTGCTGCGCCAGATTTCGGCTTACGGCATATCGGAGGACGGCATGTCGATCGGAGCGTGGCATTATTATCGCAACAGCCGGGCCGTGCAGCGCATTCGGCAATTCGCGGCGATCTACAACGCCTTCGGACGGCTGGACCTCGACGAACACGCCTTTCCGCTGCCCATCGGCTCCACCTATTCCTATAAGGATACATGGGGCGACCGCAGAGGATGGGGCGGCCGGCGCATTCATGAAGGAACCGATATCTTCGCGGGCTATGGCACCCCGGTTCGGAGCACCTGTTACGGCATTGTGGAAATAAAAGGCTGGAATCGGTACGGAGGCTGGCGGATCGGCATCCGCGACTTGAACAATCATTATCATTATTACGCGCATTTGTCCGGCTTCGACAAATCGCTTCGCGTCGGCGACGTCGTCAAACCGGGACAGACGGTCGGCTGGGTCGGCAGCTCCGGCTACGGCAAGCCGGGAACGTCCGGGAAGTTTCCGCCGCATTTGCATTACGGCGTCTACAGCGACAGAGGTCTCGTCGAATGGGCATTCGATCCGTACCCGATGCTGCGCCGGTGGGAAGCCGCCGAACGAAAGCGGCTCCGCAGCAAACGTTAAACGTACGGACTGGCCGGGCCGCGCAAGACTGGCTCGTTACCAACGAATCTGGATCTCCCTAACGAACCAGGTTCTTTACAAACGAATCTGGATCGTCGCCAACGAATCCGACTCGTTACCTGGCAATCCGGTTCGTTCCCCAGCGAACCCGGCTCATTCCCTAGCGAATCCGGCTTGTTACCTGACAATCCGGTGCCAACGAAACGGGCTGGTTCCCTAACGAATCTGTATGATACTATATAGCCCATAACCCCCCGTCTGAAAATTTAACGAATCCAGATAGCGTTATAGTGGTGGTTTGGACCGAATCGAGTGCAAATTTAGCAAAATAGTTTCGTTGGAGTTCGTTAAAATTAAAAATCTCGCATTATAAGCCGAATAGCTTCTCCAGGATTCGTTAGATTCACGAGCTGTCCTGGGCCGGAGGCCCCGCACTTTGGGAGGGAACCGGAAGACCTCCCGCAATGCAGAAACGGCTGTCCGACGGGTCACAATCGTTGACCTGTTGGACAGCCGTTTTTTGCGGTACGCCGTTTTTATTCCGCTTCCATCCGAAAAGTCGTATCGGAAGCTCCGTCCGACGATCCGCCCCCGTTGTCTTCCTGTCCGGATTGGCCGGAAGAAATGCCCGCGCCGGGGACAAGCGGCACCGAGATGTTGGGCGCGTTCGGAGCCGACTCGCCGATCGGCTTCCCGGTGGAGTCGTAATAGTACATCGGCACGTCGCCGACCACAAGCAAATACGAAATCGGAATGTCCGTCTCGACCAGCTCCGGCTCCGTATCGAACGGGATGATGATCGATACTTCCGCGATGACGCGAATATAGACCTCCACCAGCACCATGTTGATGCCCGCGTTTCGCTCGCGCGTGCTCAGCTCGGCCTTGACCGCGCCCACCGGCTCGAACCGGACGGGCACTCTGGGGCCGAACGATGAAATAATGGCGCTTCCGAGCGCATGGCCGAGCGGAATGTGCTCCGGGATGTCTTTAATATCGCGCAGCGTAGACTGCACCGTATGAATCGTTTCCGAGGTTATGTTCATATGTTCGGAATAATTGAGCATAAAGCCGGATATTTTTCCGTCCCCGCTCATTTTCCATTCGATCAGCTTCTCGGCGTTCGACTGCCTGGCTACCTGCTCCATAATCGCTTTATTGATCGATTGCGTCGCCACTTGCTTTACTCGTACTTTGGCAATGTTCATGAGCGGATCCCGCAAATTGCGCTCCACAAATACAAAGGACGGCACCAACGCGATCAGCATAAATACCAGAAGGAGCAACAGAAGCTTTCGTTTGCGCATTTTCGGCCGCAGAGACGTTCCTTTCGGTCCGCCGCCCGCCATAAAGCCGCCTGTCGAGGAGGAGCGGTTGCGGCGAAAAAGCGGCCGCCGCGGACGGCCCCACTGAACGGGAGCAGACGGACCTGGCCGGCCCCCCCGATTCGCCCCCGAAGTTCCGGACGACGGCCGGACGCCCCATTTCGCCCCCGAAGTTCCGGACGACGGCCGGCTTCCCCATTTCGCCCCCGGCGTTCCGGACGACGGCCGGACGCCCCATTTTGTCCCCGTTAAGCCGGACACCGGCCGACTGCCCCACCTCTTCCCCGACGAGGCGGAGGACGCCGGTTTGGAGCGCGAGCCCCAGCTGACGGTCTTCACCCGGCGAAAAGAAAAAGGCGCCCAGCGAACCGGCTTCGCGCCGCGAAATCCTCCTATGCGCCAGCTTCTTCTCCCCCATCTCGCCATAAACGCAGCCTCCGTTCGGCATCCCGCCCGGCCGCTTGCGGCCGGGCAGGCATTGTCCTTTTACTCCATGGATATGCAAGGATCGGACAAAAAAGAAGGAACTGTCCCGCAAAGGCCGCCATGAGCCTCTCGAACAGTTCCGCTTGATCGTTACAGCAACGAGCGAATGTAAGCCAGGTTGTCACGCAGCAGTTCTTCCGCCGGCGCGGAGCCGCTGAAATCTTCGAAGCTGAGCCAGCCGTCATAGCCGATCGCCTTCAAATCCGCGATTACCGTCGGCCAATGCACAATGCCTTGGCCGACGGCCTCCCAATGCGCTTGCCAGAGCGGCTCGTGCGTAAATCCCCCGCGATCGGCGGGAACTTCGGGCATTCCGGCGCCCGTCCTCCTCCAAGCCGCGTTTTTGACATGGACATGCCCCAAATATTCGCCCAGCACCTCCAGCCCCATCCGGTACTGCTCGAAGCCTTCATGCACCATATTGCCGGGATCGTATATGACGCCGACGCGGTCCGGATCCAGCCCCTCCACAAGCCTGCGGGCCAGCGACGCGCTGCAGGCGATGTTGCCGTGATGCACTTCGATCATGCCTTTAACCCCGTAAGTGCGGCTAAGCTCCTGCACTTGCTCCATAAAGGCGCGGCCTTCCTTGAACAGTTCTCCGTAAGCGCGCGTCCGGTTGTAGTTCGGCGCTCCGACCCGAATCGAAGGAGCCCCCAGCAGCTTTGCAGCCTTCATCGCCCGCTCCGTCGCTTCCAGATCGCCGCAGGATATGTACGCGGCCAAATTCGGCACCTCAAGCTCCGCTTCCTCCGTCATGGCTTTGACCGCCGCAAGCTGCCGCTCTTCGGCGTCCGCCTCGATCGTCGACAGATTGTTGCCCCAGAAGGACGGCGATTCTCCCTTGCGCGCCGGATCGGTCTTCGTAAACCGCCATTCCACTCCGTCGTATCCGTATTGCTTCAGCAGCTGCACCGTCCGTTCCGGCGGGCAATCCGGCAGCATGACCGTAAATACCGCAAATTTCATTCGACAGCCTCCCCAATGAATGACTTCCCTGCTATGCACCAAGCGTATCATAGGCCCGCCGCCGGCCGCTTCGCCTTGCTTTGCCGGAATGTCCTTGCGAATTGACTGTCGTTGCTCATTGTCCTTTCCGGACATATGCGTTAGACTGTCCTTATCGATCTCGACCTCAACCTAAATAAAGGAGTCCCGCACATGTCCATGCACCGCAAACTGATGACCGACAACGATTTGCAGGAGGCCGCCGACAAAGGCAAACGAATCCGCGTATTTCGGGACAATGCCATCGTAGACGGGAGCTCGCTTATCGTCCGGTTCGACGATGCCGTCGTCGTGACGCAATCGGGCGTCGGCGACCTGATGTATCATGAACGGTCGGCGTGCGAATTTTTTGAGCTTCGCAGGCGCTAGCGGCGGCCATAACGCGTTACGACCCGCCTTGCAAAAACCGGACGATTTCGCGGTTGACCGCGTCGGGCTGTTCATGATTGATGCCGTGCCCGGCTTCGGGAATGACTTTAAAGTCGTACCCGCCTTCCTTCAACAGCTTCATAAACGAATTCTGCTTGGCGCCGTGATGGCTCCCGATCATAAAATAAAGCTTGTCTTTGAGCGCCATGCCTTGCTCCGGCCGATAAGATTCGATCCGATGCGGGAACATGGCATTCCGGTTATGCGATTTCATCAGCAGCACCAAATGCTCCGCAAGCAGCGGATGGTCGTCGAATACCCGCGAGCCCGGAGCGCTCAGCTTCTTTAAGATGCGCAGCAGGTTCCGGTCGGTCGGCGCCAATATTTCCGGAAACATCATGGCCATCGTCCGCGCCATCGTCCTCAGCGGATGAACGACCATCCCGCCTTCCAGGCATACGGCGGCAGCCACCCTGTCGGGCCGGGATACCGAATATTGATAGGCCATATAAGCTCCGTTGGACACGCCGGCCAGACGCGCCTTGCCGCCGCCGAAATGGTCGATGATTTCACTGATCCATTCCGTTTGATCGAATTCGCCGGACTTGAACCGTTCGCCCGGGACGCTCAGCCCCGGGCCTCCGATCGTATCTACGGCGATGCACCGGTAATGCTTCGAAAGCTCGCCGATGTTCAACGCCCACATGACGGCCGAATTGTCGCCTACGCCATGAAACAAAAACAGCGGCGGCTTGGACCGGTCTCCCGCCAACAGACAATGCGTGCCGCCCCACCGGGTCGGCACGACGTCTCCGCTCGTCCCCTCCGGCCAAAACATCGCGACGATGCGGTGGTAGGAAGCCATCACTTCTTCTCTTCGTTTGTCGTTTTTGAATGCTTGGATCACGTATGCCGTCTCCCCTTTGCATTTGAATGCGCCTTCATAAGTTCATAAATCCGCTTCCTGTCAAGCCTGCTGCTTCGTCATAAATCGCAGCACGACTTCCGCCGACGGAAAAGGCAGCCCGGCCGAAGCTTGCGCCCGGGATATTCCCAGCCCCTGAACGATGGAAAAATACGTAATGGCCAGCATCAGCGGGTCGTCTTCCCGAATCTCGCCTTCTCTCTGGCCTTGCTCAATTAGCGGGATAAGAAGCCGGACCGGCTCCGCTTTCCTTTCCAAAGCAATCCGCTTCGCCTCTTCGGGAAGGCTTTCGGTCGTCAGAGATTGCAGTTGGATTAACCGCCAATGCTGCATCGCCAAACTTTCGGCGGACAACAGCGCTTCCGTCAGCCACGTCATTTTTTGCAGCGCCGTTCCTTCCAGCCGCGAGGCGCTCGCCACGGAGTTGGCCGCCCCGTCCGCGGCAAGCTCGACGATCTTGACGAAAATATCGTCCTTCGATTTGAAGTAGTTATAAATATAACCTTGGCTAAAGCCCGCGCTGGCGGCGATGTCCTTAATTTTGGCCCCGGCGTATCCTTTCCGGGAAAAGATTTCGATCGCATGCAGCAAAATTTGCCTGACGGCATAATCGGTAACCGCCATTTGAAATCCTTCGTCGATTTGTTGAATCAGCCGTTTCCCTTGCGTCGACATGTCACCTTCTCCTTTTTACGCCGTCTTCGATTATGAATGAACGTTCATTCACAAATTACCACAAAAAGTATATTGATGCAATCTCTTTTTTAAAAAAGCCACTCCCATACTTTGCGATACCATTGGGGCCGGCAATCAGCAGTCGATCCGCATTTCCCGTATGGGCAGCCGCATTTTCGTTTGCACCCGCCGCCGCAGCAGCGGCCGCAGCCCCGTCGCTTCCCGCAACGGCAGCCTCCACCGCGTTGTCCCCGGCTGCGGCGCTCCCGGCGGCTTCCGTCCCGCCGGTTCCGTTCGCGCTTGCGGCGCTTGCCGCCGCGCCCCCGCGAGCCGCCGGACCCGGACGAATTGCCGCCGGCCGGCCGGCCGTTGACCGTCTCGACCTCACCCGTCATCTCGGTTCCCGATCCGCCCGTCTCGGTTTCATTCAAAGCGAGAGACATTTTGTCGACATTGCCGAAAATAATCGTCCCTTCGTTTCGGACGATCTTAACCCCCTTGCCCCAGCATGGCATCTTCCATCCGCTCCCGTTCGTCCTTTCCTACAGCATACGCGGCGCCTCGCACGCATGTCTTGGCGAATCCTCCCCGCAATTCATCCAATCTATGAACGGCGCTTCCGAATATACTAAATAGATTCCCTTAGGAAAGCGAGGTGTTGGTATGCAACGTATTTCTCCCACAGCGGCCTCCTTGCAGTCCTATATCGGAAGAACCGTGTGCGCCCGGCTGAACGACGGGTCGCGCTTTTGCGGCAAAATCAAAGCGATCCGGAACGGGCGCGTATATTTCTCCAGCGTGAGCCGAGGCTCGGGTCCGACCTACAACAAAGTGAAAAAACGGTACAGCCGCAAGCGGAGATCCCGTAAAGCGAACGTATCCTTCTTCGGCTTCGGCATCGCCATAGCACTGGCGTTTATCGCCGCATTGTTTATCGTTCCTTTCGGATTCGGCTTTGGCGGCTACGGAGGCGGATGCTGTAAACAATGCGGAAGCTGCGGCGGCTGCGGCTGCGGCGGATTCGGCGGTTACGGAGGCGGTTACGGAGGCTTCGGCGGAGGCTTCGGAGGCGGTTTCTGGTAGCAGACAAGCACGACAAGCACGTCAAAAGGCAGTCTCTCGGGGGCATCGGCGCCTGAGGGACTGCCCTCTTTATGTTTCGATTAAGCTTCTTTCCGATAGGCGGCGGCCAGCTTGGTCATCACTCTTTGCTGTTGCCCGATCCATTCGGTTACATACGCATTGCCGTTGCGCTCGTCAAAAGCTGCGGCGATCGAGCGAACCTCCCGGTCCAGCCATTCCGGCGTCACGCGCTCGGATTCCGCCAGCTTGCGCCTGCGCTTGGTGCGGTTCCATTCTCCGAGAAACAGCTTCACCGCCAGCAAGTAATGGAACCGGTCCCACGGCATCCTGCATGCCAAGCCCAGACGAATTGTCCGCTCATACAGCTTGACCGCCTTTTCCATATCCGTCACGGCAAAGAAGGCGAGGAAAATACCGTATTCGTATAAATACGAGGGTCCTTCGATTTTGCGAAACGCCTTGCGGGCAATCCGGACCGCTTCTTCGTACTCGCCCAGCTGCAGCAGGGGCAAAATAATTTGGCTGTACGTATTTTGCGGCACGGAGCGGCATTGCAGCTTGCCTTCGAGAATCGGCTTCATCGCTCCCATTCCCCGCTTGAACTGATTCCGCTTGAAATAATATTCGCCGAACTGGTTTTGCTCGCATGCCCTGCAATCCGACAGTCCGTCTCGGGGCGTCTTTTTCCACAGCTTGTAGTAATGAACCGCTTCCTCCATGTTGCCTTGCGCCTGCTTGTAGCTTAACATCTGCTGATAGTAAGGGCGAAGCGAGAAGCCGTATTGCTGGCATTTGGCCTTGAAATCGTCGAACAGGCCGTCGATTTGCTTCAAGCTGAGCTGCGGAAGCCGCCAAACCTGATGCAGCACCCACTTGTAATGCCACAGTATCGTAAAAGACGAATGCTCCTCCGGATGCTGCTCGAACCGGGCAAGGCACCAGGCGAAGGAGACGAGCAGCCGCTCCGGGAAGCCGGACTCCAGCGCGGCCGACGAATAGGTCATCCGCGCCTCGTAAGCGTCGTCCTTCGTCAAATACACATCCGCAATGCGGATCGCTTCCTCCAGCAAGGCCAGCTTCCCTTTGCCGTCCGGCATGCCCCACGCCTGCCGGTTCAGCTCGTCGTAACGCTGCTTCATTCCCCGTTCACCGCCGTCCCGTTCAAGCCGTAGTTCATGAACCGCATCAGCGAATCGTTCATCAGCTTCAATTCTTCGGCGTTCAGCGGATGGTTGCCCATCAGCAGCGATTGCGTGTAAAACAGCTCGATGCATATTTTTTGCAATTCCGGATCGCCCGAGGCGACCGCTTTGCGGACGATCGGATTGTTGTAGTTGTAGCACAGCCGGGCGTAAGGCTCGTCGTACAGCTCCGTCCGAACCAGCTTGACCAGATCGGCCAACAGCGGCCCCGCTTCCTTCTCGCTGTCTTCCGCCAGCTTGAAGAAGTTCACTTCCTGATTCGTGTTGTACATGGCCGGGATGTCCGCGGGCTCGAACCACCTGATAAGCGATTTGCACCTGTAATCGTGCAGCAGCCGGTCGGACAGCTCGATGAAAGGCTGCGCCTCCGCCGCATCCGCTCCTTGCAGCTGCTCGAACCGCGACGCGAATTCCACAATATCGAGCACCGCGATCTGCGCGTCCTCGGCCGCCTCGGGCAGCTTGCGCGCCAGCTCGAAATCGTGCACATAACCGCCGTTAATGACCATCATGTCCTGCGACTTGGCCACTCTGGCGATCTGCCGGAACTCGTC
The DNA here is from genome assembly GCA_937895345.1 of uncultured Paenibacillus sp. Lineage (GTDB taxonomy): Bacteria > Bacillota > Bacilli > Paenibacillales > Paenibacillaceae > Pristimantibacillus. The sequence goes on along the minus strand of CALAWP010000061.1, from coordinate 39,739 downwards.
CAGCGTCGAGGCGACATAAATTTTGCCGTGCGACTTGACGATCTCGCCCATCTCCAGATCGCCGTACGACGTTTCGAAGCGCAGATGCATAATAAACAGCTTGTATAATTCGTCGTCCTCCACCGCCATCGCTTTGATCGATTTGTAATGGACGAGAATAATTTTTCGGAACAAGCCGGGATCCCGCTCGGACAGCGAAATCATATATTGCTTGATGCATTCGCCCAGCTCGTCCCGCACGTTATAGAACAAATCGTTTTCCTGGAACGCCTCGCGGGAAGCCGTCGGCTTCAAGCTGTCCGTATTGACGATCGCATGGACGAAAAAAGCCCACGGAGGGAGAATGCCGCTCATTTTGTCGGACAGCAGCATATGTTTCAAATAAACGTGATACTTCTTCTCGTCGTGCAGACTGACGGCGTAGGGCAAAACGCAGGCGATCCCCTCGACGCCGCCAAGCGTCGAGCGAAGCGGGATGATGTCCATCGGCTTTTGGTAGGAAGCATTTTCGACATAGGCCATGGCCGCATCCTTGTCCATCTTCCACGGCGGCAGCGATTCGTTAATCCGCTGCTCGTAATCGTCTTCCTTCAAATATATTGGCGTCGCCAAAAACCGTCCGTACCCCGTCATCAGCTCCTGCAGCCGGTAGTACTCGAAATATTCCTCGAAATCCGGCTTCGCTTTCAAATAGACGGTCGTGCCGATCGCGGCGTCGTGCCGCAATTTGCGGATCGTATAAGGTCCCGGCCGGCCGGCCGCGCCATTCGAGCGAATCGCCCTCCAACGCAGATCGGGTAATGAGCACGATCTCGTCGCTGACGACGAAGCAGGACAGCAGGCCGACGCCGAACTGCCCGATATAATCGTCGCCCGCGTCCAGCTCCTCCTTTTTGGCGGTGCTGCCGATACGCGCCAGAAATTGCTCGATATCCTTTTCCGTCAAGCCGCAGCCGTTGTCCTGAAACGCGATCGTATGGGACGACGGGAACAGCTCGGCCGTGATTCGGGCGTCGAAGGCGTGCCCCAGCCTCTGGCGCGCCGTAATGGCGTCGACGCCGTTCTGCAGCAGCTCCCGTACGAATACGCCGGGGTCGGAATACAAATGATTGGACAGCAAATCGATAATGCCTTGAAGATTAACCTGAAAGTTCATATCGGTCATGATAAGCCTCCGGGTAGAATAGATGGGCATGATGCGGATTCCTCTGTATAGTCCTTATATCGGCGGCGGACGGACCGATTTGAATAACGAGGCGGACGGCCATGCGGTCGGCTTCGCGGCGCCTTATTCTCCGTGCGGCCGAACGATTCAAGCAAGGACGAAACCATTTCCAGCGGCAGGCAGTATAAGTAAAAGAAGTTAGCCGCCGCATTGAGGGCAAGGGGAGGAACGACAAGATGAAAACGTTCAAAAGAGCAGCATTATACGTGCTCCGCGGCATCGCGTTCGCCGTCTATTTTCCTTTTTATCTGTTAATTCGTCTGCTAAGCCTGGCATTGGATCGAGTGGTATCCCCGGTGGTGGACTGGCTTTTTCGAAAAGTGCTGTTTCCCGCCGTGCTGGCGTTCTTCAAATATATCGTAGCACCCGTCGTCAAGCTTTTCGTCGGTCCGCTGAATTGGCTGTGGAGGTTTGCTTTACGGCCGGCTTTCGAATTCGGTTGGAAGTGGATCCTGTATCCGGTCCTGAAATACGGCATCTATATTCCGCTGCGCTTCATCTGGCATCACGGCCTGCGCTGGATATGGAGGGAAATCGCCGTTCCGGTAGCTCGTTATACCGGCATTGTACTGGCTTGGCTGCTGCGGATGATTGGATGGTTATGGCGCTATCTCGTCTATTATCCGCTGAGATGGGGGTGGAGGCATGCGGTAGGTCCGGCCATCCGATGGGCAAGCGCCGAAGTGATGAAGCCGCTGCTAAGACAGATTCGTCAGTGGTTCGGTTAATCGTAATCATAGTCTGGCTCATCTTCGACAGTCTTTGAAAAAACAGGATCTTCTATTACAAATTCCATTCTTCATAGCCAATTAACTTCAAATCACAGTATCTACCATGAACTTCTGTAATATCATAGACATAAGAGTACACCGAATGCCATGGGTTATCTGCGCTTTCTCCCTCGTACTATTTATCATTGAGTTCTCCGTATGCTAAAGCAACATTATTGCATGATGGGCAAGTTATCAATTCCGCCTCATCATCATATACGTCATAAGTAATATGTGGTTGGTCGAGCCTGTACTTTTCACTGTACTTATATCGGCATGCTTCCACTCTCGATTCAACAACGGTTTTAAGTATAGCCGAATGATCTTCAATAATTTTCGAAGCTCGTATTGTTTCATCATACCCTATCCATTCTTCTAATTTTTTCTCTTGAAACTCAAGTAGAATCACACAGATCTCCCAAAAACGAGGTAGGATTAAATCTAGCCTAAGCCCATCAAAAGGTAGCAATCCCGAGTGTAGTTCTGCATTTCTTTTATTTGCGCTAACGACATGCAAAACTCCTTTTTCTTATGATCAAACTTTGGAATTGACAGATTTACATGTAGTCGTTCAAAAATTGTTTTTGCTTGAATCGTTTTGAAATCATCATGCTTCCTGTAGCCACATGCGACTAATAATCCTTTGGGATTCGTTTGGATCTACTACCATTGATGGATGAATAAATGCCAGTGTGGCCTTTCCTAATAGTTCCAAAGATAAACTGGCCCATAGCAAAAATTCCGACATGTCGGTTTCGTTTCTCTTAGATATTCCCTTATCAATAAAAAGCTTTGATTTGTTGTATAGATCCAAATATTCAATTCCCATAACTATCTCTCCTTAATCGAGATTCTGAGTAGTAACCTGTCAGTATTTATCATGTTACTTTCTCCTCTTCCATGTAAAAATCTCCAATTGTCCAAGATCAAAAGATCTCCGAAGTTCCATTTCACTTTCTGAATATCACTTGGACAAATAAAATTATCAATTTTAGTTAGTAATTCCACTCCCGCTCGTGATGTTGCTTTCATGCAATCTCTATCTAATCTATAGTAGTGTTTACTTTGATGGCAAGTATATATGGTTGTTAAAAACTGTACCTTCCATTAATAACCTTGAATAGCACTTTGGTTAATTCAAATCGGAACTCTTCATCATGATTGATATAGATTTTATGCATCATAAAAATACGTAGGTCTATCTCCAGTGCCTGGATTGATCGAATATAATAATATGTATCTAACAGGTATTTTAAAATAAGCGGTATCAGTATGAAGAGGAAAGCTATTTAGCCCGTAAATTCTACTCAGCGAATTATTATGTGCATCTTTCTTTTCTTTAGGAGAGAGGCGATCAATAACTTCCGCCCCAAACCTAGTTTTAACAGGTATACCGATTTGCTCAGCTATAGCTATAAGATCTTTTTTAATCAGGCCAGGTATATTATGTTTGATGTAGCCTACTTCTTCAAGTTCTTTCATTGAAATTTCGACCGTAGTCTCACCTCAACACCAATTCGTTAAATCAACACATTTCCACATGAATGATCTACTCGTCGCAATAAATTCATAACAGGCTAACTGCATATTCAAGTATGGTTTGATTTCGGAGCATCACAAATTTAGTTGAATAATCATCACAACTGTTAACCGAGCAAATCAAAACATTCAATGCTTCGTCCAATGTCAGCCATTTAACCAACATGTCTAGTTCCTTTTCGCTGTTACTAAGCATTGTATTGCCAGGAGTAGAACTGAACTTTTTTAAATTTTCGCTATGAAACAGTAAGAGCAATGCATAAACTTATTTTTGTTCTTATGCTCCTCGATGTAACCTAACTCATAGACGATTTCTGCTTCATAACCCGTTTCTTCTTAGATTTCATGAAAAAACAACCTCTAAAATTATTGCTCTCAGCGATCCCCCACCAGGCTACTATCTGACCCGAAAAAAGTCATCTCGCTCGTCCATCCCAAATTTATTCACCACAAACCTGAACCACTCCTGCATTGCCCCGCTTGTCTCTGTTTTTCTGAAAAATACTGAGAGGATAAAAGTCGTAACGGAAAACAGGGAAATTCTAGGGGATTGGGGTTAGGGCGAGCCTGGGAAATGAGATTAAAGTTAAACGGGCAAGGATTAAACAAAGGAGGGGATAAGGGGAAACCTATTCCCCATTTCCCCACCCTATTTAATCCTGCACTTCCCTTGCCATTGCTGGCTTGGCTATTTCGCCTGAATTGTCTATGCATCCACTCTGCTGTTCTCCTCTGTTATATGCCCTGCTGAGGATCGGGAAATAGACTGAGGATACACTGAACTGAGATGACTTTATTTGCGGCGAGTCGAGAAGATTAATTGCTCTGGGATGTATTAATTTGGGGTGGATAATCCCGCTGCCGCTGCGCCTCGTACAGCAGCACCGTGGCGGCCATCGCTACGTTCAGCGATTCCGAGCGGCCCGGCATCGGGATGATGACCGACTCGTCGACCATGGCGCGGACGGCGGGCGACAAGCCGTCCCCTTCGCTGCCCATCAGCAGCCAGGTCGGCTGCGTCCAGTCGTAGCCGTCGCAGCGGTAATCCGCCTGCAGACTCGTGCCGATCAGCTTGACGCCGCGCGACCGCGCTTCCGGCAGCAGCTCCGTCAATTCCGCTTCGATAATCGGCAAGTGGAACAGCGAGCCCATCGTCGAGCGGACCGTCTTCGGATTGTACAGATCGACGGAGCCTTTGCCGAGAATGACGGCGTCCGCCCCGAACGCGTCGGCGCTGCGAATAATGGTGCCGGCGTTGCCGGGGTCGCGCACGCCGTCCAGCACGACGACGAGGCAGCCGCCGCCGTACAGCTTGTCCCGGACGGGCGCAAGCTTGGACACGACGGCAAAGACGGGAGGCGGCGTATCCGTTCCCGTACATTTGGCCATGACGGGCTTGGAGGCCCGCACCCATTCGGCGGCCGGAGGAGCAGCCTCCGCCATCGCTTGCAGCTCGGAGGGGACGCCTCTTGTCTCGTCGTAAACGATCGTCTTCACGTCGGCGCCGAAGCGGACAGCCTCCTGAATGAGATGAATGCCTTCAATAATAAACAGCCCGCTGCGGTCGCGATGTTTTTTGTCGAGCAGAGACGCCCACAGCTTAACCCGTTCGTTCTGCAGAGACGCGATCGCAAGATGGAGAGAAGTTGATTCGCGCATATTGGAATGTACCCGGTCCTTCCGTACTTGTTTTTTACTATTTTAACACAAACGAAGGCCCCATCCGAACGTTGGATGGAGCCTTCCTTTTTTGGATATATTAATGAAGCAAATTGATGCCGCAGGAGGTGGTCAATATGAATATCGATTTGCGTCAAGCGATCGTCAACCGGGTGCAGGACAACTCCAAGGAGCAGCTGGCGGAAGTGATTCAAGATTCCGTCGGCAATGACGAGCGCGCATTGCCCGGTCTCGGCGTGCTGTTCGAAATGATTTGGAAGCAAACCAACGAATCGGACCACAGCCATATGGTGGATGCGTTATACAATCATTTGCAGCAATCCGGCAAAACCAACGGTTGACGGGTGATAAGGGCAGACGGAGCCGGAACGGCTGCGATCCGCCTGCCCGCGCAAGACGCTCCCCCCGCGGACGGCCCGGCCGGGATGATCCCGGCCGCGGCTACAGCGCCGTGTCCTCGTTCGCCTGGGCTTCGACGCCATCCTGAGACTGAGACGCTCTCTTTTCCCGCTTCTCGATCCATTCGCCGAACTTCACGAACAACGTCGTCGCCGCAAACGTAAAGATGACGACCGTATAAAAGCCGGCCCCGATGCCGATGCCGACGCCCCCCGCAAAAAAGATCATCGCCGCCGACGTCAGCCCGACGACCCGTACGCCGTTTTTCAGAATGACGCCCGCGCCGATAAAGCCCAGCCCCGTGACGATTTGGGCGGCCAGCCGCATCGGATCCATCATCGTATGTTCTCGCATGCCGGCATACATCTCCACGCTCTGGATCGAGACGATCGTAATCAAGGCGGAGGCCGCCGCTACGTACATATACGTCTTGACGCCCGCAGGCTTGTGCTTGTGCGTTCGGTTCAGGCCGATAATAAACCCGAGCAGGCAGCTGACGAAGATGCGGAGCAGCCACTCGAAATCGCCCAGCCAAACCGATAAGTAATGATCCGTAATCAACATGTTAATCCCCTCCTGAAACGCGATGATCCGATGACTGCTCCGTGAGGAATCGACTTTCGATCGCTCTCTTCAGAGGGTTTCCCGCACGATTCTTCTCTAGACGGACAGCTTCGCGATTTTCTCGCTCATAATGCGGTAGCTTTCCTCGATTTCTTCCGTTTTGCACGGGGCTCTCAACTCGTAAACTTTCAGCGGAGCCGCCTCGATCACGGGCAGGAAGACGTCGAAGCCGCTCAAGTCCTCGCTGTGGATATACGGACACCAATGATCGACCAGGCCGACCGTCTCGTGGATATGGACGCCAAGCACCTTGTCCTTCAGCGCCAAAATTTCGCGTTCGTTGTCGTACAGCCCCATCCGCTCCATCATCATGCCGTGGCCGATATCGAACCAGAGGCCGACAGGCGCGCCGTTCAGCTCGGTTATAATTTGATCCGCTTCCTGCAGCGTCGGAATTTGGTAGCAGCGCGAACGCGTTTCGATGCCGATGCGAATGCCGAGATTGCCTTGCTCGATATAGTCGCACACTTCCTCCAGACATTCCCGGATCCGCGTCACGTGAATCGGTGCCAGCTCGTTGCGCCGCGCCATCATTTCGCTCCACAGCTGCTTGTATTCCGGGGAATCCTTGCCCTTTTCCACCCACAGCTTCTTCAGCACGGCGTCGATGTTGTGATCGAAGGGCACCTCTCCGGGATGAACGACGACGCCCTTCGCGCCGAAGCGGACGGCGTAATCGACGGAACGCTTGAGCAGCTCGACGGCGCGCCTCCGCTTGTCGAGGTCGTCGAAGCCCAGCATGACGGAATCGGTGTCGTAGTCCTTGTCCGCGATAAACGGAAAGACGTTGTGCACGCTCGAAATCGCGATCTCTCCGCCTTCGATCATCGGCACGATCGTGGACAACAATTCCTCCGTCACATTGTAGTTCAACTCGACTTGACTAAAGCCCAGACTTTTAATTTCCTCGATCATTTCACGCCCGTTTTGATGCCGCCTCAAATTCCACATCGTGGAAAAGGAATACCCTTCTTTATGAATCATATTCGTCCCCCCGTTATCTATTCGTCTCGATGCTCCCCGGTCTCACGAAGGTACAGGGAAGGAGCTTGGGCATAGGCGCCCAAACTCCCGTTCACCGCGCTTGCTTATTTTAATTTCGCGTAAGCTTCTTCATATTCCTGCGCGATCTTGGCTCCGCCGCTCTTCAGCCAGCGGTCGACCTCAGCTTTCCATTGCTCTTCGTTAATCGAACCCATGACGAACTTGATATGGGCGTCCGACAAAATCGTCTCCAGCTGCGCCCCTTGCTCCAGGAACGTCTCGGAGATGAGCGGCATCGTCGGATCGGCAATGCCGTACTCGGCGTTTTCCGCGTTCAGTTGCTGCTCCAGCTTGCCAAGCTCCGTCATCTCGCCTTCCATGGCATTGGTAGCCGGGGCCAGCGTGCCAAGCGGCGCTGCATAAGCGGAGCCGATATCGTCGCCGTGTTTGTTGCCCTCGATGTATACCGGCTTGCCGTCTTTCATTTCGTAGTGGACGCCTTCCAGCCCCCATACGAACAGATTGGAAATTTCTTCGCCGGCCAGATCGTCAAAGAACTTCAGCACGCGAAGCAGATGCTCTTCCGTCTTGATGCTCGATTTCGGGAAGAGGAAAAACCCGTTGTGGCCGCCTTCCATGTTGATCCGTTTGCCATGCTCGCCTTCCAGGATGCTGAGCATGCTGAAGGCCGCTTGCTCGCCCAGATTTTCTTTGACGACCGCGTCCAGCCCGCCCGTCGAACCCGTAACGTCGATGCGGACGCCGGCTTTGCCGTTCTCCGCCGCGCCGGTCCATTCCGGACGTTCGATAACGGCGAAATCCCGGTTCATCAGCTCTTCGTCGTACAGTTTTTTCTCAAATTTCAAAGCGTTCAAAAATTCCTCGGTTTGCACGTCGCGGATAAATTTGCCGTCCTCGACCTTCCATTGGTTCGGCGCTCCGAAGTAAGGAGCGAACCAGAGGCCGACTTCCTTCGCCGTCATGCCCGTCGTGTCGTTTTGGTTGTTCTTGTCGGGATCGTTATGTTTGAAGGCGACCAGCATATTGTAGAATTCGTCGATCGTCTTCGGAACGTCCATGTTCAAGTTTTCCAGCCAATCGGCGCGGAACTGGATGGCGCGGCGCGCCAGCGCCCGCTCGCGCGGCAGACCGTAAGTTTTGCCCTCGTAAGCGATATTTTCGTAAATGATCGGATTGATCTTGCTCAAGTTCGGGAACTGGTCCAGATACGGGCCGATTTCCCAGAACATGTCGGATTGAATCGCATTGACGACATAAGGCAGCTTCTGATGCCGTCTTGGAATCGGGAACGCGTCCGGCATTTCGCCCGAGGCGATCATCACCGGCAGTCTCTCCTCGAAGGAGCTGCCCGGCAAGGCGCTGATCTTCAGCTTCGTATTCGTCACTTGTTCGATATACTTCTGAACGTCGTTGCCTTCTTTCGGAAACTCGACCCCGTCAAAATTGTACATGAGGCTAATTTCAAACGGCTCCTCCGCAGAGCCGGAGCCTCCCTCGCCCGCCGCATTCGTAGCGCCCGGCGTTGCCGTTCCGGACTGCTCTTTTCCGTTGCCCGAATTGCCGCCGGAGCACGCGCTTACCAGAACCATCGCCATTGCTACCAGAAGTACCAGGCTTTGCCGCGAAACTGTCTTCAACCTTTTCAAGTCGAACCCTCATTTCTGTTTGTAATTTATATATTAAAAGATGATGTCCCGCTTCAGACGAAGCTTTGTCATCCTTTAACCGAACCGAGCAATACCCCTTTGGCAAAATGCTTCTGCAGAAACGGATAGACCAGCATGATCGGCACCGTTGCGATGACGATGACCGCCATCTTGATCGAGTTGCCGTAATAAGGCACGTTTTCGATTTCCGTCGTATCGCCGATGGAGCCGTTGGTCAATATGATGACCTGGCGCAAGATGACCTGCACCGGATATTTCGCAGCGTCGGTCAAATACAGAATCGCGTTGAAATATTGGTTCCAGATGCCGACGGCGTAGAACAGCCCGAAAGCGGCCATTGCCGGCAGCGACAGAGGCAATACGATCCGGAACAGCACGCCCAGCTCGTGGCTTCCGTCGATTTTGGCCGACTCCTTCAGCTCTTCGGGTATGCTCTGGAAAAAGTTTTTCAGAATAATCAGGTTGAACGCGCTGATCGCGCTCGGAATAATAAGCGATGCCAGCGAATCGAGCAGCCCCGTCTGCTTGACGACAAAGTACGTCGGAATCATGCCGCCGCTGAACAGCATCGTGAACAGCACCATCAGCAGCACGATGCTTCTTCCCGGCAAATGCCGGTGGGACAGCGAGTAGGCCATCAGCGACGTCATCACCAGCTGGAACGCCGTGCCGATGACGGTGATAAACACCGAAACCTGCAAGCTTCTCGTAAACGTGCTTGCCGAGAAAATGTATTTGTACGCCTCGAAGGAAAAGCTCTTCGGAATGATCGTCGTGCTGGTCGAGAACGAGACGACGACGACGTACAGAAACGGCAGAAACGATGCCAGAGCGATAAGGAACAATGCCGTGATGTTGAAGACGTCGAACAATCTGCTTCCAATGCTCGTATCCTTGACCATGCTAGTAGACGCCCTCCTCTCCAAGCCGCTTCGCCAGCCAGTTTGCCATGACGACGAGAATCAATCCGACCGCCGACTTGAACAATCCGACCGCCGCGCTGTAGCTGAATTGCCCTTGCTGCATCCCCACCTGATAGACGTAAGTGTCGAACACTTCGCCGACCTCGCGGTTCATCGCGTTCAGCATGAGGAAAATCTGCTCGAAGCCGAGATCGATGAAGTTGCCCAGCCTCAGAATGAGCAAAATGACAACGACGCTGCGGATGCTCGGGAGCGTAATGTGCCACAGCAGCCGCCAGCGGCTCGCCCCGTCGATTCTTGCCGCCTCGTACAGGCTCGGGTTGACTCCGGCCAAGGCGGCCAGAAAGATGATCGTGCCCCAGCCGGCATCCTTCCAGATCATCTGCAGGATGATCAGCGGCCGGAACCAGCCCTCGCTCATCAGAAACTGCACCTTCTCGAGGCCGAGCAGCACGAGCAGCTCGTTAATGATGCCGCCTTCGGTCGTCAGCAGGATGTACGTAATGCCGACTACGACGACCCAGGACAGAAAGTGGGGCACGTAGACCAGCGTCTGCACCGTGCGCTTGTATATTTCCGCGCGAACTTCGTTCAGCATCAGCGCGAGCACGATCGTGAGCGGGAAAAAGACGCCCGTATCGAGCACCGCAATGTACAGCGTGTTGCGCAGCAGCGTCCAAAATTGAGGCTCCGAGAAAAACCGCTCGAAGTGCCGCAAGCCGACCCATTCGCTGCCCATTAATCCGAGATGGGGCTGATATTTTTGAAAGGCCATCAGGACGCCCCACATCGGCACGTATTTGTAAATCACGAAAAATGCGAGACCGGGGAGCATCAGCAGATAAAGCCATCGTTCTTTCCACATTCGCTGCCATAACGGCTTTTTGTTCGGTCTGATCGCCATGGGTGCCGCCGTTTCCATTCCCATTTTATGTCCCCCTCCATCTTTAGGAATGCGCTTACCTAACTACGATTCTATGGGACGTATGGGGGAGATTCAACTATAAATATATTAGGTGCAAACTGTGACGGTTTATCATTTGTAAATGGCTGAAAACCGCATAGATACGGCGTTTTCGAAGGGTTGTCGAGGCGAAAGTTGGGGACAGACTAACTAGAAAATCTATAAAATTTTGGGGTAATCGGTTACTTTAACAGTATCTTTACAGACATTTTTTGAAAGCGTTTGCTAATTGGGGAAAGGAAAACGCCCCGCAATACGTCGCGACAACCGCTGATCAGGGGACACTGTGAGAGAGCATAGCGAGGATCGGGCGTGAGAGTGTAAATTGTTACCCTCTATAAACGCAGACAAAGTCAAAATAAAAAAGGCCATTGGGAATTCCTTCAAACAAGAATTCTATAATGGCCCTTCAGCATGTCTTCATTCCACGCCGTTATTCATGTTAAAAATATATCTAGCCTGCAGTCTGCTGTTAATGTCCGCCTTTCCGCGCGAACGAGCGGCGGCGCGTTACAGCCGCTTGTAAATAACGCCCAGACGGTCCAGCTCCGCTCCAGCCCTGCCGTAGAAGCCCGCGATGTACCAGCCGTCCGGTGCAATATACGTAACCGCGTCCGTTCTCATCGTGCCGCCGGCGAGCTGCTTGCCCTTGTTGGTCGCGATCCGGGCATAGAAAATACGGTCGCTGCCGTTCCGCTCCGCCTTATGGAGCGTAACCTGCTTGATATACTCGTCGGCGTCCAGCGCAATGGAGGAGGCGTTAGCCGTGCCGCCAATGCTGAGCGAGCTGCCGTTGGCAAAGCCGAGCGACAAGCCGTCCACCCGCGCTCCGCTTTGCAGCGTCACCGACGCGATGCGAGAGGCGGGCAGCTGAGCCAGCTGATTAAACGGCGTTCCGCCGCCGCCCCCGAACGGGTCGCTCATCGCGATGTCATCGGCGGCTGCATATTCGAATACGGCGGATACCGGATAATGGTCCGACAGCTGATTGCCGGCGGCGTCGACGAACACCTCGTCCTCCAGCCGGTATTGCACCGGCTCCAGCTCCAGCAGCGGGCTGCTCCGGTAGAAAATTTTGTCCACCACCTCAAAGTTCGGGCCGTTCCGGTTCGTATCGTCCATCAGCGCATCGCCCATATCCGGCACGCTGCCGCCCCGGACCAGCTCGATCCAGACGTCCGTCAGTCCCGTTTCGCCCAGCACCTCCTCAAGCAGCGCCTTCTCCCTCGTATATCGCGTATTGGTATCGCCGAATACGATGACGGCATTGCCTTGCGAATACGTTTGAATGTAGCCGGCCAGCTGCCGAAGGTTGCTAGCCCTCGCCGCCATCGAGCCCGGGTCGGTGCCAGCGTCCGCGTGAAGGTTGTACACGTCGACATAGAGCCCTTCCGCAAGCCTGTGCCGCGTGGCGGTAAACCCTTTGGGCGTCAGCTGGTCGCTGCCGTTGTCGAACAGACCGTACCGGTCGTTCCACGTCACGCGCGCCAGGTCGGACATCGGATAATCGGACAGCGTATTAAGCCCGCTGCCGATGCCGGCCCCTCCGCTCGTTGGCGTCTTGTACGGATGATGGGCGCCCGCATACAACGCCGCATGGTAATTGAAGTCCTCCTGTACGTTCACAATGTCATACCAATTGAGCTTCGGACTAATCTGGGGCGTGTTGACTGCAGGGTCCGTGCTGGACAAGCCCCACGGCAGCCCTCCGACATTGTAGGACAACACCGAAAACGAACCCGAGACGGCCGTCGCCGCCTGTGCGCCATACTTTGGCGGCATCAAGCCCAAGACAAGCGCAAAAGCCAAACCGAATCCAACAGCCTTGCTCCAACGAAATCGCATAACCACTCTTCCTTTCGATGATGGATGGTTTGCTGACTTCTTCTTCGCTGCCTGTATATGTGTTATTGCTCCGCCAGCCTCGTTTGCTTCTCGACGATTTCCCAAACGTCGTCCGCCAAAAATGCCGTGTCCTTGTTGGCCGCGTACCATTCGTTCATATAATCGACGATTTGGGCTCCGCCGGCCTTTTCCCACGCATTCTTCGCGTCCTCCACCGCTTGCTCGGCGCTGTAGCGCTCTCCGCTGACGATCGCTTTGACGTACAGGTTGGTCGTTTCCTTCAGCGCCTCCGTACGAATCTCGTCCAGCTCCCCGGGCAGTCCCGGCACATGATCGCCCAGCGTAATGCCGGGATACAGCTTCTCCGGATCCAGATACAGCTTTCGTGCGGTCAGGTACAACTCGAGCCCCTTCCGCTGAAGCTCGTCCTCCGGATTGAACTGGTATTCGACGAAATTGCATTTGTCCGTCCCGCGGCTCATAAACAGCCCATAGGCGCCGGCGCTGGAATAACCGACCTCCGTCCGCCACTTCAAGTCGTCCGTATAAACCGGGCAGCCGCTCGCGCCTCTCGTCCAATGCACGCCTTCCTTGCCTTTGAACAGCATGGACGACGTCTCCGGCTCGAGGATAAAGTCGATATATTGCGCCGCCGCCGCCGGGTCCTTCGTCTTGGCGTTGAACACGGTCGTCATCTGGAACGGGTTGTCGATCGCTCCCGTATAGCGGCCGAACGGCGACTCCGGATATTCAAGCGGAACGACGACCGCTTCGGGATCGTTACGGGCCAGCGCCGCAAGATCCCTGGTCGTAAATTCGAACCAGCTCATGCTGTAGTTGACGTAAATGCCCAGTTTTCCGTTAATAAAATCCTGCTTTGCCTTGCTTCCGTCCTTATCGCGTATATAATCGCGGTCGATCGCGCCGGCATCGTACAGCCGTTTCTTGAATTGCAGCGCGGCCAGCTCCTTGTCCCACTGCCGGACGACCTTGCCGTCTCGCAAGCCCCAGCTGTGCTCCTGCTGGATGCCGAACATTTCGTTGACGGCCCCTTCCGAGTTGTAGCTGATATTGATGCCGTACGTGTCGTCCTTGCCGTTGCGGTCGGGATCCTGCCGGGCAAACGCCTCGGCGACGGCGAGCAGCTCGTCCGTCGTTGCCGGCATGTCCAGCTCCAGCTTGTCCAGCCAATCCTTGCGGATAAAAAATACGTGCAGCGGGTTGACCTCATTGACGCGCCCGATCTCGTACAGCTTGCCGTCCGACTTCGTGCCGGCCTGCCGAAGCTGCGGATATTCCTCCAGCAGCTTGACGTAATTGGGCATAAACCGGAGCAGATCGTCCAACGGCATAAGCTTCTGCTGCTCGTACAAATTGTTGCGGAACGGTGCGTTCGTCTCGTTAATAATATCCGGCGCCGAACCCGATGCGAACATGACGCCGAGCAGCTTCTTCGACTCGCTGCGCAGCACGGGAACGAACTCGACGTTGACGGGTCCGTTCTTCTGAATCCATCGGGTCCAGCGGTTGTTCTCGTACGACCCTTCGGACGAGGCTACCGCTCCGCGGTCTTGTACGACGACGGATACTTTGCTCCGCCCGTCCGCCGCCGCGCCGTCGTCTCCGCCGCCGTCGTCCGTCATGCCGCTGCATCCGGCCGCGCAAACGGCGAGGGCGATTGCCGCCATGCTTGACCGCCATCGATTTCGTGCACCCATTGCCGTTCCTCCTGACGTTCGGATCATTCCGTAGTTTCAGTATAAAGCGGACATGAAAAAAGAACCCTTAAAAAATTATAGATCGTTTCTATAACTTTATTGGGTCCCTCTTCGCAAACGGCCTTATTTCGCCAGCCGCCTGCGGCATTCTTTAGGCGACAGCCTGAAATGCTGCCTGAACACGTTCGTAAAGTAATTCGGCTCCCCAAATCCCGTCGCGCTTGCGATTTCAAACACCTTCATGTCGGTCGTGCGCAGCAGCTCCATCGCCTTTTCCATCCGAAACCGGGTGACGTAAGCGGTAAAGCTTTCGCCTGTCACCCGCTTGAACAGCACGCTGAAGTAGCTCGGATTGAGGTGGACGTGGGAGGCGACCTCCGTCATGCGGCAATCGTCCGCGTAATGCTTCTCGACATAGGCGATCGCCTTTCGAATGACGTTGTCCTGCTTGTCTTCCGGCCGCGCTTCCGCCGTCTGCGGCTCCGGCAAGCGCATGGCCTCGAACTTCTCGCTGGCACGGCCGAGCATGTCGCGAACGTCCTCCTCCGTGCAAGGCTTGACGAGAAAGTCCATGACGCCGAGCTTGACGGCCGCCTGCGCGTATTCGAAATGCTTGAACCCGGTCAAGATGACGACGATCGTGTCCGGATGCATCCGGCGCATTTGAGTGACGAACTCGATGCCGTCCATCGCCGGCATCCGAATATCGGTCAGCACCAGATCGGGCTTATGCACTTCAAGCATCTTCAAGGCGTCGCGTCCGTTGCTCGCCTCGCTGACGACATTCCACTTATGCTCGCTTTCCTCGATCATCTTCACAAGACCTTTGCGAAAATGATATTGATCCTCCACAACCATCGCGTTTCCGTAACTCATTGGCTAAGCGCCCCCTTACGAAGAGATGTGTGAATGCTAGACGGCGGCGGCGTCCGCCGAATCCGCCGGCAAGATCAGGCTCATGGTCGTCCCTTCCCCCGGCCTGCTGTCGATCTCGAGCCGGTACGGCTCCCCGTGCAGCAGCTCGATTCGCCGGGCCACATTGCGAATGCCGATGCTTTCGCGCCGCCCTTCCCGGGCATTGGATTCTCCGCGGCGCAGCAGCTTGTCGATCAGCTCCCGCTCCATGCCGCAGCCGTTGTCGGCGATATCGATGCGCAAAAATCCTTTCTCCTCCGCAATCCGGACGCGAAGCGTCTTCGGCGTCAACTGGTTGCGGAAGGCGTGCATAAAGACGTTCTCGACCAGCGGCTGCAGCAGGGAGCGCATCATCCCGCAATGCATGACGGACTCCTCCGCCTCGACGACGAATTCCAGGTCCGTCTCGAACAATTCCGCCTGGATCGTGACGTAATTGCGAATTTGCCGCAGCTCTTCCTTGACCGTCGTCGGAATTCTGACGGGCATAAGCGAATGCTTCAGCATTTCCGACACCGCCGCGATCAGCTTCGCCGTATCCTTTTCCCCCTGCAGATGGAGCTTCCAGTACATTTCGTTAAAAAAGTTGTGTAAAAAATGCGGGTTCAGCTGCGCCTGCAGCGCCTTCAGCTCCGCCTCCCGCTCGCTGAGCTGGGTCATGTACACCTTCTTGATCAGCCCTTCGACATGCTCCGCCATCGCGTTGAAGCTGTCTCCGATATAGGCCAGCTCATCCTTCGTGCGCACCTTGACCCTCGTCTCGAATTTGCCCGAACGGAGCCTCTGGAGCCCTATCAACAGATCGGCCAGCGGACGGAGCAGCCGCTCCAGCGTCAGCACGATCAGAAGACTGGCCACCACCGCGATCAGCAGTCCCGCGATAATAATCGTTTCCGCGATGCGCCGGTTCTTCTCCTCAATCTTGTCCATCGATTTCGAGCTGACGAGCAGAAAGGAGTCGGTAAGCGGATTCATCGATTCGCTTCGGGAATAGAGCTCTCCGCCGATGATTTGCGAATTGCCGGCTCCTCTGGCCGTTCGAAGCTCTTCCTCCGTCAGCTCCCCCTCGTTGGAATACAGCAGCTCGTGGCTGCGGTTGAACAGATAGACTTTGCCCGTTCCGTCCTTCGTCAGCTCCTCGAGACCTTCCGCCAGAAACGATTGGTCGATGGACATGACCAGCATGCCGTAGCGCTGCTGCAAGCCGTTGATCATCCATCGGGAAGCGACGATCGTATTGCGGAAGCCTCCCGGCTCGACCTCGCTCGGCAGCGGCATCCTCATCCAGATCAGCTCCCCGGACGTATCCGCCAGATGAAGCCGGATCGGATCGAGGGAGCTCTTGTTCAGCTCGTTGATCGCGGGGGTGTTGTACCGGTAATAAACGGTTTCGCCGCCGGGATCGAGCATGTACAGCCCCGTTATATAAGGCGCCTCGGACCGGAGCTGGTTAATGAGCTCGTCGATCCTCTGCATTTCCAGGTACAGCTGAAATTTGTCGCTGTCCATGTACAGATTGTACCGCCGTATCATTTGTTCGATTTCGCCGTTAAACACAAGAAGCTGTGAAATGCGTTTCATTTCCTGAACCTTCAGCTCCAGCTTTGAAAGCGCTTCCTGATTTGTGATGCGAGCTTGCTTGCTCAGCTCATCCCGGAACAGCCGCTGATTGCTGTGATACGTATACAGGCTCGCGATGCCGAAAGCCACGATGATGATAAAGAACAGGCTTCCGATCAGCTTCAGCTTGAAGCTGTTCGTGACGCTGCTCCACAGCCACTTCCATATCCGCATGCTGGACAGCTCCCGTCCCCCCTGTCTGCTACGAAGTTAGTTCCTACATCGTATCATACAGCGTTTGGGGGAGTTATGGAATGATGAATTGCTTGTCTCAAATCATACCATCCTTTTGCCCTTCCATTCATTAAAGATTTTGTTAAACGCAACAGTTGTCGCGATTGTGCACACCAAGTTGTCGCAATCGTTTATTTTATGTCCTCCTCCTTGCATGCTAGAATGAGCCCAAGTTTGTGATATGATTAGGAGGAAACAGCATGAATAACAAAGTTAAGGTTGCGATTATCGGCTGCGGCGGCATCGCCACGGGCAAGCATCTGCCCAGCCTGCAAAAGATCGAGCAAGTCGAGGTTGTCGCGTTTTGCGACATGTTTATCGAGCAGGCCCGCAAAGCGGCCGACCAATTCGGGGCGCCCGGCGCCCAAGTGTACAGCGACTATCGCGAGCTGCTGAAGCAGGCGGACGTCGATGTCGTGCACGTATGCACGGCCAACGATACGCATGCCGAAATTTCCATCGCCGCGCTTGAAGCCGGCAAGCATGTCATGTGCGAGAAGCCGATGGCCAAAAAAGCGTCGGACGCCCGCCGCATGCTGGAAACCGCCCGGCGCACGGGCAAAAAGCTGACGATCGGCTACAACAACCGTTTCCGCTCGGACAGCATGCTGCTCAAAAAAATGTGCGAGAACGGCGAGCTCGGCGATATTTATTTTGCCAAGGCGCATGCCGTCCGCCGGCGCGGTGTGCCGACCTGGGGCGTATTCCTCGACGAGGAAAAGCAAGGCGGCGGCCCTCTTATCGATATCGGCACCCATGCGCTGGACCTGACGCTGTGGCTCATGAACAACTACGAGCCGAGCGTCGTGCTCGGCACCAAATACCATAAGCTGTCCAAGCGGGCCAACGCGGCCAACGCCTGGGGATCTTGGGACCCCGACAAATTCAAGGTGGAAGATTCCGCCTTCGGCATGATCGTCATGAAAAACGGCGCCACCATTATGCTCGAGTCCAGCTGGGCGCTCAATACGCTCGATACGCGGGAAGCCCGCTGCACCCTCTGCGGCACGGAAGCCGGAGCGGACATGACGGACGGCTTGCGCATCAACGGCGAGTCGCACGGCAAGCTGTACGAGCGGCAATTCAAGCTCGATCCGAAGGGCGCCGACTTCTACGAAGGCAAGCGGGAGACGATGCAGGACGTCGAAATGCGCATGTGGATCGATGCGATCGTCAACGATACGGAACCGGTCGTAACGCCGGAGCAGGCGCTGGTCGTTTCGCAGCTGCTGGAAGCGATCTACGAATCTTCCAGAACGGGCGAAGCGATCTACTTCGATTAAGGGGGCGGCAAGCATGACGACTTACGAATCGGCAAGCTCCGCAGCCTCCCTTGGTGCATCTGGCAGCCCGGCGGCGCGGCCATCCGGCAGCACGGCGGTTCGGCCATCCGGCAGCACGGCGGTTCGGCCATCCGGCAGCACGGCGGTTCGGCCATCCGACAGCACGGCGGTTCGGCCATCCGACTGCACGGCGGCGCGGCCATCCGACAGCACGGCGGTTCGGCCATCCGACAGCACGGCGGTTCGGCCATCCGACTGCACGGCGGCGAGGCCATCCGCTCACGCCGGAACGTCCGCCGGAAACGGCGCCGGGCTGGCGCGCAAGCTTCGGATTGCCGTGCTTAGTTTCTGGCATGTCCACGCCAAAGATTACGCCAAACAGGCGCTCGACCATCCCGACACGGAGCTGGCCGCCGTCTGGGACGCCGATCCGGAGCGCGGACGGCGGGAAGCGGAAGCGCGGGGCGTGCCGTATTGCGCCGAACTGGACCGCCTCCTCGCCGACCCCTCGATCGACGGCGTCATCGTGACGGAAGCGACCTCCCGCCATCCGGAACTGCTTATCGCGGCCGCCAGGGCCGGCAAACATATTTTCACGGAAAAGGTTGTCACGCTCGCGGAAGCGGACTGCCATCGGGTGTTGCAAGCGGTGCGGGACGCGAACGTCGCCATGGTCGTTTCGCTGCCTCGCCTGAACCTGCCGTTTGTGCTGGGCGCGCAGGAGCTGGCCGGCAGCGGCCTTCTCGGGGAGCTGACGAGCGCGCGCGCCCGGCTGGCGCACAGCGGCGCGCTGCCCAGCGAGGCGAGCCCGCTCGGCTACTTGCCGCAGGGCTTCTTCAGCCGCTCCGAAGCCGGCGGCGGCGCCATGATCGACTTGGGCTGCCATCCGATGTACATCGTCCGCCTTCTGCTGGGCATGCCGAAGTCGGTGAGCGCCTTCTTTGGCCGCTATACCGGCAAGGAAGTCGAGGATAACGCCATCGCTACGCTACAGTACGAGAACGGGGCGTTCGGCATCGTCGAGGCCGGTTTCGTCAACCGCTCGTCCCCGTTCACGCTCGAGCTTCACGGCACCGAAGGCAGCGCCGTCTACAGCGCCAAGGACGGGAAGCTGATGTACAAAAGCGCCAAGCTCGGCGGCGACCAGGCGAAGCTGTGGCACGAATACGCGCTGCCGCCCGCCCTGCCAAGCGCCTTCGAGCAATGGGTCGCGCACATCCGCGACGGCACCCGCGCCGAGCGCAACTTGTCCATCGCACTCGACCTGACGCGGCTGATGGAAGCCGCCCAGCGCTCGGCCGTCACCGCGCAGGCCGTGCCGCTGTAAAGAATCGTGCGCTGTTGCCGATCATCAGTAAGCAGTTTTTGAGCATTGCCGCTGCGCTGAGCTGCGCTCGCTAACGGACATCACAGACGCTTAGAGGGCCAAATATGCACATTGATCGATTTAACGGACATACGAGCACCTTAGGGACTGTTTTAGTCTCGGCGAACGGGAATTTCCGGCTCTAAGAGTTTCTCATGACCGTTACAGCTGCGAGAACTCTGTTTTTAGATTCTAAGCTGCGCTCATGTCCGTTAGAGTCTCACATTTCGTTACACCGACACGATTTGGCACAGAAGCGAACGTTTGAGCATTGCCGCTGCGCTGAGCTGCGCTCGCTAACGGACATCACAGACGCTTAGAGGGCCAAATATGCACATTGATCGATTTAACGGACATACGAGCACCTTAGGGACTGTTTTAGTCTCGGCGAACGGGAATTTCCGGCTCTAAGAGTTTCTCATGACCGTTACAGCTGCGAGAACTCTGTTTTTGGATTCTAAGCTGCGCTCATGTCCGTTAGAGTCTCACATTTCGTTACACCGACACAATTTGGCACAGAAGCGAACGTTTCGTAACTGTCTATACTGTTTACAGTTGGCTTTCATCCTTTGCGCAAATTGGTCGAGCTGCAAACCGCGATTTCATATCGATCGAACCTGGCTGGCCTTATTGAACTCATTCGGCATTTTGCTGATTGGGGAGTCAATAAGGTCTCCTCCGTTCGTTACGATTGTTGAAGAGCCAAACCTCTGCGGATTACATTTGCTAGATACATTTGCTTGATACCTCGCTTGATACATTTTCCGAATACCTTTACTGGTTACATTTTCCAGATACCTTTACTAGTTACATTTTCTGGATAACTTTGCTGGATAACTTTGCTTCATTCATTTCCCATCGTTCACATGGGTCCACTAGCTGAACCGGCCTTATCTCAATGAAAGGAGGAATCGCAACCAGATGGCGCACAACCCAAATACATCTAGCCCAGAGATCGCTGTTCACTCGACACCGGTTACTCATACTGCCGCTAACTCGACATCGGTTACTCATAATGCCGCCAATTCGACGCCTGGTGCTCATTCTGCCGCTAACTCAACACAGGTTACTCATAATGCTGTTATTTCGACATCGGTTGCCCAAACTGCCGTCAACGCAACGCCGGTTGCACACACTGCCGAAGCTGGCTCGACGCCTGATGCCCATAGTACCGCCAGCTCGACACCGGTTGCCCGTACAGTCCTCGACTCAACACCAGCTCCGATTACCGCTAACGATTCGACGTTGAATAAACGTGCCGTTCTCGATCCGGCAACTGCCGCCCTTACGACCGCCGGCGGCGATCACGCTTACCCTTACGGGCTCATGACGGAACAGCGCCACGCGCTCGAGCATCTGCACGCCGATTTTCGCTGGGGACCATTTGGCATCCGCGTCATCCGGTTCCATCTTACGACTTTTCCAGCCGGAAAAATCGACCGATTTCACAAGCACTCGGAGGAATACGAATTGCATTTTGTTCCCCGCGGCAAAGGGATGGTCATCCTCGAGGATATGCCCTATGCGCTCGCCGAAGGCATGATGTATCTGACGGCTCCGGGCGTCATGCATTATCAGGAGGCCCATCCCAAGGAAGCGATGGACGAATTGTGCCTTCGCATTCAAATCGTCCGCCTTGAGGAAGGCGAGCCGGCCAAAAGCTGGGGGGCGGAAGCCGAATGGAACGAAGCGGAAACTTGCGTGCGACAGCTGGGACTCATCCCGCTCCGTCCCGCCATGGACCGTTTTCGGGCGATGGAATGTTTTCTGACGGCTTACCGCGCCTGGTACGAAAGCCAGCCTGGCCTGCTGACCGTCATCCGGCAGTCGATCGTCAATATTTTGCTGCGCATGACGCGAGCCTACTTCCCCGAACCGCAGCAACAGCTCCCTTCGCGCGACATAAACCGTTACCGGTGCCGGCTTGCGGAGCAGTTTATTAAAGACAATTACCAAGAGCCGCTGACGCTCGAGGCAGTAGCCGAACGCATCCATATCAGCCCCCGGCAGCTGCAGCGCATTTTGAAATCGCAAACCGGCTCCACGTTCAGCGACTATGTCGAAAGCGTCCGGTTAAGCCACGTGTGCCGCGAGCTCGAACAAAGCTCCAAAACGATCGAGCAGTTGGCGGTCCGCAACGGATTTTCCAGCGCCAATTATTTGCATCGGGTATTCAAGCGGAAGCTCGGCGTCACGCCGATGCAATACCGGAGCGTCCACGCCGCCGAGCCGGACTAACGTCTCCTCAAGAGAAGCTGTGAACGAGCCGCACTGAGCAGGGAAGCTGTGAACGCGCAGCGCCGAGCAGGCAGCTATAATACGCCGAGTCTTTCAACCTGTAAGTCTGCCGCGATTGACAGCCTGTACAGCAAAGAGTAAACCAACGCCGCGGCCATAGAAGCCGCCCCCCTGCTAAACTGCAAGCGCATACAAGTATAAAATGGCCGGCCTCAACCGGAGCGTTCCCCAAGCTTTGCATCGGATCTTACCATACTTTCCGGGTTCCGAACGCTTATGGGATAAGCCTTACGGTTGAGGTCTGCTCATTCCGTTCGCCAAGCGCTGCCCGAGCCGGCTGCGACCGAACGGCCGGTTTGAATCGAATATGCCGGGACGATTGCGACAGACCGTCGGCTCGAATCGCATTTGCCCGGACGACTACGTCCGAACCGTCAGCTTGAATCGCATATGACCGGGCGCCAAGCTGCCTTGGGCTGCACGGTGCACGTATACGATCTCCGCCAAACCTTTCTCCACTCTGACCGCCGGTACGGGGGCGTCCGCCTCCACGTCCAGCGCAAGTCCCGGAAACTGCCAGCTTGATTCCGAAATAGCCGAAGCTTCGACGCCGGGGCCCGTAATTTCGAAATATACTTCGATATCCCTGTCCGTCCGCAGCTCCACGTCAACGCCTAACCCATCTTTGGACGCCGACGCCTCGAAGGCAATGCCGCGCAAATGGCTGTTCCAGCTCTCGCCCGGCAATCGGCGAAGCAGCCGCAAGTAATATTTGTCGCCGCTCTCCGTCATCCAATGGATCGTCGCCGGGTGCATTTGGCCGTTCGTGTTGCGGCTGCCCGACATCGCTCCGATCATCCGGCTCGACTCGATCCAAGCGGAAGCCGTGCACAAATTGCGGTTATGGCCCGGCTTGTCCCGCTCGCACAATTCGCGGAACCGCTTTTCCACATAACGGTCGCCCGGATGCGACTTCAAGACGGGGAGCACGTCCTCCGGAACCTCGACGCCGGCCAGCGCGATGATCGGGTCGTGGCCGCTCTCGCAGTTGATGCCGGCCAAATGCTCGTAACCGCGCCCGAGCGCCAGATAGATGAATACCCCCACCGAGCTGTGTCCGAGCATTTCCATCTCGTAAGCGCGGGAGAACGGACCGGACATATTTTCGAGATTGGCATTGTAATAAAGCGCGATATTGCGCCACAGCCCTTGTTCGACATCGCGGCCCATGACGGTGACGCTATCGGATTTGCCGTATTGGCGAATGAGCCCCAGCACGGTCAAGTCGACGCCGTAGTAGGTCGTGGTGTTGAATTCGGCGAACGAGCCGAACTCGCGGAACGACTCGACAAAAGCCGCCGCCTCGCGTCCGGCATGCTCCAGCCAAGCGGCATCCTCGTATCTCGAACCGTAATAATCGCAAATGAACAGATGCATCAGTTCGATATTCGTGTTCATCGGGACCGCATCGGACTGCCGCCTTGCGATCGATCCTTCCACCGCCAGCTTCATCGCCCGGTCGATCCGAGCAACTAACGCCTCGGGCAGCGACGCTTCGAACAGCTCCAAAATAACGGCAAACGAGCAAGCGATAAACTCCCGCCAATTCGGGTCGTAGCTCTTCCAGACCGGCGGCAGCACCGCATCGACGGCCGCCTCCAGCGCTTCGCGGATCGCTTCCCGGTCCGCATCCGCAGGAATGCCCGTCCGCGCGCCGCCTATGGCAGACTCCAGAAACGCCGCCGAGATCTTTTCAAACGTCGAAGCCAAAAAATAAGCGTGCCCCTGGCCAAGCGACCGCCATGGATAATTGCCGGCGGGCGGATGACCCGCCTGAGGGGACGTCCGGAACGTTCCGTGATAAATCTCGTCCGGACAGTCGAACTGCATGTCGAGCACCCGTTCCATCACCCGGCACGCTCTCTCGAAATCGCCGGGCGCCCCGCGCAGCAGCAATCCGACCGCATAGTGGGAGCTGCCCCGTGTAGAATGTCTGGTCAATTCCCCGTCCTCGCTGTTCAGCAGAAGACCCATCGACTCGTCGTAATAGCGGTCCATATGCTCCATCGACTGCCGAACGAGAAACCGCTGCTCCTCCGTCATCTTTTCCAACATCGCGCTCATCGCCTATCGATCCTTTCCGGGAATAAAATCCGCCGCCGTCCGCAACCGTTCAAGCACAACTTTTCGCACGAAAACTGCCGATTAGCTCCGGCGAATCGGCAGTCTCGTCTCGCAACCCCAAGTCTTTCCGCAAAAACTGGCGGCCTCTGTTCAAACCGTTACTTTTTCAGCAGCCATTCGTGATCGGGATCGTTGTGAATTTTCCAGGTCCGCACGGGACCGGCCATAACGTTCAAATAATAGACCTCGTAGCCGGCCGGGGCCGAAACGGGATGGTAGCCCTTCGGCACGAGCACCGTCTGTCCGTTCATCACGGTCAGCGTCTCGTCCAGCGAGCGATCGTCCGTGTAGACGCGCTGGATGGCAAATCCTTGCTCGGGTTTCACCTTGAAGTAATACGTTTCCTCCAGAAACGATTCGTCCGGCAGCGCGTCGCGGTCATGCTTGTGCGGCGGATAGCTGGACCAATGTCCCTCCGGCGTGATCACTTCCACGACGAGCAAGCTTTCCGCTTCCGACGATTCCATCAAAATGTTGCGGACGATCCTCTCCATGCTTCCGCTGCCCCGCACCTCGACCTTGACGTCGCCCGGCTCGATGAGCCGCGCCGGCAGCTTGCCGGAAGCCGGCGCCGAGCATACGCCGAATTCGAGATCGGTCAGCGCCGTTACCTCGTAACGGTCTCCGGCCGGCACATAAACGGCGTAAGGAGGCTCCTCGTCAAACGGGCTCGTCCGGCCGCCGATGGCCGCCCATTCCCGCTCCGCCGTCTTGACGCCGCAGCGTCCGCCCAGCAGTACCAGACAAACTTCCTTCTCTCCGGTTTCCCGGACGAACGTTTGTCCCGCCTGCAGCCGGACGGTCGCATAACCGACATATTGCCAGCCGGCCGATTCCGGCGTCACTTCCAGCACTACGCCGTCGGCGGCGGGAACCGCCGCTTCGGGCACAATCAGCTTCGAGCTCGTTGAACTCATTGCCATCATCCTTTCCTTTCCTTACTTTTCCGTTCCGTCAATCGGACTTAAACCGCGCCGCTCTTCGCCAGATCCAGCGCTTCCGCCAGCTTCACCGGGCGGCCCAGCTTCAGCGAGCAATGTGCGGCAAGCGCCATCAGCTCGGCTTGCAGGCCGTCTTCGCCGCTGACCGGCACGGCCGCGCCGCTCTCGACGCTGGCGATAAACTGCCTCGTTTCGTCGATATACGCCTCGTTATACCGCTCGAGGAAGAAGTGCAGCGGCTTGTCGCGGCGAACCCCTTCGGCCGTATGCACCTCGGCCGTATTCGGGTAATCGTTGACGACGGCGACGCTGCCGCCGGAGCCGAACACCTCTACCCGCTGGTCGTAGCCGTACACCGCCTTGCGGCTGTTGTCGATAATGCCGATGACCCCGCCCGTAAAGCGGATCGTCACGACGGCCGTATCGACGTCGCCGCAACGCTCGAACACCGGATCGACCAGCACGCTGCCGACGGCCGTAATTTCTTCGGCTTCCAGTCCGCTGACGTAACGCGCCATATCGAAATCGTGAATCATCATGTCCATAAAGATGCCGCCGGAAGCCCGGATATACGTTTCGCTCGGCGGAGCCGGATCGCGGGACGTAATTTTAATAATATGCGGCTCGCCGATTTCTCCGCCTTCCACGATTTCGCGCACGCGGCTGAAATTATGGTCGAACCGCCGGTTGAAGCCGACCTGCAGCTTCACTCCGGCGGCGCGCACCGCCTCCAGCGCCTCCTTCGTCTGCGAGATGTCCATGCTGACCGGCTTCTCGCAGAAGATATGCTTGCCCGCCGCCGCGGCCCGCTTGATCAGCGGCACGTGCGTGTCCGTCGGCGAACAGATGAACACGGCGTCGATGGACGGATCGTTCATCAGATCCTCCGCATCCTTGCTCACCTGTCCGATGCCGCGCTCCGCCGCCCAGGCGGCCAGCGCTTCGTCCGCGAACGGATCGCTGATCGCCGCCACCTCCGCGTTTGCGAGCCGCTGCAAGTTATCCGCGTGTATTTTGCCTATGCGGCCGGCCCCGATAATACCGACTTTTACTTTCCCCATCCGTCATCGCCCTTTCCGATCGCTCTATGTCGTCATACCGCGCCTACCAGCGCGCCGTAACCATTTTCTTTCTTGTAAAAAACTCGACGCCGTCCGTACCGTTGGCGTGCAAGTCGCCGTAGAACGATTGTTTCCAGCCGGAGAACGGGAAAAACGCCATCGGCGCCGGGACGCCCAGGTTGATGCCCAGCATGCCCGCATCGATCGTTTCGCGGAACTGGCGCACGTTGCTGCCGTCTTGCGTGAACAGGCAGGCTCCGTTCGCAAACTCGGAACGGTTGGCCAGCTCGATCGCTTCCTCCAGCGTATCGACGCGCGCAATCGACAATACCGGCGCAAAAATTTCGTCTTTCCAAATTTTCATGTCGCAAGTGACGCCGTCGAAGATCGTCGGCCCGACGAAATACCCTTTGTCTCCCGCCGCCGCGTCTTTGCGCCCGTCGCGCAGCAGCAGCGCGCCTTCCTTTTCGCCCGTTTCGATATAATGGATCGTCCGCTCCTTGTGCGGGCCGCGAATGACCGGACCGAGGAAGACGCCTTCGTCGGCGCCGTTGCCGATGACGATGGCGTCCGCCGCCGCCTTCAGCTTCTCGATCAGCGTATCCGCAATGTCGCCAACCGCTACGACGACGGCGCACGCCATGCAGCGCTCGCCGGCCGAACCGAAGGCCGCCGCCGTAATTTGCGTCACCGCCGCGTCGAGGTCGGCATCCGGCATGACGATCGAATGGTTTTTCGCGCCGGCGAGAGCCTGGACGCGTTTGCCATGGGCCGTGCCGGTCTTGTACACATATTCCGCCACCGGCTGCGAACCGACGAACGAGATCGCCTTCACGTCCGGATGCTCCAGCAGACCGTTGACGACGTCATGGGCGCCGTGCACGACGTTGAGCACGCCGGCCGGAAGTCCCGCTTCCGCAAACAGCTCCGCCAGCCGGTTAGCCAGCAGCGGCGTCCGCTCGGAAGGTTTCAGCACGAACACGTTGCCGCACGCGATGGCGAGGGGGAACATCCAGCACGGCACCATCATCGGGAAGTTGAACGGCGTAATGCCGCCGACGATGCCGACCGGGTAACGGTACATGCCCGACTCTAGATTCGTCGCGATGTCCGGCAGCTGCTTGCCCATCATGAGCGACGGCGCGCCGGCCGCGAACTCGACGCATTCGATGCCGCGCTGCACTTCGCCGTACGCTTCCGTGTAGCTCTTGCCGTTTTCCTTCGTAATGATGCGGGCCAGCTCTTCCCAATGGTCGACGAGAAGCTGCTGATATTTAAACAGCACGCGCGCGCGCCGCGGCACCGCCGTCCGGCTCCAGGCCGGGAAAGCCGCCTTCGCCGCCTGAACGGCCGCGTCCAGCTCCGCCTTCGAAGAAAGCGGCACATGGCCGATGATTTCTTCCGTCGCCGGATTGTAGACCGGTTCCGTCTTGCCGGACGTCGAAGGCGTCCATTGGCCGCCAATATAATTAAGGATTGTTTCGGGTTGAGTCGTCATCGTAAGCCCGTCCTTTCGGTAATGGATTTCAGGTTTCTTCAAAATAAATCATTGTACGATTGCAGCCGATTTACGCTTGATCACGGCCTTGATCGGCTGGAGCTGTCTTTATGGTCCGATCCGGCGCGTTGCTCGATTATGCCGTCTTGCTTTTTTGCCCCTGTCCTATTCGCTTTCCGCGATAAACCGTTTCACCTGCTCGGCCGTCGGCATCGCGTCGGAGCAGCTGTGGCTCGAGACGACGATCGCCGCGGCCGCGCTGCCGAACTCCATGCTGTTTGCGATCGTCCAGCCTTGCATCAGGCCGTACAGGAAGCCCGCCGCATAAGAGTCTCCCGCTCCGAACGTCTTGATGACGTTCGCCTTGAAGCTTTTGGCGCGATGGCTGGAGCCGTCCTTCGCATAAGCGATGGAGCCTTCCTTGCCGTGCTTGATAATGACGATCGAGGCGCGATGGCCGAACCAGGCCGCCGCCGTCGCATGATCGTCCCGGCCGGCCGCATCCATCCGCTCCATCATATCGAATTCCTCGCGCGTGCCGATGATGATGTCGCAATACTCGGCGGCGAGGTTATAATAAACCGCCGTTTCTTCGTCCGAGGTCCACGTATATGGCCGGTAGTCGAGATCGAAAGCGATGACCGCGCCGTGCTTGCGGGCGAGCCGAAGCGCCTGGAACACCGCCTCGCGGGATGGGCTTTTCGCCAGCGCCGTGCCGGAGATGAGCAGCATTTTCGCGCCGGCGACCGTCTCCTCGCGCACCTCTCCGGCCGTCAGCTTCAAATCGGCGACATTGTCTCTGTACATGAGAATGCTGCAGTCCGTCGGGCTCTTAATTTCGGTAAAAGCAAGCCCCGTCACCGCCCCGGTATCGTCCGTAACAACGTTGTCTGTCGCGATGCCGTTGTCCTTCAGATAGCGGACGATAAACCGTCCCATCTGGTCGTCCGCCACCTTGCCGATAAAGCCCGTCTTGAGCCCCAGTCGCGCCATGCCGATGCAAATGTTGGCGGGCGAGCCGCCGACGTATTTCGTAAACGTAACCGTGTCTTCCATCGGGCGGTTGATTTCGTTTGCGTTCAGGTCGATGCACAACCTGCCGATCGCCACAAAATCGTTAGGTTTGCTCGAATCAAACTGGATGCCGTTCATTCGCCTTATTCGCTCCTTTCGCCGCCGGACGAGACCGGCAATGCTTTCAAATAGTCGATCGCTTTGCGGGCGTATTCGTACGCCGGCGCCTTGGCGGGATCCTGCTCGCCCTCCAGCATCGCCCAACCGTCATAGCCGCGCGCCGTCAGCTCGGCGATAATCGGGGCGAAATCGATGCAGCCGTCGCCAGGCACGGTGAATACGCCCCTGCGGATACAGCCGACAAAATCGCTGCCTTCCGCCTGCGCCTGCTCCAGCACCTCGCGTCTGACATCCTTCAGATGAATGTAAGCGATGCGGCCGTAATGCTTGCGCAGCACCTCCAGCGGATCGGCGCCGCCGTAAAAGGCGTGGCCCGTATCGTACAGCAGATGCACGTAACGGGGATCGGTCAGCTCCATCAGCCGGTCGATTTCCTCCGGCCGCTCGACGACGGTTCCGCCATGGTGGTGGTACGTCAGCTTCATGCCGAATTCCGCCGCGATCTGTCCGGCGGCGTTCAAGCCTTCCGCCAGCGACTGCCACCCCGCTTCGTCCAACCGCAGCACTTCCTTCTCGTGCGGCGTCCGGCGCGGGTCGAAATGAAGCGAGCCTCCCACTTCCGCCGTGCTGATCACTTTGCTGCCCATTTCGCTCAAAAACGCCGCGTGCTCGCGGTAAGCCGCCAATTCCTGCTCGCGGTAAGCCGGATCGGAAAACAGGACCGACTTCCATTGCGAGACGAGCTGAATACCCCGGGAGGACAGCTCCTTCTTCAGAACGGCGATATCCTTCGGATATTTGCGCCCCATTTCCGTTCCCGTCAGGCCGAGCTTTGCAATATCGTCCAAAATTTGCTCATACGTCGTATTTTCTCCGTGCTCGCGCACATCCTCGCCTACCCAGTTGATCGGGTGAGCGCCAAGCTTGAAACCCCAGGAACCCGCCATGTGAATCCTCCTCATATGGTCGTCGGCGCAGCAGCGCGGCGCCGCTTTTCTTTCATCCGGCAAGCCTTGCCTTGCGCGGCTTGATAAGCTTCTACAGCTGCGAAGCTTTGCCGATCTTCGCCTTCATCGCCTCATGCGCCGCTTGCACTTTGGCGCTCGCCGACACTTCCGCGACGTCGACCCGCCACCAGGACTCGTAGCCGCCGCTGTTCGTGCCCGGCAGGACCGGGATATGGATCAGCGTGGACCCTTTTTCCGCACGCGCCGCCTTCAGCGCCTCGCGCAGTTGTTCCGGCGTGCTCGCCGTGTAAGCCGCGGCGCCCATGCTGCGGGCATGCGCCGCAAAGTCGATCGGCATATAGCCGCCCGTCAGTCCGCCGCTCTCGGCGCGGTAGCGGAACTCGTTGCCGAAGCCGTCGCTGCCGTGCTCCCGCTGCAAATTGTGGATGCACTGGAAGCCGTGGTTGTCGAACAGCAGCGCGGTCAGCTTCACGCCTTCCTGCAGGCTCGTCACCAGCTCCGAGTGAAGCATCAGATAGCTGCCGTCGCCCAGCACCGCGAACACTTCGCGGTCCGGCTCCGCCAGCGACGCCCCGAACGCGCCGGAAACCTCGTATCCCATGCAGGAGAAGCCGTATTCCGCATGGTAAGTGCCGGCCTCCTCGGCGCGCCACAGCCGATGCATGTCGCCCGGCAGGCTTCCCGCCGCAAATACGACGACGTCCGACGGCTGCAGCTCCTCGTTCACGACGCCCAGCGCTCTCGTTTGGGACATTCCGTCGGCGCATTCCGCCGCATACAGCCGGTCGGCCTCCTTCGTCCACTCGTCCTTGAGCGCCTTAAGCTCCCCTTCGCCGTAGCCGGCCTTGTAGCCGGAAGCGCGAAGCGACTCGGCCAAGGCGGCCAGACCGAGCTTGGCATCGGCCGTCACGGACGCGCCGTCCAGCTTGGCCGCATCCATCCCGTTCACGTTCAGGTTGACGAACTGCGCTTCCCCGTTGCCGAAAGCCGATTTGGACGCCGTCGTAAAATCGGAATAACGCGTGCCTACGCCGATAATCAGATCGGCTTCCCGGGCGAGCCGGTTGGCGGCCAGCGTGCCGGTAACCCCGACGCCGCCCATCGCCAGCGGATGACTCCAAGGCGCGGCGCTCTTGCCGGCCTGCGTCTCCGCCACCGGTATGCCGAATTCGGAGGCGAATGCGAGAAGCTCCTTCGTTGCGCCGCTGTAATGGACGCCTCCGCCCGCCACGATGAGCGGCCGCTTCTTGCCGGCGAACGCCGCCGCGGCGCGCGCCACCGCATCCGGCGCCGGCGGCCGGCGGTCGATGACGTGCACCCGCTTGCGGAAAAACGCCTCGGGGTAATCGTACGCCTCCGCTTGCACATCCTGCGGCAGCGCCAGCGTGACCGCACCGGTCTCCGCCGGATCCGTCAGCACGCGCATCGCCTGCAGCGCCGCGGTCATCAGCTGCTCCGGCCGGACGATCCGGTCCCAATAACGGCTGACCGGCCGGAACGCGTCCGCGGCCGAAATCGTATAGTCGCCCGGCACCTCGAGCTGCTGCAGCACCGGATCGGGCTGGCGGCAAGCGAAGTTGTCCCCCGGCAGCAGCAGCACCGGAATCCGGTTGACCGTCGCCGTCGCGGCCGCCGTCACCATATTGAGAGCGCCCGGTCCGATCGAGGACGTGCAGGCAAAAATTTGCCGGCGCTTCTTCTGCTTGGCGTACGCCGCGGCGGCATGCACCATGCCCTGCTCGTTTTTGCCCTGGACGAACCGAAGCTCACCCGGGCTTCTTTCCAGCGCCTCGCCGATCCCCGTCACGTTGCCGTGCCCGAATATGCCCATCACGCCTGCCACAAACTTCGTTTCTACCCCGTCGACGGAAATATATTGCCGGTCCAAAAACCGGACCAGCGCTTGCGCCATCGTCAAACGAACCGTCTTCATCCTCAACACTCCTCGCATCATAATGAAGTAAAGCGCTTAACCTATCATCAAAAAAATACAATTTCACAAATGTTCGATCATCACATATATTGCAGACTGTATCGGGTATAATCGCAAGTTAAGCGGTTACCCAAATCATACAATGAAGCCGTCTGCCGATCAACCTTTTTTTCCGAGTTTTTTGCGGCTGACCGACAGACGGCGGATCGAGCTTCGCCCTGCAGCCCCGCGCCGCCCTTATGCCAAACTTTTGTGCAGCCGGCCGATTTCCACGCCGGCCAGCATCATAATGCCGATCCCGTGATTGTCGTTCAAGACGGTCCGCAGATCGTACATGTAATAATCCGGCGAGAACGAGTACCGCGAGCCGCTGCACACGCCGTGCACGTTGCCCTGCCGGTCGATCGCCTGCTCCGTCAAGCCGCGCCAGCCTTTGCGCGCCGCCTCGGCGTACGGACCGCCGCGGTCGAGCCAGCCGAAGCGAACGCCTCTGGCAAACGCATAGACGAACATGGCCGTGCACGAAGCTTCCTCATACGCCTCCGGCTCGTTCAGCACCTGTCTCCACAATCCGGAGCCGCTTTGCAGCTTGGCGATTCCTTCGCACAGCTCGCGGAACATGTTCAGCAGCGCAGCCCGGTCCGGATGCGAATCCGGCAGCCGCTCCAGCAGCTCGGACAGCGAGAACAGCACCCAGCCGTTGCCGCGGCCCCAAGGCACGCGCGTCGCCATCCCGTATTTGAAGTCATACACATGGGACATGACGCCTTCATCCGCCATATACAAATATTTTTTGAACAGCAGGAACTGGCGGGCCGCTTCGTCGAGCGCCTCCCGTTTCCCGGTCGCCGCCGCGTAGCGGATCAGAAACGGCGCGCTCATGTACAGGTCGTCGGCCCACATCGTATCCGCCGAATATTCCCCTTCGCACGTCCGGTAGAAGGCTCCGTCTTCCCGGCGCTCCAGCTTGTTCAGCATAAAGTCGGCAATGACGTCGGCAATGCGCAGGTACGACTCGTCTCCCGTCTGCAAATGAGCCTCCAGCATCGCGGAGCCGAACGAGCCGCAATTGTCCAGCATGCGGATCAGCACAAGCTGCTGATTGATCGCCGGGAAGCCGTATTCGTCGCGATCCCACAACGAATATTCGTAGAAGTCGGTGCAGCTGCGGATATGCGACAAGGCATATTCGCGAATATCCGGCCGCTCAAGCTCCCTCGCCGTACCGAGCAGCCCGTACATCGTCACGCCGAGCGGGTAATCCCAGCGGCCGTAGTTCGTGGCGCCGCCGACCGTCCATTTGTTGCTCAGCATGGCGTTTTCGTAATACGGCCTAACCCGCGCCGCCGGAGCGTCGATCGACCAGTAGACCGGTCCGTCCAATCCTTCAAGCAGCTTCGACATGTCGAGCGTCTGCGCCGGATTCGGCTCGGCCTTGGCGGAGAGCGGTCCCGCATAGAGCCACTCTCCGTCGCTGCCGTGAACCCGTTCCGGCAGCCGGAGCGGAAGCTCGCGGCCGCCCGCCGACACCTCCAGGCGGAATCCCCAGCCCTCCTTGCCTCCCGCCGACCATACGACAAGCTGCAGTTCGCCCGGCGCCGCCTCGATCTCGAACCGGAACGGACCCGCTTCCGATATCGAACCCGCTTCCCGGCCGTCCACCCAAATGCGCGTCGGTCCTAAAGCGCTTCCCGTCAAAACCGCCCGGCCGGCGGAAGCCGGGAGAACGACCGCGCTTCGGCCATAGGCCGCCGCCTGCTCTCGCGGCTTACCGAATATCCGCTCCAAATTCGGCAGGCTCGCCTCTTCGGCCGTCCAGCGGGCGCGCGGCGCCCATTGCGTGCCGCTTTCCCTCTCCGGCCGTTCCCAATCCGGCCAGCGGCCGGTCTCTTCGCCGTACAGCCTCTCGTCGGACGGAGCCGAGCATACCCAGCCGGCGCTGCCGAACCGCTCGCGGAACGGCGCCGCAACCTGGAGGATGCGCACCTTCGCTTCCTCCGCCCCGAACCGGCAGCCGAAGCCCGCCGCTGTTTTTTTCGCTTCGATCAGAAGCGCGTTCCAGCCTTTGCGGAGCAGCAGCGGAATCGTCGCCCGCCCGTCGGGCTTCAATTCGTCTATCACGGTCGACCGGTACAGCAGCTGCTCGTTCAAATACAAGCGAACCGGGCCCAGCGGCTCCAGCATGCCGTCGATCGACCGCTCTCCGTCGCTCCACACGAGGCCGAACGCGTATGCGTAGGCTCCCGCTTTGGCATCGGCGTATCTCGCCGTCAAATCCAGCTCGTACATCCCTTCTTCGTTTTGCATAAAGCCTTCCGTCGAAAACGCCCGAAAGGCGAACGGCACCGGAGGATTCGCTCCGATATACCGCCCTGCCACCAGCTCCAGCACGCTCCGCTCCGAATCGCCGAATGCGTAAAAGGCGCTGTCTCTCTTATCCATATAGGCCGTGCTCATGCCGCCACACTCCCGTTTCTTCTGTACTAATCGTAAATGGGTAACCGCTTTCCTAAACCTATTGTAATCACAATCCGCCCAAAGTGCAAGACGCGAAATATGACAAACAGCCGGCCCTGTCCGTTGAAGGACAGGAACCGGCTGTATCGCACAGGCAGCAGCTGTTCTATAGGTCGATTCGGGCCGTGACGGAAACCGATACCGATTTATCGTAAGGAAAACCGTACAAGGACGCGGTGTAAGTCACGTTGTCCTTTTTATAGGACAACATCAACTGGGCATATCCCTTTTCAATTTGCTCAAACAGCTGATCCCGGCTGCGCAGCTCCGCAAGCTTTTCGCGCGAACCGTCCCGTATAACGAACACGTCCGCTGCGGTCTTCGCGCCGAGCGCCGACTGCAAGTAGTCGTTGACGACCTTGAGCGTATCCAAATAATTGCTCTCCGTTATATGCAGCCGGTTGAAGCTGATTCGGTACGACAGATGCGGGCCGGGCAGATCTATTTCGCTGTATGAGCGGAACACCTCGATGCCGGAAACGGATTGCCCGCTGTAGTAGATGGTGCCGTTCCGATCCGTTTCGTTCGGGGCGGACTTTTCCAGCGCTTTGGCGTCGCTCAGCGATTTCAGCTTTCGGAGCTTGTCATGGTCGCCGGCATGATGCTCCTTCAGAAGGTCGGCGATCTCCTTCTTCACGGCTTCGCTGATTTGAACCTTGCCCCCGGAGACGTCTTCCGGTTTCCATTCCGGATTTGTTTGCAGCCGAATGACGATCTGCTCGAGAGGATAGCGGGTTCCGTCAATGAGGTAGCCTTCCGGCGCCTCGTTCCCGTTCTCGTCCGCCCATCCCGAATGTTTAACGGGATATTGAACCTTCGTTTCGCCGGCGTAACGTTCGTTAAACACATATTCGACCGAATAGCTGTAGGCGCCGTCCGGCACCATCCGATTGATGTCGAATGCGGCCTCCCGCTCGCCCGGCTTCAGACTTCCCTGCGTCCGGAACGGAACGTCGCCGTACAGCACATGCCCCGTCGGAATAGCGGTATAGATGCGAAGCACGACGATGAAGTCCAGCTCTTCGTCAATCGCAAGACCGGCCGGCACGATCATTCGTCCCTGCACGGCGTTGACGGCTTTCCGCTCGACCGCAAACGCGAACCGGTCCGCTTCGCCGGTGCCGGTGATTTCATACTTTTCGGAAAGCTGGTAGGTTCCGTATTTGTTCAATTCGACGGCCCTGGCTTGCACGGCCAGCTCGACGTCCTTGAACCGTTTGCCGATCGCCATCGCAAAGCTTGCGCCGCTCTCGCCTCTTGGGATGCGAATCACGCGCCTGAAGTCCAGCTTGTCGCCGCCCTTCGATTCGGCCATAATTTCGATCAGAACGTCTTCGGCTGCAGCGCCGCCGTTCAGCTTGACGCTTCCCTTCAGCAGCGGATACCCCTGCGCCTCCAGCTTGCGAAGCGTTTCCGGAGCAAAATCTTTAACGGAGCTTTGCGGAACAAAACCTTTCCTCCATATATGATCTTTGGCGATTTGCTCGTCCGTCAGCAGAAAATAGTTGTATTCATCGCCGGTAAATTCTCTATTGTTGATGCCGCCTTCGTTCCAGGTCGTGTCGAGATGATAGTATTGCCCGTCGATCTCCACCAAATTCCAGGCATGAGCGTTTTTCCCGTATCCGAGCAATTCATACCCGTCGATGTCGCCATATCCGTTCACTCCGGCGTAACCCGAAACATATTTCCACTTCACGCCCATCTTTTCCAGCAAAATGCCCGTCGAATGCGTAAAGCCGTCGCATATCGCTTTCCCGTACAATAGCGCGTCGTAGTAACCGGTGTAGTCCCAGTCGTATTCGACATGCTCCACCATATACTCGTTGATGGCCAGCACTTTTTCGTAATCGGTCATGCCCGGTTTGGCGATTTCCGCCACGATCGCATCGGTTAACGCGTCCACCTTTTGGATTAGCGGATCCCCTTCGTTTTTGCGGACGATCTCCGCCCATTTCTCAGGCTCGTAGATGCCGGAAAGCCCGATCTTCCGGCCGTCTTTGTCGACGAAATCGACCTTTCCCTTTTCCCGGAAAATCATCGCCCGCTCCTCAAACACGATAGCGTCGTACGTTGGGAGCGCTCCTTCAAATACCCGCCCCGGCACCTTCACGAAACCGTGCTCCAGCCGAACCTCGTAGGGCAGCGTCACGGGCTTTCCGTTTATTTTGGCCTTTTTGCTGTACGCCTCAAACTCGAACGACGTGCCGTCGAGGACGAGCTTCGCCCGGCCGGATTCGGCGTCGAAATCGTATTTGCCATGGAAAATGCGCGCCAGCGGCTCGATCGGCACCAGGTATACCGATTCGTACACATTGGGCCATGCCGCCGGAAGCGGATCGAGGTCGTAAAATTGGTTTTCCAGCAAAATGGTGCCGTTTAAGGTCAGAGCGACCCGCTGCGGCATTTGAAACTCCGCGCGCATATCGACGATATGGGCGGCTTTGTCATATTTCACGGTTGCGCCGAGCGCCTCCGCGATATATCTCGCCGGCACATACGTCCTTCCTTGCTTGACAACGGGCACCGTATCCATTTTCAGCTTTTTCGTATCGACCCAATATTCTTGTTCTCCAAGCCGGAAGACGATTCTTTTGCCTTGCAGCACGTCCTTGATTTCAATCGTCTTGTCTTTCGAGTTCCATTTCACCTGCGCCCCGAACGCTTCGCTGACGAATCGGACCGGCACCTGCGTCCTGCCGTTCTTGTCTATAAAAGGAACCGCGTCCCTGGCGTCGATCTTCTCCCCGTTCAGCCGGATCGTAAGCGGCCCTTGCTCCGCGTAGGCCGGCACGGACCATACAGCGGACATAAGCAATACCAACGCGACAACCGTCAAACTCCATCTCCTCATACTAACGCCCTCTCTTGACTATTCGTTATAACACCGTCAAAAACATTAACATTATAACTAAATACTGGGCAATGTGGAATCCATTTTTTCCAATTAAAACGCAAACAGCCGGCTCCTGTCCGCTTAAGACAGGAGCCGGCTGCCATGTCCGGCCTTCTAAAAGTTCGCTCCAACCGCCTCGCGCGTCGGCTGCATGCTACGCTTTCCCGGCGCCCTCCGGCGCCTTCGGCCGCTGCGCGGAATCCCGGACGATCAGCTCCGGAAGCAAGACGATGCGCTGCTTGATCGCTTTCGGATTGTTGATTTCGCCCGTAATCAAATCGACGACCTGCTGTCCCATCGCCTGGATCGGCTGCGCGATCGTCGTCAGCGGAGGATCGCTGATGGCCGCCAATATCGTATTGTCGAAGCCGACGATGGACAGCTGCTCCGGAATGCGGATGCCCCGCTGCTTGGCGGCCTGGATCGCTCCGATGGCCAGAAGATCGTTGCAGGCGAAGATAGCCGTCGGCGGCTCGGCTTCATCCAGCAGCTCGCTCGCCGCGCGGCTGCCTCCCTCCAGCGAGAAGTCGCTTTCCTTCACGTAGGCCTCGTCGTAAACCAAGCCCGCTTCTTCCAACGCGTACCGGTAGCCTTTGACCCGCTCCTTGCTGCTGGCGAGGCTCAAGTTTTCGGCAATGACCGCAATCCGCTTATGTCCCAGACCGACCAAATACGAAGCCGCGCCGTAGCCGCCGGCAAAATCGTCCACCAGCACCGTGCTCGCCGTCAATACCGACATTTCCCTGGCAATAAGCGCAATCGGAATTTGCTCGTGCACAAGCTCCTTCAGCAGCTTGTCGTTGCGCACGCCGGTCGCGATAATGATGCCGTCGACGCTCTTTTGCCGCAGCAGCTGGATATAGGTCATTTCCTTCTGCATGTCGTTGTCCGTATTGCAAATGACGAGGTTGAACCCGAGCTCATGCGCGCGGTCCTCCACGTTTCTTGTCATCTCGGCAAAAAAAGGATTGACCAGATCCGGAATAAGCAGCCCGATCGTATACGTCTTCTTGCCGGTCAAAGCCGACGCGACGACGCTGGGCTGGTAATTCAGCTCCTTGCTGATCTGCATAATTTTCTTTTTCGTTTCCTCGCTGATGCTTCCCCGCTGGTTAAATACTTTGGAAACGGTTGCCGTACTGACGCCGGCAAGCCTGGCGATATCGTAAATCGTCGGTTTCATTCCGAAACAACTCCATCTTTCGACACTTGGGTAATCGGTTAATTCCTATATTATACCTGATCTGGCCGCAGCCGAAAAGACATGGCTTCCTCCGACGAACGCATCCGTCACCCAAGGCATCCCTTCGTATCGGTCCACCAGTATGAGATCGGCGGCTTTGCCCGGCTCGATGGAGCCCAGCTCGCCGGCCGTCCCCATCGCCTCCGCCGGCCTCAGCGATGCCATGCCGACCGCCTCCGGAAGCCCGGCCGCGCCGCTCTCCGCCAGCTTGAAGACCGCGGCCAGCAGCGAGGAAGGATGATAGTCCGAGCACAAAATATGGGCCGATCCTTCTTCGATGGCGTCGATCGCCCGCAAATTATGGTCGTGGGAGCCGCCGCGGACGACATTGGGCGCGCCTACGCATACGCGCATGCCGAGGCCGGCCGCATGCCTGGCCGTCGCCAGATTGATCGGAAATTCGCTGACGGTCGCTCCGCAGCTCCTCGATTCTTCGACTTTTTCCGGCGAATCGTCGTCATGCGACGCGACGGCGATCCCTTTGGCCGCGGCCAGCCGCCCCAGCCGCTTCAACCGGTCCCCATCGACCTGCTGCCGCCTCTTCATCAAGTCGTCGACAATTTCCTGCACTTCGGCCGCCGTCACGCCCTGA
The DNA here is from genome assembly GCA_937895345.1 of uncultured Paenibacillus sp. GTDB lineage: Bacteria > Bacillota > Bacilli > Paenibacillales > Paenibacillaceae > Pristimantibacillus. Next base: position 757 of record CALAWP010000061.1, on the reverse strand, counting down.
TTTTTCATGACGTACCGCTCGAAGGACCCCGGCGCCCGGTATTGCCCTTGTCCCGGCGAATGATCCATAAACGACAAATAATGAATGCGTCCTTCCTCCAAATATCGCTCCACGATCGGCAAGCCGGGATGATGGGATACCTCGAAACGCAAATGGATCCGATTCCGGACCATGGAGCGCGCCTTCGCGAAGCGGTGAATGCAGTCGACCATGCCGGTCAGCAAATGGTCGCCGCGCAAGCTTAACCCCACGCCCAGCGACAAGGAATGATACATCGTCGTAATGCCGTGCAGAGGCAGCTTCCGTTCGAATTCGAGCAGCGCCAGCTCCAGCGGGAACAGCGTTCCCGGCCGCGGCTGCACCTCTTTCTCGATTGCGTCGCAATGAATATCGATCAAGCCGGGCAATACGTATTTGCCGCGGGCGTCGACGACAGCCGCTTCCGGGCGCATCTCCCGCCATCGCGCCGCCTCGTCTTCCCTTTCCAGCACGGCGGCAATACGGCCGTCTTCCACGGCAACGGCTCCCTTGACGACGGCATCTTTCAATACCAGATTTCCGCCCGCAATGATGAAGGATGACGAAGCATCCGTTTTCAGCCCGGCACCATGCGCCATGCCGACCACTCTCCTTTAACCTGTAAACGCTATTACTTTATCTTAACATAGATGCCCGCCATCCTTTCTTTACATTTTCAATAAATACCTGAATCCGTGAACTGAGCCCTGCAAAATACATAGATTTCAAGAGATAATCG